>WTGN01000076.1 GCA_011523545.1 Chloroflexota bacterium | reverse complement strand
CGGTACTCCACCAGCGCGGACTGCCCGACGATGTCGACGATGCGCACGAACATCTCCCGACCGTTGGCGTCGGTCAGGCGCAGCTCCTCGCCCAAGAGGAAATGAACGGGCTGCGGCCGGCCCTGGTTGATGGCGATGTTGGAAGCGTACAGGTAGGTCCTGTCATGCGTATCCCGTATCGGATTCAACCGTCCCGTCACCCCTGGAACGTGGCCGGTCGCTTCGTTGAAGATGACTGAACCGCCGCCGGGCAGTCGGTGCAACTCCAGAGTAAGCGGCCCTTGGGCCGGAATCCACTCCGATTCCACCTGCGCGGCGAAGCCTTCGGCAGCCGCGAAGACCGATATCGGCAGATGCCCGGTATGCAGCCCAATGACCGCCTGCCCGGACGCATCCGTGACCGCCTGTTTCCACGTCTTGTTGGGGAACAACGCCAGTAGCCTCGCATCGGCGACGGGCTGGCCGGAATGACGGACGGTAATGACGACGCGGACTGAGGCCAGTTCCTGTGGCGCGGCCGGCAAAATGACAAGGAGTTCCGATCCGCCGACAAGCTCGAAATGTGGCGGCTTGCCGCTGAGCGCACGCGTTTCGCGCTGGATGATGGGTATGCCGTCCCCGCGCCTCTCCATCACGTACAGCCGTCCGCCCGCGCCTCTGATCTCTCCGGCGGACATTCGGCCGAGCGCCGTTGCCAGAACCTCGTTGCGCGTCGACTGCCGGTATGCCAAATCGTCAACTGTCAGATTGTTCGCAAGCGCTCCAGGAGACTGTATCTCCACCCTGTCCCCGAACATCGACAGCCGGATCCGCGCCCCATCGATCGAATAGTCGCGGTGGACCACGGCGTTGGTGATCGTCTCAAACAGAGCCTCTTCACTATATTGGGGCAGTTCTTCCCGCGCGGGCGCCTTGTGCGCCGCGACGCGCATGTTACGCAATGCGAAAGCGACTGCCTCCGCGATCTGCCGGTTGAGCGGTCCGGTGATTGTCTGGGCGTCGATCTGGCCGGTCGTTCGATCCTTGCCCCGGTAGCAGGTTGCGGTGATGCAGGCGTTTGGAAGCCACTCCTGGGGAGCCCGGCTGCATAGAAGCAGGCCGGCGACCGTGGCCCTCTGGACACCATGTTCATCTTGCGCAAGGAAACCCATCTTCTCCAGAGCCGCTTCAGGATCGGCCGCGCCGGCCGAACTGAGAAAAGGCTTCCAGAGATCTTCATCAAGTGTCCGGAATCCCGTACCTGGCACAGGCTGCTCGTCGAACCAGCGAAAGCGCGCCTGGCCGCGCCGCTGGGCCAGGCGCATGCGCTCGTCGCTCGTCATGAGGCGCTTGGACGCGCCGACGCGGATATAGGCGCCGCCCGGCCCCTCGTGCAGTGAGTCGCCCTGGGGAACTTCAACCAGCAGAACCGGTCTGCCGCCAGCGAGTTCGCGATGATCGGTGCGGATGCGTACCGCCGGCTTGATAGAGTCTGTGCAAACTTCGACCAGAAGCGCATCCAGGTTGGTGATCTGCCGCCGCGACATGTTCTGGACGTCGCCGTTGTCGCTTACGCCGCAGAGCAGCGCGCCGCCGGTTGCGTTGGCGAAGGCGACGACCTCGTTGGCCCAGTCATCTCGGCGCGGGCTTACCGACCTGTCGCCGCTGAATTCAATCTGCTTGAACTCCCAGCCGCTGTCCTCGCCGAGACGCAAACGGCGCAAGATCTCTTCATCGGTATGTGTCATCAGCCATCTCCGGATTCAGACGCCGGCCGCGCCGGCCCACACGGCTCTTTCACCAGTACGACGTAATCTCGCCCGATTTCGCGCTGAAAACTCTACGGCAGGCGCGCCCAGTCCCGCGCCTCCACCAGAATCGGGATGGTAGGCAGCCGTAGAGCTTCCTCCAGGTCGACAAGCTGACCAAAAAACAGATGTTACTCATCGTTCAGCAGTCTCTCAACCTCATGACGCAGCAATGGCAGATTCGTCTCAACCACGTCCCATACCAACCCGTCGTCCACGTCGGAGTAGCCATGTATCAGGATATTGCGAAAGGCGATTACGCGTCGATAATTTGTGATGCGCGCTGCCAGCTCCTCATCAAGGCGCGCAAGTTGAGAAACGGCCTCGCCAATGATCTCAAATTGGCGCTCTACAGCCGCTCTCAGCATAGCGTCGCGTTGGTAATCAACGAATGACTTTCCTGCCAGGAACTCGGCCAAGAGATCTGCTGCACTGCGAATGTCAAATAGGTACTTCCTGGCCTCAAGCCGCATAGATCTGTGTCCTGGTCTCTTCAACGCGCTGCCGGAAGAAGGGATTCCGGATCGCCGACTCGACCACAAGGTCAACATGACCTTCAAAAAGCCTTTCCAGAGCCTCCAACAGCCCGAAATAGGCGTCGGCATAGGCCCCCGAGGGTAAAGGCCGGAACTCGACCAGAAAGTCCAGGTCGCTGTCGCCCTCTCTGTGGCCGCCGGAAGCAGCCGAACCGAACAAATCCAGCCGTTCAACATGATAGCGGACGCAGAGCTTCTCCAATTCGGAAGCCTGCTCCGAGACCACCGCTACTGTCACTTTCTCTCCTCCAAACTACTCTCGCCCTGCGCAAACTGCCGCCGGACTTTGCCGCTGCCTACTCGTAGTTCAACAGTTTTCTATTGACGGATAGAGGCGTTCGAGTCTGATGCGAGCGTCAGCGGTGGTGAAACGCCAGTTGACGGTCGATGCAGAAGCATTGCGTCGGTTTTGCCAGGCTGCGACTTTCTGCATCAAGGTCTGTTTGTCAGGGATGCGAGCGTTCAAGCACTGTCGATGCAGGACACTGAGTTCGATTTCAGCCATGTTGAGCCAACTGCCATGTTTGGGGGTGTAGTGGATTTCCAGTTTGGCGGCAATGCGGCGCGCCTCAGCGGGCGGAAACGCTTCATACAAAGATGCGAGTTTGTGCGTGTTCAGGTTGTCCATCACCAGGACGACCGTGTCTGCCTGCGGGAAATGGATATCGACCAGGTCGCGCATGCAGTGGGCGAAATCGATATTGTTTCGCTGGCATTTCCCCTCTCGTTGTGTTTGCTCTTATGGAGAGTGTGCCACATTTCACTTATCCGTTAAACCCTACCGGTTAGACCACTACATATGTCGCGCCAAAACGGGTCTTTTCTGACAAAGCTGTCTGACTTCGCAAATTGTCTTCCATTGTCTTTGATCAGATAGGGACAGTCAGACATTCTGCAAATGACTGAACTACAGTTGCCTTTCTACGTATTCGGATTTTCCTATGGCAAGAGCCGACTTGCCAGGGCCAGTACCATTTCGTCTGAATGCGGTCACCATTTTTGCACACAGAAGGCGCCCACAGGGGACGAATTCATGTTGGGGGCAGGGCAATCGCATCTCAGTTGTGTGGCACCTTGTGAAGATGTTTCTGATTCCAGCCGGCCCGTTTGCGTTTGGCAGCGATGCCGACGCTGGCGGATTTCTCATCTGTGTGGTGGATGAGAGTATGTGAGCGTTTACGAGAGTTTACGAGTGTTTTGGGGTTGTCTGAACTAGAGTTCATGAGATTTGCGCGATGGGCTGTGATCAGGGATTGGCTGGTGCGCGTGGGCGCGTACGAGGTCAATCGAGAGATGTACAAGAGTTGTATGTCCGGTGATATGGTGGGATGTGTTTTGGCGGGAAAATGGCGGAAATGGCGGGAACGGCGGAAAAGTAGGGCAAAAGCGGGCGAATTTTTTTCGCGGTCTTTGCTGTCGTTACGCTTTTGCATCAGTATTTGCGTGTCGGTAGTCTGTTCCCGGTTCTGGCAAGTTCTCTACGATGCTCATCCACTACTCTAACAGACGACAGGCTCTTGCCTGTTAGCTGGCGGTGGGGGGCAGGGGGTCGGGTCAGAGCGGGCTGATTTCCTATTCTTGGGCTTCATCGCCTGGCTTCGAGCACAATTCTTGACTGTCTTGGTTGGGTGACGGGCAGCTTACTGTCTTGGAAGACTCCTCCCCTGCTTAGGGATTCGCTGCCAGCGACAGTCATGGTTTGGTGATGACAGTACGGTTTGAGTAATGCCGATTGATATTTTGGCACCAGGCTATTATAACACTGTTTTTGATGCAATTGGGCTGTGGAACCGCGATGGTCAGTGGTCAGGAGTCGTTGGCATTTGTCTGACCTGGAACTTGCGGTCCCATCATGTTGTCCATCCACGAGAGTCATAATGTTTCACAATGCGCCCTTGAGGGTGAGGCAACCGCAAGAGCACCCACAAGGGAAGCCCCTACGGGATCGTTTGGCGGTGTGATGAAGATGGCGCATGAGGGGGGCGAGGGCAGGCACAAGGCCTGCCCCTACGGGTCCGTTTCAGGGGTGCGGTGAGGTCGACGCGTGAGGGGGGAGGGCAGGCACAAGGCCTGCCCCTACGGGTCCGTTTCAGGGGTGTGGTGAGGTCGACGCATGAGGGGGGAGGGCAGGCATGTGGTCTGTGTTGACGGGATCTGTTGGGGGGAATACTGTCGGGCAGGCACGAAGGTGGGGACCAGGGAGCACGTTGGATGAGGCTGGTGTAGAGGGGGCGTTGCGGGGGCTCCGCCCCCGCACAAGGGAGGGCCGAATAGGCCCGACCGCCCAAAT
>WTGN01000049.1 GCA_011523545.1 Chloroflexota bacterium | reverse complement strand
AGTACAAGCCCAGGCGCATGGCGCGGTTCTGCGGCTTCCTGGCGACAATAGTCACATCCAGCTCGCTGTCAGCGCGCGCTTCGACAAAACCGGTGGAAGCGACAACGAAGCCAGCCGAGTTGCCAGTGAAGCCGTTGGCCGGGTCAGCCATGCGGTTGAAGCTGTAGGCGGCGTCTTCGGCCGTCAGCGGCTCGCCATCATCGCAGGTCAAGCCTTCGTGCATGTGGAAAGTCCACTCGGTGCCGTCTTCGGAGACGGTGAAGCTGTGCGCCAGGTAGGGGTCAATGGCGCCGCTGGCCTGACCCAACTCATAGAGCGTGGCGAAGGTGTGCATCATGATGCGGAAGTTGCTGCCGCCGGTCGAACCGCCGACTTGCGCCGGATCCATCGAGCCCGGTTCGCCGTTGATAGCGATGACAAGCGTATCGTCATCCGGCGTCGGCACGGTTTGGGCGCTGCCGACCAATGGCAACAGCCCAAGAACAATGATTAGCAGCAGTGAGAGCGTCAACGGAACTTTCCTGTTCATTTCTTACTCCTGTACTAATTGAACAAGTCTGACGATACTTGCGTATTTTAACAAATGAACTCCTTTCTCGGTCAACTGGCGATTGCAACAAATATACCGCATCATTGCGTACAATGCACAAAGTCGAGCATTTGGGGCAACGCAACCGCTACAACGTACTGAATGGATCGGAATTTGGGCTCGTGTCAAGCGCGATATCTTTCTAGAACGGGCAGCATCCGCTCCACCGCTTCTTTCAGCGTGTCAATCGGTTCGAGCATGGTAATCCGCAGATACTCGCGCCACTTCTCGCCGAATGCGGTCCCCGGGAAAACCAGCACCCGGCCCTCCTTCAGCAGCAGGTAGGACAGCTCGGTCGCGTGTATGCCGGTTGATGAGCAGTCTGCCCAGACGAACAAACCCCCGCGCGGCTCGCCATAAGCGAAGCCCATGCGGTCCAGCCCGTCCAGCAGGACGGCGCGCCGGTCAGTGTAAACTTTGAGGTAGTCGCCGACGCAGTCCTGCGCTCCAGTGATGGCGGCCAGGCCCGCCCATTGCGATACCGTGGCCACCGGACCGGTGGTGACCTGCTTGACGCGCGCCATGGCGTCGATGACATTGGCCGGCGCCGCCACATAACCGCAGCGCCAGCCGGTCATGGCATAAGCTTTGGAGAAGGCGTCCAGCGTGATCGTGCGCTCCGCCATGCCGGGCAGCGAGCCGATGCTGAAGTGCTTCCAGGGCTCATAGACGATCTTGCCGTATATCTCGTCGACAATGACGATCAAATTGTGGCGGATGGCGACCTCGGCGATGGCGCGCAGCCGGTCTTCAGTGACGATGCCGGCGGTCGGGTTGCTGGGCGTGACGATGAGCAGGGCTTTGCTCGCCGGGCTGACTGCGGCTTCGACCGCTTCCGCTTCCAGGTTGAAGGCGTCTTCGCGATTGGTGGGCACGGAGACCATGACACCGCCGGCGCGGCGGATCGCATCATCGTAAGATGTGTAGCGCGGGTCGGGCACCAGGACTTCGTCGCCGGGGTCGATCAGCGCCTGTATAGCCAGGAAGAGGCCTTCTTGCCCACCGGTGCTGACCATCACATTCTCGGTGTCGATCGGCAGGCCGTTGACAGCGCGCATGTGCCCGGCGATGGCGGCGCGCAGAGCGTCCATGCCCTTGACCGGCGTCGGGCCCGTGCGTCCGTCGCGGATGGCGGCTTTGGCGGCGTCGACGATGTGCGGCGGCGTATCGAGATCGGGGTCGCCGCGCCCCAGGGCGATGATGTCGTCCAGCCCCTTCGCCATTTCCATCAGGGCATAGCGCAGCTGCGTCCCGTCAGCGGCAACCGCGCGGACTTCTTCGGGGATGTTGGGATTCTCTGTCGTCATACTTGCGCTGTCCTACGGTCTCAACTGAACCAACTTATTCGTCCCAAAGACGATCTCGCTGGAAAAACTCCCCTCCCTGATGCTTCGGGGAGGGGCCGGGGGAGGGGTTAGAAAAGCGTCCTCGCCCATTCCAGCCCCGCCCATTGCGAAACGGCGGTGGTGCAAATGGTCATCGCTTGCTTGCCCGCGCGCAGGCGCAGCGCCATCTCCGAGCCGGCCATCCAGCCCAGCCGCCAACCGGCCAACTGCTCCGACAATGAATCAATGGTAACCACGCGGGAAGCCAGTTTCTCGTTCTGCGCCGGGTGAAATGGCGACGAAGTTAGGGCGAAACTGAGGTCATAGACGATCCACCAGTCGCGTTCTTCCGCCCGCTGCAGCAGCTCAATGGAAGTTTCCCGATAGACATCCGGCGTTAGGTAAAGCAGGCAGACGTCGTCTTGTATCGAATCGGCGATTCGCGCGCCGGCAAGCTGCGCTGCGCCGCGGATGCGCGAGGCATCACCCGGGCAGAGCACCGTGCTCCCCGGTGGTACCAAGTGCGTCATGCAGACGAAACGCGCTTCGGTCGAGCCGCAAGTGATGGTGACTTCGGCCGGATCGACGCTGATGGCGTAACGCTCCCGCAAGTGATCGGCGACCCAGGCGCGAAACTCGGGGATGCCCGGCCGGTCGGTGTAATGCGTTTCGCCGCGGTCCAGGGCGGAGCAGGCGGCTTCAATCACTTGCTGCGGGAGTTGTGCTCCCCCTCCCTGAAGCCTCGGAGAGGGGGCCGGGGGGTGGGGTTGGTCTCCAGCGACGCGCTGCGCCAGCGGTCTACTGAGTGTTCTTGCTGTTTGCATGTGCCAGGTTTCCTCCAGCGTGGCCGATTCACAGAATCGCCCCTACAGATCTCGATTGAGCGGCATTAGATATCAAAGTCAACGCCCAGCGTCCCCGCCAGTTGACGCAGCCTTCCGTAAACTTCCGCGTCCAGCTGCGCGCCAGCGCGCCGGTAGCCGGTTTCGCGCCGGTAATCGATCTCGCCGGGCACAAAAATCTCGTCGAAGCCGGGGCGCAAGGCGCTGCTCTTGATCTCAGCGATGAAGGCATCCATGCGCGCTATGAAGGCCGCAACCGGCATGAACCAGGCGATGTCGATAGCGATGAAACTATGCGCCACGTCAAGCTTCGCGATCGACCGATCCTGATAAGGCGCCAGACCGAAGCCGCCGCCGCTGATGACACCGGTCAAAACATCGCTGAACATTGACAGCCCATAACCCTTGTACTCACCGATGCCCAGCAGCGCGCCCGCCATCGCCGCTGTCGGATCGTCGGTCTCGCGCCCGTCCGGCGTCAACGCCCAATCGCGGGGCATCTTGCGGCCTTCCCGTTCATGCCAGCGTATCATGCCCTTGCCGGCTGTCGTCAGCGCGATATCAAGCAGGACGGGGAAGTCGCCCCCGGTTGGCGCGGCCAGCCCCCAAGGGTTGGTGCCGACACGTGGCTCGCGCCCGCCCCAAGGCGCCATCTCAGCGCCGGCGTTGCTGATGGCGATGCCGATGCAGTCCGACGCCAGCGCCCGCCGCGCGTGAAAACCGGCGGAACCGAAATGCGTGCTGTTGTAAACAAAAGCGGCGCCGATGCCGCAAGTCTTCGCCTTCGCGACCGCGATGTCCATGGCGTCATGACCGACGACCGATCCCATCACCATGTTGGCGTCGATCAAGGCCAAGGCGGGCGACTCCTTGATGATCCTGATATCCGTGCCCGGCTGATACAAGCCTTTGGATATGCGATCGTAATAGCCGGTCAAGCGGCCGACGCCCTGTCCTTGCCCGGGCAGGCAGCGCAACTCGCTGTGCATCAAGCCGGCCGCGCAGATCTCGGCTTCTCGCGGGCTGAGGCCCATGGCGAGGAAGGCGCGCCGGACGAAGGCGTCCAGGGCGTCGACATCGACTGTGATCATTTCGATGGGCATGGGCCAGTTTCCCTATATTGCGAGTCTGCGGTGGGTCAGAGGGCGACACAAGTGTTGCCCCTACGGCGCGCTGCGTTTGCGGGCGACCGAAGCGGAATGTCCAGGCGCGCCAATGGGGCGCGTAGACACTGCCCGCCGGTAGCGCCTGCGAACGTAATTGTATTGGTCATATCCCGCGGATTGACTTGTACTGCTCCAGTTCCTCAGGCGTATAAACTTGCATCAGCTCAAGTTCAATGCCGCCGGTTTCCTGTTCGAGGAAGGCGACAAAACCCTCCGGATGCGGGTGCGAGCCCGTCACCTTGCAGGAGCTGCATTCTTTCAGCGTCCCGCCTTCAGCCTGGGCCGACTCCAACGCGGTGTCGATATCGGGCACGGCGTAGCAGATATGGTGCAAGCCTTCCGTGCCGCGCTCGGCGATCCACTGGCTGAAGCGCCCATCAGCGTCTAGCGATTCGTTCAACTGATATTCGACATCGCCGACATCGAAGATCGCCACCTTGATGCGCGCCTTCTCAGCGACGACGACGCGCGCGTCAAGCCCGACGCCAAGCAGCCTCCGGTAGCGGTTCAGCGTTTCGTCAACGCTCTTGACGGCGAATGCCATGTGTTTAATGTATGACATGTTTACCCCTCCCCCGGCCCCTCCCCATTGCAATGGAGAAGACTGTTCGTAGTACGAGAAAGCATCGCATTGAGCATCATGTTGTCATTTTTGGCACAAGCGCCGTCCCTTAACTATCACGGGTTGCGCGAAGC
>WTGN01000090.1 GCA_011523545.1 Chloroflexota bacterium | reverse complement strand
TTCCAGGGCAGCTACGACAATATCACTTGCTGGGCGCCGATCGGCGATTGCCCGATCGAGTTGGGCGGCTTGGCGGTGATTCCCGAATCGCACAAGGTCAACCGCGTGCTGGATCATCACTTCTCGCTCGGCGCCGGCGGCTTGATCGTCGACGAGACCGCACACGAGGACATCAATCCCGTGTGGCATACGACCAACTATGAAGCGGGCGACGCGCTCTTCTTCCCGGCGCTGACGATCCATCAGGCGCTGCCGAATTACACCGAAGACAAGCTGCGCCTCTCGCTGGACAATCGCTACATGGTCGTCGGCGATAAGGTGGCCGAGCATTTGCTAGCGCCGCACGATCCAAGCCAGCTTACCTGGGACGATATTTATCCGGGCTGGCAGTCGGATGATCTCAAATACTACTGGAAGGATTATGACAATCCTGTAGTAGAGAGAGATTTGAGCTATGTCGACAAAGCCCAAGTGGAAGTAATTGAATTGGCGCGCGAAGGCAATGAGCATGCCATCTTCGCGCTGAAACGCGGCGCCAAGAACAGCCCCGATACGGTCACGCCGGAAGTGTGGGCTGTCCTGGATGAGCTTGGCGTCGAAGTCTAGTTGAGGCGCCCTTCCGGACGGCAGATAGTAGAGGGAGGGTCCCGATGACTTACCCGGAATTGTCGGAAGTGCGCAAGACCCTGCGCGTCGATTGGTATCGCTGCAAGACGCGCCCGGGCTTGCTGCGCGAATTGTCACGGCGCAGCGACGCTCAGGGTTGGTTTCAAGCCGGCGGGCACTTGGCGCTGTTCATCTTCACCGGTTCGCTGGTCTTCTATTTTTGGTGGCAGGGGCTGTGGCTGGCAATGCTGCTTGCGCTGTTTTGTCACGGCACGGTGACCTCGTTCTTCCGTGGCATCGCGCCGCATGAGTTGGGGCATGGCACCGTTTTCAAGACGAAATGGCTCAACAAGGCTTTCTTGTATCTTTTCAGTTTGATTGGCTGGTGGGATCACTATGACTACGCCAGCAGCCACACCTACCACCATCGCTATACGCTGCATCCGGACGGCGATCGCGAAGTGCTGCTGCCGATTGAGCCATCGCTTGCTTCGACATTCATGCTGCAGATGTTCACCATCAATCTGTTGACGCCGCCCGGGCGCAGCATCCATCGCGGCGGATTGATATCGACGTTGATTATGACGGCGCTGGGCGCTGTCGGCCGCCTGCCGCCGGAGAAGGAATGGCTGCGGGCGCTGCATCTCGACCAGCCGGAGGAGCATCATAACTCGATCCTGTGGTCGCGCAGTTTGCTGCTTTTCCACGGATCGATCCTTATCATCGCCATCATCACCGGCTTGTGGGTCTTGCCGCTGATATTCTCGGTCTCGGTCTTTATCGGCAATGCGCTGGGCTATTTCGTCGGCTTGCCGCAGCATTGCGGCTTGCGCGATCACACCAGCGACTTCCGTAAGAACACGCGCTCGATGAAGCTGAATCCGCTTTTTGATTTTTTGTATTGGCGCATGGGCTGGCATATCGAGCATCACATGTTCGCCGGCGTGCCCTGCTACAACCTGGCGAAGGTTTATGAGGAAGTCGCCCATGATATGCCGGAACCGCGCACGCTGATCGGCGCCTGGAAAGAGATGCGCGAAACCTGGCGGCGGCAGAAGCTTGATCCGGACTATCAGTATGATACGCCCCTGCCGCCAACGGCGAAGCATGCCCGCGAGGATAGTCCCGAAAATCACCTTGAAGGCTCCATCGGGGAATTGGCGCCGGCTGGCCTGCAGGAGAGCCCCTAAGGTTTACCGCGGACGCTGAGTGACGGCATTTAGTTTACCTGCTGGCAGGATTCCCTAAGCAGTCACTCAGGCCTTCAATTCGGCGCTGCTTCCGCGTCCAAATCTTGGAGACATTGGAGGCACGCCATGACCTATCAAGAATTGTCCGAAGTGCGCAAGACGCTGCGCGTCGATTGGTATCGCTGTCCGACGCGGCCCGGTTTGTTGCGCGAATTATCCCGGCGCAGCGACGCGCAGGGCTGGTTCCAGGCGGGCGGCCACCTCGCCCTGATGATCATCACCGGGTCCCTGGCTTTCCACTTTTGGTCGCGGGAATTGTGGCTGGCTTTTCTGCTGGCGCTGTTCTGTCACGGCACAGTGACGGCATTCTGCCGCGGCAACAGCACGCATGAACTCGGGCATGGCACCGTCTTCAAGACCAAATGGCTGAACAAGGCCTTTCTTTATTTGTTCAGCTTGATCGGCTGGTGGGATCCCTTTGATTACGCCAGCAGCCATACCTACCATCATCGTTATACCCTGCACCCGGAAGGCGACCGCGAGGTGCTGCTGCCGATAGAACCGTCGCTGGCCTCCGCCTTCATGCTGCAGCTTTTTACGGTCAACTTGCTGACGCAGCCGGGCCGCATCTTCGGCAAGGGCGGCTTGATTTCCACCGTGCTGCTCACGATTATGGGCGCATTCGGGCGTGACCCGGCGGCGGAAAAGGCGCCGGCCAACGAATGGCTGCGGACCTTGCACAGCGACCAGCCGCAAGAGCATCGCAACTCGATTCTTTGGTCGCGCATCCTCCTGCTCTTTCATGGCTCGGTGCTGGTCATCGCGATCTTGACAGGGCTGTGGCTGCTGCCGCTGCTCTTCACCACAGCCGTCTTCACCGCCAATTTGCTGCAGTACCTCGTGAACTTGCCCCAGCACTGCGGCTTGCGCGATCATAGCACCGACTTTCGCAAGAATACGCGCTCGATCAAACTGAACCCGCTCTTCGATTTTCTCTACTGGCGCATGGGCTGGCATATTGAGCATCACATGTTCGCCGGTGTGCCTTGCTACAACCTGGCCAAGCTGCATCGGGAAGTTGCCCATGATATGCCGGCGCCGCGTACGCTGCTTGGCGCCTGGAAGGAAATGCGCGCGGTCTGGCGGCGGCAGAAGGCGGATCCGGATTACCAGTTTGACACCCCGCTGCCGGCCACGGCCAAGCAGGCCCGTGAAGATGCGCCGGACGAGCGGCTTGAAAGCTCCATCGGCGAGTTGGCGCCCGCCGGCTTGCAAGAGCGTTGAGTTCGTTGAGACTAGGGCCGGAGCTTGGCATGTGATGGGGATCACTTCGGGCGACTCACCGAGTCGCCCCTACCTGTTTTGCGCTTAGGCGGGCGACATGGCAGTTCACCCATATACATATCCGCAGTCGAAGCGAGTGTTGCGCCGCACCTGATTTTTGTTACATTCTGGCGCAACTGGCCTGGGGCCATTTAACAGCCCAAGCAGGAAGGAGGCGACTGTCGTCATTCAATTGTTGCTGAAGTCACGATTTGGCGATGCTAAAGTCTGAAAGGAATAATCATGAAACGCCTCAGTATTTTGATGTTGCTAACCTTGTTCATCATCGTTGGCGCCGCTGGCGCGCAGGATGTCGTCACCGTCACCTGATGGATGGAGCCGAGCGGCTCCGACGATCATGTGCAGGAACTGATCATCGATGCCTTTAACGCGGCGCACGACAATATTCAAGTCGATTATCAGCCGCAGGAATCGATCAACGACCAGCTGCGGCCCGCCCTGCAAGCGGGCGTTGGTCCCGATATCGTGTGGCTGGCGGGCAACGCGGCCGCCTCGCAATATGTCGCCGGCGGTTTTCTGCTGTCGCTGACGGGTTATGCCGATGCCTACGGCTGGGCGGACAAATTGCTGCCCTGGGCTTATGGCGCCGGCATTGTCGCCGGTGAACTGTATTCGATCCCGGTCACCTATGAGAGCATGGTGCTCTTCTACAACAAGACGGTTTTTGAGGAGAATGGCTGGGAAGTGCCGACGACGGCTGACGAGCTATGGAGCCTGGCGCAGCAAACCGCCGACATGGGCTTGGTGCCATTCCCGTATGGCAACGCCACCTGGCAGCCCTCCAACGAGCATTTGATGGGCATCTACCTCAACAATTACGCTGGACCGGACAATGTCTACGCGGCGCTGACCGGTGAGAAAGCCTGGACGGACAGTGAATTCGCCGAAGCGACCGATTTGCTGCGCGAGCATATCGCCGACCTGGGCTGGTTTGGCGGCAGTCTGGAAGACTACTATTCGCTCGGCGGCTGGGACCCGGCAGCGATGCTGGCGTCAGGCGAGGGGACCATGATGATGAGCGGCACCTGGATGTTCCGCGGTTTGGATCCCACATTTGCAGAAACGGGCATGGAATGGGATTGGGCGCCCTTGCCGCCCTTCAGCGAAGACGCGGATATGCAGGTTGGTCCCTACTCTTATGACTTGGCGCTGGGCGGCAATCTGGGTGTGAACGCCGCGACCGAGCACCCGGAAGAAGTCGGCATCGTGCTGGACTTCCTCTTGAGCGACAAGGCGCGCATCCTTGAGCTGGCTTCGACTACCGGCTTTGGCGAATGGGTGATTCCGCTGCGGTATGAGATTGATGATTTCCCGCCCGGCACGGATGAGCGCGTTCTGCGTTTCCATTCTGATTTCGCCGCCACAACGGGCGCAGGGCGTTATGGCTACACCGCCTGGACATTCTGGCCCGCGCGCGCCAATCAGCAGCTTTGGGAAGCGATTGAACTGGTCTGGGCGGGCGAAATGAGCGTCGAGGAGTACCTGGAGAATCACGCCGCTGAATGGGCCCAGGACGAAGCCGACGGCCTCGTGCTATCGATTTTGCCGCGGGAATAGCGCGAACCCCCACCCCAAACC
>WTGN01000012.1 GCA_011523545.1 Chloroflexota bacterium | reverse complement strand
CATTCGGGGCGTGGCGCAGCCCGGTAGCGCGCACGGTTTGGGTCCGTGAGGCCCCCGGTTCGAATCCGGGCGCCCCGACTTCTGGATGGCGGCGGCAACGCGGGTATGGTGTAACGGTAGCACTCCACCCTTCCAAGGTGTCAGTACGGGTTCGAATCCCGTTACCCGCTCTTGAATGAAAATGAGTGATTCAGCGCAACGGGTCCATAGCTCAATGGTCAGAGCAGTCGGCTCATAACCGATTGGTTCCAGGTTCGAGTCCTGGTGGACCCATCTCTGTTAAGCCAGCCCGCAGTATCGACGTGAGCCAGGAAGCTGTCACAGCCGATCTTGATTTCGCGCGCAAGTTGATCCGGCACAACTGCTGGGAAGACGCGCGTGTCTGGCGGCTCGCCATCGCGCCCTTGTCTGACGCGCAGTTTGTTCAGGCGACGCCCTTTGGCTTGGGCACGATTCAGCGTGAATGCTGGCGCCTTATGGAAAGCCAGTCGACTTGTCTGCAGCGCATCGGTGGCCGCTCGTTTGATGGCGCGCCGGCACTGCCCGACTCAGCCGATAGAAAAAAGATGCAAAGGCAGTGGGAGGCGATTCACGCCGGCTGGTCTCAGCTTGCCAGCGAGCTGGACGCCGCCCTGTTTTTCTCGGATTGTACCTTTGCCGATGGCGATCGTGATGTCACGCTGAAGGTATGGCAATTGATATTCGATGTCATCTACCAGGGCAGCACACATCGTTCGGACATCATGCGCATGGTGGCCGAAGTGCACGAGCCGCCGGCCTTCGACCTGAGCCTGATGCAATATCTGACCGGAGTGTTTCGCCAATGACAGCCGCTGTGATCAGGGCGATCTTTGAGTACCAGATTAGCGAAGATCGACGCCTGTGGAACGAGGCGATCATGCCGCTGCCGGAAGGCGCGTTCACCCTCAATACCGGTTATTCCTGGGGGACATTGCAGCGCGAGTGCGCCCATGTGGTTGATGTGATGCACCAGAGCTGGCAGCGCGTTCACGGCATTAGGGATACGACCGTTGCCATCAACAGTGATGACCCCACGCGCGAAGAAATCAGAGCGGGCTGGGATATCGTGGAAGCGCGGTGGGCGCGCTATATGGCCGCGCTCGATGATCGCACGGTACGTCGCGAGGTCGATATCATCTACCGCGAAACCGCGATGCGGACACCGGTCTGGCAGACGATATTCCATTATTTCAATCACAATACGCTTCACCGCGCCGAAATGCGGCAAATGATCGCGCAATTAGGCGGCGCCGCGGGGACGGATGTCAGCTTCGGCGCGCATTGCATTGGGAGCGCTGGTCGCTCCTTGCAGCGCCGGCCATCGCCACGGCCGTCGGCGCCTTCCATTAACGGCAGCTAACGCTGACGATACAGCAAGAATTGTGGACGCGGCCAAGATCGGCGGCGCCTTTGTGGTTTTCCCCGGCAATGTCGGCGATGAGGGGGCGCTGCTGCGCGCCGTGCAGATTCTGGCGGGCTGACGGGCGAATCCGACTTTGCGAGGCTCAGCGCCAGCGTCGATGGTTTTTGATTTGCTCGTAGGCTGATTTCACTTCTTTGAAGCGCGCTTCCGCCTCGTCTTTTTCATGCTCGCTCACATCGGGATGATACTTGCGCGCCAGATGGCGGAAGGCTTCTTTCACCGCCTCCTGGCCCGCCCCCACTTCGATTTCCAGCGCCAGATAAGCGGCGTTGATCTGTTCAGCGCCCGCTGTTTCAAGCGGTTGACTGCGCTTGGTCCGATAGTGAAAGCGCTGGCGGGCGCGCTCCGCGCTGATGCGGCGTTTGAACTGGGCTGAGGCGATATCGCCGATAAGCCAGCTGCCGCGGATATTCGTCTGATAATCGCGCCGGCGCACCGATACGGCGTCAAAGGGAAAGTCGAGACTGTGCCAGACGATGAATTGATTGCGCTGCGAAGTTTCGTCGATGTTGACCTGGATCAGACGCAGCCCGTCTTCTTCGAGCGCAAAGGCGTAGATGGCGCCCATGTTCATCACGCGCAGGTCATCCTGCCAGGCGCGCAGCCGGCCGCAATAGCCATCAGGGGGCAGGAGCGCGGCGGCAATGAGAAAGAGCGAGCCGATGCTGGCGCTGCTGTTCTGTTTGAGCACGGTCTTAATCTGGCGGGGTTTGGGCGGCGCCTCCTGAATGTAGACGTGGAGGCGGCTGTTCATCCAGGTCTCGACCACAATATCGGGTTCGTGATTGCGCGCGGTGAGGGTCGTCAGGGCTGCCGTGCTGGCGTGTTTGACGTCCTGAATCCGGCGAAAGCGGGTCTTGATTTCTTGGGCTACTGACGTTGTCAAAGGGCGTCCCTGGCTTGGAGGCTCAATGACGCTATGATAGGGCGAGCGCGCCGCCTTTGTCAAATGGCGCGGGTGGGGGTAGTGTACCGAATTCGGTGGAAACAAATTACAACAAGCACTTGTCAGCCTGTAGGGGCGTTTCGCTGAAACGCCCGCCGACTAGAATCTGAACGAATAGCGGGCGACTCACCGAGTCGCCCCTACCAGATCGAGGGTATTTTGGAATAAGCATCCCATGTCGATGACTGACCAAATGAATTTCAACCGAAAAGCATACAATACCGACAATCCATACCCTTGCGCTAGCGGCATTATCTGCGTTATAATCGGTGGAAACTGGGCCGTTAGCTCAACTGGCAGAGCGCCTCGTTGACGTCGAGGAGGTTACAGGTTCGAGTCCTGTACAGCCCACTGATTCAGATGATGACCGGCAGCGATGTCGGTTTTTTTCTTGCTGGCGTTTGAAATCGGTTGGCGCTCTGGCGCGACGTTGCTGGCGCTGTTGTCATGTAGGCGAATCAAGCCGCCACACTGTTAGAACTCGATGCCGGCGCGAGCTTTGATGCCGGCGTCGAAAGCGTGTTTCAGCTTGACCATCTCAGTGACGGTGTCGGCGTAGTCGATGAGCGCGCCAGGCGCATTACGCCCGGTGATCAGCAGGTGGAGGCGGGGCGGCTTCCGCGCTTTGAACCAGGCGATTGTCTCCTCAGTATCGAGCCAGCCGAAGTCCAGCAAGTAAGTGAACTCATCCAGGACAACCAAGTCGTAGTCATCGGATGCGATGACCTGCTGGGCGCGTTCCCAGCCATGCAGCGCGCGCGCTTCGGTCTCGTCCAGGTCTTTGCTGGTCCAGGTGAAGCCGTCGCCGGTTTTGATCGGCGTCAGGCCGAGTTGGCGCAGGGCGCGCACCTCGCCCCATTGGCCGCCCTCGTGCTTGAGGAACTGAATCAGGGCGACCCGTTTCTTGCGCCCGAGCATACGCAGGATCACCCCGAAAGCGGACGTTGACTTGCCGCGGCCGTCGCCGGTATGAACCAGCACGAGCCCGCGCTGTTTATTAGAATTCGTCATGCCCCTTCGCTTTCCAGCGCGTCAAGCACGGCTTGAATCGTGGCATGCTCGCTCGCGCGATCCTGACGGCGAATCTGCCATTGCTGGCCGGCGCCGTTGGCGCGCTGCCGCACTTCTATCGCGCTGGATTCATCGGTCAGCGCGTATCCATTACGCGCGAGGGCGCGCCGCATCCAGATGGCCGCCGCCCCCTCGCCATTGACGCGAACACGTGGCCCGGGCGCCGTGTCGAGCAGGAATGCGCCGCTGCGCGCGTCGAAGCGGATGCCGTCGGCGCTGAATGTTTCGCCCAGGTGGCCGGCGAGAACCAGATCTTCCGGCGCGCCGCATACGATCCCCGCCGCGCTCATGAGCCATAGTTGATCGCAACTGCGCAGGGCCAGGTCAAGATCGTGAGTCGAAAGCAATATCGCGCGGGCTGTCGAGCGAGCCAGCTGCTTGAGCAGTTGCATCGTTTCCACGCGGCGCGGCAGATCTAGGTAGGCGGTTGGCTCGTCGAGCAGCATGACATCGGCTTCCTGCGCCAAAGCGCGCGCGATCATGAGCTTCTGCCTTTGGCCGTCGCTGAGCTGGGCCAGCGGTTGGTCGGCAATATCGTCGGCGCCGACAGCCTGAATCGCCCGGGCGATTGCACGATGGTCGGCCTCGCTCAAGCGCCCGAGCCAGTCGCTGTGTGGATGCCGGCCGAGCGCGACCAGAGCGTAACCGTGCATCAAGTCAGGTTGCGGCGCCGCGGTCAAGACCAGGCTCAGATGGCGGGCGCGCATTTGTGCTGTGAGCGAGGCGCTGTCCTGCCCCTTGATCAGCACGCGCCCGGCCAGCGGTTTCTGCATGCCGGCCAGGGTCCGCAGCAGGGTGGATTTGCCGACGCCATTGGGGCCGAGCAAGCCGACCAGCGCCCCGCATTGCAAATCCAGGTCAAGGCCCTGCGCCAGCAAGACATCGCCTTGGGAGCGGCGGCGATACCCAATCGTCAGATCCTGAGCGCTCAGCGCTGGCGCGGTCATGGCTTTCCTCGCATGGCTCGCAGGACGACCAACATGACGACCGGCGCGCCCAGCAAGGCGGTGACGACATTGAGCGGCAGGACGAGATTGTTGCCGGGCAACTCGGCGATAATCGAAGCGCAGAGGGCGACGCAAGCCCCCGCCAGGCAAGTGCCGGGCAGCAGCAGGCGATGATCGGCGCTGGCCAGAAGAGCGCGGCAGAGATGGGGCACGGCGATGCCTATGAAAGCGATCGGACCGCAGAATGCCGTCACCGCGCTCACGAGCAGGGCGGTGGCCAGAACGATGCCGATGCGCGTCAATCTTAGATCGACGCCCAGGCTGCGTGCGTAGTCCTCGCCAAGCAGCAGGGCGTTTAAGGGTTTGACCAGCGCCGCGGACAGCAGCAAGCCGGCCAGCACGATGTAAGCGAGGACGGGCAGCTGCGAACCGGTGACGCCGCTGAAGGAGCCGAATGTCCAGTTGATATAGGCTTGAATCCGCTCCGGCAGCGCGAAATATAGCAGCAGGCTGACCAGCGCCGCCACCAGGTAGCCGAACATCAAGCCGAGAATCAGCAGGGTGACGCTGCTCTGGATGCGCGCGGCGACAAGCAGCACCAAGCCCATCGTGATTGCAGCGCCCAGGCCAGCGGCAACCGTCAGCAGCAGATCGCCGGCCATGCCCAGCCCGGCCAGCAGCGCGCCACCGCCGGCGCCGGCTGTCAGCACGACCAGGGCGACACCCAAGCTGGCGCCTGATGAGACGCCCAGGACAAATGGCTCGGCCAATGGATTGCGAAACCAGGTCTGCATGAGCAGCCCGCTGACGCCCAGGGCCATGCCGGCGAGCATTGCGGTCAGTGTTTTCGGCAGCCTGAACTTGAGCACGATGTTGGTCCAGGCCGGCTGGTCTGCCTCGCCACTGAGCAGAACGCCGACGATTTGGTCGAAGGGAATCATGGCGGAGCCAAGAGCGAGGCTCAGCAGCAGCAGCGCGCCGAGCAGCGCCAGAAGCAGAATCAAGACCATCGGCCGCGCGCCGGTAAACTGGCGGCTTGCCCGAGAAGCCGACCGTCGATTGCTCGCCTTGCGCGCCCCGATGCGCTCGGCAGTGGCGTGATGAGCGGCTTTGCCAGCCAGCTGCGACATGTTATTCGCCCTCGCTCGTCAGGCGCTGATAGAAGGCGAAGTCGTGAGCGGGCATCAGGTCTGGATGGAAGATCGCGAGCAGGTCGGCCAGCACCAGATGAGGGTTGGTCACGCCCCATTCGTAATAGTTGTTGCCGCCGTTGGCGTTTTCATCGCGGTTGTTGTTCCAAATATCGCCCGATTGGAAAGCGGCGAAGTCGCCAAAGCGGCTGTCCAGGGCGAGCATGTCGTCGGCGGAATAGACGCCGAAGGTCTCGACCAGCCAAATATCAGCCTCGAGGCCGCCTTCGTAGGCAAGCTCGAAGCTCAATGCCTGGCTTGAGACCGAGCCTTCTTCTGACAGCAGCAGGTCGCCGCCGGCGTCGCGTATGAGTTGACTGACGTAGGTTTCGCCGCCGGGAATGAACCAGGCATCAGCATAACCCAGGAAGGCGTTAATCAGCACGGTCGGGCGGTCTTCGTCCGCTACCGCCGCAGCCGATGCTTGAACCGCTTCATAACGCGCAACGATGTCCTCGTAGATCGCGTCCGCTTGCGCCTCCTGATTGTAAAAGAGCGCGGTGAACTTGAGCCATTCAGCCCGGCCCAGAGGCGACAGCTCGCGCCAGCTGGCATCCAGCGCGGTGAAAATGCCGGCCTCCTGCAAGACCGGATGGGCGTCGGTGGCGGGGTTATAGCCGTAGCTCATCACCAGCTGCGGCTCAAGCTCCAGAATCAACTCGATGTTGACTTCGGCGCCGAAGCCGACCTCGGCCACTTCGCCCGCCGCGATCATGTCGGTGACTGCGGGACTGCTGATGTAGAAGCCGCTGTCAACGCCGATCAGATGATCGAGCAAGCCGAGCTGCGTCAGCGCGGGCAGCTGCGTCGTGGAGAGCGTAATTAGATCGCCGGTCGGCACCTCAATGAACTGCGCGCCATCGGCGAAGTCGTCGGCCGGGGGCGCGGGCGTGCCGCATTGGACCAGGACGTAATCGAAGCCGGGCGCGCCGTCGAAGGCGTCGGCGACGTTCAGGACTTTGTAATTGTTGTGATATTCGACGGTGAAATTGGCGGCGTTGTTGATTTCGACCTTCTGCGGAAAATAATCGACATCGGCGGCGTAGGCGCTCACGCAGCCGGCGGTCAGGTTATCATCCAGGGCGGATGCCGGCGGCAGGCTGGCTAGTAAAACGAATAAGGTGAAGAGCGTGGCTTTCATCATGTCCCTCCTGAAGACAATGGAGGAAACGGGGCTGGACAAGAAAAATGCCCGCCGTCGTCGGGCGGGCATTGGTCGCTGGTCCATGCTCGTCTCCCTTTTGACGCGAAAGATTCACGAGCTAAGGCTCAGGCAGGCATTCGGACTTCTGATTCAGGAATCAGTTACCGCTGCGCGACAGTGTCGGACTTAAACCGACTTTCCCTTTAGGCGTCGAACATCCGGGTTCAGACGCGCCTGAGTCTTAGAATATGTTGAAGACTAGTTTAGCAGAGCGGCGCGGCGCTGTCAAATCGATTGAAATTCGGCCCCCCGCGAGCCACAATTTGGATCGTTGCAAATGACATTCCCGCCCCGACTACGACCTGTAGGGGCGACATACCTTGTCGCCCGTCGATTGCCTTAGGTGTTGGGCGCGGGCGACTTGATAAGTCGCCCCTACAGATTACGACGTATTCGGTGAGCGGCGCGCCTAATCCTCGAATGGATAGCGCATGCCCCAGTCGGCGCGGATGCGATCCAGGGTCTCCATGATTGCCAGGGTTTCGTCGAGCGGGTAGATCGGGCTTTCGGTCAAGCCGGCGCGGATGCAGCGCCCGACTTCGATCGCCTCGAAATGGAAGCCTTCGCCGTCGTAAGGGAAGCTGAAAGTTTGCGCTTCCCGCCCCGGGCGTACCAGCGTCAGCTCGCTGGGATGCCAGAAATCGGGGATGGCGATGTAGCCGTCGCTCCCCATGACGCGGGCTTCGTGCGGCGTCCCCAGGCGCAGGGCCGATGTGAGCGTCGCCATTTCATAATCGCTATATTTGAACACCAGCACCGAGAGTTCATCGACGCCGGTCTCGCCTATGGCGACCTGGGAGACGATATCGGCGGGCTGCGCCCCGTAGATCATGGAGGCGAATTGCAGGCAGTATGAGCCGACATCAAGCAGAGCGCCACCCGCCAGGTCGGGATTGAAGTGCCGCCTCTCCGGAATAACGGGGCCGCGACCGCCGAAGTCGGCCGTCACCAGCATGACATCGCCGATGGCGTTCTCCGCCAGCAGCTCGCGCAGTTTGAACATCGCCGGGAAATAGCGCGTCCAGAAGGCGTCCATCAAGAAGAGATTCTTTTCGCGAGCGCGCGCGACCATGATTTGGGCTTCTTTCGCGTTGACGGCGAACGGCTTTTCGCAGAGCACATGCTTGCCGGCGTCCAGGCAGAGCAGCGTGTGGGGCAGGTGATAATTGTTCGGCGTGCCGATGTAGGCGACATCCACGTTGGGGTCCCGCGCCAGCTCTTCGTAGCTGCCGTAGCATTTGCTCGCGCCATATTCAGCGCCAAAGGCATCGGCTTTATCTTGCGAGCGCGAGGCAACCGCGTAAATCTCGGCGTCCGGCGCGAATGCCAGGCCGTTGGCGAACTTGCGCGAGATGAGGCCGAGACCGATCAGCCCCCATCGAATCTTGTCGCTCATGCCGGTTTTTCCTCCGTTTTCAATTCGAGCCAGGCGATTTCAGCGGCGCTCAGTTGGATATCGGCGGCGGCGGTATTAACCGGGATTTGCTCAACCTCCCAATTGGCGACAATGGCGTGATAACGCGGATTGTTGCTCAGCACGTAGGCGACCGAGATTTGCGCGGGAGACAGGCCCTTGTCGGCCGCCAGTTCAATGACGCGATCGAGGCGCTTGAAATTGTTTTCATAGGCGTAAGCTTCTATGGGATTGGTGTCCCAATATTCGGTGAAGCTGTCGAGGTTGTCGCGGGTGAACTTGCCGGTCATGAAGCCGCCGGCCAGGCTCGACCAGGTGAACAATGAGATCTCGGCGTCGTCATAGTAGGCGCGGTCGGCTTCGCCCTGGGCGCCGCTGACGCTGATGCAGCCTTCCCAGGGCGGCTTCATCATTTCGGCGACGCTGAACTGCGGGCTGCTGACCGTGAAGGGCGTCCTACCGTTGGCGGTGGCATAATCGTTGGCGGCCTTGACGCGATCGGCCAGCCAATTCGAGCCGCCGTAGACGCCGATCAGCCCGGCTTCTTTCGCCTCATGCAGTGCATCGACAATCTCGCCGACGGGATATTCACGGCTGTCGCGGTGCAGCAAAAAGAGCTCGACATGGTTGGTCCGCAGGCGTTCGAGCGATTCGGCCAGGTCGCTGCGGATGTACTCGGGCCGGACGCGGTCGGCGATGCCGTTTTCCGGATGGGCGCATTTGCCCAGGATCACTACGTCATCGCGAATCCCGCGGGATTCTATCCAGGCGCCCAGCTCCGTATCGGTGAGGCCGGCGCCGTAGCTGTGGGCGGTGTCGAAGGCGTTGAAGCCCTGTTCGAAGCAGGCGTCAAGCAGGCGGTAGTTGCCGTCGCGGTCATCTGCCGAGAGCATGATGCTGCCCTGCAGCAGGCGCGAGATCGGTTTGTCGATGCCGGGAATGCGGCCGTATTTCATTTGGCGAATCCTTTCTGTCCGCGCCGTATTGTAGCGCAAGGGCGTCTGATGTGCAGTGCGATGTTTGTTGCGGCGACTCATCAATCTTCCAATGATCCTACTGAATTCCATCTTCAATCATGGTGAAACCTGTAGGGGCGACTCGGTGAGTCGCCCTCCGGCAAACCCCACCCCCCGGCCCCCTCCCGCCATCTCTATGGCGGGCATCCGACGAGTCAGGGAGGGGGATGCGAAAAAAGAGAAGCATCACAATAGGTGTTGCTTTTCGTTACGTTTGCAGTCTGAATCCCAACTCTGAAGACAAGTCACCCTTCCGTATTTCAATGGGTCGCGTAGACACTGACCTTCGGGAAGGGCCGGGGATGGGGTTGCATTACCGCGCTACTGCCCATTCTCCGGCAGGACATCGCGCGGTTTGGAGCTGCCCTCTTTCGGCGGGCCGACGACGCCACGCTCTTCCATCATATCCATCAGGCGGGCGGCGCGGCCGTAGCCGATGCGCAAGCGCCGCTGCAAGAGCGAGATGGAGGCTTTTTCCAGCCGGCGAACCATATCGACCGCCGTCTGATAAAGCTCGTCTTCCTCCGGTTCAGCGCCCCCGGAAGTCGGCGTCATATCCCAAAAAGCGGCTTGCTCTGCGGATGAGTTCTGCCCGGGCTTTGACGAGTCGCTGTCCTTAACCTCGCCGGGGGGCAGCTCCGGCAGAGGGATGGGATTGAGGCCTTCGATGCCCGCGCCTTGCAGCTTCCAGTATCGGATAAGCCGGTTGATCTCTTCATTGGAGACGTGCACGCCTTGCATGCGCAGGGGCGCCGGCGAGTTGCCAGATAGATAGAGCATGTCGCCTTTGCCAAGCAGGCGTTCGGCGCCGGGCTGGTCGAGGATGACGCGGCTGTCTACGCTGCCGGCGACGGCGAAGGCGATGCGTGCCGGGCAATTGGCTTTGATGAGGCCGGTGACGACATCGACTGAAGGGCGTTGAGTGGCGATGACGAGGTGGATGCCGGTGGCGCGGGCCAGGGCGGCGATGCGGGTGATGGCGCGCTCGGTGTCATCGGGGGCCATCATCATCAAATCGGCCAGCTCGTCGATGACCACGACGATGTAGGGCATCGGCGCCAAATCGGGATCGAGGATGCTGTTGAAGTCGACGATGTTGCGGGCGCCGGCCTTGCTGAATTTCTTGTAGCGCGCGTCCATCTCGGTGGTCACCCAGCGCAGCACGCCGATGGTCCGCTCCAGCTCAACCACGACCGGCGCCACCAAATGTGGCACGCCGTTGTAACCGGTCAATTCGACGCGCTTGGGATCGACCATGATGAACTTGACGACATCCGGCGAATTCACCGCGATGAGGCTGTTGATGATGGCGTTGACGCAGACCGATTTGCCCGAGCCGGTGGTGCCGGCGATCAAGAGATGGGGCATTTGGGTCAGGTCGCCTGAGACTGGCGTGCCGTCAACGGAGACGCCGAGGGCGATGGCCAACGGGGATTCAATCTGCTGGTAGCTCCTGGATTCCATGACATCGCGCAGGCTGACGCGGGCGGAATCCGGGTTGGGCACTTCGATGCCAACGTAACCCTTGCCCGGCACCGGCGCTTCCACGCGGATCGACTTTGCGCCGAGGGCAAGCTGCAAGTCCTTATCCAGCTTGGCGATCGCGCCGACTTTGACGCGGTTCTGCTTGCCCGCGCGCGAGGTCAAATAAGCCGGTTCGACGCCATACTGGGTGATGACCGGGCCGGAATTGATCTCAACGATGCGGCCGGGCGCGCCGAAGCTGGCCAGCGTATCCTCAATGATCTGGGCCTGGCGCATCAGCGGCTCGCGGTCCAATTCGCCTTCGGCGCCGCTATTGAGCAATTCGCGATATTCCGGCAGCCGCCAATCAATGCGCGGGCCGGGCGCGGAAAGGCTGCGCTTGACGGGGGCTTCCGGCTCGTTTGACGTTGGCGCCGCGGGCTCGGCGGCGGGCGGGGCCGCTTCCGCCATGTCGTCTTTCGCGCTTTCTTCAGCGGATTGTTCAAGTGGAGGGTCTGCCGGTTCGCTGGTTGGCGCTGGCGGATCGATGGCTAGGGGCCTTTCATCGCGTGGATTCTTGCTGCGATCTACTGCTGAGCCCGTAGTCTCAATGCTTGGTGGCATGGGCGGTGGGCTCGGCGGCTGGGGCGGGAAATGCCCAGGCATCGCAGACGCGCGCTCGGTCGCGGGTTTGAAGCTTGGCGCGGGCGGCGGCTGCGCGCTTTTTGGGCGTTCGGGTTTCTGCCAGACGGGTGGCTTGGTCGTCGAGAGTGGCAGGTCGTCACCGAGATTCAGGAAGCGTTCCAGGCGACCGCTGGTCGGGGCTGGCGCTGGGGGCTGGTCGGGCGCGGCGTCAGCGGTCCGGCCAAAGAGGCGCGCCAATACACCGGGCTGCTCCGCCGTGTCTTGCCCGGCGGCATCGGTGGCGAGCGTGGCCGGCTCGGCGTTCAATTCAGCATTGGCTTTGCCGCGCCAGCCCAGAAACTCGCGTATGCGAACGGGAATCGGTCTGTTTTCGGCGCTCGGCTCAGGCAGCGCGCGGGCATCCACCCCGCGGCCGGTCAGTTGCGCCGGGTCCGGCTTGTGGACGCGCACATGGGTCTTGCTGTCTTGCAAAGCGAGGTGGCCCTGGGCGCTCAAGCGGGCCGCGCGCCGCCTGGCCGCGTGTTGGCTCATGCTGCTGCGCAGGCCGCGCCCGATGCCAATGGCCACCACCGCCATCTCGGCCATGCTGGAGCGGGTGATCAACATTGCGCTGAAGGTCATGACCATCAGCACGACGATGAAGCCGCCTACTTCCGTCATGTTATTGACCAGCGCGCTGTAGAGCCAGCCGCCGACGAGGCCGCCGCCACGCCCGGCTTGATAGGAGCCCTGCACCAGCGCGTCAACGCAGGCGGGTTTGCTGGGATTCCGGCATGATTCGAAACGGGCGATCGCCTCGGCGTAGTTGAAACTCTCGGCGTACTGGAAGAAGATCAACATGCCCAGATAAGCGAGGGCAAGGCCGGACAGGCGAACCGGATCGATCGTCGGCGCTTGATCGCCAAAATGGCGGATGATTAACCAGAGCCCGATGGCGAACATGGCGGCCGGCACGGCCAGGGCGCCCCAACCGAGCAACTGTCCGATTATCCTGTTGAGACCGCTGATGGCGGCCTGCTCGGCGGAGAGAGCGCTGAAGAACAAGACGATCGCGCCAAAGACGAGCGCGACGCCGAGCAGGTCGAGTTTACGGTCCAGGTCCAGCCAATTGTCTGACTCGATTCTGGGGGCTTTGCTGGCACGCTGTGGACCTGCTCCGTCGCTCAGCGGGGCGGATGCGCCACTGTCGCGCCCTGATGCGGATGCATCGCTGTTCCTGTCACGCATGGCGGCGAAGCGCCCGCGCAGGGACGCTGTGATAGCAGTGGCTATGCCGGAATAGCGGGCGCTTCCTTGGTCCGACTTGGGGCTGGGGTCCTTATCGCCCCGGCCAAAGCGCGCGCGCAGCTTCCCCAAGCGCTTTGGCGCGGCTTCTTGAGGCGGGGGCGCTTCCTGGCGCTCGCGGCGCGCGGGGCTACGATCTTTTGGCGCAAGGCGCTTGCCGGCCAAACGTGCCCGGCGCTCTTCGCTGCTCGCGATTGACGGCGCCGGATTACGCGCTTTCACCGCGTTGCGCTTGCCGGAGGCGCTGGAGCGCTTGGCTCGCCCCCGTGGCTCGGGCTCAGAGGCGGGTTCCCGCGCGGACACAGAGCGCCCGCCCGGCTGCTCGGGAGCGCTATCGCTATCAATATCACGCCTGGAGCCGCTGCCGCCGAGCACGTTTGATCCAGACCGGCCGGCCGCGCCGAAATCATCAGGATCGTGATAGTCATCGTCATCAATGTATTCGGGCTCGTTATCCGCGCGATAGGCCATGCATCGAAACCGTTCTACTTGCGCATTTCGCGCGCCCGCGTGCGAGCTAGGCGCAACAGTCAGCATAGCATAGAACGCCATATCGTGTGATTCGGGCTAGAACAATTATTCGCGCTTCGGCGCCGGGGCCGCAAACGGCGGGGAGGCGGGGCTAGGTCTGGAGCACGACCTTGCCCATGGCGCGCCTGTGCATCAGTTCGCGCAGCGCGCTTGCGGCTTCATCCAGAGGGAAGACTTGATGGACATGCGGCTTGAGCGCCCCGGCTGCGTACAATGCCGCGAGCTTTCGAAATGAATCGCGGATCACGCCGGGATTGTTCTGCAGGTAGGCGCCCCAGAACAAGCCCACGATCGACGCGTTCTTGAGCAGGGCGATATTCAGCGGCAACGACGGGATGCGCCCGCTGGCGAAGCCGATGACCAGGTAGCGCCCTTCCCAGGCGATGCGGCGAACGGCCTGGTCAAAGATGTCGCCGCCGACCGGATCGAAGGTGACATCGACACCGCGGCCGTCCGTCAACGCGTTCAGGCGGTCGCGCAGGTTTTCACTGGTGTAGAGGATCGTATCGTCCGCGCCATAAGAGTGCGCCAGCTCGAGTTTTTCGGCGCTGCTGGCGGCTGCTATCACGCGGGCGCCCATCGCTTTGCCCAGCTCAACCGCGGTCAAGCCAACGCCGCCGGCCGCCCCCAGCACCAGCAGCGTTTCGTTCGCTTGCAACTGCGCGCGATGGGTCAAGGCGACATGGGATGTGCCGTAAGCCAGGCAGAAGCCGGCGCCCTGCTCAAAACTCATACCGTCCGGCATAGGCAGGACTGTTGCGGCGGGCAGGACGACTTCTTCGGCGAAGCCGCCGTACATCATCGTCGCCATCACGCGCGCGCCGACAGCCAACCCTTCAACATCGGCGGCCGCTTCGATGATCTCGCCGGCGACTTCCAGGCCCGGGCTGAAGGGGAAGGCCGGCTTGAATTGATACAGGCCCTGGATCATAAGCACGTCTGGAAAGTTGACGCCACAGGCGCGCACCGCGATTCTGACCTGGCCTTCCGAAAGCGGCGGGCTTGGGATGTCGGCGACGCTCAGATTTTCCGGCGGGCCGAAACTGCTGCAAAGAACGGCTCTCATACCTGGATCTCAATTCCTCAAAGTTTGCTTTGCATGAGCGGGCGAGTCACCGCCTCGCCCCTACAAATCGTCCCTATTTTTGAAGGGGCCATTCCGGTGGCGGTCCCAATAACAATTGGACTGGAATCACGATCATGTGAAGGTCACAACTCAATTGGATTGGCAAGCAAGCCGCTCAACAGGTTGATGCAGGCTTGCACATCGCCAATATCAACGGTTTCGCTGGTTGTATGCAGGTAGCGAGTCGGGATGGAGATGCAGCCGCTGGGCACGCCGGCGTCCGCCAGTTGAATCGCGGAGGCGTCCGTGGTCCCGCCGGCCAGCAGTTCCAATTGGTAAGGAATGCCATCCGCTTCACAGCGCTCGATCATCCAGTTCTTGATCGCGACCGGCACCACCAGGCCGGGGTCATGCACTTTGATGGCGGCGCCGCCACCAAGCTTGACCAGCATCTTGCTGCCGCGGATTTGGTCGCCGCTGCCGGTGACGTCGATGGCGATGCCGATATCGGGATGCAGGCCCTGGGCGGCCGTCTTCGCGCCCCGCAGGCCGACTTCCTCCTGGACGGTGAAAACAAAGTACAATTCGTTTGGTGTTTGACGATTGAGCCGGCGCATCGCTTCAATGGCGACGACGCAGCCGATGCGATCGTCAAGCGATTTGGCGACGATGCGCTGCCCGCGCACTTGCATCTCGCGCATGAAAGCGGCCGGCTGTCCGACGGGCGTGGCGTTGCCATTGCTGTCCGCCTGCACGTCAATGTAAAAGTCGCTCAGGGCTTTGCCGCCGCCCTCCTGCACCGCGATGACGCCGACGGCGCCGTCTTCGAATTGCACGCGGTTGCCGTTGAGCGTGTCTTGACGCAAGCCGCCCAGACTTGAGAAGCGCAGGTAGCCGCTCTCAGGCTCCTGGTAATTCGCCATCAAGCCGATCTCGTCCATGTGCGCGGCGATCAGCACTTTTGTCCCGCCGCTCCCGATGCGGCAGATCAGATTGCCCAAGCCGTCCACCCGCGTCTCGTCGCAGAGATCGGCGACTTCCTCGCGGATCAGGTCGCGGATGCGATGCTCATAGCCGGAAGGGCCCCATGTTTCTACAAGTTTGCGGATCAAATTTATCACGAGCAAACTCCTCATGCGTTTGTATTCGGGAAACGCGCTAATTGTAACCTGTTTTGCCCGTTGTGCAGCGGGCAAAGGCCGCCGATTCATCGCCTCTTGCGAATGCTGCAAAGGGATATTTCACCACCGAGGTCAACGAGAGAGCGCGTCTCAAAAGCGAAGGCGCCGGCGGGCGACCTGATAGGTCTCCCCTACACGCTTACTTTAGCTGGGCTTCCCGAGGCGACCCGGCTCTGCGTTCGTTTCTCGACACGCATGGGCAAGCAATCGCGCGGGAACAGGGTGATCAAGGCGGCCGGCTTGATCTCGACGCCGTCGATCAGACGCAGTCGATAGCGCTGGGCGATCGTCGCCAGCAGCAAGTTGGCTTCCATAATCGCGAAGCTGTTGCCGATGCAGATCCGCGGTCCGCCGGCGAAGGGCAGGTAGGCGTATTTGTGCAGCTGCTCAATTTCGGGCTGCTGCCAGCGCTCGGGGATGAAGGCTGTTGGCTGCGCCCAATGGTCCGGGTGGCGATGCAAAAGATAGATCATGACCTGCGCTGTCGTGCCCTTCGGCATGGGGTAGCCGCAGACCTCGGCGTCTTCCGCCGCTGTTCGGCTGACCGACCAGACTGCCGGCATGAGGCGCAGCGCTTCTTTGATGACGATGTCGGTGTAGGGCAGTTGGCGCAAGTCTTCGAGCGTTGGCGGGCGCCCGCCCAGCACCGCGTCCAGCTCCGCGTGCAGCTTGGCTTCGACCTGCGGATGCTGCGCCAGGAGCCACCAGGTCCAATTCAAGGTGTTGGCGGTGGTTTCATGCCCGGCCAGGAAGAGCGTCACCGCTTCGTCGCGCGCTTGCAGGTCGGTCATGCGCTCGCCGGCCTCATCTTCCGCCAGCAGCAGCATGGAAAGCAGGTCACCGCGGTCTTCGCCGGTTGCGCGCCGCTGATTGATGAAGCCATATACGATATTGTCGAGCGCTCGGTTGGCGCGCCAGGAGCGCAGGCGCAGCGGCGTCGGCAGCCAATACGGCAGGATGCTGGCGGTATTGTTGGCTTTCTGCACCACCGCCACCGCCTTCTTGACCTGGTTCACCGTGCTTGAGGCATCGGCATCGAAGAGCGTCCGCGCCACGATCGTCAGCGTGAGCTCCATCATCTCTGTATCGACATCGACCAGCGCGCCGTCGCGCCAGTTTTCCAGCCGCTTCATGGTGTAATCGACCATCGTATCGGCGTAAGCGTGCACGCGTATCGCATGGAAAGCCGGCGCCACCAGACGCCGCTGCCGCTTCCAGAAGTCGCCATTGCTGGTGACCAGTCCCTCGCCCATGAAGCGCGCCAGGCCGTTCTTGCGGCTGGTATAAGCCGGCCCCTTAATGAAGCGCTTGGCTTGACGCACGAAGAGCTCGTAGATGACATCGGGGTTGGCGACGGCGTAATTGTGGGCATCGCCGACTTTGAAATGCCAGACATCGCCATAAGTCTCCATCCAGCGCGTGACATGGCTCAGCGGGTCATTGAAAAATCGGCGGTAAAAAAGATAATTCTGCCAGACGCCTTCGCCCATCTCGGTCGGCCCAGGCGGGAATCCGCTGGCAGAGTTAGCGTGTCCATTGTCGCTGGCCGCGGGCTTCATCGCGCGCTCCTGTCGCCACAACTCTTATCTTCATCCTAGCCCAAAACACGCCCGTTGACTACGCCCGTGGCAGGGGGAGTGTCGAACTCGCTGGCTATGATTCACGCAAGATTGTGTGTAGGGGCGACACTCATGTCGCCCTCAATTGCCAAGATGGGTGTAGGGCGAGCCAAGGTTCGCCCCTACAAATCGTGTGGGACGGGTAACATCATTCACATTAGACACTACCCGGCGGGGCATGATTTGCCATGTCCCAAGGCTTGCGAGACAATATAAACTAAGACTGAGGCGGCGACTAAGCGAGGTAGCCCTATGTACACAATCGGACTTGACTTTGGGACGCTGTCTGGCCGGGCGGTGCTGGTGGACGCGCGCGACGGCGCTGAAGTGGCGGAAGCGGTTTTCGATTATCCACACGCTGTCATGGATGAGGCTTTGCCGTCTGGCCGCAAGCTGCCGCCGGATTGGGCGCTGCAGCACCCGCAGGATTATCTTGATACCTTCGCGCATACGGTGCCGGCGGTCTTGAGCGCCAGCGGCGTTGCGCCAAATGCGGTCAAGGGCATCGCGATTGATTTCACCGCCAGCTCGCCCATGCCGACGAAGGCGGATGGGACGCCGCTCTGCTTCCTGCCTGAGCTTGAAGACGAACCCCATGCCTATATCAAGCTGTGGAAGCATCATGCGGCGCAGCGCCAGGCGGACCAGATCAACGAGACGGCGCGCAGAATGGGCGAAACCTGGCTGCCGCGTTATGGGGGCAAGATCTCATCTGAGTGGTTCTTTAGTAAATTGTTACAAATCCTGCAGGAGCGGCCCGATATCTACGCGCGGATTGACCGTTTCATCGAGGCGGCTGATTGGGTGATATGGCAATTGACCGGCGTCGAGACGCGCAATACCTGCACGGCCGGCTACAAGGCGATGGTGCAGGATGGCGGCTTCCCCAGCCGGGCCTACTTCAAGGCGCTGGACCCGCGATTCGAGAATGTGGTCGACGAGATGGTCGGCCGCGACTTTGCGGAGTTAGGCAGCAAAGCGGGCGAACTGACGCCGGAGATGGCGGCGATGATGGGGCTGCCGGCCGGGGTCGCGGTCGCCGTCGCCAATGTCGACGCCCATGTCAGCGCGCCCGCCGTCAAAGCCACGGAACCCGGCGTCATGGTGCTGGTGATGGGCACGTCTTGCTGCCACATACTGTCGGCGCGGGAGCTGGGCGAGGTCGATGGCATGTGCGGCGTGGTCATGGGCGGCGTCATCCCGGGGCTATACGGTTATGAAGCCGGCCAGAGCGCTGTCGGCGATATCTTCGCCTGGTATGTCGATCATGGCGTGCCGCCGGAATATCATCGCGCGGCAAAAGCAAGCGGGCTCAACCTGCATGAATACCTGGAGCGCGAGGCGGCGAAGCAGAACGCGGGCGAACATGGCTTGGTCGCCCTGGACTGGTGGAATGGCAACCGCAGCACGCTGGTTGATGTCGACTTGACCGGCCTGCTTCTCGGCATGAACCTGGCGACGCGCGCGCCCGATATCTACCGCGCGCTGATAGAAGCGACCGCATTCGGCACCCGCGAGATCATCGAGGCATTCGAAGCGCGGGGGATCGAAGTGAAGGAATTGGTGGCGGCGGGCGGCTTGCCGGAGAAGAATGCGCTGCTGCGCCAAATCTACGCCGATGTCACCGGACGGGTCTTCAAATTGTCGGGGTCGGCGCAGGCGCCGGCTTTGGGTTCGGCGATGCACGCTGCCGTCGCCGCCGGCATCTACCCGGACATCCAGGCGGCCGCGGATAAGATGGGCAAATTGAAGGACGAAGTCGTGACGCCGATCCCCGCGAATCAGGCGGTCTACGACAAACTCTATCAGGAGTATCGGGCGCTTTATGAGCACTTCGGCCGCGGCGCCAATGATGTGATGAAACGGCTGAAAGCAATTAAACACGAAGCGCTCGGCTGATCGGACGCCGACAGCGCCACAGTTTCTAGTGAAAACATACAAAGCCAGCTCGGCGAACAGCGAGATTCCTTGTTCGCTCGGGCTGATATCGCCGTATCACCGCCTCGTTTCACATTTGTTTCCGTGTCAGATTGCCGCGGGCTGAGCGCAAATTGTAAGAATTAGCTAAAATGATTGCCGGTAATTGGGGCATAATTGCGCTAATCTCTCCGGCGGCGCAACGAGTACACTAATAGGCAGAATCCGAACGAGCTGTATTCGTCCGCGCGGAGGGGAAAATGGATAAACGCAAAATGGGTTTCGCCGGCAAGCGCAAAATGATTTACCGCTTGATCTCGATTTTCCTGGGTCTGGTCATTATCTATAGCTTTGGCTTCGGAACAATCGCACAAGACGAGCCGACGACGGAAGACGCGGCGGCGGAAGAAATGATGGCGGACGCGCTCACCATCGAAACGGTGCAGGCGAATGTCGATGCGGTGCAGACCAATCTCGATCACGTTTGGATTTTGCTGGCGGGCTTCCTGGTCTTCTTCATGCAGGCCGGTTTCGCCATGCTGGAAGGCGGCATGATCCGCGAAACGGGGGTGGTCAACTCGCTCGCCGAAAACTTCATGGACGCCTGTGTTACCGGCATCGTATTCTTCATCGTTGGTTATGGCATCGCCTTTGGCGCGTACGATGCGGAGGCCGGCGTCGGCAGTTCGATTCTGGGCGAAGTTCAGCTTTTGCTCGGCGGCGCGTCTGGCGCGGGAGAAGGCGACGGTTCGCTCTTTGTGAACTTCTTCTTCCAATTCGCCTTTGCTGGCGCGGCGGCGACCATCGCCACGGGCGCCATGGCCGAACGGACGGAATTCGTCGGCAAGCTCATTTACAGCGCGATCCTGGGCGCGGTCATTTATCCCGTCGTTGTTTTCTGGACCTGGGGCGGCGGCTGGATCGCCGAAGCCGGTTTCCTGGATTTCGCCGGCTCAACGATCGTGCACATGACCGGCGGCATAGTGGCGCTGACGGGCGCCTATATGTTGGGCCCACGCGCGGGCCGCGTGTTTGGTCGTCCGCCGGCGGCATCGAATCTGGCGATTGCGTCACTCGGCACCTTTATCCTGTGGGTGGGCTGGTATGGCTTTAATGTCGGCTCGACATTGGGCGCGGGCGATGTCAATCAGTTGGGTCTGGTCGCCGTCAACACGACGCTGGCGGCGGCGGCTGGCGCGCTGGGCGCGATGTTTCATACCTACTTCGTCACCAAGTCCTGGAATGTCAGTTTCATCTTGAACGGTTCGCTGGCCGGTCTGGTCGGCATCACGGCCGGCTGCGCCTTTGTCACGCCGATTAACGCCATCATCATTGGCGTGCTGTCCGGCATCGTGCTGGTGATTTCGATCGGCGTCATCGAGTCGATGAAGATTGACGACGCGGTCGGCGCCTTCTCGGTGCATGGTGCTTGCGGCGCCTTTGGCACGATCATGATCGGCATCGTAGGATCGCAGGCCTTGGGCGCGCCGAGTCTGTTTGACGGTGGTTCGCTGGATCTGCTTGGGAAGCAAGTCGTCGGCGTCGTCGGCGTCGCCGTGTGGGTGGGCGTCACCAGCTATATCATGTTCTACATTCTGAATGCGCGGAACCTCCTGCATGTCGATCCGGAAGCGGACAGAATCGGCATCGACGCATTCGAGCATCACGCCTCGGTATGGCCCAACGTGCTGCCCCTGCGCGAATCGGATGACGAGTAGCGCAGCTCTCAAGCAAAGCGAAAACAAGAACGGCGGGCGATCCAGATAGGTCGCCCGTTTTCTGTTTCTTTAGTGATTCGATACGAACATCTGCGCGGATTAGAGCTGATCGCTGTCCAGCATAATCGTGACCGGGCCGTCATTGTGGATCGCGACCTGCATGAGCGCGCCGAAGACGCCATGCTCCACCTGCTGTACGCCTTCCCGGGCGACGGACTCGGCGAAATGACGCACGAGCGGCTCAGCAATTTCAGGCGGGGCGGCGCCGATATAACTGGGACGGCGCCCCTTGCGCGCATCGGCGTAGAGCGTGAATTGGGAGACGACCAGCATGCCGCCGGCGACATCCAAGAGCGACAGATTCATTTTGCCCGCGCTGTCGCTGAAGACGCGCAGGTTGGCGGTCTTCTTGGCCAGCTTTTCCGCTTCCGCTCGCGTGTCGTCATGGGTCACGCCGACCAGGGCGACGAATCCACCATTGATGCTTCCGGTCACTTCACTGTTTACCGTTACCGATCCGGCGCGGACGCGCTGCAGGAGCACACGCATTTGAAATCTCTTTCTCGCGGCTCAGGCGCGTTGGTTTAGAATCTGCATGACGCGCAGCAGGAATTTTTGACAGCAGGTGTCGACGTGATAACTAATCTCCATCTCTTCGATGGACTTGTCGTAAAGGCCGTGAATGGTGAAGCGAGGCGCTTCGCCATGTTCCTCGCAGACGGCGCCGCTGAATTTCCGCCGCAAGCCAGCGCCGATTGACCGCCGCGTGCTTTCGAACATTAAGTCCAGCTCGTAGCAGTCGAGGAAGGCCTCCGGCGATGCTTCGCCATCGACGCGCAGGTCGAATTCAATCGCGAGGGCCATGGCGCTGTCAATCAATCATGCGCTGGACGCGCTGCACAAGTTGAATCGCGCAGCCCCAGGGATCGCGCAGGAACGCCAGTTTGTCGCCGTTGGCGCGATGGTCGATTTCGCCGTCCAGGGTTGCGCCCGCGGCGACCAGGCGGCGGCGCTCGGCTTCCATGTCGTCAACGGCGAAGGCCAGATGATAGGTGACCGCATGATGATCGCCATAATTGAGGATCTCGCCCAGGGGATTGCTGTAGATTTCGATCAGGCTTTTGCCGGCGCTATCCGACAGAAAGTGGATGTAGGGCGGCTCGTCAAAAGAGCGGACGATCTTCATGTCGAAATTGGCGACATACCAGGCGGCCAGCGCGGCCGGGTCGCTCACATTGAAAGCGATGTGTTCAAGTCTCATAGCGTTCCTCTATTCCAGTTCAAAATGATCGCCGTCAGCCTCGCGCCGCTCTTCGGCGCTGTCGATTTCTTCGTCCGGCAGCTGCTGGCTGCGCAGCCAACTGATGCCCATCATAGCCAGGAACACGACAGCAATGCTCAGAAAGATGATTTCGTCGAAGGGCCCCAAGGCGCCGTGAGCCAGTATGACAGGCATGTCGAATCTTATCATAGCCGACAGTCAGGGGGCATTATACGCCGACGCCGGCGGAATCCAACGGCCGGGCGCCGGCGGGTTCGGGCATTAATCCAGGTCGATAGGTATTTTGACCGCGCCGCTCGCCGAGAAGTCGCTGTCGTCGTCAGTTGGCGGCGGCGGGTCATCGGCTTCACCGGCGATATCGATGCGGACCGCTTTCTTGCCCATTTGCGGGCGCGCTTTATTTTTGCGGCGTGTCTTCTTTTTCGACTTGGCCGGCTCGACAATATTGACCGCCACATCAACCGCCGCTGCGTCAGCCGCTTCATGCACGACGGCGATCTGATCGCGTTTGGGAGCGGCGTCATCGCTCGTTTCTGGAGGCGCTTCGGCTGGCGCGCTGTCCATAGCCGGCTCGGCAACTGGCGCCCGGTCTACAGTCGTCGGTATTGCTTCTTCGCGGTCGGTCTCGCGCGCGGGCTGGTCGGCGCGCATCGCCTTGACCATCGCTTTGATGTCGTCTTCGAAGATATCCCAACGCGAGGGCGCCAGCGATTCGAGCATCAGTTCGAGCGCATCCAGCAGCGCCAATTGGGGCGAGCCGGCTTCAGCATAGGCGAACATGCGCCAGGCGCGCAAGGAGCGGTAGCTGGGGTGGCGCTGCAAGCCCGCTTCAATGACCGCCTGCGCTTCGCCCAGCTCACCCAATTCCAGCAGGGTTGCGCCCAACTGCGTGTAGAGGCGCGGCATATCTTTCGCCGGCAAGCCCTGGTTCTTCGGCATGGCGAGCAATTCTCGATAGAGCGGCAGGGCTTGCTCGGGCACACCGAAAGCGCGCCAGGCGGCCGCCAGCTCAAACATGATGCGCGCGTGAGCGGGATAAGTGGCGTGCAGCTGCTTGAAATGCTCAATGGCGGCGCGCAGGTTGCCCGCCCCCTTCAAGCGCAAGCCGGCTTCGATTAGTTCAGCAATAACGGCCATAGCCCTCCAAGTTAATTCAGGCGACAGTTACGAGTATAACACGCGCAAAAGCTGCTACGCATCGCTGGCTTGCCCGTTGCATGGCGAGGCGATGGCAACGGCGAGTGCGGGCCCGCTCAGGCTTCAATCAGGGGTACGATGTAGCCATCGTCAAGCCAGCTGTGAAGGCGCGCCGGCGGGACGGCCGCCCCGGTAAATCCGGCGGGATGATCCTGCGCCAGGCCAGCTAGAAGGTTATCGCGCTGGTAGTCACTGCGGAAATCGTGAAAGACGCCGCGTTTCGGCGAGATGTAACACCAGGGCGCCAGTTTGTATCGGGTTGAGCGGCTCAGCGGTGGCAGCCGGTGGCGAATCGGCGGCTTCTTGACCGCCTTCAAGATGACATCGGCGAAGCGCTCGACCATTGCTTCAAGCGAGAACTCGGCTTTCAAATAGCGCAAGGTGACGGCGGAGGCGCGGCGTTTCTCGCTCAGGATCGCGTGGGCCAGGGCGGCTGCGCTCTCAATATCGCCATAATCGACGCGATCGATATGCTCGTCGGGCAGCAGACTGCGATAGGGGCCCACGCGCGAGACTATCGGCAGGGTGCCACAGCCCAGAGATTCAAATGGCGTATTGCCGAAAGTCTCCACACAATTGCCGATGCACATGGTCACATCGCCCAGGCTGTAATACTGAGGGAGGAGCGCCTCGCTGATCCAGTCATGAAATAGGAACACATCAGCGAGGCCGGCCTCATGAATCGCGCGCTGCAGGCGCTCGTAATAGGCGCGCAGCAGCGGGTCGCTATCGGCGTCCAGCCAGCGAGGCACAAGCACGCGCAGGTCCGCCCAGTCCATATCGCGCGCCAGGCGTTCCACCACTTGAATGACTTGGTAGATGCCTTTGTGCTCCTCCGGGCGATGGGGGAAGAGCATCACGGGATGATCGGCGATGTCGGCGGGGATGAGGGAGAATATGTCGGCCGGCGGCGTATAGCGGAATACATCCCAGTCGAAGCCGTTGTGGATGGCATGCATCCGTTGGCTAACGGCGGGCGCAAATTGGGCGACGGCCGCTTCGTATGAGGCGCGGCTGTGCTCGGAGGGCAGGATCCACTCATCGCCTTGAAACAAGAAAGCGCATTGCATCGTCTCGGGATAGATGACGCTGCGCAGCGAAATCACCGTCGGCTTGTCACGATAGACGTAGGGGAAGATGAGCCCGCCATCGTGACTGTAATGGATATCGGCCTCGGCGATGGCTTCGCCGACGTAGCGCATGGCGTTGGCGATGTGATAGATGGGCGTGAAATAGGGTTCGGGGTAGGGCTGCTTGAAGCGCAGGATCGGCCGAATCTCGACATTCTCGTGCCAATGAAAGGGGGCCATGCTGCCTTCGCGCCGCGTCGAGAGGATGGTCAGTTGATGGCCCAGCTCGCCGAGATGCAGCGCGATCTTCTTCAATTGAACCTGCCCGCCGCCCATGGCGAAATCGGGGAAGAGCGGGGTCATGGAAAAGACGGCGATACGTTTCTGATTGGCCATGGCGTTGGCGATCATTTTCTCTATTGTACGCTCGACGTCCTGATTCGCTACTATGCCCCAATGCCCCAACTCTTGTCAAAGAAAGGCATTGCAGGGCCGGGCCGCCCGCTCGCGCATAGGCACAGCAATTTATCACAATCTTTATGGGCAGGCGTCACATCGGCAGCGAGGCCTGGAGACCGGGGCTGTCGCTGATCAGGGTGCCGATGGCGCCATCACCGCGCAACGCCGCGACCAGGTCGTGGGGATTCCAGAAATTGAGCACGATTATCGGCATGGTGTTTTCCTGGCAGAGGGTGAAGGCGGTCGTATCCATCACCCGCAGCTGTTGATCGAGCACCTCCTGGTAACTCAGCCTGCTGTAGCGGGAAGCGCGGGGGTTCTGCACCGGATCAGCCGAATAGACGCCATCCACCTTGGTCGCTTTGACGATGACATCGGCGTGGATTTCGCTGGCGCGCAAAGCCGCCGCCGAGTCGGTGGTGAAGTAGGGGCTGCCGATGCCGCCGGAAAGGATGACGACGCGCCCCTTCTCCAGATGGCGTATCGCACGCAGGCGAATATAGGGCTCGGCGATCGAATTCATTTCGACAGCGGTCTGCACGCGTGTGACGATGCCGAGCCGTTCAATCGCATCCTGGAGCGCCAGGCCATTCATCACGGTGGCGATCATGCCCATGTGATCGGCGGTGCTGCGGTCCATGCCCAGCTTCGCGGCCGGTTCGCCACGCCAGAGGTTGCCGCCGCCGATGACGATGGCGATCTGCATGCCCAGCGCATACACCTCGCGCACGCGCTGCGCAATGTAGGCCGCCTTTTCCGGGTCGATGCCCATGCCGCTGTCGCCGGCCAGGGCTTCGCCGCTGAGCTTCAGCAGCACGCGTTTATACGGCAAATGGTCATTTGCTGTCATTGTCGCTCCCAAGTTCTGTGAATCGCCCATCCGCATATTCGCTGAAAAACTGGCAAGAGGCAACTCATATTGGCGGCATCGTCCAGAAGTCGTCGGTCAAGCCGAGGGCGCGAAAAATCGCGACGGCGTCTGCTGCGTCAGTGCCGCGATACTGCGGCGACATGCGGTCATGATACCAGCGCTTGGCGAGCTGCCAGACTTGCTCCAGCGTCAAAACAGCGCCGCCTTCCCGCCCCTCATTGCGCCACCAGCGTTCGATTTCCGATTCCGACCGGAATAACAGAATCGTCGCTCAAGTATCTACAATGTCGGCGTACCATTGTCTGAATGGCAGGGCGAAATGCACAAGCAAATCGCGGAAGCCTTCAAGCCGGCCGGCGCGCAGGCCGTATTCAATGAGCTCGCCGCTGAGGGGGTGGCGCGCTTGGACGCGGGCGTCGTCGCCGAGCATGGCGGGGATGCCGAGCGAATCCCAGGCGCAATTGGCGTAGAGCGCCCGGTCGCCGATGAGAACGCGGTAATCGGTCGGTTTCGCCGAAAAGGGGTGCGCCATCAAGATCTCGCCGCTGCCCTCATGCAGCAAGAGCGCATGGGCGGCCTGCAAGCGCTGCAATGCCCGGCGAACATCGGCGATCGCGATGCCAAAACGGGCGGCCAGTTCATGCGCATTGGGCGCGAGACCGCTGGCAGCGAGCGTCTCGTAGATGTACAGCCTGAGCTGCCAGTCGGATTCGGTCGGGGTCATAGGGCGGCGCCGCGGAGGCGATACCAGGTTAGTCGATAAACGGCTGTTTGAAAGTCAAGGGCAGGCGGGGGCGGGCCGCCTGCTCGCCCGTACAAGATGCCGATTATTCACGCTACCCGTCTTGACCGATAGCGAAGCGCTGGAAGCGGCCGATATGAATCGTCTCGCCCACTTCAGCGACCGTCTCTTGCAGATACTGGCTGATGGTCTTGTCATCGTCTTTGATGAAGGACTGCTCCATCAAGACGATTTCTTCATACCATTTGTTCATCCGGCCGGCGACCATTTTTTCCGCGATATGCTCGGGCTTGCCTTCGGCCAGCGCGCGCTCCAGCTGCAAGCGTGACTCGGCATTGACGATGTCGTCGGGCACATCCTCCCGTTTGACATATTGCGGGCTCATGTTGGCAATGTGCATGGCGATATCTTTGGCGAAGGCTTTGAATTGGTCGGTCGCCGCGACAAAGTCCGTCTCGCAATTGACTTCCACGATCACGGCCAGGCGATTGTCGAAGTGAAGATAATTGCCGATGACGCCTTCGTTGGCGCTGCGGCCTTTGCCTTGAAGCTTGATGCCGTCCTTCAGCGCCTTTTCTCGCAGGTACTGCGCGGCGGCGTCCAGGTCGCCATTATGTTGTTCCAGCGCCTTTTTGCAATCGAGCGGGCCGGCGCCGGTTATGTCTCGCAGCTGCTTGACCTCTTTTGCGGTTACTGCCATTTATATGTATGTCTCCCTCGGATTGAGTGATTGGCTTAATCGCTGTTTTGGCTGTCGCTGGCGGCTTCGGTTGCTTTGGCGCCGTCCGCGCCGTTGTCGGCGGGGGCCGCCTCGCCTTCGGCCGCCTCAGCTTCTTCTTCGCCGAAGAGTTTGGTGTCTCGCAGTTTGGCCAGGGTGGATTCGCCGAGCAGGTCTTCATCGGCGAGTTCTTCGTCATAGGTTTCAGTGAAGAATGGCTCTTCTTCTTCTTCGACGCCGGCGGACTGGCGCAGGTTGTGGCCCTCGAGCACGGCATCAGCCAGGGCGCCTATCAGCAGGCGAATGGAGCGCATGGCATCGTCATTGGCGGGCAGGATATGGTCTACCATGTCGGGGTCGGCGTTGGTATCGACCAGGGCCATCACCGGAATCTTCAGAATGTTGGCTTCTTTGACGGCGGTGAATTCGCGATCGGCGTCGACGACGATCAGCAGATCGGGCACGCGCTTCATTTCGCGGATGCCGCCCAGGCGCAGCTGCAGCTTGGCGATTTTGCGCTCAAGCACCAGGCCTTCTTTCTTGGTGAGCCGGTCGAATTCGCCGGCGTCGCGCCGCTGTTCGAGTCGGTTCAGCGTATCGATGCGGCTGCGTATGGTTTTCCAATTGGTCAGCGTCCCGCCCAGCCAGCGATAATTGACGTAGGGCATGCCGCAGCGGACGGCTTCGCGCTGGACGATTTCTTGCGCCTGGCGCTTGGTGCCGACGAAAAGGACCGAGCCGCCGCCGGCGATCAGGTTGGCGAGCATGTCGTGGAAGCTGTTGAGGTTCTTCAGCGTGATTTGCAGATCGATGATGTGAATCCCGTTGCGTTGGGTGAAGATGAATTCATCCATCTTGGGATTCCACTTGTTTGTGCGATGCCCGAAATGGACGCCCGTTTCGAGCAAGGTGCGCATATTTACTGCCGAGGGCATGGGGAAACTCCTTGAGTAGACGGTGTTTGATTCTCGCACATCGTTCATCCTCCGGTGACAACCCGCCGAGGCGGACAACACCCACCGCAAGTCCCGATGTGTGGGATTATGGAATGCAAGCCGATGGGCAAGATTCCGCGGCGAATTCTATCACAGGCGCAAAGGGAGGACAAGGTTGGGGCGAATATTCTGCTGCAACTCGATTCTATCAATGAGAGGCGGCAGTCAGAATGTCCTCAAGCGCGTTGATGAAGGCTTGATTGGCCTCGCGCGCGCCGACGCTGACTCGAATCGCGTTGGGCAGATTGTTGGCCGTCAGCGCCCGCATGAGTATGCCGCGCTCACGCAGCCTTTGATTGAGCTCGTCCGCCGGCATCGCTGTCTCGAACAAGATAAAATTTGTCGAAGACTGCCAATACTTGACATCAAGCCGGTCGAATTGGTCGCAGAGCCAGCGCGCTTCCCCGCGCAGGAAATCGACGCAGCGCCGCACATGCGCCTGATCCTCGCAAGCGGCGACGCCGGCCGCCAGCGCCAATTTGTTCTGATGGAAGCCGCGCTGCAAGCCGGCGATGTAATTGGCGAGCCGCGGCTTGGCGATGCCATAACCGAGGCGCAAACCAGCCATGCCGTAGGCTTTGGAGAAGCTGTGCACGATGACGATATTCTTCTCCGCCAGGACATATTGAAGCGAGTCGGGGTAATCGGGCGAGTCGACGAAGTGATGATAAACTTCATCGGCGACCACGATGACATGCTCTGGCAGGTCGCGCATCAGCTCATCCATGGCCGCCGCCGGGATGATGGTCCCGGTTGGATTGTTGGGGTTGCAGAGCATGATGAGCTTTGTTCTGTCGCTGATCGCCTCCAGCACGGCGCCTGGACGGTAGTGGAAGGTCTCGGGCGCGAGCGGCGCCTCAATGACCCTGGCGCCCAGGGGCTCGGCGACTTTTCTGTACGCGCCGCTGAATGTCGGGGGCGACAGGATCACTTCGTCGCCCGGGCCCAGAAATGCGCGCATGATCAACTCGAGCGATTCGAAGCCGCTGCAGCCGGTATAGATGTGCTCCGGGCTGAGGCCACGGCCCAAGACCTTGCAGATGGCACGGCGCAGCTCAATATCGGAAAAGTCGGGATAATAAGAAAGCGACTGGGCCGCGGCGCCGATCGCCTCAATGACGCGCGGCGAGGGACCCAGGGGGTTCTCGTTGTTCGCCAGTTCGTAGACCTTGTCCTGCCCCTGCCCAGCGCGAATCTCCTCCGGTGAGCGGCGGCTGTCCGCTCGCGTGAAGGGTTCAATATGAGGATTCAGGCGCAGTTTGGTCATGTTCTAGCAGCGCATTCATTTTCGCTAGCAGGCATATTGTACGCATAATAGCCCAATCACAAGCGAGTTGTAAGCCTTGTCCGGTAGTGTTGATGGTGTGGCTGCCTAGGCTTTACCCCATCCCCGGCCCTTCCCGAAGGTCAATGTCTACGTGACCCAGTCA
>WTGN01000091.1 GCA_011523545.1 Chloroflexota bacterium | reverse complement strand
CGCAACTCCCTCAAATTCCTTGAGATTTTGTGTCCAATAAATTAGGACCACTACAGAGGGGTAGCCCCCCACGCCGCCAGCGCGTCCTGCGTCGCCTGCTCGCGCGCTTCCTGCACGAGGTCGCTGAATGTCGTCAGCGCAACCAGTTGGCGTGGGGTGAAGAGGTCACCAAATTCGTACATGCCATAGACTGGCGGTTGAAAATTACGGTGCTTCAGCGGCATCTTGCCGCTCGGCTTGAAGTAATCCATGTTTTCTGCTTCGGCTGCGGTCGCCGCCTGTGAAGGGTCCGGGCTGTAGTAGCTGCGACCGCGTTTGCCGTCGGTCACAATTGCCATCAACATCTCGCCCATGCGCCCGGCTTTGCCCTCCGCGCGGACGTATTCCCAGGAGATTGGCTCGCCACTGATGACACAGCGACCACCTCCCAACCTGCGCCCCATCGTACCGTCTTGGTGTGCTGGCGGCAGACCCTTCGCCACCACAAAGCGCACAGTCGTCCCTTCAATCACCGGCCGCGCCCAGCATTCGCGCCCCTTCTTCTTGCTCAGCACAAAAGATCGCACCAGCGGCACCGGCGCATTCACCGCCGGGTTGGGACTGATCACCGTCCGCGCCCAGAGCCAGGCGATCACCGTTTCGCCCTTGTGCTTTGGATAGAGATGACCGATGCGCTCGAAGGCCCGCTCGCGCATCCACTCGCCGTAGTAGCGCACATCGGCTGCCAGTCCAGCCGCGCCTTTCCATGTCGCGCCGCCACCCGTGCCACCCGCCCGCTCGCGCGGATTCACCGGCGGCTTATCGGCGAAACGCGGCGGAATCTCAATCATCGCTTTGTTGATCATGACCGCCACCGGATTTAGGTCGCTGGCGTGGGCTTCCAGGCCGAGTCGCTGCGCCTCCAGCGGGATGCTGCCGCCTCCGGCGAATGGATCGAGCAGGGGCGGCGGCTTCCCGTTCGCTGCGATGCGGATTAGCTGGCGCGCCTGCCCCATGATCTTTTCGTCTGTAGTCGCTTCCCAGGTGACCAGCCGCTCGATGAAGTCGAAGAGGCGCATGCGTGGACTGTCGCCTTTGGCTTCGACATTCGGTCCATCGCCCGGCAATTTCCGGCAGGCGGCCACAAATGCGGGATTGGCATTGTCGTCATCGGGGTCATCAACGAGCGAGGTGAAGATGACCGCTCGCGCTGCCGCCAGCGGTCGGCGCGCCCACCAAAGGTGCAGGGTCGATGGGTGGCCGTGGCGGATGGATTTCTCGCGCGCGCTGGCCTGGTTGATGGCGTCCAGAGGCAGGGCGACTTCAATCAGCTTCTTGGCTGCGGGCATGGCAGGTCCTTGGATTTACTCTTCAAAGTCATGTGAATTGAAGTTGAGCGTGCGGCTGTTTTCGTTGATGGTGCGCACGGTGGCGTCATCAAAACCGTCGTCGTGTAGGCCTTCAATCTCGACTGTGATGCGGACATCCGCGCCCGGCACCGACGCCAGCCTTACGATAATTTCATCGGCGATCTGGCTGAGGTCGCGCATGGCGCGCTGCGGATCAATCTGAACTGAGCCGTAGTAGCGGGTCTTGGGCTTGGTCGGGGGTGGCGGCGGGTCGGGCGGTGGGTCTGTGTTGTCACCATCTCCGTTGCCCGGATCTGGATCTATGACGGGTTCGACTGTATCATCGTCTTCGGCGCGTTCCGCTTCGATTTGCGCTTGCGCGGCGTCGGGCTCTACGAACAAGTCGTGCTGATCGAAGTAGATCGTGACGGGCCCTTTCAGCTTCAAGCCTTCGTACTTGCCGTCTTTGTCGATGCCAGTGGCGTAGGCGAAGGGCGGGAACATATCGTCCAGGCCCGCCTTGATCGTCGCTTCGAGCACAGTCCGATTGGCGAGCCGCGGCAGGTAGCAGTAATTCGTCAGCCATTCCCAAAGTTTCTTAATGCTTAGGTGGGGCGCGTCTTTCCAGATATCGAGCGGCTCCAGCTCCATCATCAAGCTGCTGGGCGACAGCTCGTGTATCAGCCACTCGTTGCTCTTGAGCTTACGTGCGGCGCCATCAAGGAAATTCTCGCTGACTCGAATCCTTTCTATGGCGAATCCAACATCGTCGCTGGGATTCGGCTGCTGCGGCACGATCAGCCAGCTATAGGTCTCTTGCAGCTGCTTTTCGACTGTCTCGCCTTCGCGCCGCAAGGCTTCCTCAACCTGATTGCTCTGCTGAACATCCAGGTTGAGCGCTTCTCTGTCCGCCTTGATTGATTTCCACGCCAGATATTTGCGGATGCTGGCCGTCCATTCGGCCTGGCGCGTCTCGTCCGGCGCGATGAAGACGATCATATTTCGGTGGTGGCGCGGCGAGTTACCGCGGCTGAACAACAGGCCCTGGCTGTCCCTGATACCGTCGGCCTGCATTTTACCGTTCTTGACAAACAGCATAGCTTCGGATTCGCTATTGTTGCTTTTGTGCGTATACTCGGGTCCCAGCACGACCACACGCACACTCTGCTCATCCGGGATTTCAGCGCTGCTCTCCGGCATTAAATGCACGCTGCCTAGAACGCGCCGGTCCCATTTCTGGTCCCGCAGGCGTTTGCCCGCTTCTTCCAGCACTTTGTAAAGGTCCATGCTCTGGGCCAGATCGGCGGCCGTGCGATTCAAGGTGGGACGCGTGTCATACCAGTAGCGCGAATCATTCCGATAGAGATAGGTCAACTGATCACTCAGCCGCCGAAGGGCATCGTTGAAGACAGCCGGCTGCTCGCCGGGCTGCACCGTGCCCAAGTGAATTTGCTCCTCGCTCAAGCCGCGGTTGTCCTTCGCGCGGTCTGAAGGCGCGCTCCCGAAGAACACCGTCCGCGTTACCCGACGGCTCGCTTTCAAGTCCTGGAAACGTGGGTGCTCTCGTTCTTGCTGCCGCGGCTTGGAGCGATCGCCGTCAATATCCTGGTCTACTATCGCGGTCCAGTTTCCGGGTAGATAGCGCAGAATCTCGAAGCGCACCTTGCCATGCCACAGCGGCACCATGCCCGGCATAATGAGAAGCGAATAATCATCGTCATCCCAAAGCCGGTGAATCACCGTCGCCATCAGCCGCAGCACCCCGCGTGTCTGCTGGAAACCTTCCAGCGTCGACCAGTCGTTGTACAATCGGTCAAATAGTTCCGGGTGAATCGGATACGCTTGCTCCATGCGCGTCAGATAGGCCTGCTGCCGGGCATCATTCGGGAACTCTCCCGGGCTCTCGCGATACATCGTGCTGAAGGCCCGCACGACGGCGTCACGAGCGGGGCGGTCAATCTCGTCGGAGAACAGACGCCTGCGAACAATTTCGTAGCTCTCGTCCGTGTCAACCGGCTTCCAGACTGATTCGATTCTACCTAGCGTCTTGCTAATGAAATCCATTGCTTCTTCGCCGCCGGGACCGCCCGCTTCCAACTCGCTGACTGGCAGCGAAACCAGCAGCAAGGCGTCGCTCGTCCGCCGCACGGCCTCGGTCAATGCTTGCACAAAAGTCATGATCGCATCGAAGCTGGCGGCATAGCGTCCGCCCGTGGCGTTGTAGAGGTTGCGCGCATGGGCAACCAACTCATCTACAATGATCAGAGCGGGTCCATGCTTTTCCATCAGATCGCGCAATGTTCCAGACCCCGGGCTTACGCCAGCCTGATCGGCTTCCTTGACCATTTCATAGGCTGGCAAACCGCCAAGTTGGTAAGCGATTTCGCCCCAGAGATTGTGTGTCGTGCAATCCTTGTGATCGCGCGGTTTCGTCCCGTCAAAGTCGGTGCCGACGATAACCGCGCGCCGACACTTAATGAAATCATCGATCGCGCCAATTTGCGTTATGATGTCTTCTGCGCCCGCGATATCGCGCAGCCGTATGCCCCCGGCCAGGTGATAGAGCGCCAGCAGGCTATGCGTTTTGCCGCCGCCGAAATTCGTTTGTAGCTGCACGACGGGGTCCGCGGCTTCGCCGTTCAGCCGCCGAAAACAGTTGACGATCAGGTCTTGCAGGCCGCGCGTGAGATATGTCCGCCGGAAAAATTCCTGCGCATCGCCATATTCCGGCATGGCTCTTCCCTGCACTACCTCGGACAAATCCGCGCTGAATTCGGACAGCGAATATTGCCCTTTGCGCACATCGGGATGCGGCTGCACCACCTGCCGCCAGGGCTTTAAGCCGACCGGCGTTCGCCGCACAAAGGCATCCTGCGCCGTGGCTTCGCGCCGCTGCTGTCGCACCGATTTGTTCGCGTCCCGCTCCAGCAATTCCCGCTGCAATTCCACCGCGTGCGCCGCCGCGATTTCCGATTCTTTTTTCGCGCCGACCGCATGCAGCAAACGCTTGGCGATATCAGCGATGTGCTGCGCGTCGTCATTGGTGAAAGCCCCCTGATGCGCCCACTGGTTGCGCGCTTCCATGAGGATGCTCACATAACTGCGCTCGCTGTGCCCTAGTTTGTCTCGGAACGCCTCATTCCAATTGTGGAACATCAGACGGAGCCAGCCCTGCGTGTCGATCTCCTTCAGCGCGGTGGCTTCATCCGGCAGGCTTATGCTAAAAGGCGGGTTATAGAGCTTCAGTTCCATTTCTTGCAGGTATTTGCCGCGATAACGCGACTTGTACTGTTGCAAGACAAAAGGCGTCAGTCCGCTCTTCAGCAGATCCATAATCTCGCCGACGCGCTCGCGATTTGATTTCGCCATCGTTGTTTGCTCCTTTACTGGCGGGCGACTCACAGAGTCGCCCCTACAACTTCTCGCCGGCGGGCGACCCAGCGGGCAGCCCCTGGCCATGCTAATCGTCAAACAGGTCCTGCTGAGTCCCCCGCCCCCGCTCACTTGCAGCCAAGCGCGTGATCTCCGACCAGCTGCTGACCAGCACGTTGTAATCCAGCGCGTCCTC
>WTGN01000067.1 GCA_011523545.1 Chloroflexota bacterium | reverse complement strand
GGCTGGGCGGGCCCGTTCCGGTCGCCTTGACCGTGCCGCTGATGACATTCATCATTGAACCGCAAGTCGCGGTCGCGCTGGTGCTTCCGCTGCTGATCTTCGCTGATGTCTTCGCCTTGTATTTTTATTGGCGGCAATGGGATCGCCACCATATCGCCTTGATGTTGGCGCCCGGCTTGATTGGCGTGGCGCTGGGCGCGCTCGTCCTTCATGCGATTGACGCCGTCACCCTGAAGCGCGTCATCGGCGGCTTGACCCTGCTGGCGCTTGCCTTCAAAGTGGCCAGCGATCGCGTCGCGTCGCTCGCCTATCAGCCGCGGACCTGGCATGGTTATTTTGCCGGCTGGGCCTCCGGCTTTGGCTCGACGCTGGCCAACGTGGGCGCGCCGCCTTTCACCGCCTATCTCCTGCTGCAGCCGAAGATGACGCCCCGACGCTTCGTGGGCACAACCACGCTCTTCTTCGCCGTCATGAATCTCACCAAAGTGCCGGGTTTTATCGCCCTCGGTTTGTTCGATTACGATCGACTCTGGAGCATCGCCTGGGTCTTTCTGCTGATCCCGCCGGCCGTGCTGATCGCGCGAACGTTGATCAATCACATCAACCAGCAGGTATTTGAACTGCTGATGATGGTCCCGCTGGCGGTGCTGAGCGTCTATCTGCTGCTATTCAGTTGACGAAGCCATTCGCCCAGCGCGTCGATCCCCTCCAGCATTTTGGCCGCGTGGTCGGTCACGTTCGCTTCGATCTGGTTCACGTCGCGCAAAGCGGCGTCGCCATCGAAATCGACATAAGCAAGGCGCGCCGTGTAGCATTCGGGCGGCATGCCAAAAGCGTTTCCCGGCAGCAAGGCAACACCGGCATCGGCAAGCAGCCTGTCACAGAGCTGCCTGTCGTCGATGATGCCTTGCGCCGCCAGCGCGCCCGCAAAGGGACTGAAATCCAGCAGCAGGTAAAAGCCGCCTTGCGGGGCATGCGCGCGAACGCCGCAGGCATGCAGCGCCGCGTGAACAGCCGCCCCGACAGCGCCCAGAATCCGCCGTTGCGCCGCCAGGAATGCATATAGCTGTTCATCGAGCTCGTAGGCCCTGAGCGCCGCGACTTGAATTGGCGCCGGCGCGCAAGAATAGGACTCTGAAGCCAAACCGACCAAGGCATCGAAGAGGGCGCTCGGCGCATCAGGCGGCAGGATAAGCGCGCCCAAGCGCCAGCCGCCGGCCCCGCACCACTTCGACATGCCGGTCGTGACCAGGGTGCGCGCTGGATAAACGCTGGCCAGCGAGCAGTGCCGGCCCCGATGATCCAGCAAGGCGTAGATCTCGTCCGCCACCACCCAAAACTCGTGCCGGCGCAATACCTGGCTCAAGGCATCGAGTTCAGACGGGCTGTAGGTCAAACCATCGGGATTGCCGGGATAATTCAAGACGAGCAGCTTCTGGCGGCCGTTGCTGGGGCGGCGCGCGACGGCCTGCTCAAGCGCCTCAGGGCTTAGTCGCCAGCGTCCTTCAAATGTCGTTGGTATCCGCACGACGTCGTGGCCGGCGAGGCGCGCTTGCGGCCCGTAAGAGATCCAGGATGGCCGCGGCAGATAGACCTCCGCCGGTTGGAATACGCGCATAATGTTGTTTAGCAGGGGCTTGGTGCCGGGCGCCACCAGGACCTGGCCGGCGTCGATCGCATAACCGTCGACTTCCTGGTGAAAGGCGGCGATATTCTCGCGCAATTGGGGCAGCCCGGCGACCGCCGTGTACTCGACGCGCCCCGCCGCGCTTCCCAAGGCTTCGCGCACAGGCGCGGGCGGCGCGAAAGGGGATACGCCGAAGCCAAACTTGTAGACCCGTCGCCCCACCGCTTCCAGCGCTTGTGTCCCTTCATTCAGCGTAAAGGTGCTCGCTTTGGCGATGTTCAGGAACGCCATATCAACCCCCGTGACGCGCCAACAGTTCCCGGCAAATTTAAGGCTGGATTGTACCTAATCCGCGCTCGTTTGACAGAATGACACGAAACTGCATAATCACTCTGCCTTGACATGCTTAGGGAAACTCGGAAATGACGACAGTTGCGGATTTTATTGCCGAACAGTTGACCGGCGCTGGCGTCGAACGGGTCTATGGCCTGCCGGGTGGTGAGAATGTCGAGATTCTCGACGCCGTGCGCCGCCACGGCATTCACTTCATACTGGTCAGGAATGAGAGCAGCGCCTGCTTCATGGCGGCCACCGAGGCCCGTTTGAGCGGGAAAATCGGCGTCGCGTTGACCACGCTCGGGCCGGGCGCGGCCAACGCTTATGCCGGGCTGGCCCACGCCTGGCTCGACCGGGAGCCCGTGCTACTCATCAGCGCGGCAGACGATCCGGAAGTCCGCGGCTGGCACAGCCATCAGGTGCTGGACCTGGAAGCCGTGTTTCGGCCGGTCTGCAAGCTCACAGCCGAGCTCACCGTCGCAAACGCCGCCGATACGGTCCAGCGTGCCATCGCTTTGGCGAGAGCCCCGCGGCCGGGGCCGGTGCATATCAGCCTGCACAACCGAGTCGCCGCGCAGGCAGCGCCCGCCCCGCATCCGCCTCGACCGCCCCTGTCGCCGGCGACTGACAGCGGCTGCGACATGGCCGCCCTGCGCCGCCTGCTTGCCGACAAAGTGAAGCCGCTCATCATCGTCGGGCTGGGTCTGGAGCCGGATCGGCCTTATAGCCAGATCCGCCGGCTCGCCGAATCGCTGAACGCGCCGGTGATCGAAACGCCCAAAAGCAAAGGCGCCCTCTCGGCCAATCACCCGCTGGTGGCCGGCGCCATCGGTTTGACCCGCGCCGACCCGGTCTATGAGCTGCTGGACGAGGCCGACTGCATCCTGGCAATCGGTTTCGATGTGGTCGAATTGGTTAAACCTTGGCAGAGCGAGACGCCGCTTGCCTGGATCGCGAACTGGCCCAATCATGATCCAGAAATCGCCTGCGAATTGGCGTTGACGGGCAATATCGTTGAATTGCTTGAAGCGCTTGGCGAGGTACCGTCAAATGCCGGGCCGGACTGGGGAGCTGACAGAGTGCGGCGCTTCCGGCTGGAGCAAAGCGCGCGCTTATTGCCTGAGCCGCCAGCCGGGCGCGTCCTGCCGCAGACATTCCTGGCGTCCCTGCGAGAAAACACGCCGGACGATATCATCATCAGCACGGATGTCGGCTCGCATAAAATCTTCGCGGCGCTTGAATGGCCCGCCCGCAGCGCCAATCGCTATTTCGTATCCAACGGACTTTCAGCGATGGGTTTCGGCTTGAGCAGCGCGATCGCGGCGGCGGAGGTCAGCGGGCAGGCGGTCGTTTGCATCACCGGCGACGCCGGGCTGGCGATGGTCATGGGCGAACTCGGGTTGCTGGTTGAGCGGCGGCTGCCGGTTTTGATCGCGGTCATGAATGATTCGGCGCTGGACTTGATACGCGCCGCCCAACTGCGCCGTGGACGGCCGGCATTTGGCACAGAATTCGCCAACCCGGACTACGCATACATCGCCAAGGGCTATGGCCTGGCCTACCATCGAGTTCAATCACGAGCCGATTGCGACGCCGCCATCCGCGCCAGCCTCGCCTCACATGCGCCCGCATTGCTCGATGTGATGATTGACCCGGTCGGCTATCCCACGGCTGTCACTTGACGCGAGGCCTGCGCCTCGTCCGTCATGAGCCTTGTGCAATGAGGCTGACCTAAGCGCCGTGCAGGCGAATGAAGGTCACCAGCGCGACGAATACAACCGGGATCAAGCCCAAAATCAGCATACGCCGAATCACTGGCCCCTCCTCCCCGCCAAGCCCCACCGTGCTGCAGCCGACGATGATTTTGGCCGGCGCCAATACGCTGCCCAGCGATGCGCCCGCCGTCTGCCCCGCCAGGACGATCGGGACGCTCAACGCCAGCAGCGTCGCCGTCTCCTGCTGCAAAGCGCCGAACACGACATTGGAATTGGCATTGCTGCCGGTCATGATGGCGCCCAGCGTACCAATGAAGGGCGCGAACAGGGGATAGATGTCAGCGCCAACGGTCTCGCTGATGCCGCGCGCGATCATCTGCGTCATGCCGGTATGGGTCATCAGCGAGGCCATCGCCACCAGCGCCAGTATGGAAATGGTCGACTTCAACGCCGAGCGGCGCACCTTGCTCCAGATATCGCGCCAAACTGACGGGCTCTCGAAATAGCCGGCGGCGCGATAGAGCAAAAAGGCGATCAAGCCGGCGTAGAACAGAAGCGCGCCCGCGTGACCAAAGACGCTGATTGAGCGGCCTGGCTCCGCCGGAACCTCCCACCCGAATGAAGTCGCCACCGCCGGGAATTCTATCTGAATCAAGACGGTATCCAGGAACTCTTCCAGCGGGCCAATCAGATTGACCGAGAAGGCCAGAGCCAGCAGAATCCCGTAGGCCGCCAGGGCCAGAATGAGGCTGCGCCCGCCCTCATTTGACGGCGCGGGAGCGCGCTGAGTGCTGCCCTTGTGCAAGGGCGACAGTACATACAAGACGCCGACAGCGGCGCCAGCCAATGCGCCGGAGGTCGAGCCAAGCGTCCACATGCCATTGCTGGCGATCCACCATTGAGTCAGACCCATCGCCGCGCCCACGATGGCGAGCATGGGTATCGAACGCAGGAAACCGCTCCAGCCGGCGCTGACGTAAACCACCAGCGCGCCGCTGATAAAGCAGGCCATGCTCAGGATCAAGGATGCGTCATGCGCCAAAGCCTCGCCCGGCAAGCCAGTTACAGCCGTCAATGCGACAAAGGATGTGCCCAGCGAGCCGAATGTCACCGCCCAGCCATGCCCGAGCGAAGCCATGATGACCGATTGCGTCGCCGTGTATCCCAGGCCAACGAGCAGAGGCGCGACAACGGCCACCGGCACGCCGAAGCCGCCGACGCCCTGCATCAAAGACACAAACACCCAGCCGATGAGCAGGCTTTGCGCGGCGCGGTCGGCGGTGAGACGCGGCAGGCTGCGGCCGATCAAACCCACTGTGCCGGCTTCATTGGTGACGTTGTAAAAGAAGAGCGCCATCCACACGATGTAGAGCACATCGATTGCCAGCAGCACGGACTTGCCGATTGCGACCAGCGCCAGGCCCGCATCGCCGCCGAAAACGGTCAAGGCGAGAATCAGCGCGACCAGGCAGCCAGCCGAGCCCGCGCGACTCCCGCCCCAGCCTGCGCCCACCATGAGCGCCAGCACCGCGAGCACGGGCAGCAGCGCCAGGAACCAACTCGCGACATTCAGTTCCAAGGCACGGTTCCAGGGCTACATCGTGATAGAGGTCCGCCGTAGCCGCACGCGGCATCATGGTGAAAACGGTGTAAACGGAAGATCGCGCTGGTCACAGTTGCGCCTGGCAAATCGGTGGTTTGTGCTGGTAAACGCGCGTCGCCTCTTGGAAGGCATAGGCCAGTTGCAGCACGGCAAAATCAGCGCGTGGCCGGCCGACAATTTGCAAGCCGACTGGCAAGCCGTCGTCGGTGAAGCCGCAGGGTACCGAAATCGCCGGCATCCCCGTAACCGTGATGAAGGCGCAGCTCATCATCCAGTCGATATAGGTCTCCATCGCGACGCCGTTTATCTGCGTCGGGTACTCCCATTCGATCAAGAAGGGCGGCGTCTGTGCTGTCGGCAGCAGCAAAAATTCATAGGTATCCAGAAATTCCCGCACGCGCTGAAACAACTCGGTCCGCTTGGCTTCGGCCCGGCTGACTTGGGCGCCGGTCAAGCGCTTGCCCTGGGCCACATTCCAGCGAATCGTCTCTTTGAAGCGCTCTTCGCCTTGTTCGGCAAAATGCTCGGAAAATGACAGCTCGAAGCTCCAGGCGCGCAAAGTCTGAAATATGTCGTAGGCATCACGGAAGTCGGGCGCAGCTTCTTCAACCTGGCAGCCCAGCTCACTGAAGACCGTCAGCTGTTTTTCAATCGTGGCGCTGACGCTGGGCTCCACCGGCAGCAGGCCGAGGTCGGGGCTCCAGGCGATCTTCACCGCGGCGAAATCCCGTTCAAGCGGCTGGGCGAAGACAGTCGCGGGTTCAGCCAGCGAGATCGGCGCGCGCGGATCATAACCGGCGATCGCAGCCAGCATCAAAGCGACATCCTGCACCGTCCGCCCCATCGGCCCGGCGACGCCCAGCGTCTCCCAGGCGTTCGCTTTGGGATAACCGGGTACGCGGCCCGGCGACGGCCGCAAGCCGACAACGTTGCAAAAGCTGGCCGGGTTGCGCAGCGAGCCGCCCAAATCGCTGCCATCGGCGATTGGGATCATGCCAGCCGCCAGGGCAACAGCCGCGCCGCCGCTGCTGCCGCCGCAGGTCCGGCTCAAGTCGTAGGGATTGCGCGTCGCGCCGAAGACACGATTGAAGGTATGGGAACCGGCGCCAAACTCCGGCACGTTTGTCTTGCCCAGCGTGATGCAGCCGGCCGCCTTCAAGCGCGCGATGATCAGGTCGTCGGCTGCCGGCACATAGTCGCTGAACACGGGCGAGCCCCAGGTGGTGCGGATGCCTTCCGTCTCGAAGGCGTCCTTGTGCGCGATGGGCAGACCATGCAAGAGGCCCAGTTCTTCACCACGCGCCTGCTTCTCGTCCGCCTGCCGCGCGCGCTCCTGCGCCATCTCCGGCAGATAGGTGACGATGGCATTCAATTTTGGATTCAGGGCGTCGATCTGGTCCAGATGCGCTTGCAAGACCTCCGTCGCCGAGACCTCGCCCCGGTTGATCAGCGCCGACAGTTCAACCGCCGTTTTCCATACAAGTTCGCTCATATTGTATTAACCTCGTCCGATGTATGGCATGCCATTTGCCATCACGGTGATGAATGGCACGTTGACCGACAGCGGCAAATTCGCCATATAAACAACAGCGTCTGCCACATGGCGCGCGTCGATTTGCGGCTCGGCGGCGTCAATCCGCTCCAAGCGCTGCTGCATCCGTTCGGACATTTCCGTGCGCGCGTTGCCAATGTCGATCTGGCCACAAGCGATATTGTGGGCGCGGCCATCGAGCGCGGTCGACTTGGTCAAGCCGGTCAGCGCATGTTTGCTCGCTGTATAGACCGCCGAATGCGGCCGGGGCACGTGCGCTGATATGGAACCGTTGTTAATGATTCGTCCGCCCTGCGGATCTTGCGCTTTCATCAATCGATACGCTTCCTGCAAGCACCAGAACGCGCCGGTCAGGTTCACCGCGATGACGCTCTGCCACTGGTCTTCCCGCAGGTCCTCGGTTGGGACCGCCGGCGCATTCATGCCGGCGTTATTGAAGAGCAGATCCAGGCGGCCGAAGCGCTGATGAACGGCGGCAAAGAGGCGCAGAACCGCTTGTCGATCAGTAACATCGGCGGGCGCGATCAAGCAGCGCTCTTCCTCTATATCGGCCATAGCGGCGGTTTCGCGCAAGGTGTCAACGCGCCTGCCCGCCAGCGTCAGCGAAAAGCCGGCTTCCCACAGCGCCAATGCCGAGGCGCGTCCAATGCCGGAGCCCGCGCCCGTAATAAGTCCGATTCGCCTCTGCATCGTTCCTCCTCGCCCTAGAATGCCGCGCCAAGTTTACGACGCTTGTCACATCGTGACAAGACGCCGGCTATGCGCTAATATCTGTCCGGCTGCGGCTGCGAGAGGGGATACTGCGCTGATGAAAATGGCCTGCTGCATCTGGGCACTAAGCGGAAGCGAGACTGATATCCTGCGGCAGGTCCGCGATATCGGCTTCGACCGCATCGATATTCAGCCGACGCATCTGAAATCGCTGGAGAGCCGGCTCCTGGCACAGGAACTCGGATTAAGCGTTTCTTGCGTCGGCGCATCATTTGGCTTGCCAGCCGGCGCTTCGCTCGATCAGCATGACGAAAGGCTGCGCCAGGCTGCCGCCGATCATGTCCGGACGGCCATCGAACAAGCGGCGGAAATCGGCGCCGGCACGGTTTACGTCATTCCCGGCAAAGATCCGGCAGCGGCCGCAATCGACCAATATGAGAAGTCGCTCGTCAGCCTGGCTGATGACGCCGCCGCCCGGGCGGTCAAGCTTGCTGTCGAGCATTTTCCCGGCACAGCATTGCCCAGCGCTGGCGAAACGCTCGAATTCATTCGCGCCCTCGGTCATGACAATCTTTACCTGCTCTATGACAGTGGCCACATACAGATGTCAGGCGAAGAGCCAGTGTCCGTGATCACCAATGCGGGCGATAGACTGGGCTACATCCACCTTGACGACAACGATGGCCTCAGCGACTTGCACTGGTCCTTGCTCGACGGGGTGATGACCGAAGAGTCGCTCATGGTGACGCTGCGCGCGCTGGATGCGGTTGACTATCAGGGCGCCGTTAGCCTGGAGTTGAGCCCGGCGCTTAAGAATCCGCTCCGGGCATTGGCCGAGAGCCGGGATGCTGTGACGCGCGCGCTGCACCAGGGCTGGCTGAACGGATAAGGAGCTCAAGACTCGCCAAAACAAGATCCGGTTGTTTCAATATTTTGCAAGTTTCTGGCAATTCATTGAATTGTTTCTGAAACGATACTACATTCATAAGGTATCGCTGGATATAATACAAGCCTCGAATGAATGAAAGACGTCCTCGCTACAAGGGTCAAGCCACTATACGCGACATCGCTCGCGAAGCCGATGTTTCGATATCGACTGTTTCGCGCGTATTAAACGAACATCCCTACGTCGACTCCCACACGCGAAAGGCGGTCTGGAAAACGGCGACAGAATTGGATTATCCCATGTCGCGCTTGCGGGGGCAGGCGAGCAAAGCGCAGCGCACGATGGCGTTTCTGTCCGCCGTCGCCGACAGTCATTCTGAAGGGTTGCCGGCTTTAACCGGCGGGATTGAACAGCTAATCGTACGCGGCGCGCAATCCGTCTTTGAAGACAGGCGGATCGCGACGCATATCTACCAGTCCTGCGCCGACATTGACCAATTGCGGGCATTAATCGATACGAATCAAATCAGTGGCTTGATTTTTCTGGGCGGGATCTTCGACAGGACGCTATTGGCCTGGCTTCAGGAGCAGTCTATTCCATTTGTGACGGCCGGCGCGCATGCCTATCCGCTTGAAGCAAACTCCATCATGGCGAATTATGTGCAGGGCATGGTCTCGGCGATTGAACATTTGGCAGCTGGCGGGCGGCGGCATATCTGCCTGGTGAATGGGCCGAAGACAACCAACACCAGCAGTGAAAAATACTGGGGTTTCCGCCTGGCGCTCTGCCTGAACGACTTGCCCTGCGCGCCTTATCAGTCGACGCGCGGATCGAGTTTTGATGTGGAGAGTGGATTTATCGCCACGCTTCGTTTGCTGGCGCTCGGTCATCCTGTCGACGCAATCGTCTATGCCGATGACGGCTTGGCGGTTGGCGGCCTAAAGGCGATAAAGGAATCGCAACGTAAAGTGCCGGACGACATTTCTGTGATCGGCTTTCACAATTATGATTTCGCCCGCTTCGCCGAGCCGGCCTTGACCACTATTGGTTTCGACATGCAGATGATGGGGCGGCTGGCGGCGTTGCGCTTGTGCAACTTGATGGACGGCGCGCCCGACGACCCCAATGTCATGACCGTGTCAACTCGTTTGATCGTTAGGGACTCTACGTGAAATTGATCATCGTGACCAAGGCAGCAAAGGAGATGATGGTGTAGCCAACGGGCGTATGCATCGGCCTCACCAGCCTGATGGCGCCGGGCCTCTCTCTCAACGCAAACTCTCGAATTTGACCGACTCCTGCAAAGAAAGGACAATCTCGTGTTTAAGAAACGGACACTTCTGCTGGCAATTTTGGTAGTTATCCTTGCGCTCGTGCCGCTGTCAATGACGGCGACGGCGCAGAACCCCGACTGCGAAGGCGATGTGACGCTCACTTACTGGCATCACTGGGGCGGCAACCGCATCCCGCTGCAAGAGCATCAAGTCGCCGCTTTTGAAGATGCCCACCCCGGCATCTGCGTCGACAACGTCTTCTTGCCTTGGGACAATCGCCTTCAGAATCTGCTGGCCGCCATTGCCGCCGGCAACCCGCCCGATGTGACGATGTTTGGCCGGCAAGACCTGCCTTTCTTCGCCGCGACCGAATCCATCATTCCGCTCGATGATTACATGGCGGCTGACGGCGTCGACCCCGCGATTTTCCACGCTTCGGAATTTGCCGGCACCCAGTTCAATGGCAAGACCTGGCTGCTGCCCCTGCCCGGTGGCGGCGCTTACAACATCGTCTGGTACAACACCGATCACTTCGCCGAAGCTGGCATCGAGAGCTTCCCCGAGACTTGGGACGAAATGCTTGAAGCGGCGGAGACTTTGCGTGTAGGCGATGGCGAGTTCCTGGAACGCATGGGCTTGAACGCGCAATCGACCAGTGGCGCTGGCGCATTCCTGACCTGGTACAACGCCAATGGCGGCGACTGGATAACGCCCGATCTGCGCACCATCACCATTAACAACGAAGCTGGCGCGCAAGCTCTCGAGTTCATGCAGGCGATAGCCGAGATCAACTATGGCATTGAAGAAGTCAACGCCTTCTGGGAGATGGCGGGCGAATTTGACCAGGGTCCGCTGATCCAAGGTCTGGTGTCGATGGAGATCAACGGCTCGTGGACGCTATTCCAGGTGGAAGCGCATGCCGAGAATCTCAGCTACGATGTCGCGCCGATCCCCATCGGACCGAATGGCAGCGCCGACCGCCGCGGCGCCGCGCATGGCGGCTGGGGCTATATGGTGCCGAAGAATGCCGCGCACCCGGATGAAGCCTGGAAGCTGGTCAAGTGGCTGACCACCGAGGTCGAAGGGGACGGCGCATGCTGGTTTATCCAGCAGCAGCAGCGCCCCTCGCCGCTGATGGAATGCAACGGCTATGAAAAGGATGGCGTTGTGCACCCGCGGGCGGAAGCGCTGCTCGGTGTTGCCGCGCTGGATTATCTGGTGCCCGTCTCGCCAGTGCAGCCCGAAGCCAACCAGATCATTGGCCGCATGGTGGAAGATGTGCTCTTCGGCGATAGTTCAATCGAAGACGCCCTTGCCAGTGCCGAGGCGGAAATCCAAGCGCTGCTCGACGCGTTCTGGGAAGAATACGGCTAAAGCTATCTGAGTTTGAATTTGGGGCATCTGCGGGTGCCCCAACCTACCTTCCCGAGAATCTCGATCCGAGAGCGAAATAATGGCAACAGCATTTGGCTCGCAATTCAGCGCCCTGCGCGGGCGAAGACGAGAACGCTGGAGCGACCTTTCGCCTATGCGCAAGCGCGAAGCCAAGTTCGGCTTTCTCTTTATCGCCCCGTGGTTCATTGGCGTTCTGCTCTTCGCGCTGTTTCCTTTCGTCGCCTCATTTGTATTGAGCTTCACAAAGTACAATATCGTTGCGCCGCCGAGATGGGTCGGCCTTGAGCATTACGAGCACATCTTCACCGATGACCCGCTATTTCTAAAGTCGCTTAAAAACACCGCCGTTTATGTTGGCGGCTCAGTCGCGATCCGCATCGTGCTCGGCTTTGGGCTGGCGCTATTGCTCAACACCAAGGTGCGCTTTCTCGGCTTGTGGCGCACACTATTCTACGTGCCCTCGGTCGTGCCCATCGTCGCGCTTTCGATTGTATGGCTATACGTGCTGAATGCTCGCGCCGGCTTGCTGAACTGGTTCCTGGGCTTTTTTGGCATTTCACGCATCCGCTGGTTCGCCGACCCCGATTTCGCCATGCTCGCCTTCTTGATCATGAGCACGACCTGGGTCGGCGTGACGATGGTGATCTTCCTGGCTGGCTTGCAAGGCATCCCCGAGGAATACTACGACGCGGCAAAGATTGACGGCGCCAACATGACGCAGCGCTTATGGCGCATCACCATCCCACTGATGACGCCAACAATCTATCTCAACGTCCTCATCAATATCATCGGGGCATTTCAGGTCTTCACCCAGGTATTCATCATGACCGGCGGCGCCCCGCGCGATGCGACGCGAACCTATGTATTGCACTTATTTGACCACGCATTTCAATACCTCCCGCCACAGATGGGGTATTCATCGGCGCTGGCCTGGATCCTGTTCATGATCATATTCGCCTTCACCGCGGTCATCGTCGCCTCATCGCAGCGCTGGGTCTTTTATCAAGGCGGGGAGGATTAGCAGCAATGTCCGCAATTGAGACGCAATCCGCCAAACTCCGCAGCGACGCGCTCACCCGCGTGACCCGAATCATCGGTCGCATATTGCTGTACGGCGTTCTGATATTCATGAGCCTCTGGTTCATCGCGCCCTTGTTTTGGATGTTCATGTCCTCATTTATGCCGCTGGAGCAGGTTGGCGTTTTCCCGGTCGAATGGATTCCGCGCGTATGGCAACCGGAAAACTACACCGACGCGCTGAAGTTCTGGAAGTTCGGCACCACTTTTCGCAACACCATGATCATCACCATCTTCTCGCTCTTCGGCGATATTGGATCCTGTACGCTAGTCGCTTATGGCTTCGCCCGCTTCCGCTTTCCCTTCAGAGATACCCTCTTCTTAATTCTGCTGGCGACGCTGATGCTGCCCTTCGCCGTGCGCCTGATACCGGTGTACGCCGCCTATGACGCCATCGGCTGGATCGATACCTTCTACCCCTTGATCGTCCCGAACTTTTTTGGCAACGCCTTTTACATCTTTATCTGCCGCCAGTTCTTCCTCGGCATACCGCAGGATCTGCTGGACGCGGCCAAGATTGACGGCGCCAGCGAGTTCCGCATCTTCACCCAGGTGATGATCCCGCTGGCCAAGCCCGCCATCGTCGTGATCGCCATTCTGAGCTTCCAAAATAGTTGGAACGATTTTCTCGGTCCGCTGATTTACTTGAAAGATCCGGATCTGCATACGCTCGCCATCGGTCTATACAAGTTCACATCGCTGCCCGGTCAAGGCGGCATCTACAACCAGCAGATGGCTGCTTCCGTGCTGATGGTCATGCCGGTGTTGATCGTCTTCTTCCTGTTCCAGAAGCAGTTTATCCAGGGCGCCAATCTCTCCGGCATGAAAGGCTGAGAATCGCGGCGATGGCTTCGCGACCGAACATTCTCTTTGTGCTGGTCGATCAACTTGGCGCGCGCTGGCTGCCGACTTATGGTTTCACAGCTGTAAGCACGCCTCATCTAAATCGATTCGCCGGCGAAAGCACCGTGTTTGAACGCGCAATCACCACATCGCCGGTATGCACGCCCTACCGCGGCTGCCTGCTCAGCGGGCGCTATCCATCACAAACCGGCATGTTAAGAAATGGGCAATCGTACCCAGCTGACCACAAGAGCCTTGCCAATTATCTGAACGATGTCGGCTACTCGACGCATTTTGTCGGGAAGTGGCACTTGAGCGGCGCGCCGCAAGAAAACCGCTGGGCGCCGCCCGACAAGCGCGCCGGCTTCCAGCATTTTATCGGCTGGGAAAGTCATCATGTCGATCATTTTGCCGGCCTCATTTGGCGCGATGATCCGGACGAGCCTATCGAAATGCCCGGCCACGAAACCGACGCGCTGACAGACATCGCGATGCGGCAATTGACGCAGGCGGCGGCCGGCGCCAGCCCTTTCTTCATGCTGCTGTCATATCAAGCGCCGCACCCGCCCTGTTCGCCGCCGCGCGCTTTTCTGCAGCAATACGAATCGCGTGACCTGTTGGCGGAGCCGAACATTGATCCGGCGGCCTGGTTCAAGCACGAGGGCTGGAAGGCGGATTACGACGCGCAGCGATTCCGTGAATTGTACTTTGGCGAGATCAGCCATCTGGACGCGGCCATCGGCAGATTGCTGGACCGCCTGGATCAACTGGAACAGCGTGAGAATACGCTGGTGATTTTCACATCCGATCACGGCGAGATGGCGGGCGCGCATGGTCTGTTCGGCAAGGGCGTCATGTACGAAGAGGCGCTGCACGTGCCGCTCATCGCGCGGGCGCCAGGGCAATCAGGCGGAAGGCGGACGCGGCAGCTGGCGGCGACCGTTGACCTGCTGCCCACCATGCTCGACTTCGCGGAAGGCGAAAGCGCCGGGACGGCCGAGGGCATGTCGCTGCGCTCGCATATCGACGGCGGCGCGCCAATCGAAGATCGGATTGCGATAAGCGAATACCGGGATTTCTGCACCACAACGCAGCGCTGGAAGCTGATCACGCGCGGGCGAACGCTGGAACCGGCCGCGCTGTACAACCGCGTCGATGATCCCTACGAGCTGCGCAACCGACTGCATGATCCGGCTTGCCTGGCGCCGCGGAGAACATTGAATAAGGCCTTGCAGCGATGGCACGAACATGCCGTCCTGCCGAACAGAAATGAAAGCGAGCATCAATGGCATCTAGTCAGCACTTGAACGCGAGCGGCGTATTCCCCCATCTGGCCCTGACCGCCGGGCTGGGCCCACCGCGCAGCGAATGCGGCGTCGGCGCCATGATGGCCTGGGCCGGCAAGCTCTGGCTAGTCACCTATGTCTCACACAAATCCGCCAGCGGCGTCGGCACCGGCCTCTACACCATCAACGAGCGGCTTGAGCTGGAAAAACATCCCGCCAGCTACGTCGGCACCTATACCAACCGCATGGCGCACTGGGCATCCAACCAGATGATCATCGGACCTTATGTTGTTGACGCTGAGGGACGGGCGCGTACGGTCGAAGATCTGCTTGAAGTGCGAATATGCTCAACCATGCGCCACCTGACAGACCCGGAGAATATGGTCTACATGCTGGGCATGGAAGGCGAATTCTACGAGATGGATGTGCGCACGCTGGAGACAAATTTTCTTGCTGACCTCACCGTTGAGCTTGGCGTGCCCGACCACAACTATGCGCACTTCAAGGCGGCTTACAGCAATTTCGGCCGCGTTGTCGTCGCCAACAACAGTTACGACGAGCGCGACTTCACCGGCGCTGAAGCGGCGGGCAGGCTGGCGGAGTGGGACGGCGAGCGCTGGACGATCATCGAGCGCAACCCCTTCATCGAGGTCAACGGCCGCGGGGACTTCGCCGGCACGATCTTCGCTATGGGTTGGGACAAACGCTCGGCGATCCTCCAGGTTTACACCGATGCGGATGGCCTGTGGAAGCGGTACCGCCTGCCGAAGGCGAGCCATTGCTTTGACCACATGTGGCAGACCGAGTGGCCCAGAATCCGCGAAGTTGACCATGAACGATTTCTGATGGATTGCCACGGGATGTTTTACGAGTTATCGACCTGGGCCTACGAGAATCAGATTTGGGGGGTTCGCCCGATATCCACCCACCTCTGGGTTCACGGCGATTTCTGCGCCTGGCGCGGCATGCTCGTCCTGGGCGCGGACAATGCCAGCCCGCACAACGGCGCCAATCACCTGGCGGGCGAGCCGCAATCGGGTTTGTATTTCGGCAAGACGGACGACCTCTGGGGCTTTGGCAAGCCGGCTGGCTGGGGCGGCGTCTGGTGGGAGGACGCGGTGAGCGCGGGAGAATGCTCCGACCCGTACTTGATGACCGGCTTCGACCAGAAGGTGCTGCACCTCTGCAACGAGGGCGGCGCGGCGGCAAAGTTTCTGCTGGAAGTTGATTTCCTCGGCAATGGAAAATGGAAGCCATACGGCAGCTTTGAAGTGGACGCGCAGGGATATGCGCATCATGCCTTTCCCGCCGGTTACAGCGCGCACTGGGTTCGCCTGCGCAGTGAAAGCGACTGTGTGGCGACGGCTTATTTCACCTATACTTGAATGAATCCGACGAGCAGAGCAGAAGGTGGATGCAGATGATAAACGGCTACGCGAAGTTGACCGATGCGCAGCGACAGCAATTCCGCGATGAAGGCTACCTCATCGTACGAAACGCGCTTGACGCGGATATGATCAGCGAGCTCATAGAAGCGGGCGACCGGATCATCGCCACCGACGGGCGCTTCAATCGCTACCAGACCAGCGAGTTCTACGATGGCTTTCGGAATTGCATTGTGATGGACGATGCCTTCATCCCGCTGTTGACAAACGAGGTGGCGCTTCCCCTGGTCATACAGCTGCTTGGCTCCAACCTGCAGCTTTCGACCAGCCACCTCATCTACCGCCATCCCGACCCAGCCGGCACGCCGGATTCTATCAGACGCCCGGGCTGGCACCGCGACGGCGGCCGCACGCAGCTTGACCTGGGGCAGGACAATTATCCGCGGCTCGGCTTGAAATGCGCCTTTTATCTGACCGACTTGAGCGAACCGAACTCCGGCGTCACTATGCTGGCGCCTGGCAGCAACCAGCTCAAGGAGCGAATCGACATCCCGGAAGGCATGACTGACCCGCCGAACGCGCTGGAGCCGCTGTTAAATCCGGGCGACTGCGTCATTTTCGAATACCGCACCTGGCACGCCGGCGCGCCTAATTTCACCGACAGGACGCGCAAGGCGGTCATGATCGGCTATTGCTATCGCTGGCTGAAGCCGATGGATTATGTCAAGCAGGATTCGACATTTGTGGACAAGCTCAGCGGCATTGAGCGATACCTGGTCGGCGAAGAGGTCGACAACACCGTGGAATTCCAGCCGCAGGGGGGCGCTAATCCACTGAACGCATGGTGCGAAAAACATGGTGTTGAACCAGACCGTTTGGGCTTGTAATAGCAAGCCAGTTCGGAGAGCAGAAAGAAGCGTGTTAGATGAAACAAGACAACCAAATCCCAAGGATGTTGAGCGAGGCATTTTCGCCCGCGGTCAGGCCGCCCAATACCCTGCGCATAAATTCTGATCTGGTCATCGTCGGCGGCGGGCTGGCCGGTACCTGCGCGGCGATCACCGCGGCGCGCGCCGGCATCAGGGTCGTGCTGGCGCAAGATCGGCCGGTGTTGGGCGGCAACGCCAGCAGTGAAGTTCGCCTCTGGGCCTTGGGCGCCACCTCACACATGAACAACAACAATCGCTGGGCGCGCGAGGGCGGCGTCATCGACGAAATCCTGGTCGAAAACATGTACCGCAATAAAGAAGGCAACGCGCTCATTTTTGATACGGTCCTGCTGGAGAAGGTCATTGACGAAGACAACATCACTCTGCTCTTGAACACGGCTGCGGTCAGCGTCAGCAAATCAGACGGCGAAACGATCGAATCCGTCACCGCATTTTGCAGCCAGAATTCGACGCAATATGAACTCTTTGCCCCACTCTTTTGTGATGCCTCCGGCGATGGCATCGTCGCTTTTCAAGCCGGCGCCGCCTTTCGCATGGGCGCCGAATCGAAAGAAGAGTTCGGCGAGAAATTCGCACCGACCGAAGAGTACGGCTACCTGCTGGGGCATTCGATTTACTTCTACACCAAAGATATAGGCGAGCCGGTCAAGTTCGTGCCGCCGAGTTACGCGCTGGACGACATCACGCAGATCCCGCGCTTCCGCAGCTTCAACACCGCCATCGACGGCTGCCGCTTGTGGTGGATCGAATACGGCGGCCGCCTGGATACTGTGCACGAGACCGAGACGATTAAATGGCAGCTTTGGAAAGTCGTTTATGGTGTCTGGAATTACATCAAGAACTCGGGCAAATTCCCCGATGCCGAGACGCTGACGCTGGAGTGGGTCGGGCAGATCCCGGGCAAGCGCGAGAGCCGGCGCTTCGAGGGCGACGTCATGATGACTCAGCAGGATATCATCGAGCAGCGGGGGCATTATGACGCCATCTCCTTCGGCGGCTGGTCGATCGATTTGCACCCGGCCGATGGCGTCTTCAGCGAGCTGCCCGGCTGCGATCAATGGCATGCCAAGGGCGTTTATCAGGTGCCCTACCGCAGTCAATACAGCAAGAATATCCGCAATCTCTTCATCACCGGGCGCATCATGAGCGCCTCGCATGTCGCCTTTGGCTCAACGCGGGTAATGCTGACGCTGGCATGCGCGGCGCAATCGGTCGGCATGGCGGCCGCCCACGGCGCCAAGCGGGGGCTGCTGCCGCGCGATATCGCCGAGCCGGAAAATGTCAAATTGCTGCAGCGTGATTTGCAGCGCGTCGGCGGCTACATCCCGCAATTCAGGCTGGATGACGACGCCAATCTCGTCCGGCAGGCGACGGTGACCGCCTCCAGCAAGCTCTGTCTGGAGAAGCTGCCAGATGATGGCCCGCGCATTTCGCTCGAGAGGCCATACGCCCAAATGCTGCCGATGCAGCGTGGCCGCGTCCCGCGCATGACGATCACCGTAGACGCCGCGGAAGACAGCCGGCTCGACCTGCAGCTGCGCCAAAGCTCGAAACGAGACAATCACAGCCCGGACGTCATCCTGAAGACGCTCAGCTTCGATTTGCCCGCGGGCGATAATCAGCCGGTCCAGCTTGACTTCGACCAGTTGATCGACGATTCGCGTTACGTCTTCGTCTGTGTGATGGAGAATCCGGCCATTCGCTTGCATTTGAGCGATATGCGCCTCACCGGTTTGCTCGCCCTGCAGTATTGGCGGGATCAAGCGCCGCCCGTTGACATCGGCGTCGAGTCTTTCGAATTTTGGACGCCGCCGCGCCGACCGAATGGTCAGAACATGGCGCTGACGATTTCGCCGCCGCTGAACGGCTTCGAGCCGCAGAATGTCTGCAATGGCCTGGCGCGCCCGGTGGCCGAAGTGAACGCCTGGGTGGCCGACCCCGATGACGACGCGCCGACGCTGGATATCAAATGGATTGCGCCGCAGAGCATCAGCCGAGTAACCCTCATGTTTGACACCGACTTTGACCATGCCATGGAGACGGTGACCCGCGGCCATCCGGAAGACGTCATGCCCTTCGCCGTCAAACATTATCGGCTGCGCAATGGCGATGGCGAGGTTCTGGCCGAGGTGAGCGACAATCACCAGACGGTCAACCGGATTGAATTCGATGAGCCAGTCGAGATCGACCGCCTGCAAGTCGAGGTCGTCGCCAGCCAGGGCGATGCGCCGGCAGCGGTGTTTGCGCTACACTGTTACGAATAAGGGTGACGAGAAGGGACTGGTAACGATGCAAGTTTCAGAGCGGGAGCGTTACTTTTTTGATCTGAACGGTTTTCTGCTGCTGAAAGGCGCGCTTTCATCGGGGGAAGTTTCTGATATCAACGCCGCCATCGACGCCCTGCTGCCGGTACAGGCGGGCGAGTGGAAGGGCTACGTGCACGGACACACGTACGGCGATGACGACGGCGTGAATCTGCAGCAAATCTACGAAGGCGGCGAAGCCTTCGAACAGCTCATAGACCACCCGTCGTGGATAGAAAAAGTCAAGTATTTTGTCGGTGGCGCCAATACATTTGATTACAATCACGGCCCGCTATTCATCGATGAATGCTTCGCCAATGTCCGCGGTCCCGGCGAGGCGATCGGCTTGCACTCAGGTGGCCACGATGGCACAAAGCGCACGCAGTTTCGTTATTATAATGGGCGCTTCCATTGCGGGCAGATCAACATTTTGATGGCCTTGACCGATATCGGACCGGGCGATGGCAACACGATGGTCGTGCCCGCCAGCCACAAAGCGCACTTCCCCCATCCGGACGAGGGCAAGCATGGCATGCATCGCGATGTCGCCTCGGTTGACGACGTTGAAGGCGCGGTCAACATCTACATGGACGCGGGCGATGTCCTGCTTTTTGTCGACGCGCTCTGTCATGGCTCGGCGGAACGGGTCAACCCCGGCCAGCGGCGCATCATTGTCTTCCGCTACGGGCCATCCTGGGGCAACTTCCGCTTCGGCTACCAGGTATCGGATGAACTGGCCAAGCGCTTGACGCCCGAACGCTTGCAGATCGTGCGTCCAAATCCCCCGCTGATACCGGGACTGGACCGCAGCCACTACGCCTGAAGCGCGCCAAGCCGCCCATCATCCAGTTCCACCCCGAGCCCGGCGCTGGATGGAATCGCGTAATGCCCTTTTTCACAAGTCAGCGGTGATTTGAGCAGCAGGTTGGCGATCTCGAAGACCGGCGGCTGATACTCCAGCAGGTACAAGTTGGGGATGGCGGCGGCGGCATGGATGGACGCGGCGATGCAGACGCCCAGGCCCACGCTGAGGTGTGGCGCCATCTTCACGTTGAAGGCTTCCGCCATCGCCGCAATCTTGAGCACTTCCGAGATGCCGGCGCGCCCGACATCGGGCTGCAGGATATCGGCCGCTTTCTGCATCAGCCAGGGGCGAAACTGATAACGCGTTCGCTCGGTCTCGCCATGGGCGATGGGCAGGGCGACGGCGGCCGCCAACTGCGCATGCGACTCCACGTCCTCCGGATTGATCGGCGCTTCAAAAAAGCCGGCGCCCAGGTCGGCCAGCGCCTGACCCAACTGCACCGCCTCGTCCAGCGAATAGACCCAGTGCGCGTCCAGCAGCAGCGTCGCTTCATCGCCCAAGGCGTCGCGCAGCGATTTTGCGCTGGCGGCATCGGCTCTCACACCATGACCGGCCGCCAGCTTGAAGGCGTCAAAGCCCCGCGCGACATAGTCCAGCGCCAGCTCGACCCGCCCTTCTGCTGTCGGGCGCGGCAGGCCGGAGACATAACAGGGGACGCGCTCACGAAAGGCGCCGCCGAGCAGCTTGTAGACCGGCTGCCCCAGCAGCTTCCCGCGCAGGTCCCAGAGCGCGATATCGCAAGCGCTGATGGCATCCAGCATGAAGCCGCCGTAGTAACCGCGCTCGCGCATGAGATCGTACATCAGGTTCCACAGCGCGTTTCCATCAAGCGGGTCGCGACCGAGCAACGCGGGCGTCAGCAGCTGATCGATGATGGTGCAGACCACTTCCGGCGCTACCGGCGCCAACGCCTCGCCCCAGCCGATGACGCCGTCAGCGGTGCTGATCTTGACGAAGGCGGTCTCAAAGCAGGCGGAATAGAGCGCGCGGTATGGCGGGCGGGTGAAGTAGGCTTGCGGGTCAGCCGCCACCGGGATGCCGCCGAGGTAGGCTTCGTCGCGTTTGATGCGAACGGGAATCGATTCGACCTTGCTAATGCTCATGTCGCGCTGCCTCCACTCGTTTCGAAATTGACGACCGACGCATGATTATGAGTTTAGCGCAAACTTGTGGGGGGATCGGTATAATATGCGTATTGTATGGGCAAGCCTATAGGTCGCCCGCTTCTGAAAATGCGGGATGTTGGGCGAGCCACCGGCTCGCCCCTACACACATTTGTTAGTTTAGAAGAATCGTATCCGCGAAACAGGCGCTCTTACAGCGGCAGGAGGCAGCATAAGTGTTAGCCGGCATTTATCAGATTCTTCAGACGCCATTTGACGATGATGGCGCGATCGATTGGCAGAGCTTCGCCCGCCAAATCGAATATTGCCTGGCGGCGGGCGTGCACGGTCTGGTTACGCCGGCCCTCGCCAGCGAGTTCTTCACGCTCAGCGATGCCGAGCGGCGCGAAGTGGTCGAGTTCGCGGGCGACGCCATTGGGGGACGCCTCCCCTTCATCGTCGGCGTGCAGGGGCTGAACCAACGGATCGCGACTGAATTCGCCGAACACGCGTGCGAACAGGACGCCACCGCACTGATGGCGATGCCGCCTTATTTGCGCAAGGCGTCAAGGCCGGAGCTGCGGAAATATTACCGGGCGCTGGCGCAATTCGACCGCCCGTTGATCATTCAGAATGCGCCCGCGCCAATTGGTAGCCCGCTTTCGCCGCGCGAATTGGTCGAGCTGTTGGCGGCCGAGGACAACATCCTCTACATCAAGGAAGAGACAAATCCGATTCTGCAGCACATCAATGAGATAGTTGCGTTGGATACCGGCAACTGCGCCGGTGTCTTCGGGGGCGCCAACGGCACCTACTTGATCGACGAACTGAAGCGTGGCGCTTGCGGCAACATGCCGGCCGGCGGCCTGGTAGATGCGCAAGTCAGGATTTACAACTTGTATCGCGCCGGCTGCGTTGATGAGGCGGAGCGCATCAGCCACAAGCTGCTGCCGCTGCTGAACTACGCGACGGTGTATGGCGTTTCTTTCCACAAGGTCGTCATGTGGCGGCGCGGCATCCTGCGCTCGGCCTTCGCGCGGGACCCGCAAAAGATCAGCCTGAACGCCGATGATATCAGGGCGGTCGAAGGCATGTGGCCGCTGGTGGCCGAGCACACGCTCACAGAGTATCCTTTCGTCTAGCGGGGCTAATAGGTCCAGGTTCGCGGCAGCGGACGCTCCATCGCCAGCAGTCGCGTCAGAAGATGGCGGCGGCATTCCGCAAGCGCGTTCTGGTAGCTGCCGCCTTCGGCCACATCATGGTAGGCGCCGGGATCGTTCGCCAGATCCCAAAGGCACTCGCGCCCGTCAGCATGAATCAGATACTGAAAGCGGGCAGTGCGCAGGCTTTTCCAGCCGGCCGCTTCGGTCAGAGCCACGTCTTTTTCGCGCGCGCCGCTGCCCCGCATTGCGCCGGCCAGGCTCTCGCCCTGCAAGAATGACGGCGTCTGGATGGCTGCCAGCTCCAGCAGGGTCGGCAGGATATCGACCGATTCGACCAGCCCGTCATAGTGCCCTGCCTGCCGGGCGCCGGGCGCGTCAATCACAAGCGGCACGCGGCTGACCGCATCGGGCGCCGGATAACCCTTGCCGAAACGCAGATGCTCGCCCAGCCACTCGCCGTGATCGGATGTGAAGACGACGATGGTGTCATCGCGCCGTCCCGCCGCCGCCAGCGCCTCCAGGATGCGCCCGACATAATGATCGACCTCGCTGATCATCGCGTAGTAGCCGCGCTTTGCCGCGCGCAGCTGGCCATCGGAGAACAGCGCATTTGCTTCGCTCGGCCGCCGCTCGTCAATCTCCGGCGGGAAGGTGGGCGTCGAGAGCCGGTCCGGGTCATACAAATCGAGATACTGCTGCGGCGCGATCCAGGGCGCGTGCGGCGAATAAAAGCCGGCGATGCAAAGGAATGGCTCAGGGCCGGCTGACTCAATGAAGTCAATCGTCCGCGCGGCGACGAATGCGCTGTGCGTCAGATGATCGTCGGCGGCGAAGGGAATCGCGCCTTTGAAGTCATGCCGTCCGGCTGGCTCGCCACGATGCGCGATGCCGTCCTCGATGCCCATTGCCCGCTGCCAGACGGCGGTGTTGGGCGGCAATCCGGCGCTGATGTGATCCATCTGCTCGGGCGCGCCCCGCCGCACCCAGGCGCGATAAGCGTCTTCGTAGACGCCGGGCTCGTCGGCGATCTCCAGATGATCGAAGCCATAAGCGGGATGCGGCAAGCTGTGATCGCGGTTGGCATGCGGCAGAAAGTGCAACTTGCCGATATTCGCCGTCCGGTAGCCGTATTGCTTGAGCAGGTGCGGCAATGTCACGAGATCTTCAGGCACGGGCACACCCATGTGCGTGATGCCCAGCGTCGAGGGATAGCGGCCGGAAAGCATGCTGACGCGGCTGGGCATGCAGACCGGATTCTGCACAAAATGATGGCTGAAGTTCGTGCCGCGGGCCGCCAGCGCGTCGATGTTTGGCGTGATGATTTCCGCGTTGCCATTGACGCCGAGGGCATCCCAGCGCTGCTGGTCGGTGTAGAGGATGAGGATGTTCGGTCGCTTCATCAGAATTCTCCAAGAATCAATGCGCAAATATTAGCTCAGGCGCTGTGGGAATGCTCGAATTCAGTTTAGTTTTGGTTTGTACTTTGTCCGTTTTTGTCCGTTTCGGACAAAGAAAATACTTTTTCGGACAGAGTTGCCAATTCGGACAAAGTGGTGGCACGGGCGAGTAAGGACGGTTTGACAAAGAAAGCGACGAACGTGAAGATCGAGATGGAAAGGCGAGTTGGAGAAATCCATAGAATTGGCGGAGTGTATCGCGACAGTATGCATGCTGCTGGGGGATACCCCTTGGGTCAAGCGGAGAAGGCCAAAGCGCGGGGATGGAAACCTGCGAGACGTGAAGTTGTGGGCTTGAAACAGTTCGACCATGGCAGGAGCGTATCGTCTTTCAGAATGGAATGGGTGAACAAATAGTCGCATAATGGCCGAAGGATAAGCAATCGGCAAGTGAGGCGTCGGGTTGGACAAGCGCTGGAGGAATGGGACAGCTAAACATGCTATTATTAGACATGGTCGACACGAGGGAATTTAGCAGAGCTACAGGCTGTGGACTTGCGGCTTGGTTCAGTTCTCGCTGGCAGCGCAATGAATGGTCGCGTTCAGGCGGCGAGATGATGATGCGCGGTTTGGGCGGACGGCGGTTGGTTAAGAATAAGGACAGGTGACGATGATTGCGAATTTCGAAAACATAACCAAGGTGGAGCACTCCCAGGAAGCCTTCGACCAAGCCTTCCGTGACAATCTATATTACACGCACGGGCAAGCCATCTACACGGCGACCCAGCACGATCTATTTTTCGCGCTCGCCCACACCGTGCGCGATTACATGATGTACTTCTGGCAGCAGAACGTCGATTGTTATTTCCGGCAGAATCCCAAGTTCGTCTATTACCTGTCCGCCGAGTATCTGGTCGGGCAGCAGCTGGAAAAGAACCTGCTTTACACGGACACTTATTCGCTGGCCCAGGACACCATGCAGCGCCACAGCATCGACCTGGCCGAGCTCTGCAAGCTGGATATTGAGCCGGGCTTGGGCAACGGCGGCTTGGGCCGGCTGTCCGCCTGTTTCATGGATTCGCTGGCGACGCTCAACATCCCCGCGGTCGGATACGGCATCCGCTACGAATATGGCATTTTCCGCCAATCCTTCCGCGACGGCTGGCAAATTGAAAGCCCGGATGAGTGGCTCTACTTCGGCAATCCCTGGGAGTTCCCGCAGCCGGATGACATGGTCGAGGTCGGCTTCGGCGGTTGGACCGAGCGCTACACCGACAGCGCCGGCAATCTCCGCGTTCGCTGGCACCCGGGGCAGACGATCATGGGGCAGCCCTATCACACGCTCGTGCCCGGCTACAAGACGAAGACGGTCAACATGCTGCGGCTTTGGAGCGCGCGCGCGACGCGGGAATTCGACTTGCAGCTATTCGATGTCGGCGATTATTCGCGGGCGGTGGAGCAAAAGACTAGCTCCGAGAATGTCACCAAAGTGCTGTATCCCAATGACAATACGCCCCAGGGCAAGGAATTGCGCTTGAAGCAGCAGTATTTCTTCGTCGCTTGCTCATTGAACAATATCATCAAGCGCTTCATGATCAAGAATGTCGAATGGGAAGAACTGCCCAATGTGGCGGTCATCCATCTGAACGACTCGCACCCGGTCATCGCCATCGCCGAGTTCATGCGGCTCCTGGTTGACGAGAATCAGCTGGACTGGGAACGCGCTTGGCGCATCACGACGCGGACCTTCGCCTCGACCCAGCACACGCTTCTGCCGGAAGCGCTTGAGAAATGGCCGGTCTGGCTGATGGAAAAGGTGCTGCCGCGTCATTTGGAAATCATCTTCGAGATCAATCATCGCTTTCTGGATACGGTACGGATGACCTTCCCCAACGATATAGGCCGCGTAGAGCGCTTGTCCATCATCGAGGAGGGCGCGGAGAAACAGGTGCGCATGGCCAACCTCGCCTGCATCGGCAGTTACTCCATCAATGGCGTCGCCGAGCTGCAATCCGAATTGCTGCGGACGCGCGTCTTTGAGGATTTTGCCGCGTTGTGGCCGGAGAAATTCGGCAATAAGACCAATGGGGTGACGCCGCGCCGCTTTATGCGCTTGGCGAATCCGATTCTGGCCGAGTTGATCAGTGAGCGCATCGGCGAGGGCTGGCTGACGAATCTGGACGAATTGGCTCGGCTCGAAGCTTTCATCGACGATGCCGAGTTCAGGGCTGCCTGGCGCGCGATGAAAACGGCCAACAAGGCGCAATTGGCGGATTTCATCGGCGAGAGCTGCGGCCTGACCATCAACACCGATTCCATGTTCGACATCATGGTCAAGCGGCTGCACGAATACAAGCGCCAGCTGCTCAAGACTTTGCACATTATTCATTTGTATCAGCGCCTCAAGCTGAACCCGGAGGCGGAACAAGCGCCCGCGACATTCATCTTCGGCGCGAAGGCGGCGCCTGGTTATTACATGGCCAAGCTGATCATCAAGTTGATCAATTCGGTGGCGGAAGTGGTGAATCGCGATCCGGCCTCGGCTGATCGGCTGCGCGTCGTGTTCATCCCCAATTTCAATGTCGCGTCTGGCCAGCTGATCTACCCAGCGGCCGATATATCGGAGCAGATTTCGCTGGCGGGCAAGGAGGCCTCTGGCACCGGCAACATGAAGTTCGCGCTCAATGGCGCGCTGACTGTCGGCACGCTTGACGGCGCCAATATCGAGATTCGCGAGCGCGTGGGCGCGGAGAACTTTTTCCTCTTCGGGCTGACCACGGAAGAAGTCTTCGCCACCAAAGCAGAGGGCTACGATCCGCGCGCCTACATCGAGGCAAATGCCGACCTGCGCCAAGCGATCGACTGGATCGCCAGCGGGCAGTTCTCCGGCGGCGACAGCAATATCTTCCGCCCCATCGTTGACTCGCTGATCTATCACGATGAATACATGCTCTGCGCCGATTTCGCCAGCTATCTCGCTTGTCAGCAGCAAGTGGCGGAAGCCTACGCCGACCAGGAGCGTTGGACGACGATGTCAATCCTCAACGCGGCGCGCTCCGGCTTCTTTTCATCCGATCGCACCATCGCGGAATACAATCGCGATATCTGGCAGGCTTCCACGCTGGATTTGGTCAACGGCGGTTGACCAGGTTCGACGCCGGGTCGCATGTCCAATCTAACCACTGATCGACCTTGTGAACGCACTATAAAGTGACGAAACGTCAAATTAGTGGATTATGTAGGGGTGGGTCGCCCGCCGGCTCTATTCGGAATCGTCAGCGGGCGACTTGATAAGTCGCCCCTACAGATGTCGCTATGATTGCAAATTAAATTTTACGAATCCATAAAGCGTGAGGAAATTGAAATGAGCCAATCCGAAACTGCCCGCATCACCATCGACACGACGCGTGTCATCAGCGAGATATCGCCGCTGCTCTTCAGCGGATTCGCCGAGCACCTGGGGCGCTGCATCTACGAGGGCATTTACGAGCCGGCATCGCCACATGCCGACGAGAACGGATTGCGCGCCGATGTTCTGGCGGCGCTGCGTGAGTTGAACTTCCGTTCGATGCGTTATCCCGGCGGCAACTTCGTCAGCGGCTATCGCTGGGAAGATGGCATCGGGCCGACGGACCAGCGGCCGCGCCGGCGCGACATGGCCTGGCAGTCGATTGAGACCAATCAGTTTGGCACGGACGAGTTCATCCGCTTCTGCCGCGAAATCGGGACGGAGCCGATGCTGGCGGTGAATTTGGGCACGGGCGCGATTCATGACGCGGCCAATCTGGTCGAGTATTGCAATGCGCAGGCGGGCAGCCATTACGCCGATTTGCGCGCGGCAAACGGCAGCGCGAGTCCCTATGCCGTCAAGTATTGGTGCCTTGGCAACGAAATGGACGGACCCTGGCAGATCGGCCATCTCGATGCCGGCGAATATGCGAAGAAGGCCAGCGAGGCGGCCAAACTCATGCGCTTGCAGGACGACTCAATTGAGCTCGTCCTCTGTGGCTCGTCCAGCTCAAAAATGCCCACCTATCCGGAATGGGACCGGATCAGCCTGGAGACTTGTTGGGAGCTGGTGCAGTATCATTCGATGCACTATTACGCCGAGAACAGCGCCGATGATACGCCGAGTTTCCTCGCGCTCAGCGCCGAGCTTGAAGATTATGTCGACACCGTCGCCGCCGTCTTGCGCTATGTCAAAGCCAAGCGGCGTTCCAAGCACGATGTTTATCTGTCTTGGGATGAGTGGAACGTCTGGTACAAGGCGCGCGAAAAATCAGATTTGCGCGGCGGTTGGCAGGCGGCGCCCCCGCTGCTGGAAGAGGTCTACAACCTGGAGGACGCGCTGGTGGTGGCGCAGTGGTTGAATGTTTTCCTGCGCAAAGCGGATGTGCTCAAGATCGCCTGCATCGCCCAGATCGTCAACGTCATCGCCCCGATTCTGACGCGCGCTGACGGCATCTTAAAGCAGACGATCTATTATCCCCTGCTGATGTTCAGCCAGATGGCCCGCGGCGAGGCGCTGGATTTGCATGTCGAATCGCCGCGATACGAGACCGAGCAATTCGGCGACATGCCTTTGCTGGACGTTTCCGCCGCGAACGACGCCGACGCCGGCGCGCAAAGCCTGTTCATCGTCAACCGCAGCTTGAGCGAGCCAACCCCGCTTGAGATTCACTGGCGGGACATCAATCCTGCGCGCGTCAGAATGGCGCAGCAGCTTGCCGGCAACGACCCGAAAGCCTTCAACAGTTGGGAGCAGCCCAATCGCCTGACGACGCGACCGATAGACGCGCCTGAGATTGCAGACGGCGTTGCCCGCTTGAGCCTGCCGCCGCTTTCATTCACGACTTTGGCGATCGAGCTCTAAGGCGCTGCCTCAGCTGATGCGCGGCTCGGAATGGACGGCGACGCGTCGGCCTTCGCTGTTTGAGGCGACAGCGGCCAGCATGATTTCCGTGATGTGGCGCGCCGTCCACAAGTTTGACATTTGCGGCTGAGAACCGGCCTGAATGCAGCGCAGCCATTCTTCATGCTGATTGAGCGCCGGCGCCGGCCGGATTTCATCAACGAGCGGTTCCGCCCATTCCCGTTCGTATGAGCTGGGCCGAATGAAGTCGATGACATCGCCGCGCAGAACGAGCTTGCCGGCCGTGCCATGCACACGCAGAAATGAAGAACGCGCCGGGTCACACCAGCCGGTTTCGGCCGTCGCCAGGGCGCCATTGGCGAATTCCAGAATCAATATGGCGCTATCTTCCAGGGCGGTTGGCTTGTCCACGGTTGTCATCCGCGCGGTAACGTAATCCACCTTGCCTAATAACGCGACCAGATTGGCGATGGAATAGACGCCCATATCGAGCAGGGCGCCGCCGCCAGCCGTATCGGCATCGAAGAACCACAGGTCGTCTTCGGCGCGAGCTTCTTCGAAGGCGTCGGCGACTTCAGCGTAGTAGATTTCGGGGCCGCCGTGGCTATGCCGGGCGAGCGCGCCGGAGACCTTGCCGACAGCGCCCGCGTCCAGTTGCTGCTTCATCTCGTAGACCGCCGCGTCAAATGACGGCCGGCAGTACAGCACCTGCCGCGGACGCGATTCGCTGGCCGCCACCAGCTGATTCGCCTCGTCGAGCGTCGTGCAGAGGGGCTTCTGCATGAACAGGTGCAGCCCGCGCGCCAAAACGGCCAGGCCGGCCTCAGCGTGCATGGGATGCGGCAGAGCAACAATGACGGCATCCAGCTCGTCATCGGCGAGAAGATCCGCCCGGGATGTCGAATAGCGCGGCACATCGAAGCGTTGGCAGAGCAGGCGCAAGCGGCGTTCTCGGCGCCCGCAAATATGGGTAACGCGCATGCCGTCGACCTCGGCGATCTCCGGCAGATGGCTGAGCGCGGCAATCCCGCCAGCGCCGAGTATGCCGACATTAATCATTGAGATGCGCTCGCAGAAAGGCGTAGCTGCGCCGTATGGACCCGATCATGTCTTCGTTGCCGGTTTCGTCTTCAATCGCGAGCACGCCGTTGTAAGCGATGTCTTTCAGCGCCTTGATGTAAGCATCCCAGGGCACCAGCCCCTCGCCGCAGGTGGCCTGCATCGTCTCTGGATTCCAATCTTTCGCGTGGGTATGGATGATCTTGTCGCCCAGCGCATGGACGCCCTGGATCGTTCCCTCATCTGAACCGTAGCGCAGCAGATTGCAGGGATCGTAATTCACTTTGAGCCAGGGGCTGCCGACCTCGTCGATGAATTCGCCGAGGGCTTGGGGCCTTTCCTGCCCGGTCTCCAGCGCGAAGTACACACCCAGTTTCCCGCCATGTTCCGCGATTTCGCCAACCGACGCCAGCAAGGTACGATAGGCGGGGTCCGACTTGTCATCGGGCAGGACGCCGGCGTGCGTCGTGACGATATTCCCGCCCATTTCCGCACTGGTTTCGAGGGCTTGCTTGGTTTTGTCGATGCGCCACTGAAGCCCTTCAGTCTCCTCCAAGCCGCCGTAGGTCACCGCGCCCTGCAACTGAGCGCAAAAGCCGCTGAAAGTCAAGCCAAGCGATTCAGCAATCCGGCGCAACTCCCGCCGGTCAGCATCGGAGCCGACATCCGGATCGAGAATGCAGGGAGTGAACTCGAAATCGACAACCCAGGGCTGCACCGATGTACAGCCGATCTCAGCGGCGATCTCCATTTGCCCCGCCAGTGCCGCGACATCAGGCGTCGCCCCCAAGGTCCACAAGGCGCAGCCGATCGACATTTCGCTCATGGTTCTGTCCTCGTCTATTGTCAATGCCGTCCGCTACCAATGTTAGCAAATCAAATGCGCTTGGGCATCAGATTGCTCATAATCCGCGGGGCTGGCGCGTGAAATTCGGTTTTTCATCTCAGCCGCTCGCGAGTCACAACTGAGCTCACACAAAACTTCGAACCGGCGAAAACAAGAGGCTGTAGGGGCATTTGATTCTGCGTGCTTTAGGGCGACTCACCGAGTCGCCCTAAAGCACGCAGAATCAAATGCCCCTACAGCCTCTTG
>WTGN01000095.1:48091-102965 GCA_011523545.1 Chloroflexota bacterium | reverse complement strand
GGGCCGGGGGATGGGGGGACCACAACGACCAACAGCGCCGCCGCTTCATGCCCAAGGAAGCGGACTACTTCCGCCGCTTGGAGCTGCGGCATCGGCGAGGGCGCATCGGCAGGCTGTTCAACTACTTCTCGATCCTCGTCGCCGGCCTCGCCCTGATCGCCCTTTTCCTCAATGTCGTCAATGAAGCCTTCGGGACTATTGGCCTGGTTAACAATATAGAGCCGGAGACGCTGACCGCCGGCCGGCCGCTGGCGGAATTGAGCAAAGTTGAACTGGCCGATATCCTGGCGGAAAATGTCGGGCGGCGCCTGCGCGTCTTGATCCGCGATACCATCAGCCAGGTCGAAAATGCCCGCTTTACCAAGGCGACCGTGGCGGAAATCGTCGGCGACGAGACTGTCGATCCGGCAATCGCGGGCGAGCTCCTGAAAGCGATCAGCAAAGAGCGGCAAGCCGAACTGCTGGCGCGCTATGCCGACAAAGCAACCCTGCGCAACCTGGTGCTGGACGAATTGGTCGAGCAGCAGGTCATCGCCAGCTTCACCCTCAGCGAGGCTATCTTCAATTTCGCCGCCATCAAGGCGAAAATCGAGGGGCCGATTCTCGATGATTACAAACGAAGCGAGCGCCTCGACAACGCCAAGGTCACGGTCATTCGCTTCCACAGCTGGCTGGACGGCGACTTCCTGACGACGCCGATGTCCAGTACGCCAGCGCTGGCCGGCGTGCGTACCGCGCTCATCGGCTCCATCGGGCTGATGGCGGTCGTGGTGCTGGTGGCTCTGCCCGTCGGCGTCGGCGCCGCCATCTACCTCGAGGAATACGCCCATCACAGCTTCGTCAATCGCTTGATCGAAACGAATGTGCGCAACCTGGCCGGCGTGCCCTCCATCATCTACGGCATGCTCGGCCTGGCCATATTTGTGCGCGCGCTGGCGCCCTTCAGCAGCGGCATCATCTTCCACAGCAACTTTGACGCGCCCAGCGCCGACACCGTGATCCAGCGGATCGCCCCGGCCTTTGATGGCGCGATCAGTTTCACCGGCGGCGCCCTCAACAGCGACAGCACCGAAATCAACGCGCGCCAGCTGGGGCGGGTCGTCGATGTATTCCTGCATTTCGGCACGCCCAGCTTGACCATGCACGGCAATTCCTCCGTGATTGACATGGCAAACGCGCTGGCGGATGCCCTGGATATCGCCGTCGATGCATCGCCGGCGCGCGCTGACGAAGAACCGGACCTCCAGGCGCACGGGAACAGCTACCGCTTTGATCTGCCGGAAAGCGCGCAAATCAGCGACGAAGCCTATGACCAACTGATGGCCAGCCTCGTGCGCATCAACAGCTTCGCGTCCAATGGACGGACCCTGGTCAGCGCCGGCTTGACCCTGGTGCTGCTGATCCTGCCGATCATCATCATCAACGCCCAGGAAGCGATACGCGCGGTGCCGCATACCATTCGCGAAGCCTCCTACGGCCTGGGCGCGACCCGCTGGCAAACGATCTGGCGGCAAGTGCTGCCCGCCGCCGCCCCCGGCATCATGACGGGATTGATCCTGTCCGTATCGCGCGCGCTGGGAGAGACGGCCCCGCTGATTGTCGTTGGCGCGGCCACCTACCTGGTGGCGGACCCAAGCAGCCCCTTCTCGCAATTCACGGCGCTGCCGATACAAATTTATCAGTGGACCGCCCGGCCCCAAGGCCAATTCGCCGATATCGCCGCCGCCGCCATCATCGTGCTGCTGGCCCTGATGCTGACGCTCAACGCCGCCGCCATCGTCCTGCGCAACCGCTATTCAATAAGGTTCTAATTATGCGCCAACCGGTGATATAGGAGTGATTCGCTCAAGCGCCCGAAAGAAAAATACATCTTCTGGACAGTCTCTGCGCTCTCTGCGCTCTCTGTTATTTTCTTGTCTTGCACGGCTTATTTGCGCTTACTGCGAAAAACTGGAAAAGGACAAGACCTTGGCGGAAACAACGAATCGCCACCAGGACCTCGTGATGGAACTGCGCGCTTGCAGCTTCTATTACGGCGCTGACTGCGCGCTGGCCAATGTCAGCCTGCCTATCTACCAGAACCGCATCACCGCTCTGATCGGCCCATCCGGCTGCGGCAAGAGCACCGTGCTGCGCGGCATCAACCGCATGTTGGATTTGACCCCAGGCGCGCGCGTCGAGGGCGAGATCATCTACCGCGGGCGGAACTTGTATGACGACGAGGTCGACCCGGTCGAGGTCCGCCGTCGCATCGGCATGGTCTTCCAAAAGCCGAACCCCTTTCCCAAGAGCATCTTCGACAATGTCGCCTACGGGCCGCGCCTGCTGGGCGTCAAAAAGAAAGGCGCGCTGGATGAAATCGTCGAGCGAAGCCTGCGCGGCGCCTCGCTCTGGGACGAGGTCAGCGGCGACCTGAACAAGTCGGGCCTGGAACTGTCCGGCGGGCAGCAGCAGCGGCTCTGCATCGCGCGCGCAATCGCCGTCGAGCCCGATGTCATCCTGATGGACGAGCCCTGCTCCGCGCTCGACCCCATCGCCACCCAGCACATCGAAGAATTGATGTGGCGGCTGCGCGGTGACTATACGATCGTGATCGTGACCCACAATATGCAGCAAGCCCAGCGCGCCTCCGATTTCACCGCCTTCTTCAATATCCGCAAAAAGAGCGCAAACGGCGGCGAAACGCGCTGGGGCGAGCTGGTCGAGTATGACCGCACCGAAAAAGTCTTCCAGAGCCCGGCCCTGCAAGAGACCGCTGATTACATCGCCGGGCGTTTTGGCTAGCCCAGCCAAGTTGTAGGCGCGACTCTGTGAGCCGCCCGCCGGAAGGGGAGGGTATAAACAGGCGGCTGTAGGGGCGACTCTGTGAGTCGCCCGCCGAATGGGTTACGGCCTTGCGACAGCACAAAAGTCTCCCCCCAGTTCACTGGGGGGAGATTTAGAGGGGGGTTGCGGGTAGAGGGGGCTCGCGTCCTAGCCCTCAGCAGCCTCCAGCGCCGCTTGCTGCTCGGCGATCGTCTCCTCGCTGCACTGGATTTTGGCCAGAAATTCCCTATCCGCTTCCTGCCGCTGTTCCAAGGGAATGACGACGCCGCGCTGCCGGATTCTCTGCATGACGCGCGCCGAAACACGAACGGGCGAGCCGCCTTCCAACACGACATCGGCTTCACGCATCAGGTCGCTGGATACTTCGACGCCTTGCATGTTTGCCGAATCGAGATTGATGCCGAGACCTTCGCCCGAGGCCACATAGATGCCGGTTGTCGCGATGTCGATATCACCGCTCAAATGCGCGGCCAGCATAATGCCAACTCGGACGCCGTTGTCGTAGAAAGCCGAGTAGCCCGCGCCGATGGTCGCGCCGTAGTAAATCGACCCCAGACTGGGATGGAAAACCGGTACGCCATTTTCATTGGCGATGGTCACGATGATCGGCAAGCCTTGGGTCGTCAGGCTGTCTATCGGCAACACGATGGCGTCAGCGCCCTTTTGCATCAGACTATCGGTGGCGGCGCGCAGATCGGCAAGAGAAGTAACGCCGGCCACTTCGGTAGAAATGCCTATTTCGCCGGCCAAGTCTGTTATGCGGTCGACGCCGTAAACTCCGCTCGCTTCCGCCGTGTCGTAGATTGTGCCGATGACGCTTAGCGCCGGATCCTGCTTTTGCAGCGCGTCGAAGACATATTCGTAGGACGTTTCGATTTCCGTTCCAGTGACATGCGCAGGTTTCAAGCATGATGCGTCGGCGATGCCCGCGAGATATGGATTGTGTACTGAGGTGAACAAAACAGCCGGCGGGTCTTCAGCTTCGAGCGTGGTATGCACGGCTGTCAGCGTAACCGGCGTGCCCAGCGTGACAAGCACATCGGCGCCTTCATCAATGGCGTTCTCCACCATGATGTTGACAGTCGGGTAATCAAAGCCGGCATCGCCCCAAATGACGTTGACGTATTGACCGTGGTGGTCGCGGCGGTCTTCCAGAATACGGTTCTCTTCGGGGCTCAGGTAGCCATAAGATTCCAACAGGTCCAATACTGCGCCCTCGGTGATATCCAGTGATGGCAGCGCGCCGAAGCGCAGGATAGCGATCGTAGGATTGTCGGTTAGCGCAGATGTCGCCGGCGCAAACCAAATCAAAAGTGCGAAGACCGTTAACGAGCATTTCTTGAACATTCAAGCCGCCCATCTGATTTAATAGTTGAATGACCAGATCACAAGATACTATGCATCAATTAGTGAATCACTGGCCGTGATTTCAGCGCCCTTCGTGCGCAAAATCGACGCAAAATGAGGCAGCCCGCGCGGACTGCCTCGATTGACTGGAATTGCCCGGCCTCGGGTGGGTTTATCCGTTTGCCGCGCCCCGAGCGCCGCCCCGGCTATTCTGGGCAAGCCAAGCCAGCCAGGAATTCTTGCTGGAACTCTCTAGCCGCCGGGTGGACGAGTATTCGGACGATGAGCTGCGAGGTGTTGGCAGGCAAACCACCTTCTGGTGGAAAGCCGCTTTCGACAGCTTGTTTCACCCGTGGCATGTTATCCAAAGAGAGCCCAGTCGCCTCCACGCGGGCCACAGCTTCGGCTCGGGACAGGAGCACCTCATCGCCTTCAACGGTTCTCCCGGCCATATCCATCAAATCGGCAGAGATTTCCACGCCCTGATCCGCGGCGGTATCCAGGTTGATGCCGACGCCCATGCTGGATTGGGAATAGATGGCGGTGTTGGCGATATCGATATCGCCGTTCAAATGACCCACGAGAATGCGCCCCGCGCGGATGCCCTGCTCGAAGAGGAGGTTGTAGCCGGCGGTGACGGTGGCGCCCACGCTGAGCGCCTGCATATTCGCATGGAAGATGGGGATGCCATATTCATTGGCCACCGCCAGGATGGCAGGCAAGCCGCCCAACGTCGTCTGATCGACCGGCGGCAAGATGATCGCCGCGCCCTTGTTGATGAGGCTCTGGGTCGCCGCGCGCAAGTCGGCCATGCCCGTCACAGAAGCTTGCTCGACAGTCAGCCCGAGGGCTTCGCCGGCAGCCACGATCGCGTCTGCCCCAGCCACGCTGCTGGCTTCGGCCGGGTTAAAGATGGTGCCAATGACTTCAAGGTCTGGATCTTGGATCAGCAAGAGAGGCAGCACTTCTTCGTAAGGCGTACTCGCCTCGGCGCCGCCGACATGGGCGGGTTTTTCGCAGGCGGATTCCGCGATGCCGGCCGCGGCCGCGTCAAAAACGGCGGCAAAGATAATGGCTGGCGGGTCGTCCATGTCGCCGGTGGCATTAATCGCGGCTTGCGTCATCGGCGTCGACAGCGTGACAAGCACATCTGCGCCTTGATCCAGCGCGCTATCGACGGCGAGGGCGGCATTGGTAAACTCAAAAGCGGCATCGCCCCAGACGATGTTGATGTTGTCGCCCTCCAGGCCAGCGCGACCAGCCAACTCAGCCCGTTCGTCCGCGCTGATGTATCCATAAGCCTCCAGCAAATCCAGCACGCCGGTTTCAGTGGAGGAGATATCTGCGCCCCCGGCATCACCAAAGCGCAAGATGGCGACTGTCGGGTTATCCGCCTGCCCCATTGCCGCCGGTACAAACAGAAGCGCTAATATAAGCGCGAGCAAGGTGCATTTCGTAAACATTTCGGGTCTCCTCCTGGTAAATGTAACTTGGACCGCCGCGTGCAAACTTGTTCAGTCTTTAGTGTATCATAGCTTGCTTAGAATTCCTCCTATGTGACCCAAAGCTAATGAGTTCCAATATGGGATTGCCATCCAATCTGCGCCATAATGATGTCGGCGGGAAGCAATAAGAAAGCGAGCGATCTTGACCGACATCAGGCGGATAGGCGTTTTGGCGCATCCCTCACGCCCGGATACCCACCCCGTCGCTCGCGATATCGCGGCCACGCTCGGCCGGCGCGGCATTCATTGCTGGGTCCACACAAACTGGGATGAGGACAGCGTCGGGCCCGATGTCGCCTGCTCCGATGTCGTGATCGCCATCGGCGGCGACGGCGCCATGCTGCGGGCCGCCCGCGTCTGCGCCGAGCATGAGGTGCCGGTGCTGGGCGTCAACATGGGCTGGCTGGGTTTCCTCACCGAAATAGAACGACCGGAAGATTGCGTCGCCGGGCTAGACAAGCTGCTGGCCGGCAAATTCTGGATCGAGAAGCGCATGATGCTGCAAGCGACCGTGCTGGAAAATAAGCAGCAGGTCATTGGCTCATTCCGCGCCCTTAACGATGTCGTGATCAGCGGCAGCGTCTTCGGCCGCATGGTGCAGATCGCCGCCTATATCGACAAACACTGGGCCACCACCTACAACGCCGACGCCCTGATTATGTCGACGCCCACCGGCTCAACCGCATACGCACTGGCAACCGGCGGACCAATCCTGCCGCCCGAGTTGCGCAATATACTGCTGGTGCCGATGGCGCCGCATCTGAGCATGGACCGGCCGATTGTGCTCTCAAAGGGCGCGGTCGTCGATATCGAGCCAACGCCGGAGAACCGCCACAATGTCGTGCTGACGGTCGACGGGCGGGTCGCCGCGGAACTGGGAGAGAATCAACATATCTGCGTCCGATCGGCCGCGCCCGAAAGCCTGTTCGTGCGCCTGCGCGAACGCAACTACTTTTACCGCTCGCTGCTGGATCGCATGGAACCGCGTATCAACCGACACGGGCCGCGCCGCATGACCTTTTAGCTGATTGCAAGAATGAATTGATTATAACTGGCGTTTGCCAAAGGTCGTTAAAGGAAACGAAATGTTGTACGGGCGAGCCGACGGCTCGCCCCTACCACAAATACCTTGTGCCGCCGCAGCGCCAATCTTGGATGGGGTAAACAGCATGGACAACAACATCACCGAAACGGCGCTCGAGAGCGAGATCCACTATTGCGCCGTCCATCCGGAGCGCGATACCGGCTTGCGCTGCAACCGCTGCGAGCGCTATATGTGCGTCGACTGCGCCAAACGCACGCCGGTGGGTTACACCTGCCGCGAATGCGTGCGCGGGCACGAAGACAGATTCTTCGAAGGCACAGTCCTTGACTACGGGCTGGTGGCGGCGGCTTGCGTGGTCGGCGGCGCGCTCACCCCCTTCGTGATGCTGCTGCTCGGCGGATTCTTCATCCTGGGCTTCATCGTGGCGCCGGCAATCGGCGGTGGCGCGGCCCAAATCGCCCTGCAGCTGACGGGGCGGCGCCGCGGACGCTACAGCGCTTATGTTGCCGCGGGCGGCGTCTTGGCGGGCGGCATCGCCTCCGCTTTCCTCCTGGTCGGCGGCCTCGGTCTATTCACGCTGCTCTATCTCGCGCTGGCGACATCGGCGGCCTACGCGCGCTTCAAAGCCTCTATCTAGGACAGACCCCGCCACCATGCTCGAAGAACTGCGCATTCAGAACTTCGCCGTCATTGACCGGCTCGAGCTGCAATTCAGCGCCGGCTTGAACATCATCACCGGCGAGACCGGCGCGGGCAAGTCGATTCTGATCGACGCCGTCGAACTGCTGCTGGGCGGCCGGGCTGACCCCGACGCCGTGCGCGCCGGCGCGGAACGCAGCGTCATCGAAGGCCTGATCAGGCTGGATCCGCGTGCGCGGCCCGATGTCATGGCGGCGCTTCAGCGTGAAGACCTCGTCGATGAGGCCGACCCGAATAACCTCACGCTCATGCGCGAGATACGGCGGCACGGTCGCTCGACGGCGCGCATCAATGGCATGCTGGCGCGCAGCGACTTGCTGAGCGAGGTCGGGCGCGCGCTCATCGATATCCACGGGCAAAGCCAACATTTGTCGCTTTTTCGGCCGCGCCATCACATCGACCTGCTGGATCGCTATGCCGACCTGCTCGAGGCTCGCGCCGGGCTGGCCAAGCTGGTGCTGGAATTAACCCAAGTGCAGGCGCAGGCGCGCGCCCTGCGGGATGACCGCGATACGCTCCAGCGACGCGCCGATCTGCTGCGCTACGAAGTGGAAGAGATCCAGGCCGCCGCGCTCGAAAGCAATGAAGAGGCCGACCTGCTTGCCGAACGCCATCGCCTCGCCAACAGCGAACAATTGGCGAGCCTAGCGGCCGAAGCGGCGCGCCTGCTCAATGGTGACGACCGCTTCGAAAACGCCGCCGCTGTGGACGCGCTGATGGGCGTGGCGGCTGCGCTGGACAAGCTGGCCGAAATCGACCCCGCGCGCGCCGACGATCACCACCTGGCCGAAGGGCTGGCGCAAGGCGCGCAGGAACTGGCGCTGACGCTGGCGCGCTACGCCCAAGACGCCGAGCACGACCCGCATCGACTCAACGAACTCGAAGAACGGCTGGAGCTGATCAAGACGCTGAAGCGCCGCCACCGCGTCGACAGCATTGACGCCCTCCTGGCCTTCGCCGAGCGCTCAGCGACCGAGCTCGCCAGCATCGAGCAAAGCGACCAAGTCCTCGCCGAATTGAGCCGGCGTGAGCAGGATCTTCTGCATCACATCGGCGACATCAGCGCGCGCTTGAGCCGGGCGCGGGCGGAAGCGGGCCAAGCCCTCAGCGCCGATATCCTGCGCGAACTGGCCGACCTGCGCATGGAGCAGGCGCGCTTTGCCGTGCGGCTGGCGCAGGCGGAGCACCCAGCCGGCTGCATCATCGGCGAGCGGCGCTACAAATTCGACGGCGCCGGCATCGACGATGTCGAATTCATGCTCAGCGCCAACCCGGGCGAGCCCCTGCGTCCGCTGGCGAAAGTGGCCTCCGGCGGCGAGGCGGCCCGCATCATGCTGGCTTTGAAAAGCGCCCTGACCGCAGCCGACCACACGCCGATTCTGATATTCGACGAGGTCGATCAAGGCATCGGCGGTCGCCTGGGCGCCGTCCTGGGCGAGAAGCTCTGGTCGCTCTCCGGCGCGCATCAAGTGCTCTGCGTCACCCACTTGCCGCAACTGGCGAGCTACGCCGACGCGCATTTCCAGGCGCAGAAGGAACTCAGCGCGGAACACGCGGCGACCCAGGTGCGCGCCCTGCCGGATGATGATGCGCGCATCGCCGAACTGACAGCGATGCTGGGGGCGGCTGGCGCGGCGGGTGTGGAAAGCGCGCGGACGATGCTCGCGGCTGCGCGGGGGCGGAAGGGGATTTAACTACAGAGGACGCAGAGACCGCAGAGATTTGTAGGGGCGAGGCGCTGACTCGCCCGCGTTTGGCGTATGGCTGTGATAGAATCAGCGGCGTTTGCATTGGAGGGATGACTGATGAAGTTGAAAAACATACTAGAGCAAATTGACCAGGGCGTGTTGGCGCTTCCTCAGTTTCAACGCGGATTTGTGTGGAAGCGATGGCAGGTAAGAAATCTGATGGAATCGCTTTACCAAGAATACCCGATAGGCAGCATGCTTGTTTGGCAAACGAAAGCGACGAAGAACGAGGTCAAAGGACAACAGGATCTTCCGTTGGGAATACACGAGTTGCTACTAGATGGCCAGCAGCGGCTGACATCGTTGTACGGCATAGTCCGCGGAAAGAAACCGGACTTCTCGAACGCTGCACCAAGTACATTCCTTAACTTATATTTCAACGTTGAAACTGAAGAGTTTGAGTTTTATGGACCTACTAAGATGCAGCATAATCCGCGTTGGGTCTCCGTGACCGACGTGATGCAGAAAGACTTGGGCGACCTTATTAAGCCGTTCATGAATGATCCTCAATTGGCTGACTACATTAGCCGCATAGCTAGAATAACTGGAATATTGGAACGGAACTTTCACATAGAAACCATGATCGACCGGAGTATGTCGATGGATGTCGTAGTCGACATATTCAATCAGGTCAACAGTGGCGGAACAAAGTTGTCGAAAGGCGATTTGGCGCTGGCGAAGATATGCGCCGACTGGCCAGAGGCTCGGGAAACAATGCAGGCCCGCCTAGACGCGTTATCTGACAGAGGCTATTACTTCAATCTCGACTGGTTATTGCGCTGCGTCAACGGGCTGGTTACAGGTCATGCCGACTTTTCTGAACTAGATCGCCAGAATGTAACTGTTGAGCAGGTGCAAAATGGTCTTGCAAGGGTGGAGAAACACGTCGATAGCGCCCTAACCCTTTTGGCGTCGCGGCTTGGCTTGGATCATAGCTACGTGCAAGGCAGCCCAAACGCGCTTGTGGCAATGGTGCGATTCTTCGACAAGCATGGATCAATGCTCGATCATGCCACACTGGACAGGCTCTGTTACTGGTATGTCCACGCCATGTTATGGCAACGGTATTCCGGTCCAACTGAAACCAGGATTCGGCAAGACATCATGGCAATTGACGACAACGGCGATGCCGTCGACAACTTAATCGAACGCTTGAAAGATGATAACCGACGGGATCTGCGCGTGTTCGAACAAGACTTAACTGCGGCGAACCGCGGCGGGCGCTTTTATGCTTTGCTTTACATGCTCACACGAGTATATGGCGCGCGTGATTTCTGCAAAGGCATTGAACTGAAGAAGTTCTTGCTTGGAGGCGGGAATCAGCTTGAGCTACATCACGTTTTTCCAAAGGCTCAACTGCACAAATATGGAGGCTTCAGACGCGATGAAGTCAACGCTGTTGCCAATTTCGCGTTCTTAACCAAAGACTGTAACCTGCAAATCAGCGCGACGCTGCCCGAAGTTTACTTTCCCCAATACAACGCCATGCATCCCGGTGTCCTCGCCTCCCATTGGATCCCGACGGACGAACGCTTGTGGAAAACCGAGAATTACCGAGAATTTCTCACCGTCCGCCGCGAGCTCCTAGCCCAAGCCGCCAACACATTCCTCGACCAACTGCTACATGGCGAGATGCCTGAATCAGAAGCTCTCGCAGTCACTCGCATGCAGGTCAATGCGACCCGCCCTATCAGCATCGCCAGCGACGAAGAAGAAACAGCGCTTCAAGAAGTCATGGATTGGATGGAAGCGAAGGGCTTGCCCAGCGGCGAACTGGGATATGAATTGCCGCTTGCCGAAAACGGCGACGCTATCGTGCTTGACCTTGCCTGGCCAAATGGCATCCAAGAAGGCCTCAGCCGGAAGGTGGCGCTGCTCATTGATGAGACGCCAGAGACGCTCGCAACCGTCAATCACGCGGACTATGAATACTTCACAAATGTCGACGAATTGAAGCGTCACGTCCAGCGCGAAATCCTCGGCGAACCCGCCTAATGTAAGATTCCCCGCCCGCCACTCGTCCTTAACTTGACGTGAAATCGCAGGGAGACCCCGCCATGTCCCAACAACACGATGGCGACCAACTCGAAAAGCTCTTCGACTTCATCGCCAACGCGCCCGCTGACGACACGCTCATCAAGATGGACTGCAACGACTGCTGCGAAAAGCTGACGCAGTTGGCCGAGCAAGTCGCGAATGGCGCTGACCTCAACGAAATCTGGCCCGAGATGCAAAAATTCATGCATTATTGGGGCGATTGCCGCGAAGAGTTTGAAGCGCTGGTGGCCGTGATTCGCCAAGAAAAAGCGCTCGAAGGCTTTGACTTCTCCGCCTTGGAATAACCTTCATTTCTAGCATTTCTTAAACAACACACAATCGAAGACGAGGCAGAAGAGATGAAGAAGGAACGCGTTGTCATCATCGGCTCGGGACCGGCAGGCTTGACCGCCGCCCTCTACACCGCCCGCGCGCAGCTGGCGCCCGTGGTCATCGCCGGGGCGCAGCTTGGCGGCCAGGTCGCCATCACTCATGAGATCGAGAATTACCCCGGCTTCCCCGACGGCTTGAGCGGGCCCGAATTGGTCGAGCGCATGAAGGAGCATGCCGAGAATTTCGGCGCCAAAGTCGAACTCGACCTGGTCGAGAGTGTCGACTTCAGCAATGGCTCGCCCTTCCACATCAAGACGATGGGCGAAGAATACCTGGCCGACGCCGTCATCATCACCATCGGCGCCGACCCGCGCAAGCTGGGCGTGCCCGGCGAGGAAGATCACATCGGGGCCGGCGTCAGCTATTGCGGCACTTGCGATGGCTTCTTCTTCCGCGGCAAGGACATTGTTGTGGTCGGCGGCGGCGATTCCGCCCTGGAAGAAGGTATCTTCCTGACGCGCTTCGCCAACAGCGTCAACATCATCCATCGCCGCGATGAACTGCGCGCCGGCATCCAACTGCAAACGCGCGCCTTCAATAACGAGAAAATCAGCTTCACCTGGAACTCGGTGGTGGATGAAATCATCGGGGCGGACGACGGCGGCGTCAACGCCGTGCGCCTGACGAACCGCGTCACCGGCGAAGAGACCCTGCATCCAACCGAGGGCGTCTTCATCTTCATAGGCCATGACCCCAACAATGCCGTCTTCGGCGATCAAATCGCCCTCAACGAGAACGGCTACATCATCACCGACCAGCGCTATCGCACGAATGTCGAGGGCGTCTTCGCCGCGGGCGAGATCCAGGATGAGATTTGGCGGCAGGTGGCCACGTCAGTGGGGCAGGGCACATCGGCGGCGATGGCGGCCATCCAATGGCTGGAAGAACATGAGGCCGAGTTGCAGGTCTTGGAGGCGGCACCTGCTTAGGACAAGCGCGCTTCGATTGCTGATGCAACATAGACGATACATTGGGGGCGACTTGATAGGGCGCTTAGACACTGCCCGCCGGTCGCCCCTGCATTTCTAGTTGGGCACTGCGTACTCAATCACCAGCAAGACATGATAGCGCACTTCCGCGATTGTGACCCGCGCGCTCGCGCCATCGACCTCCCAATCCACCTCCGTCTCGTCTCCAAATGCCGATACCGATGTCGCCGGACCAGCGAGATCGACTTCAAGCTCCACATTGAAGCTGGGTATCGTCTCGTTGATCGGCTGGCGGATCTCGTCGCGAATGCTGTTGACCAGATGTATCAGCGTCCGCTCGCCTTGCGTAAAGGCGGTCAGGGCGAGGGTGTCGCCGGCATTGCTGACGCGTATCGGCGGCCGCTCCCCCGCTGTCCAGGCAGCCGCGTCGGCGATCAAACGGCGGAAGTCGCGGATGCCGAATTCGAGATAGCGCACGCCAATTGGCGTCGTGAACAAGACCCGCCGTCCGCCCTCCACTTCATGAGTGAGCACGACCGGCGGCCCCAGCTCATCGCTCAGCGGACCATAATGCACCTCCGAGGCGCCGTGAATATGCGCGACTGGCTTGGCGGCGCCCGCCTCTACGCCGACTTGCATGCCGACGGTGGGTATGCGCTTGTTCGCCGCTATCGCCGTCGGCAGCGCGTGGGATTCCTCAACCCGCATGTAAATGTCCAGCTCGAAGGGCAGCATGTCGCCGCTGTATTGAACGCCGAATAGCGCGGCAAAATCATCAGCTTCGGCGCGAAGGCCGGTCGTATCGTACAAGCCGGCCTCGTATGAGCCGATGACGCCGCCGCCAGACGCCGCAAAGGCGCGCACCGCCGCCTTGCCTGCGGCCGACAGGCAGCTGGCATTCGGCAGTATCAAGGTCCGATACTGATCGATGCCGGCCAGCAAGTCCGCCTCGCTGATGACATCAAAGAGTATCTTTTCTTGCAGCAGCGCTTTGGCGAAGCCCTTGAGCTCGCCCCGATGCGACGGACTATTCTCGCGATTTTCGAAGCGATCTTCGGTCGTACCCGAATAGAGCAGGGCGACGTACGGGATGCTGACCCGATTGCCCAGGTAGGGGGCGATGGACCTGGCTTCTGCAAAACGGGCATAGACATTATCCCAAGCGGCCCGATCCACCCGGTCGGGATAATAGCGCGCGAATAGCGGCGACGCGCTGTTCGCTAGCAATTCCGCCGTCGACAGGCGCAGCTCGGTTTCGCCCAGGCCATACAGATCAAAGGGCGACTGCGCCATCATGCTCAGAACGAGGATCTGCTTGCCGCGGGCGATGGACTGCACGTAACGCAGGGCGACGCCGTACCACCAGAGCGGCTCGCGCACGCTGGCGCGGTAGAGCTCCATGTGCACGATGTCGGCGGTTTCGGCCGTGCGCGCCAGGTCATCGCCGTGCGCCATCGGCACATGCCAGGCGACGCCAAAGCGCTCGTGATACCAGGAAAAAAGCGGCGGCGAGCCCGACAAGCGATAACGGTCGCCACTCAATGACGCCAGCGGAAAAGCGCCCTGAAAATAGACGCAGCGCTTTTCACTCTTCGCGACTTCGTAAAGCGACCGGCGCCAGGCAGCGATCTGATCGAAGCGCCAAGCCACAAACTTCTGAAAAACGGGGTCATCCCAGCGCTCTTCCGTCGGCAAGGGCTGCCCGCACTCGGCCTCAAAGGCGCGGCGGCAGGCTTGGCTTGCCGACCAGCTCTGGAAGCTCGGCTCGTCAAAATAGAAGCCGTCGACAGCGTAATTGTCGGCGATCTCTTTCACAATCGACGCGAAATACTCGCGATAAGGGCTGAGCGGATCCATAGCCACCGAGTTGTAATGATCGTCCCAGGTGGTGACGCGCCCATCCGCCTTTCGCTGCGCCCAGTCCGGATGGGCGAAATATAGATCGCGATTTCCCCAGATGGACGCCAAATAAGCGACGACCCTTTGACCGTTGGCATGGGCGGCGTCGATCGCTTCGGCCAGCAAGTCGCGCTCGCCCAAACCGGGATAATGCGGGGCGATCTTGCTCTGATAGAAGGCGGTCCCGCCCGGATAATAACCGGTCGAAAAGACATTCAGCGTGTTCGCCTCCCCGCGGTGACATTCATCGACGATGCCCTTGACATCGATCGTCGCCACATCCGCCGCCGGGAATTCCAGCGTGACCGCCCGCATCGGTTCGTCCCACCAATTTGTCATGATTCTGTTGCCTTTCGGGTTATCCCGGATCATGCGGGCGACCCAATGGCTCGCCCCTACATTCGTTGTCGATGTATGGGAGGGCGAGTCACCGCCTCGCCCCTACATACGTTGGCGCTGATTAGTGGACGACTCAGCGAGTCGCCCCTACAACGTTGTCGCGAGCTAGGACGCCACGCCGCACCAGTCGACGGCCATGCGCGCCAGGACGCGGGCGCAATCGATGACCTGCTCGAATTCGATGTATTCGTCCGTGCTGTGGATCATCGCCCCCGACGGCCCGAATAGCACCGACGGCGTATCCCCATACAAGACCGGCAATCGCAGGTCGCAGCCGCCGGCGCCATCCACCTGCACTTCGCGGCCAGTGACCGACTCGGCGGCCCGCTTCAAGCTATGCACCATGGCATGATTCGGGTCGATCTCGGCCGCGTCGAACCAGAGGCCGAACCATTCGATCTGAAGCGGATGCTCGCGGAACCAACTGTCCTTGGCCGACCACTCCAAAATATACTGTTTGAAATCAGCTTTGACCGCGTGGATGTCCTCGCCCGGCAGGCATTCGATGGTGCCTTCCAGCAGCGCTTGCGAGGCGACAGTCGAGGGCCATTCGCCCGCCTGTATCTTGCAGATGCCGGTCGGCACCTTGGTGTCGTAGGCGTCGTCATACAGCGGGTGAGACACGACCGACTCGCGCATGATGGAATAGGCCTCGACGGCATGGAAGACCTCAAAAGCCTTTGTGATCGGGTTGGTGAGTTGATGCTTGTATTCGACGCCGCCCTCCTCGCCGGGTACGGTGATGCGGAAGAATTGCGCGCCGCGGTTGGAGACGGACAGCCGGTCCATGCCCGTCGGCTCCGTGAAGATGCAGGCGTCCGTGTTATGGCCGCGCAAGACCGTCGCCAGCGTGCCATTGCCGCCGGCTTCTTCATCGACGACGCAGTCGATGATCAGATCGCCCGCCAGCCGTATGCCCGCCGTCTTTAACACAAGCGCGGTCAGCACGTTGCTGACGACGCCGCCCTTCATATCGGCGCTGCCGCGGCCATAGACCCTGCCATCGACGAATTCCCCGCTCCAGGGCCCATGCTGCCATAACTCCGGCGGCCCGATGGGTACGACATCGACATGGCCGTTCAGCTTCAGCGATTTGCCGCCGCCGGCCCCGCGGTAGATGCCCACCACATTGGGGCGCTCCGCATAAGACCAGCCGGTGGGCACATACGCCGGATGCGCCGCCAACTCATCGTCATCGGCTGTCCAGCGATCGACATCCAGCCCCAGCGCCCGCAGTTCCCGCTCAAGCACGTCGATGCAGGGCTTCTCCGCCCCTTCAAGCGACGGGATGCGCACCAACTCCTGCAGCAAAGCCAGGGCATGGTCGCGGTGCTTTTCGATTGCTTGGTCAATCTGGTCATAGAGCATAGGGCCCTCCGGCGGGCGACTCACCGAGTCGCCCCTACAATTTCTCATTTGCGGGGGCGGGACGCAAACCCCACCCCCAGGCCCCCTCCCCAAAGCATTAGGGAGGAGGAGTTCGGCGCGCTACTGCTAGCTTCCCCCCATTGCTATGGGGGGACTGAGGGGGGTAGATTGAAGGCGCAATTTGTCGTGCGACTCGCTGGCATATACTTCTGAGTCCTCTGTGGTCAAAATATCATCCTTTCACCGCGCCGAATGTAAGCGCCGAGATGAAATAGCGGCGCACCAACAGCGCGAAAACCACCACGGGCAGCGTGCCGATGGTGGCGGTCGCGAACATCGGGCCCCATTTGATGCCGGAGTGGGTCATGAAGAAAGCGATCGTGGTCGGCATCGTGCGCGCATTGGTCGACGTCAAAAAGAAAGCCAGGCTGAATTCGTTCCAGACGCCAATGAAAATCAGAATGGCGGTCGCCGCGACGCCCCCGGCCATCAGCGGCAGCGTGATCAAGCGGAAGGCTTTGAAGCGCGAGGCGCCGTCAACCATGGCCGATTCTTCCAATTCGACCGGTATGCCCTCCACGAAGCCGCGCATCATCCAGATGGCGTAAGGAATATTCCACAGCAGATATACAATGATCAGGAAAATGTGCGTATCAAATAAATCCAGTGAGCGCGCGATGAAAAATAACGCGAAGACGATGGATATGCCCGGCACCATCTGCAAAAAGAGGAAACCATAGGCGACGCCTTCTTTGTAGCGAAAACGATAGCGGGCGAAGCTGTAGGTGGCCGGTATCGCAATAAGGATGGTGAGCAACGTGCTGCAAACCGCGATGATGGTGCTGTTCTTCATGTAGAAGAGAATATTCATATCGCTGAAGATGTTGTCGAAGTGCTCCAGCGTCGGCGTGAAATTCAGGAAAACAGGCGGATAAGCGAATGTCTCCAGCCGCGACTTGAAGGCCGAGCTGACCATGAAAAGATAGGGAAACAAAAAGGCGAAGACCACAAATAGCGTCAAGACATCCAATAGGCGGGAGCCAGTGAGGGATCGCCAATTCGGCTTCATCGCGCTAGGCCTCGAACTTGATGCGCTCGCGCACCTTGATCAAGATGACGGTGAGCGACACGATGATGATGATGAGCATAATGCTCGCCGCCGAGCCGCGCCCCACATCGCGCAGAACCAAGGTACTGCGATAAACATAAAGCGGAAGCGTCGTCGTCGCCGTGCCGGGGCCGCCGGCGAACATGACGAATATCACATCGAATAGGCGCAAGACATCCATGAAGCGCAGAATCAGGGTGGTCAGGATCAAGGGCAGCATGAGCGGAAGCGTGATCAAGGTGAAGGACTGCCAGCGGGAAGCGCCATCAACCCGCGCCGCCTCAAATGGCTCGACCGGCAAAGTCTGCAAGCCCGCCAGGAGAATGAGGATGAAAAAGGGCGACCATTCCCAAATATCCACCAGGATGACGGCCAGAAGCGCTAAATCCTTGCCGTACCAATTGTGGCGAATGCCAGTGAGGATTTCGAAAAAGTAATTGACCAAGCCGTCATAAGAAAAATAGAGCCGCCCAATCAGGCCCACCATTGACGGCATCAGCACGATGGGTATTACCAGCACAGCGGTGAAAAACGAGTTGCCGCGCATCTTTCGGTTGAGCAGGAGGGCGATGGCGAAGCCGATCAGCAACTCCGGGACGAGCGTGCCGAGCAAATATATGACCGTGACCCGCAAGGTGGCCCAAAATGTACTGTGCTGGTTCGTCAGCAGCCACTCGTAATTCTCGAGCCCGACCGCCTCCGCGTTGCTGAAGGGCTCGCCGAATGTCAAATCGACCGTGCTGAGCTGAAATAGTGATAGCGCGCTATAACCCGCGATAGCAAATACCACAACGAAAGCGGGCAGAATCAATAGCGCGGGCGCCAGCCAGCCCGGGCGGCGCCCCCACACGTTACGGTCTACGGTCATTGCCGTCCTAGATCCCTTTGTCAATCAGGGAAAATCGCGGGCGCTTCAGCGAAACGCCCCTACAAAATCACCATGTTGGTGTAGGGGTCAGCCGGTGGCTGACCCGTTGCCCAGGCAAGTGCGGCGCCGATCACTCCGCCAACACTTCGGAGACTTGCGCCTGCATGCTGGCGATGGCTTCGTCCACGCTGATTTCACCGATGAAGGCTCGCGCCCCTTCGATGCCCATAATCTCGCTGACCTGGCTCCATTTCGGCGTCGGCAGCACAACGCTCAAACCGAGCTCGCCCAGGGCCGCCGCTTGCTCAAGCGTCGACAGCGTCGCCTCGTAATATGGATTCGCCGCTTGCAGCTCCGCGTCTCCCAGCGCTGACGCCCGCGAGACGATGCCGCCATTTGCCAGGTAATCGGCTTGCAGGCCTTCGCTGGTCAAATAGGCGATGAAAGCCCAGGTGGCTTCCTTGTGCATCGAATCCTCCATCATGGCGTAAGACCAACCCCAAACGCCAGAAAATGCGCCCGCTGGCCCCGCCGGCAGCGGGCTGTAACCCGTCATGCCAGCCACCAGCGATTTGTCCGGGTTTTCGACTTCCGGCGCTGCCGCTGATGCCTCAATCATGATGGCGGCGCGGCCAAGCATGAAGGCGTCCCATGCCTCAGGGAAGGAGAAAGACTCGACGCCGACCGGCCCGTACTGCCACAGATCACGGATGTATTCGAGCGAGGCCACCGTTCCCGGCGAGTCAAGCGCTACATCGCCCGTCGCCGGATCCACCATCATACCGCCGAAGGGCGCCAGGAATATCGACCACATATAAGTGAATTCCCAGCCCAGGCGGGCGCGGTAGGAGATGCCATGCACCCCATCGACATTGTCGCTGAAATACTGCGCAGCCGACATCACGTCGTCATAGGTGGCCGGCACATCAATGCCGTGCTCTTCAAACAAGTCCTCGCGGTAGAACATGAAGACGGTCTCGCCCGCAAAGGGGATGCCGTAATGCATGCCATCTTCCCAAAGGAACATATCGCGGTAAGCCTGCAAAATGTCTTCGTAATTGAACCACTCCGGCGTGATGTCGGATTCAATCCAGGGCTCCAGCGGCGTGGCATAACCGCTCGACGCCACTAGCGGGCTCCACTCGATGGCCGTCATCATCGCGTCATAACTGGCGGACTCGGCAGAGACCTCCAGCAGCATGCGCTGGCCGAGCTGGCCCTCTTCCATCTCGTCGAGCACAACCGTGATGCCGGTCAATTCCTCAAAGCGCGGGATCATCGTCTTGAAAGCTTCAATCGAGGGATGCGACGCCACCGCCACGGTGATGGTCGTGCCGCCGTAGGCTTCCTTGATGCCAGCCGCCCAGTCTTCGATCGCTTCATTAGACGCGGCGCTGACGCTGGTCAGAGCCAGAGCAAGAACCAGCAGGGCAAATACAAATCTGACTTTCATTGCAAATTTCCTTTCACTCAACAGTAAACACTTGGATAAACGGATAGATGCTCTTTTCAGCCCAGCAAGCACCTCACTCAAGTTTACCCGCTCGCGCTAATTCCGCCACAAATTGAATGGGTCGATAAGCCGAAGTGGTCAATCCTAAAGATGAAGAGTATTCTAGGTATCAAGGAAAAATACTCTGTGCCCTCTGAGTATTCCTCGATTCCTCTGTGGTGAAAAAATCTTGCGCAACGCCCGCCGAGAGCGGCAACCCGCGATAGCAAGCGTGCTACCAAGGCCAGATCTTGTCCCAGGCTTCCAGCCAACTGTCGCCGCGGCTGCGCATCTTCTGCGCCGGCTGATCCAGCTCCACATCTTCGCGCGGCCTGTAATTCATCATCGTGTCATAATGCCCGAATTCGACCGTGATCGTTACCGGCGGCGCCGGTACATAAGGCGCGACTGCGCTCAGATCAGCCAGCGCCTTGTACGCGCCTGCTTCGATCATCTCGCGAGCCCGCCGGGGCGCGATCTGGCGCGCCGAATATTTCGATAGCCCGCGCTTGACCGCCACCGTCGTCAGCCCATCGCCCAGCAGCGCCGCCGCTTCACGGCAAACGGCGACATCGCCGGTGATCAGCAGCACGGGACTACCATAATGCCCGCACAAGGCGGCATTCACGCCGACCTCGCCGACGAGTTCATCGTTGAACCACAAATTGCGGCATTGCGCCGATGAGATGGTGTGGTTCAAAACGCCGTCCGGCGTATTGTTGCGCGCGTGATAACCGACCATCAGGCAGGCGTCCACGCCTTGTTCCAGCGGTACTCGATAATCCGTCCAGGTGTGGTGGGCGACATACTCGCAAGCCGGGTCGAGCATGTCTTTGAGCAGGGAATTGTAGCGCCAATCGCCGCCCGCGTTGTGGCCATCAATGACGATGATTTCGCTCGCGCCCGCCCGCGCCGCCCCGCGCACCGCCGCATTGACTTCAGCGGTATAGAGTTCGCGTCCTTCCGCGTAGCCCGCCTTGCCGCCCCCAACCTGATCCCAGTTCACGATGCCGCTGACGCCTTCCATATCACACATGATCAAGACTCGCATCTGCTATCCCTCCCGGATGAACTCAATAGCCGACCGCTGAATTGTAACGCAGACCGCAAGGCAGCGCGCCGACGGCGGATTGCGCGCGCGCCCGACTGCGCAGCATTTCTGGAGCGGCCAAGTGTCAATCTGTACCTTGATGTGCAGAATAGTCACGTCAGCTGTGTAAGTTATGATTTTCTGATATTATTGTTGATATTGTCTGTTACAATAGCCTTGCGCGGTCTTGTATCTAAAAATCGAAAGCGGTGAAACCATGTCTCATACTTTTCCCCTCAGCGCTTGCGATGCCCCAGAAATTCGCTTTTATGCAACAATGCCAATCGAGAGTCTTGGCGGCAGCCGGCCAACGTCCAGCCCCCTCGTTATAACCAGCCAAATAAGACGCATACTTGATTTAGGTCAATTCCTGCCATTCAAATTTGTTCTCATTGCGCTGGTCTTCCTGCTGCCGGCGCTGCCCGCCTTCGCCGCGACGCTCACCGTCAGCGGCACTTGCACCCTCGAGATCGCCTGGGCCTCGGCCGTTGCGAACAGCGACCAAACCGGCTGCACCGCCAGCGGAACTTACGGCGACGACACCATTGAACTGACGGGCGATGTGACAATCAACTCGGCCACGCCGCTTACGCTGCCGACCGGCAACCCCGGCGCCGTCACCATCACGGGCAATAATCATACATACACCGTCTCTCACGCCTCGGGCCAGCATTTTCTCGTGCAAGGAAGCACCCTCACCATCAATGACTTGACCCTGACCGGCGGCAATGGCGGCGGCGGGCCGGGCGGCGCCATCGAGGTGACGCGCTTCGGTACCGTTAACATCAACCGCAGCGTCATTCACGGCAACTCGACCACAACCGACGGCGGGGCGATTTACATTGACCGGGGGACAGTCACAATCAAGCGCAGCGTCTTCTACAACAACACGGCGACGCGGGCCGGCGGCGCTATACACAGCAGCGGCGGCGTTCTCACCCTCGACAACAGCACCCTTTACAACAACAGCTCACCAACGGGCCAGATCCAGCTCGGCGATACAACGGGCGGGGAAGGCGCGCGCGGCGCCAGCACCACCACAATCAGACACATTACCATGGCCGGCTGCCTGGGCACGACCGCCTCCAACTATAGCGGTATCAACTTCAGCGCCATCTCCACTAGCACTTTCGAGCTCAGCAACAGCATCATCTGGTGCCAGACGGTAGGCGCGGGCGCCTGCAATTACGGGCAACACGGCGAACGAGAACAAGATAATATCGAGGAAAACATCATCAATTCGAGTTCCACCTATCAAAGCGTTGCGGCATGCCTTCTGGATCGGGTGACTGGCGACCCTAACTTGCCCACACCGACCAACGGCTTGAGCGTTCTCGCCTTGCCCGCCGGCAGCCCAGCCATAGACGCCGCCGATACCGATGTCTGCACCGCCGTCGGCAATATCGACCAGCGCGGCGTGACCCGCCCGCAAGGCAGCGCCTGCGATATCGGCGCCTATGAATATGAGCCCCCGGTGGCGCCAACCGCCAGCTTCATCGCCACCGTCGATACCAACAACGTCCTGCGCTGGCGCTTCGACGCCAGCGGTTCCACCGGCGATATCACCAGCTATGCATGGAACTTCGGCGACGGCAATACCGGCACAGGCGCGACCACATCCCACACCTATGCCAGCGGCGGCAACTATAGCGTAACCCTGACGGTGACCGGATCCGGCGGCAGCGACAGCACCTCGCAGACGCTTGCCGTGTCGCAGCCAGTCACCGCGCCCACAGCCAGCTTCAGCGTCAGCGTCAGCGGCTATGAAGCCCGCTTCACCTCGACCTCGACCGGCAGCAACCTCGCATTCAGTTGGGATGTGGATGGCGATGGCTCGCCCGATTACACTACGCAGAATCCAACCCACACCTATCCCAGCGGCGCCGCGACCTACAGAGTGACGCTGACAGTCAGCAACACCGCCGGTACGAGCAACGCCTTTCAAGATGTCATGGTGCCGTCGGCGCGGCAATCGCCGGGCACTGTCCAGGGCCGTTCCCGCTCCATCGCTTCGGTGCCAGTCGTGACGCCCAAGCCGCCGCCAAGACGCCAAACCTGCCTGGACTTGCCCGCGCATATCCGCGTCCGCAACATCACGGTATCGACCCAATGTCAGCAGCTAGGCCGAGACGGCATCGGCAACGCCGACCTGCTCGCGGCCGGCTTCCGCGACGGCCTCGATGTCTGGGGCTGGGTCCTGCCCAATATGGAAGTCTGCTTCGCCACTTCGTATGGGACCTTCAAGTTTGTCGACACGACGCCCCTTCCGCGCGTGATTTACGATGTGCCGGCGGTCGGCGTGGGGAATATGATCTGCACGACGATCGATCGCCCCGGCATTGTCGCGCTGATGCCCGGCCCAACCGCGCCCATGGCGACCGCAATCCCGCCGGCAAGTTGGACCCTGAGCAACTGCATGGTGCGCACGAAATACATGCTGAATTTGCGCGCCGGGCCGGGCGGGGCGGTCATCGGCGCCGTGCCCTACGATGTGACATTGACGGCGTTCTCGCGCACGGCTGACTGGTTTGAGGTCGATTATCTCGGCGCGCGCGGCTGGGTCAGCAACGGCTACCTGGAGGCGAACGGGGATTGCGGCTAGACGGGAAGGCGTGTCACCGCCGTCGGTCGCTGTCTACGCGACCTCGCCCCTACACGGCCAAATCCCTTCATCAATCATAGCGAAATCTGTGGGGCAAATCGGATACTGTAGGCCCGGCCGCCCAAATTCACGCGCATTCTCCAGGCCGGGCGACCAGCCCGCTGAGTCCACGCGCGGCAATGGCTCGTTCTCAAATACCTTCGGAACGTTGTAGGCAACATCGGAAGTTGTAAGGGCGACTCCGTGAGTCGCCCTAAAGCGCGAGCATAACTAGAATCTCGTTGCCTGTCTAAATCGCTTCATTCAACAAATTGGCTGATTCTTCAGCGACGCGCCTATTCAAAACAATTCACGGTCACAGCGAGTTCCGTAGGCGCGACTCCGCGAGTCGCCCTAAAGCACTCAGCGGTCTCTGCGCCCTCTGGAGTTCAACCCAGTCAAATCAAATCCCGCGCATTCTCCGCAATCTTGCCGATGGCGGCCGCAATCTCGCCCATGTCCTCTTCGTCGCCCAGCAGCGCGTTCTGCGTGATCCAGACCGTTTCCCAGGCTTCCCGCTCCGAATTAGGGTAGGGCTGCCTGAGAAAATCATGCCGGGCGCTGGCCTGCGCGCCACTGAGCCGGCTGCGATAAGCGCCGCTCGTGAAGACATCAAGCGCATGCAGCGGCGGGTAGGGCGCTTGTGTCGGCACGCCTTCCGCTTCCAGCGCCGAGACAAAGCGCCCGGTGTCGACGCCGGCGAAGGCGCGCTTGTCGTAGTGGAAGATATAGGCGTAATGCCCGTTGCGGCTGATGCGGCGGTCATGTGATTGGGGCGTGATGCCCGGGATGCCGCTCAAGGCGCCATCCAGCAGGCGGCCATTTGCGTGCCGGCGGGCGGTCTGCTCGTCCAGCCGCGTCAACTGCGCCAGCAGCACCGCGCCCTGCCATTCGCTCAAGCGGTAATTGGAGCCGTACATGAAATGACTGTAGAACCACTCGCCCGGCAGACGGCCGCAATCATGCGTCGAGCGCGCCAGCCGCTCAAATTCGTCATCATTGCTGATGATCATGCCCCCCTCGCCAGCCGTCATCGTCTTGCTCGCCTGGAAGCTGAAAGTCCCGCCGATGCCAAAAGCGCCGACCTTGCGCCCTCGCCATTCGCTGCCATGCGCATGAGCCGCGTCTTCCAACAGCGTGACGCCGTGCTTCTGCGCCACCGCCGTCAGCTGATCCAGGTCAGCCGGCCGCCCGCCAAGATGCACCGCGATAATCGCCTTCGTGTTCTCATTGATCGCCGCTTCCGCCAACTCCGGGTCGATGCAATAACTGTCGGCGCTGACATCAACCGGGACCGGCAAGGCGCCGGCGAAGAGCACCGCGCTGGCGGTGGCGACGAAGGTGGCGTTCGGCACGATGACCTCATCCCCCGGCCCGATGCCCATCGCCGCGAGCGCGACCTCAAGCGCGTGCGTGCCATTGGTGACCGCGATGCCGTGCTTCGCCTGATGATAAGCGGCGAATGCCCGCTCAAAGGCGAGCGTCTTCGTGCCCGGCGTCCGCCACCACACGCCGCTCTCCAGCACCTCATTGAGCGCTTCGCGTTCGCGCTCATCATAGATCGGCCAGGCGGGAAATGGCTTGGTCTTGGCGGGTTGACCGCCCTGAATGGCAAGTGTTGGCATCGTCAAGTTCCGGTAATCCTCAAACTAAAGCGTCACGCCTTCATACGCCGCTTCGACATTGGCTTGCACCTGCCTGGCAAAGGCGTCGTCGATCTCGGCCTCGTGGAAAATGCCATACCACAAGCCGGCCTGCCGCACAAAGTCGCGCATATTGACCAATGCATGACTCACATCGTCCCAGCTGATGCCCATCGCTGCCGGCCGAATATCGACGCCGGCGCGGACGATGGCATCGAGCATCTCCTGCGGCTTGTCCTCGTGCAGCAGCGAGCCAACGTAAATGCCCAGGCAAACCGGCTGCCCGTGAATGAACTTTTTCCCGGTGTAGTATTCCAGCGCGTAGAAGAGAAAATGATCGGCGCCTTCGATATGCCGCGGGTTCCAGCCGGCGTTGTGGAAAGCCGCCCCGCCCCAGCGGTTCGCCGTCATCAGCGTGCGGATGCCCGTCTCGTTGACCGCGCGGATGTCATCCAGGGCGTCCATGACGGTCGCCATCACCGCAGCCGCTTCATCAACCAGCGCTTGATCGTAGGGCCATTTCGCTTCCGTCTTGCCGCGGGCATGTGCCAGGCGCCAATCGGCATGACCGGTGTGGTAACAGAGGATCTCGCAGATGCCGCTGCGGTTGACAACCGGCGGCGCGTTCTGGATCACATCAAAATCGACATAGACCGCTTCCGGCACAGCCCAGCCCATATAACGCACATTGCCGCTGAAGCGCAAGCCGGCCCGATGCCCGAAGGCGGCGTTGACCGACATGGAAGTCGGTACCTGAAAGAGCGGCAGCCGCAGCGACCAGGCGAAATACTTGGCCACATCAAGCGCTTGACCCCCGCCCAGCCCAATGATGCAATTGCAAGGCGGCAGCTTGCTCAATTCCGCTTTGAGCTCGTCGCCGTCAATCGTCGAGACCAGGTAGGGCCCGGCCAGGTTGTCGTCAAAGTGATGGGCGAACAAGTCCCAGAGATCAGCCATCGTCACGACGAGGTAGGGCTGATGAACGAAGTTCGGCAGCTCGCCGATCAAATTGCGCCCGAAGATAGTGGTGAAGCCGGCGCTGTTTCTCATGCATCATCCTCCACTGGCGGTTAGCATAGTACTATTCGCGTCAATTGACTCTTGCCTGCCCATCTGACGGGGACGAAACGGCCCTGCCGTCTCGCGGCAAAACGCGACGAGCGGATCAAGCATTGCGGACAGTATAGCGACAACGATAACAATCCCTGGCGAATCTTGCCAATAAATCCGCAGGCAAAGCAGCGCCGCGCTCACGCGAACCATGTAGGGGCGAGCCGCTGGGTCGACCGCTATTGTCGGCGCAACTCACAGGAGGCGCAGCATGACCCTGAAAATCGCTTTCAGCGGAACCGGACATATTTCCCGCGTTCATGCGCGCGCCGCGCAAAGCCTCGACGGCGTCGAGCTGGCGGCGGTCGTCAATCATCGTCCCGCCTCAATGGCGGATTTCGCGGCCCAATTCAGCATCGACCGGCAATACCGGGCGGTGCGCGAGCTGCTGAGCGCCGGCGGGGTAGACATCCTGATTGTCAGCACGCCCAACTACCTGCACGCGCCCCAAACGATCGCCGCTCTAAACGCTGGCCTCCATGTAATGGTGGAGAAGCCGATGGCGATGAACGGCGCCGAAGCCGAGCGTATGCTGCGCGCCAGCGAAGCAGCGGGCGCCAAACTGATGGTGGCCCATTGCTGGCGCTTTGATGAAGAAGTGAACTGGATAAAGCGGCAGATCGACGATGGCGCGCTGGGCACGATTCTGCGCACGAAGGGTTATGGCGTGCATGTCAACTGGGGGCCCGGCGGCTGGTTTGTCGAGGCGCGCGCGGCTGGCGGTGGCGCGCTGGCCGATATGGGCATCCACGCCATCGATGTCGCGCGTTATCTCCTGGGCGATCCACAGCCGCTCAGCGTCTATGCCAAAATCGCCACCGAATACACCGATTACGATGTCGATGACAGTGGCACGATCTGGGTCAATTGGGCCGGCGGCGCCTCTTCCATAATCGAATCCGGCTGGTGGTGGCCCCACGCCGACGGCCCGGAAGCGAGCACACAACTCTACGGCACGCTTGCCTTCGCCCGGCTCTTCCCCACGCGGCTGGAAATCCCCGATCGCGCGGCGGAAACCGTCCGGACGGTCGACCCCGGCTACCCGCCCGTTCGCGACGAACACTGCCCGCAAATCATGTACGATCGGCAATTGCGACACTTCATCGACTGCATCCACCACGACAAGACGCCGACGCCCGGCGCCGCCGAAGGGCTGGTGAATATGCGCATCATCGACGCCGCGCTGGAAAGCAGCCGCCGCAACGACGTCGTCCATCTCTAGGACATGGCAGCGGCAAAATATGAAATGATAACGGCTGTCTCATTTAGAAAAGTCGGCGCAACAATCGATATCTTTGTAGGGGCGACTCGCCGAGTCGCCTGCCTACCCGTTACAATGTCGCTAGAGTAACTACGTACTGCATGGGAGAGCCGTCAATGCTGGAAATCCACCAATGGTCGGGCGAAGGCTTCAAACCGCTGATGTTCACCGAGGGCTGGCAAGCCGCCATATTGAACTGGGAACCCTTGTTTGACCGGCCAAACCTCAATGAGATCGAGCGGCACAATCTCACTGATGAAGTCTTTGTTTTGCTGCGCGGCCAGGCGGTCATTTTCACCCGACCCGATGGCGGCGCGCTGGAAGCGGTCGAGATGGCCCCGGGCTTAATTTACAACGTGCCCGCCGGCGTCTGGCACAATCTCGTGGCGACGCGAGATGTGAGCTTCTTGATCGTCGAGAACCGCGATACGCATCTGCATGATACAGAAATCCGACCCATCGCCGCCGACGAGCTCGCGCGGCTGGATGCGCAGCTGCCGGCCTGGGCGCGCCCATAACCAACTCGACCAGCGCGGTGCGGGCCAATCCTCCCACCCCCCTTGCGCGACAACTTGAGTTTAAGCCGCAGTTCCTCTACACTGAAAATTAGGAGCCAATTGTGTCACATATCAAAGGGCCGCCGGAAAATTCGTCCATCGACCCTAATGAGGAGGAAAACTGTGCAGAGCTTTGCCCGCAATTGCAAGAGAAGTCTCGTCATCGCCGTCTTGTTGACGCTCGCCCTGGCCCTGGCCTTGCCGCTGTCGGCCAGCGCCGATGGAGCGCGGGAAGAGGGCGTCTTTGCCAGCATCCGCGTCTACGACGGCATTGATACGCAAACCTCCACTGAAGACCTCATTCAAAACGTCAATGAGTTTCTGGAGATAATCAGCCAACATGAAGGATTCATCGCCTACTACTGGCTGCGCGCCGGGGACAGGGTGGCAGCGATCAACTTGTTTGCGACAGCGGAGCAAGCAGCAGCCTCAAGCGAGGCGGCAATCGCGCATGTCGCCGCGACCGCAGCTCACCTTGCGCCCAATCCGCCGCGCGTTATCGAGGGCGTAGTCGATATCGCTTTCGTCGAGGTGCTGGATGGCATGGGCGCAGACGATGTCAACGGCCTGCATGCCAGCGTGAGGATTTACGACGGCTTCCAGACCAGCGACATGGCTGAATTCGTCGGCATCGTCGAGGACGGCTTCCTGCCGATTATGCGCGAATCGGATGGCTTCTTCGGCTATTACCTGATGAACGACAGCGCCGGCGCGCTCGTGGCGATCAGCATCTTCGATACCGAAGCATCGGCGCTGGCATCCAACGAGAAAGCGAGCGATTTCGTCGCCGAGAACCTGACTGCCTACCTGCCAAACGCGCCGATGATCACCAGCGGTCCCTTGCAAATCGCCGTCCTGGCGGCTGTCAACGACGGCGCCAACCTAATTGAAGCCATGCCGGGCGCGGCCAGCGCCTTCGCCAGCGTCCGCCTCTATGACGGCGTCGACCCGGCCGATCAAGTTGAAATCGCGCGCCTGGTCGATGAAGGCTTCCTGCCCATCATGCGCGGCAGCGATGGCTTCATCGGCTACTTCCTGCTGCCCGCCGGCGACATGCTGGCCGCGGTCAGCTTGTTCGATTCAGCCGAACAGGCGGCCGCTTCCACCCATGCCGCCCGCGATTTCGTGGCTGAATACCTGACGCCGTATCTGCCGAACCCGCCACAGATCCTGGAAGGCAAGGTCGAAATATTGCGTATCGCCGACGCCGAGATGATGATGGACGGCTCTACCGGGTCGCTCTATGCCAGCCTGCGCCTCTACAGCAATTTCGACCTGGCTCACCTGGACCAGACAGTCGAAGTGACAGAATCGGTTTTCCTGCCATTGCAGCAAGGGGCGGCAGGCTTTTTCGCCTATATGGGCATGCACGACAACGTCGATAGGACGGCGGCGCTGAGCATATTCAGCTCGGAGGACCATGCCTTGGCCGCTAATGAACTGGCGGCCGATGTCGTCGCCGAGCATCTGGCGCAATGGCTGCCCGACGATCCGGTGCGCATCAACGGCCGCCTCGGTGTGGCGGCGCTGGCTGATGTCCACATGGGCGAAAACCTCATCCAAAATGTAGACGATGGCGGCGCCTTCGCCAGCGTCCGCGTCTACGACGGCGTCGACCCGGCCGATCAACCTGAGATCGTCCGCCGAGTGAATGACGGCTTCCTGCCCATCATGCGCGAAAGCGACGGCTTCGTCGGCTACTATTTGCTGCCGGCGGGGGATATGCTGGCGGCGATCACGCTTTTCGAAACGGCGGACCAGGCTTCAGCCTCTACCGAAGCGGCTCGTGATTTCGTCTCCCAAGCCCTGGCGCCCTTGCTGCCTAATGCGCCGATGGTCGTGGAGGGGACGGTGGAAGTGAGCACACAGCTGATGTTTTCCCCGGTTGACCCGGATGACCTTAGCTTGCCGCTTCACGCCCGCTTGGCGATCTATGACGGTTTTGACATGGCGCGCCTGGACGAAACAGTTGAATTGCTTGAGTCAGTCTTGCTGCCAGACTTGCGCGACATCGGCGTATTCAGTTACCACGGCATCAGCGATGGCGTCGACAAAGCGGTCGCGCTGCGGATCATGGGCTCGGAGGAGAGCTTGCACCAGGGATCCGACATCGCCGCTGATTTCGTCGCCGAATACTTGGCCGGTTGGCTTCCCGAAGATCCGCTGGTCTTGGATGGACGTTTGGGCGTGGCATCGGTTCAGGGTATCCTGCAAGGCCTGAACCTGGCTGATTATTTTGGCGGCGAGGACAGCGCCTTCGCCAGCGTCCGCGTCTACGACGGCGTCGACCCGGCCGATCAAGCTGAGATCGCGCGTCTGGTCGATGAAGGCTTCCTGCCCATCATGCGCGAAAGCGACGGCTTCATCGCCTACTTCCTGCTGCCCGCCGGCGACATGCTGGCCACGGTCAGCGCCTTCGAGACCGCGGATCAAGCAGCGGCTTCCAACGACGCCGCTCGCAGTTTCGTCGCCGAAAACCTGACGCCGCTTCTGCCAAACCCGCCCCTGATCGCGCAAGGGCCGATGGATACCGGCTACTTCACCTTGCTTGACGAGATGATGATGCCCGCTGACGCCACGTCGCTCTACGCCAGCCTGCGCCTTTATGACCAAGTCGATCTGACCCAGCGCGCGGAATCCACCGAGCTGGTCCATCGCATTTTCCTGCCAACGCTGCAGGAGGCAGAAGGCTTCTGGGGCTACGTCCGTTTGCACGACGGCGTTCAGCATTCGATTGCGCTCAGCATCTATGACAGCGAAGCCAACGCCCTGGCGGCCAACGATTTGGCGGCCGCATTTGTGGCCGACTATCTGTCCGATCGCCCTCAGGATCAGACGCCGCTGCGGATCAATGGCCAACTCGGCGTGGCGGCGCTGGCAGGGGCGAACGAGGGCGCGAACCTGATTCAAGCCGAGAAGACGAGCGACCGCGTCTTCGCCAGCGTCCGCGTTTATGACGGCGTTGTTCCATCCAATATGGATGAAATCGTCAGCCGGACCGATGCCGGTTTCTTGCCCATCATACGTCAGAGCGATGGCTTCGTCGGCTATTATTTCCTGACTGCCGGGGACATGCTCGCGACAGTCAGCCTGTTCGATTCGCCGGAGCAGGCCTCAGCCTCCAATGACGCCGCTCGCGATTTCATCGTAGAGAACCTGGCGCCCCTGCTGCCCAACCCGCCGCTCATCTATGAAGGGCATTTGTCGATCAACCAGGTCAGCGCGCTGGGCGCCTCCACTGATCTCGCTGGCGCATTTGAACTCTATGCCAGCATCCGCCTGTATGAAGGCTTCGACCTGAGTCATTTTGAGGAAGCGAATGACCTGGCCATCGCACGCCTGCTGCCGGCGCTGGCTGAGCTGGATGGTTTCTTCGCGCTCTTCGCCTTGAATGACGGCAAAGACACCGTCGTCGGCATCAGTATGTTCGATAACGAAGCGGCCTCGTTGACGGCAAATGACCTCGGCAAAGCCTTCACCCAGGAGTACCTTGCCGATTGGGCGCCCAACCCGCCGACCGGCGTCGAGGGCAAGATAGCAATTGCGTCCCACGCGGCGATACACCAGGGCGATAATCTGGTCGGCGCGACGATGCAAGGCTAGCCGAGCGGGAAAACCGCCGCCGATAAGATGTTGAAGGAGCGTGCCGGCTGGCGCGCTCTCTTCTACACTTGGGCGCCCCGCCTGCTTTACGCCCAGCTTCACTCAAAATCGTCCGCTTTGACGCCAGAAAAACCGACGAGGTCATGAAGGATTTTGGGATTCGTGACATAGCCCAGGTGCTTGTCTATCAAAATCCCCATCTTGACTAAGGCCGTCAGATCACGATCCAGCTGAATATTGCTGAATTCAAACTCGCCCGTCGGCATGAAATCGAGATTCTCCCAAATATCAAGCTGCGTCATTGGCGCATCCGGAAATTGCAGCGTGAGGTCAAGCGCGAGGCGCAAGCGCCGCTGCTGCGCGACAGTGAGGATCGACGGAAAATAACTGCGGATGCGGTCACGCAGAAACGCCGCCATCTGAATGCTTTTCACTTTTGTGTCCAACGCATCGAGCTCGTCACGGAAGACCTCCAGCGCATACAAGATAAATCCGGTCAGGTCGCCCCGATGGTAGGCGCCGTCGCGGTAATCCCCATGCGAGTCCTGCAATTCGCGATAATAGCGCTGGCGCGAATGCCAGTAAGCGTAACTCGGCAAATGGGCCGCGCAATCCGGTATCCCGGCGCGCATGAGAACGGCATATTCAATGAGACGCGCCAGACGCCCATTGCCGTCCGCATACGGATGTATCCAGGCGAAATACACATGCGCCGCAATCGCCTTGACTACGGTCCAGGCGCGCTTGTACCGCGCATGGCCGGCGGGCGGGTCATCCTCTGTATTGAGCCAGGCGCAGAGTTCATCAAGCAACCGCTCGCAATCCCCTGCCGGCGGCGCCAGGTATCGCCCGACAGTGACGCGGTGACGGCGAAGCGCTCCCGCATGGACCTCGGCAGATTCCAGACCGCGCATAATCAAGCGATGGTATTGATTTAGCAGGTCAAGCGAAAACCTCGGCCACTCTCCGCCATTGCAATCGCTGGTTACGGCAGCAAAAGCGGCGACCATATTGTCAATTTCCTGGTGCTCTTTTTCGAACAGGGCGCTCTTGGGCCAGTCTTTTCGCACCTGATGCAAGACATCAAATTCCAGGAAGGGGTTGCCCTCTATGGCGGTCGTAGCGTGTACGCCCTTTGCCAGATAAAGGGTCTGCAAGTTTTCGATTTCTTCCGGCTGCAAGGGCATCGTACGAAGGTTGCTCAACATCGCTTCAAGCTCGCCCATCAGCAGCCAAAGTGCGGGCGGCAATTGCTCAAGTCTCGGCGGAAACTTTATGAAATCGTGCGTACTCATCGCCGCAATGCCCCGCTGATAGTGGCGGCCAAGAACCGCCGCGCGCTACACAAACGCGTTCATCCCCGTCAGCTCCCGCCCCACCAGCAGCAAGTTTACCTCATTCGTGCCTTCGTAGGTGTAAATCACCTCGGCATCAAGCATCAGCCGCGCAATGTGGTTGTCGATGACGATGCCGTTGCCGCCCAGGCACTCGCGCGCCAGCTGCGTGACGTATCGCGCCTTGCGCGCATTGTTGTACTTCGCCAGCGAGGCTGTTCCCGCAGTCAGCTGACCCGTGTTGATCAAGTGCGACATTTGCAGGCAGAGCGTCTGCATCAGCGTGACTTCGGTCGCCATCTCGACCAGCTTCTGCTGGATCAACTGAAAGCCGGCGATGGGCTTGCCGAATTGCTCCCGTTCCTTGCTGTACTTGAGCGCCAGCTCGAAGGCGCCGGCGGCGACGCCAGCCGCTTCCCAGGCGACGCCGTAACGCCCCAGCCCCAGCACACGCGCCATATCGCTGAAGCGGTTCACGTAAGCCAGCTTGTTGGCCGCCGGCACATAAACATCATGCAGCGTGATGTCAGCGTTGAGCACAGCGCGCTTGCCGATCTTGCCCCAAATATCCTGGATACCGACGCCGGCCGTGCTATTCGGATTCTCGATGACATAACCGCCGAAGTCATTTGTCTCTTCATCCCGCGCCCAAACGATCAGGATGTCGGCGATGGAGGCGTTGCCGATCCAGCGCTTGGCGCCATTCAGCCGGAAGCCGTCCCCGTCTTTGCGGGCGCGCGTCTTCACCTGGGCGGCGTTCGAGCCGACATCGGGCTCGGTCAAGGCGAAGGCGCCGATCTTCTCCAGCTTGACCATCGCGGGCAGCCAGCGCGCCTTCTGCTCTTCATCGCCCAGCAAGCCGATCGAGCCCATCGCCAGGCCCGAATGCACGCCATAGAAGGTGCTGATGCTGCCATCGCCCTTGCCCAGCTCGTACATCACCAGGCCCATCTCCACCAGATCCAGCCCGGCCGCGCCATGATCCGGCAGCGGACCGCCAATGATCGGCAGGTCGGCCATCTTGCGGGCGATCTCCCAGGGGAATTCGGCCCGCTCCCAATATGGATTGATCTTGGGCAGCACTTCGAATTCGACGAAGTCGCGCACTTCCTGGCGCAGCGCTTTCTGCTCCTCCGTGAAGTGCATGTCGCAACGGTAAAAGTCAAAGCCCGAGAATGTTGTTTCGCCTTGCTTTTCCATGGTCATCAGCGTTTCACCATAATCGAATCTTCATTTAGTTGAGCATATCATCTATGCTTCTGCGATTCAATTCGCGCCTGGCCGCCATTCGCGGTACGATTTGGCTTGCCGGGCTCGGTCAACTCTGTGATTGCGCTTTTATTCTGTTACGAGATTTCACTTTGCTCTTTGCCTTCTGGTTCTTGAAAACACACAACGCTCCTTTCGACAATGAGCGATAAGCAATGGCTTCAGCGCCGCCCGGCAGGGCCGCGTCCTCCGAGCAGCATGGTCCGCCAGGTCAGTTGGCGGCGCAAAGGATAAACTCACTTATGTCAGCATTGCTCGCCTTGCGAAATCATTTTGGCTCTGCCCGCCTCATCGCCCTGCAATTGTTCAGCACCGCCGGGCTGGGCATGGTCTACCCCTATATCAACCTCTATCTCACCGAGATTGGATTCTCCGGCGCCTTGATCGGCACGCTCGCCAGCGTCGGCGCTGTTCTGACCCTCGTGCTGACACCGCTGCTCAATTCCATAGCCGACCGCCTGCTGCTCCATCGCCGCCTGCTGATGCTCTACTTCGGCGGCTTCGCCCTCGCCAGCATTATCTTCGCCACCACCCACAGTTACGCCCTGATCATCGTCGCGGTCCTGCTGTTCCGGCTGACAACGGGCCCCAGCATGACGCTCGGCGCCCAACTGACACTCTCCCTCTTGCTGCGCCGCGGCAAGACCATCTTCGGCGGGATGCGCTCGTTCTCGGCCCTCGGTTTCGCCTGCGCCAGCGCCTTGGCCGGCTCGGTATTCGCGCTCGGCGGCTATGCGCTGACCTTCACCGTCGGCGCGATTCTGTCCCTGGTCAGCGTTCAACTCTCGACCATCTTCCCGGCCAAACCAAAAGAGAAGTCAAAGCCGGAAGCGGGACCCAAGCAGCCGCGCAACCGCGGCATCTACGTTCTGGCCGCCAGCCAATTCTTCGTCGCCATGTGCACGCACAACGCCTTCGCCTTCCTCTTCATCCACCTGAGCCAAAACCTGGGCGTGGACAATATGCATATCGGCCTGTGGGCGGCGCTGCTCGCCCTTGTCGAATTCCCCTTCTATTATCTGACTGACGCCCTGCTGCCGCGCGTGCGCCTCCGCATCACCTATATATTCGGCATCATCGGCATCGCCCTGACCACGCTCGGCCTGGGCATCGTGCCGAGCCTGCCGCTGCTGCTCCTGCTCTTCGTCGTCCGCGGCATGTCCTGGCCCGCCTATCAATTGTCGTGCTACCGCCTGATGAACGCGATCAGCCACCCGCGCAATGCCGCCACCAATCAAGCCATCGTGCAGGTGACGATGCCGGGCATCGCGCTGCTCTTGACCGGGTCGCTCTATGGCTGGGCCTATGACCATTTTGGCGCCGGCCTGTTCTATGCCCTGTGCGCGCTGGCCGCTGCCATCGGCGTCTGCATCGTGATCGCCGGTTTCCGCCTCTTCGACGCGCGCCAACCGCAGGAGCGCGTTTGATCCCGCACGCCGGATTTGACGGGTACCGAACCCCGGCCAGTAAGGCTTGTCCGATACTGGGTCATTCGAGCGCGAAATCTTCACCCCATCCCCGACCGCCTGTGTCTACGCGGCGCGGCCCCTCTCGCCATCTCTATGGCGAGCATCCCAGAAAGCTAGGGAAGGGGAGTTTTCTCGCCAACTGAACGGTCTCGACGGCGAAAAAAGTCTCCCCCTAATTTGTTGGGGGGAGATTTAGAGGGGGTGAACCATAGGAAGGCGACCAATACCTAGTACCGGACAAGCCACGTAGGGGCGAGGCGCTGACTCGCCCGCAAACCTGAAATGACCCGCCCGGCGCAAAAGTAGAATATCGCTCAATAGACGCGTCTAATAAGAATCATCAGCCGCGGGGCATAGCCTGCAGGAGACCGGCCGTCGGGTGTCGAAGCTCGTCGCAGTGCGCAATCGATTCGGTTCTGTACGCCTCGTCGCGCTGCAATTCCTCAGCCTGGCGGGCATCGGCATCGTCTGGCCCTATGTCAACGTCTATCTGACCGATCAAGGCTTCTCCGGCACGCTGATCGGCACGCTGGGCAGCGCCGGCGCCTTGCTCTCGCTGATTCTGACGCCGCTGCTGAACCAATTCGCCGACCGTCTCGGGCTGCATCGACGCCTGTTCATGCTCTACATGGGCGGTTTCGCGCTGGCGAATATCATATTCGCGACCGCGCCGCATCAACTGCTGCTCGTCCTCGGCGTGCTGCTCCAGCGCGTCACCATCAGCCCCAGCCTGACCCTGGGCATGCAACTGACGATCACCTACCTGGTCGGCAGCGGCAAAGCCATCCTGGGGCGGCTGCGCTCTTTCGCCTCCCTGGGCTTCACGCTGGCCAGCCTGCTCGCCGGGCAATTGTTCGCCCTCGGCGGCTATCCGATGCTCTTTTTCGCCGCCTCCTTCCTCGCCCTGCTCACCATCATGTCATCCACGATCTTCCCCGACAAATCGGCCCAAAAAGCCAAGACCGAAGCTGAAAGCGCCCAGCCACGCAACCGCGGCTTCTATGTCATGGCCGCCAGCCAATTCTTCGTCGCCATGGGCACCTACAACATGTACAGCTTCATCTTCATCCATTTCAACCAGAACCTGGGCGTGCCATCGGCGCATATCGGATTGTGGGCGGCGCTCATGGGCGCTGTCGAATTTCCCTTCTTCTTCTTGATGGACGCCATCCTGCCCCGTTTTCGCATCCGCGTCGCCTACATCCTCGGCATGTTGGGCACGGCGCTCTTCGCTTTTCTGCTCGGCGTCGCGCCCAGCCTGCTCTGGCTTGTGCCCCTGCTGATACTCCGCGGTCTGGTCTGGCCCTGCTACCAACTGTCGTCATTCACGCTTGTGAACGCCATCAGCCACCCGCGCAATGTCGCCACCAATCAGGCCATCCTGCAGGTCACCATGCCGAGCGTCGCCCTGCTCCTGACCGGCGCGCTCTTCGGCTGGGCATACGACAATTTGGGGCCGGGCGCCTTCTTTTCCCTGAGCGCGCTGATGACCGCAATTGGCGCCTGCATCGTCATCGCCGGCTTTCGCCTCTTCGACGCCCGCAAGGTCGCGCCGCCCGCCGAGACAACCGGCGCGCAGCCTTCTTGACAAATCCGCCGGGAGGGGTAAACTCTCGTCCACGACAACAATCGTTGAGAAAGTTGCGTATGGAGGAGGCGCCTATCGAATGTCCGCGCGCTTTGCAATTTGCTTCGTGTTCGATTAGGTCTACCAAAAAGAGGAACGGAAATGTCAAAACACAAGCTTATCACGCTTTTTCTGGTCATAGCGATCGCGTTTGGCGCCTTCGGTCTGGCATCGGCGCAAGACACAACCGAGCTCTCGCTCTGGGTATTTGTGGATCGCCATGGCTTGTACATGCAGAACGCAGCTGACCGTTGGAATGAGGCGCATCCCGATCAACCGATTGAGATCATCTACGAGCAGATCGACTATACGCAGATGCACGATAATCTCTTGGCATCGTTGTTGGTCGGCATGGGCGCGCCGGATTTGGCCGATGTCGAGATCAAGAAATTCGCCACCTTCACCAAAGGTGACATTCAGTTCCTGCCGCTCAACGAAGTCATCGATCCCTACCGCGAGGACATCATCGAGTCGCGCTTGGCGCCCTACACCGCCAACGGCAATAATTACGGCATTGACTATCACCTCGGCGCCTTCGTCATGTATTACAACACCGGCATCCTGGAAGAAGCCGGCGTCGATGTCGATAGCATCAAGACCTGGGACGATTACATTGCCGCCGGGCAACAAGTCACGCGCGATACCGATGGCGATGGCGAAATTGATGTTTACATGGCGAGTATCGAAGTCACCGATATCTTTTCGGCATACGCGCTGATGCTGATGAACGGCGGCGGCACCTACAGCGCTGATGGCGAGATCATCCTCGAAAGCGAAGCCAATGTCGAGGCGCTGCAACTCCTGCAGGATATGGTGCACGTGCACGGGATCGCCCGTCCGGCTTCCGGCGGCGGCCATCACTCGCCCGATCACTTCATCGATCTGGTCGAAGGGCGGATCGCCTCGCTCTGGATGCCGCAATGGTATATGACGCGCTACCCCGACAACATGAGCAGTGAACTGGCTGACGTGGCGGTGGTGCGCCCGATGCCCGTCTTTGAAGAGGGCGGCTATACCACGACCATGGGCGGCGGCACCGGCACCGCGATTACCAACCAGATCGACCCCGACAAGATCGCGCTGGCGGCCGAGTTCCTGGCTTTCGCCAAGCTCACTTACGATGCCAACGTCTTGCTGTGGACGGACCTGGGCTTCGACCCGATGCGCCTGGATGTTTACGATGACGACGCGCTGCTGATCACGATGGACGACTTCAGTGGCGAGATGCCTTTCATCCACATCAAAGCGGGTTTGGGCAATGTCGCGCCGGAATTCACCGGTCCCTTCTATCCGGAAATGGCGACCATCTTCCAGACGACCGGCTTGTACGATCTGATCGAGAATCAGATGGAGCCGGCCGAAGTCCTCGCCAACGCCGCCGAAGAGCTGCGGGCGATGGGCGCCGAATTCTAAGGCTCGCCGATTGAGGGCAGGTAGGGCTAACCTGCCTGCCTTTCCCTTTTGCTGCTTTCAAGATCACAGCATGTCAACGAGGTCACTGTGCTGAATATCGTCAGGTTGCCGCGCCAATTGATCATCGGCTTTTTGCATCACAAAAGAGTCGTGCCTTTGGTATTCCTTGCGCCCTTTTTGACCGTCTTTCTAATCTTCAAAGTCTATCCGGTCATCCTGGCTGTCATCATGAGTTTCCAAAACTTTCAAGGTATAAAGAGCCAAGACTGGGTCGGCTTGACCAATTACGAGAATGTCTTTGAACTGGTGCGCTTCAGCCAGGCGCTCACCAACACTACGGTCTACACCATCGGCACCCTGCTGGTCTTGATTCCCCTGCCGCTGGTGCTGGCCGTGCTGCTGGATTCCGGCCGCGTGGTGGCCAGTACAGTTTTTCGCGTTCTGATCTTCTTGCCAGCGCTGACGTCGCTTGTGGTAGCCGGTACCGTATTCCGGCTGATTCTGGCGAAGGACGGTTTCCTCAATCTCTTTCTGGAGGGTACGCTGGGCATCGACCGGCTCCGCTGGTTGGAAGTGTCGGAGCTGGCCCTGCCATCGCTGATCCTCATCGCGACCTGGCGCTGGACCGGCATGAACATCCTCTACTTCAATTCCGGTCTGGTCAATATCCCGCAGGAGCTTTACGAATCGGCCGCCATCGACGGCGCCAGCCCCTGGCAAATGTTTCTGCGCATTACATTGCCCATGCTGCGCCCGACAACCTTCTTTGTGGTCGTCCTCAGTATCATCGGAGGCTATCAAGTCTTTGTCGAACCTTTCATTTTGTACGCCGGCGGGGCAGGACCGGGCGACGGCGGGCTGACGCTGGCCTTGCTCATCTACCGCACCGCCTTCACGTCCTTCAATTTCGGCACGGCCGCCGCCATGGGTGTTATTCTGGCGCTGATTATTTTCATCTTTTCGCTGATTCAATTCCGCTTCTTCGGTGTCTTCGGGGGGAAAGAGTAAGCCGTGACCGCTAAGACCCAATACGTAAACCCCGGTAAACTGGGCGCGCGGCGACAATCCCGCCTGACCAAGTGGCTCATGTTCGCTCTCTTCGTCTGCCTGGCGATCGTTTTCATCTTCCCGCTCTATTGGATGGTCATTAGTTCCCTGCGCCCCGAAGGCCGCATCTTTGTCGACGCCATGGAGGTTATCCCCAGCGCCTTGTCATTGGACACCTATCGACGGCTCTTTGAAGAAGAACCCTACGGCGTATGGTTCGTCAACTCAATCACGCAGACCGGCGGTTATGCCCTCATGGGCGTCTTCCTGTGCACCACCGGCGGTTACGCCCTCGCGAAATTCCGCTTCCGCTATCGCAATCTTCTCTTTGTCTTGATTCTCGTCTCGCAGATGATTCCCTTTCACCTGTTGATCGTCTCACTCTTTCTGATGATCATTCAGATGGGCATGGCCGAGACCTATCAAGGGGCAATCGTGCCGCTGGCCGCCTCGCCAATCGGCATCTTCTTCATGCGCCAATATATGCTGGCGATAGATGACGAAATGCTAAACGCGGCCCGCGTCGATGGCGCCAGCGAATATCAGATCTTCTGGCATGTGGTCTTGCCAAACGCGCGCCCAGCCATCGCCACCCTGCTCATCCTCTTCTGCATCGATTACTGGAATAACCTGCTCTGGCCCCTTATCGTCTTCCGCAATCCGGATAACTTCCCGCTGGCCGTCGGCATCAAACGGCTCATCGACCAATACCGCCAGCAATACGACCTGACCATGGCTGGCTCGACGCTGGCCACCGTGCCCGTTATCATTCTGTTCTTCTTCCTGCGGCGCCAGATTATGCAGGGCTTGGCCACCACCGGCACCGGCATCAAGTAGAATCATAGCAACATCGCCGGCTTTCGCCTCTTCGACGCCCGCTCCTCTGCGCCATCAAACTGAGTTCAACCGGCGCCGCCGCTGACGCAACCGATTCAATCTTAGACAACCTGGACGGCGCGTGTTATACTTCCGCCTGCTGCTTGTCCGCCCTGTCGCCGTTCTGGTCCAGTTCAAAAAACGAGAAACTATGCAGGTTGAACCCACATCAGATATTACGCCCGCGTCAGACGCGCTGGAAGTTCGGCTTCCGCATCGCCTGCGCCTCCTCAATCAAGAAGAGCGCGCGAAATTGTGGCTGCGCATCCGCCGCAACTGGCAGCTCTATGTCCTGCTTTTCCTGCCGCTGCTCTGGCTGGTCGTCTTCCGTTATGCGCCCATGTATGGCGCCCAGATCGCCTTCCGTGATTACTCGCCGGCATTCGGCATCGAAGGGAGCCCCTGGGTCGGCTTCGCGAATTTCGAGCGCTTTTTCAATTCCTTTTACTTCAAGCCCGTCATCATCAATACGCTGGTTCTCAGCTTTTATTCATTGATCGCCGGCTTCCCCATCCCGATCATCCTGGCGCTGAGCTTGAACCAGGTCAAAACGCGCCTGTTTCGCAATAGCGTGCAAATGATCACCTACGCGCCGCACTTCATCTCAACCGTGGTCATCGTCGGCATGCTCTTCCAATTCCTGCATCCGCGCGTCGGCTTCACCGCCTCGCTGGCGAACCTGTTCGGCATGGCGCCGCCCAATGCCATGGGCGACCCGGGCGCCTTCCGCCATATCTTCGTCTGGTCAGGCATATGGCAAGAGATGGGCTTCAACGCCATCATTTTTCTCGCCGTGCTCTCCACTATCGACCCGGCCCTGCACGAAGCGGCGGTTGTCGACGGCGCCAGCCGCTTGCAGCGCATCCGCTATATCGACATCCCCGGCTTGATGCCGACCGCCATGGTCCTCCTCGTCTTGACTACCGGGCGCGTACTGGAAATCGCATTTGAAAAAGTCTATCTGATGCAGAGCCCGCTTAACCTGAGCGTCGCCGAGGTCATCAACACCTATGTCTACAAAGTTGGCCTGTTGTCGCCGGTCCTTGATTTCTCCTATTCGACCGCCATCGGCCTGCTGAAAGGGTTCGTTGGGCTGCTGCTCTTGATCGCTGTCAACCACGCCGCCCGCCGCATGACCGGAAACAGTGTCTGGTAAAAGGCCCGCAAATGGCGTCCATGACAAGCTACGACAGCAATATAAACAAAGTCAACGAATCGGCGGTCGACCGCGTGTTCATGCTCGGCAACACCGCCTTTCTGCTGATCATCACCACCATTATCCTGTTGCCCCTGGTGTTTATTGTCGCCGCGTCTTTTAGTTCCGCCGAAGCCGTGATCGCGGGCAAAGTCACCCTGTGGCCCGTCGATTTCAGCCTGCTTGGCTACGAAACCATCTTCGAGCACAAGAAAGTCTGGAACGGCTTCGCCAATTCGCTTTTCTATACATTCTTCGGCACAATCTTCAACGTGTTCATGACCATCATCGCCGCCTACCCGCTCTCGCGGCGGGACCTGGTGGGCTGGCGCGCCATCACCTTCGCCTTCATCTTCACCATGCTCTTCAGCGGCGGCTTGATCCCAACCTATATGGTCGTCAAGGACCTGGGCTTGCTCAATACGCGCTTGGCAATGATCCTGCCGACGGGCATCGGGCCCTTTAATCTGCTTATTGCCATCACATTTTTCCGCACCACCATCCCGCCCGAGTTGATCGAAGCGGCCCGCATTGACGGCGCCAATGACTTTCGCACCTTCCGCAGCATCGTCCTGCCCCTGGCCCGCCCAATCATCGCCGTGCTGGTGCTCTTTTATGCGGTCAATACCCATTGGAATCCCTATTTCCCCGCTCTGATCTACTTGAAAGACCAGGAACTGTTTCCCTTGCAGCTTGTCTTGCGTGAAATCCTGATTCAGAATTCTATTGACGCTTCAATGCTGATCGATATTGAAGACCTTGTGGCGCGCGAAGGACTGCGCGAACTTCTGAAATACTCGCTGATTGTCGTGGCGAGCATACCCGTAATGCTGATCTATCCCTTTGTCCAGCGGCACTTTGTCAAAGGCATGATGATCGGCTCGGTAAAATAAGCAAATTGTGAGACACCGAAAGGAGTTCGGCTATCGATTTCTGAGGATCCATCAGCAAGATTGAATCTGTGCGACTGATGCAAACGAAAGGAAACCACATGAGCAAGAGATTAATCGCCTTAAGCCTGTTTGTCCTTCTGCTGGCATTGCCCTTGACCGCCTCGGCCCAGGAAATGGTATCGGGACCGGGTGAATTCCCGATTGTGGAAGAGCCGATCACCCTCAACATCCTGATGCTGGGTCATGCCATTGTTGAAGATTTTAATACCAATACCTTCACCGACTGGTACAGCGAGCGCACCGGCATCAATCTCAACTTTGATATCGCGCCGCCCAATGAAGCGCAGGAAGTGCTCAACCTCACCATCGCCAGCGGCGACCTGCCCGACGTCATCGTCGGCTTCACGATTGATCCGTCAACGCTGGCGCTCTACGGGCCGCAGGGCTTGTTCCTCCCGCTCAGCGGCTTGATTGAAGAGCAAGGTCACTTCATCCACCAGGTCTTTGAAGGCTCGCCCCAGGTCCGCCCGCTGGTCACCTCGCCCGACGGCGAAATCTATGGCCTGCCGCAGGTCAACGAATGTTATCACTGCTTCTATTCGCAGCGCGCCTGGATCAACTCGGACTGGCTGGCGAATGTCGGCATGGACCTGCCACAGACGACCGAGGAATTTGTCGATGTCCTGACCGCGTTCAAAGAGCAGGACGCCAACGGCAATGGCGACCCGAACGATGAGATTCCGCTGGCCGCCGCCACCACCGGCTGGAACGGCAATATCGACGGCTTCCTGCTGAATCCCTTCGTGCTCAGCGAATTCGCCGGGCAGAACCGCTTCGTCGAGCAGAACGACGGCGTCATCTCGCAGACGCTCACCAGCGAAGCCTATCGCGAGGGCTTGCGCTATCTGCACCGGCTGTTCTCCGCCGGCCTCTTCGGCGAAGAGAGCTTCACCCAGCCGATGGATCAAGTCAAGCAGCAGGTCGAAGGCGGCGACGCCCCGACGATCGGCGTCGTCATCGCTGGCGCGCATTCCAACTTCGCCAACATCGGCGGCGACCGCTGGATCAAGTACGTCGCCGTGCCATCGCTCGAAGGGCCGAGCGGCTTGCGCCAGGCGCCCTTTAATCCCTGGGGCGTCGGCTCCGGGCAGTGCACGATCAACAGCCAGACCGAACACCCGGTAGCGGCCTTCAAGTGGTGCGATGGCCTGTACGACCGCGAAACCACCTTGCGCTCCGTCTTTGGCATCCCGCAATGGGAAGCGGCTGAAGGCGAAGAAGGCCAATGGCGCTGGGCGGAAGAGGGCGAAGGCGCGCTCGGCGGCGACGAATTCGAAGCCATCTGGCGCCGTCTCTCGACCTTTGGCACGCTGCAAAATGTCCACTGGGCCCAGCGCGGACCGAGCTACCGCCCCAATCACCTGCGTCTGGGCGAGGTCCGCCGTGAAGACGCCGCCGGTTTGGAAGTCGTGCTCCTTGAAGAAACCCGCGTCGCCTATGAACCTTACGCGCGCGCTATCGAGGACTTGATTCCCCCGCTGGCCCTGACAAGGGCGCAGGCGGCCGAAGTCACCGAGCTGCGTCTGACGATCACCGACTTCGTGGCGCAGATGACGGCTGAATTTGTGCTCGGCCGGCAAGATATCGACACCGGCTGGGACACCTTCGTCGCCACCGTGGAAGCCATGGGCGTCAACCGCCTGGTCGAGATCTACCAAGCAGCCTACGACGCGCAGTACGGCGGGTAATCGACGTACCACTGCGCTGAGAAGCTCTGCAATTGCGGGTCAGCCACCGGCTGACCCCTACACAACCAAGAAGATGCTGTAGGGGCGACCCGTCGGGTCGCCCTCAGGTTCACCGAGGCGACAAGCGGGCGACCTATTAGGTCGCCCCTACATTCATGAACAGAAGCGCCGGTGAAGGCAAACGACAGCTAATGACCCAACCCAACATCCTCTTCATCGTCGCCGACCAGCACAACGCCAAAGTGCTGGGCCATCAGGGCCATCCCGATGCGCGAACGCCGCACCTGGACCGCATGGCGCGCGAGGGCTGCCGCTTCGACAACGCCATCACCCAGAACCCGATTTGCACACCGAGCCGCGTCTCCTTCCTCAGCGGGCAATACCCCCACAATCACGGCTACTACAGCCTGAGCGGGCCCAACCCCGGCGGCTTGCCCAACATCTTCGAGCATTTTCGCGCCGCCGGCTACTTCACCGGCGCGATGGGCAAAATCCACTGCCCGGAATACTGGGTGGAAGACGCATGCGATGTCTTCCACGAGAGCAACTCCTGGCGCGCCGGCAGCATCGTCGGGCGCTCCGCCGCATACACCCGCTTCCTGCGCGAACGCGGCGTCGAACAACTGGAAGACCATATCCTGCTGCCAGAATTCGGCGAGCGCGGCCGGCAAAGCATCGAGGGCCGCCCCAGCCCGCTGCAATTCGACGAGTCGCAAGAAGGCTGGCTGGCCAACACCGCCATCGACGCCATCGGGCAGGCGGCGGCGCGCGGGCAGCCATTTCTGCTGCACCTCAGCTTTCCACGGCCGCATCAGTGCACGACGCCCTGCCAGGAATTCTGGGACCTCTACGATCCAGCTGCCTTGAGCCTGCCGCCCAACGCCGATTATGACCTGGCCGCCGCGGGTAAGGCGCCGCACATGATCGCCTCGGCGAAGCGCTGGCGCGAAAGCGACTGGCAGTTGTTCGAGCCGAAAACCTTCGAAGCCGGGCGCCGGCGCAAGCTGCACGGTTATCTGGGCGCCGTCAGCCAGGTCGACGCCGCGGTCGGCCTGCTGCTGGATCATCTGCGGGCCCAGGGGCTGGCCGAGAACACCATCGTCGTGTACACATCAGACCACGGCGATTACGCGGCCGAGCACGGCATCATGGAGAAAGCGCCCGGCATCTGCAGCGACGCCATCACGCGTGTGCCCCTGATCTGGTGGGCGCCAAATCGCGTCACCGCCGGCCGCGCCCTCGAAGCCACCGTTGAACTGGTCGATATCGCGAATACGCTCTGTTCACTCGCCGGCATCGACCTGATGGAGACCAGCGACGGACGCGATATCTCGGGCTTGCTGCGGGGCGAAGACGGCGGCGCAGACCGCATCGGCCTGACCGAATTCGCCTGGAGCAAGAGCCTGCGCAAAGGTCAATTCCGGCTGGTGCATTACCCGCGCGCCATGTTCCCCGACGACTATCCGGCCGGCTTCGGCGAGCTCTATGACCTGCAAGCCGACCCCTGGGAGATGCGCAATCTTTACTTTGACGCGGATTATCAGGCAGTGGCGAACGAACTGCGGGCTGACTTGCTGGAGAGGCTGATCACCACGACGCGCCCGCGCACCGTCAGCGGCGTCAACTCCGCCCGCTTCGACCAGCCTGAACTCAACCCGCAGCGCCTGCAACGCTATCAGACCGTCGTCAACCGCGACGGCAAGATCAACCCCGCTCTCCTGCATTCAGCTATAAACAAAAACTATCTCTAGGTTTGGCGCCGATTAGGCTCCGTCTTGCTACCTTCCCCAATCGTGATTTTCACCGAACGTTGTAGGGGCGAGGCGGTGACTCGCCCGCAATCTTGATTTTCATCGAACGTAGTAAGGGCGAGGCGCTGACTCGCCCGCAATTGCTACGGTCTACTCATCGTTGAACGCCCGCTCCAGCTCGGCGATCACCAGCTTATCCATCGGCATGAACGCGGCCATCACCCGCTCGACAGCGGCGGCATCATCGCTTTTCAACAACTCCATCAACCGGATCGGCGTGATCTGCCAGGAGACGCCGAAGCGGTCGGTCAGCCAGCCGCAGCGGCTCGGCGCGCCGCCACCGGCGATTAGCCCCTCCCACAAGCGGTCCACTTCCTCCTGATCCTCACAGAGCACCATGAGCGACATCGCCGCGCTGTGCTCGCAAAAGCTGTTGCCGTTGATGATGGTGAAGCGCTGCCCGGCCAGCTCGAAATCAGCCGTCAAGATATCGCCCGGTTCGCCCATGCCGCTGTCGCCGTAGCGCCGGATCTGCCTAACGCGCGAATCAGGTAGCAGCGAGGTGTAGAGCTCGAGCGCCTCTTCCACTCGGCCATCAAACCACAAATTGGTGACGATCTTCTGCATGCTCTAGTCCTCCTTTTCGGTGTCGACTGCATAGGACATCATGGATTGGATCTTGCCGCCGTCCGCGCTATCAAAATGGCAAACATCGCAAAAGGCGACTGACCCGCCCCTTTCCATTCTGATTTCGCCGTTGACGGCGCCCGCGCGCCCTTGCGTGATGATAGAGTGGATAATCAATTCGCTAGTGACCGTCTCTTGCATCGCTTCCAGCGCCGCCCGTACCGCTTTCTTGCCGCGCAGGTCGGCCTCGCCCATGATTTGCCAGCGGATATCGTCGCTGAAGAATTCGAGAATGCTTTCCACATCTGCGTGGGCGAAGGCGATGTTCAAATCGCGCAGCAGCTGCTTCTTGGGCGCGCCGTCGCAATCGGCCTGGATGCTGATCCGAGGCATGATATTCAACCCTGCTCAGGATTTGCCGTCGTCGAGATTCTCAGGCCCAAAGCCATGCGGCAGCAGCGCGCGCAGCGTCGTAACAAGATGCGCCTTGCCATCCAAATCAGCCAGGATAACGCGCATATCGGGCGCGAACTCGTAGAGCATCTGCCGGCAGACCCCACAGGGCGAGCCCGCGTCTCGCGTCACCACGGCGATGGCGCTGAAGTCTCGCTGGCCTTCGCTGACCGCTTTGAACAGCGCCGTGCGCTCAGCGCAGACTGTCGGCGTAAAGCTGACGCTTTCGATATTGCAGCCACCATAAACGTCGCCGCTCGCGGTCAAGAGCGCCGCGCCGACGCGGTAGTTGCTGTATGGCATATAGGCGTTTTGGCCGGCGGCGATGGCGGCGTCGATCAACTGCTGGTCGCTGGGTTCTATCATTACCGCCTCCTCAATAGTGCCGAGTGCGTCGCCCTAACCACCCTCCCGGCGGCGATGCTCCCCAACCCTAACTTGTTGGATGCCCGCTATAGGGATGACGGGAAGGGGCCGGGGGCTGGGCCAGCATAGTGCCGGCGCTTTCGCCGTTGATCTTGCGCACCTTGACTTTGCGAATGCGGTGGCCGTCAATCGACTGGACCGTCATCCGCAGGATATCAGTTTCGATGGTCTCGTCCGCCCGCGGCACCCGCCCCAAGGCCAGATAAATGTAGCCGCCCAGCGTGTCGGCATCGCTGGTGTCTATCGAGCAGGCGAGCAGCGTATTGAGGTCATCAAGGTCCATGCTGGCTTCGATCAAGTAAGAGCCATCGCCGACTTCAACATAATCCTCTTCTTCGCCGAAATCATGCTCATCGCGGATATCGCCGACGATTTCTTCAATCAGATCCTCAATAGTGACCAGCCCCGAGGTGCCGCCGTATTCGTCGACGACAACGGCCAGATGCACGTTTTTCTCCTGCAATTCCTTCAGCAGCGCGTCGGCCGGCTTCGTCTCCGGCACGAAATAAGCATCGCGGACGAGCGCGCCGATCTGCTGGCTCGCAAAGTCCTGCCCTTCCTTGACGGCGGTCAAAATATCTTTCGCGTAGAGCAAGCCCTTCACATTGTCGATGCTTTCCGCATACACAGGAATGCGCGAAAAGCCCGACGCGCCAAAAGCGGAAAGCGCGTCGCTGACCGTGGCCGTCGCTTCAAGCGCGACGATGTCGATGCGTGGCGTCATCAATTCGCGGGCGCTGCTTTCATCCAGCTGCAGCACCGACGCGATCATATCTTTCTCCTCTTCTTCAATGACGCCGCCGCTATGGCTGGCGTGAACCAGCGACATGATCTCTTCTTCGGTCACCAGGTTCACCATCATCAGGGCATCGCCGCCAAGCAATCGCGATATCAAGCGGCTTAGCAGCAGCACCAGCGCGGTAACCGGCGAGACCAGCAAAATCAACAGGCGCATCGGCGTGATCGAATGGGCGAAGATGGACCCGGCATGGGCGCTGCCAAGCGCCTCCGGTACCAGCTCGCCGATGATCAGGGTCAAGCCGGCGCCGATGATCACGGTGGCGCCAGCGATCAGCAGCCGCGCGCCCGCATCGCCATTGGCCAAGGGGCCCAGCAAAAGCAAGGCGAGCAAAACGGTGATGGCGATGCGCGTCAAGATATGAGTGATGCTCACCGTCATGCTCAGGCGGAGCGAATTCTCCGTCAGCGCCAGGAATCGCCGCGCCGTCGCGTCGCCGTCGTCAGCGCGCTCGCGCATGGTCGCCGCCGACATCTTTTGCAGCGCCGCGTTCATCAGGCTGACGGCGGCATGCAAGCCAAGCCCAAGCAGCAAGAGCAGCAGAAAAAACACGCCCTCGTTCATCAGCCGCGACCCTTGACCTGATTCCTGATGTAAGCAAAAACCGCCGGACACGATTGATCATGAACGGCTGAAGCCTTTACTATGTGCGTGGGACTCCGGGAGAATGGGTCGTCCACTAGGTTCTGGCAACTATATTGGCACAGTGGCGACAGTGTACCACAGCAGAACTGCCTTTTGCAAGTAATTCGCTTTCAAGTTAAGGGCGACCCGTCCCAATCATAACGCGCCCTCCAGCCGAGCAAGCGCTCCGCTTTCGACGCATCCACCGGGCTGCTGCTACCTCGCAGCGCTTTATCAATCGGGTAATCGCCGGGGAAATGCTTCGCCATCAGCGCGCGAATGTCATCTTCCCGATAGATCGTCGGCGCGCAGATGTAAAATGCTTCGTGGCCCGCCCCATCGTATTCCAGCGCCAAGCGACAAGCCGCCGCCGCATCGCGCACATCAACAAAGGTCCAGAAGGCGCCATAAGTCGACGCGTCATCGGTTGGCTCTTGGCGCGCCGCCGGCAGCCATGAGCGCGCCGCCTCGTCCAGCACCGCCGTGAAGCGCAAACTGACCAGCGACATCTCCGGCGCCCGGCGCAAGAAACCGTCGGCCAATGCCTCGCCGATCATCTTGGAGAGCCCGTAACAATCTTGCGAAAGCAGCGGATGCGCCTCGTCGATGGGCAGATAATGCGGATTGAAGGGCCGATGGCGAAAAGCATAACCCAAAGCCGATATGCTGCTGGCCAGCGTGATGTTCCTGACGCCGAGGATCGCCGCCGCCTCCAGCACATTGAAGGTCGAAATGACGTTGGTCCGGAAGACGACATCGGCGCTATGATGATCGGGCGACGGGATGGCCGCCAGGTGAATGACAGCGTCCTGGCCCTGCATCACGCCGATGACCTGGCCGAGATCCCGGAAATCGACCACCTGTGTTCCCCAAGGCTGCCTCGGGTTCAGGTCCGCTGGCGTGACCGCGTAACCATGCGCCTGCAACTCCGCCACCGTCGCGCGGCCAATGCGCCCGTCCGACCCGCTCACAAGCACCTTCTTGCCGCTCATCAAGCCCGTCTCCCTTCACGCTCCATTCTTATGAGCCTGCTAAACTCCATCTGCAATCATAGCGAAATCTGTAGGGGCGACTTATCAAGTCGCCCGAAATTTCATATTCCGGCGCCGCGACGGGCGACCAGGTTGGTCGCCCCTACAATGCTGCTGGATCGGCGTGATAATCTATGGTGCAGAATACCCCTCGGTGACCTCATAAAGTCTCGGTGTACTCGGTGGTAAAACTTCAATTGCTTACATGCAATTGCTTCCGAAAACGGGCTGTGCAAATCAGCTCGCATAGCGCCACGACAAGCTCCCTTCTGAAATCAGCAGCTGCAAGTCACTCACATAATAGGCGCCGCCGTCATCGTAAACCAGCACATTGTAAAGCGCATGCCCAGCGGCATCGCCGGCGAAAACGGCCTCGACCGTCCAGCCGAACTGTTCGCTCTCCAGCCGCAGCGCCGCACTTGCGCCGAGTGTCCCCGGTTCGAGATTGGCGACAAAGCCGCAGCCGCCGCTGTTGCAGGCGTAAATGTGAAAGGCGCCATAATGCTGCTGAAACATCTTCACTTCCGCCCCATGCGCTTTGCTGAAGTAATAATCCTGGTCGCAGGCATCGCCGACGCCCTGCCGCCCCCAGTTGTCCGCTTGATCGCGATTGCCGACCAAGGGACAATTGTCGCTGTCGTTGGGCACTGAATCGTTGTCGTTGTCGCCGGCGGGCGCGTGAATCAGCTTGTAGAGCCGGCCATCGAGACTGGTGATATACAGCTCTCCCCGGGCATCCTCTCCGATCGCCGTGATATGCAGATCGGTTTCGTATAGTTGCTCCGTCCGCCAGCCCTCCGCGCCCTGCCGCAGCGTCCAGAGATCGCCATGGCAATAATCGCTGTAGATATAGAGGCCCCGCAGCTCCGGCATGGCCGCGCCGCGATACACATGACCGCCGATGACCGCGCAGCCCACCGGAAAGCTCCCGTCATATCCCAGCGGCTTCACATGAGGATAAGCGAAGACGGGGAAAGTCAGCCCGTTCCTCGCCCCCGGCGCGGCGTCCGCCTCCGTCAGCAAATCGCCCTCGTAAATCCGCCAACCAAAATTCTCGCCGCCTGAACTGTCCGCGGGCAGGTAGTTGATCTCCTCCATGCTCGCCCAGCCCACGTCAGCGATGAACAGCGCCCGCGAGCCCTCAACGAAGCTGAACTTCCAGGGATTGCGCAAGCCCAGCAGCCAGATTTCCGGCCGATAGCCCTCGGCGTCGACAAAGGGGTTGTCCGGCGGGATGGCATAAGGCCGGCCGCCGCTGACATCCAGCCGCAAGATTTTCCCGCGCAGGTCGCCCCTGTTCTGCCCGGTTGAATCCAGCTCCTCCGAAATGCCGCCATCGCCGACCGACATATAAAGATAACCGTCAGGTCCGAAGCGCAGATGCCCGCCTTTGTGCAGCGGCGACGCCTGTTTGATGGACAAGAGCCGCTCCCCCGATCCCGGCAAGGCGACATAGCGATAGGCCGATGCCTGATAGCGCTCAAGATGAAGCGAAAAATCGGCATCGGTATAGGCGATGTAGAAATAACCGTTTTCGGCATAACCCGGGTCAAACGCCAGGCCGAGCAAACCCTGCTCGACGCTCGCCTCCGCGTCCACCCTGTCCCCCACATCGAGGAAAGGCCTGCGCAGAAATTCTTCCTCCTCTAAAATGAGGATGCGGCCGGCGCGCTCAGTGATGTAGAGCAGATCATCGCCCGCGTGGGCCAGGCCCGTTGGCTGCTTCACGCGCGCGCCGATTCTGTCCAGGGCATAATACGCGGTCCCGCTGTCTTGAGCGAGCGCGGGCAGCGCGACGGGAAGGAGCGCCGCCAAAACGACGAATGCAAAAATTGTCAGCGCGCGCATAGAGCTTCTCAGTGACTGCAAATCTGCTAACTGAAATTCTACCACCGAGTACAGCGAGCGCGTCCGCAAATGCGATACACTTGAAGCCGAGCGCAGAACCACAAACTGAGGGGGGCACAACATGACGCAAGAGATGCGCGTGGCGCTGGGGCAGCATTCCGCGGCCACGCACGAATACCTGACTTTCGCCAAGCAGTTGGGCGTCGGCGGCGTGCAATTCAACATGATCGGCAAAGGCATCGATCTCATCCCGGAAGATATCGACCTGCCCGAAGACAAAGGCTACTGGGAAGTCGACGACCTCAAACGCTTGAAGCAGCGCGTCAACGATTATGAACTGGAATTGGAAGCGATTGAAAATGTGCCGCGGCATTTTTACATTGACGCCATGCTGAACGGGCCGCGGCGCGAAGAGCAAACCGCCAATTATCAGACCATTGTGCGCAACATGGGCGAGGCGGGCATCCCCATCCTCGGTTTGAACTGGATGCCCAATCTGGTCTGGCGCACGCCGATGGCGACCGGGCGCGGCGGCGTCAAAGTCACGGCCTTTGACATGGAGCGGGCAAGGGCGGGCGAAGTCATCACCGGGCTCACCCAGCTCGCCGAAGCCGAAGACCGCGAGTACGGCGAAGAAGAAATGTTCGACAATTACATCACCTTCATGCGCGCCGTGCTCCCAGTGGCGGAGGAGGCGGGGGTCAAGAGCGCCCTGCATCCAGACGACCCGCCCGTGCCATCGCTCGGCGGCATCGCCCGCGTCTTCTACAAGCCGGAGAATTTCAAGCGCGCCCTGGAAGCGGCGCCCAGCCCCAACCATGGCCTGGACTTCTGCATGGGCTGCTTCTCGGAAATGCTCTACGCCGAGGGCAGCAACAATGACGGCGTGCTGGCGGCCATGCGCTACTTCGGCGAGCGCGGCAAGATCTTCTACGTGCACTTCCGCGATGTCCAGGGCTGCGTGCCCAAGTTCCAGGAATGCTTCCCCGGCGAAGGCAACATGAATGTGGTGGCGGCGATCCAGACGCTCAAGGCCATCGGCTTCACCGGCTTCATCATCGATGACCACGTGCCCGAGATGATCAATGACGATGGCTGGCGCCACCGCGGCCACGCCTACTCGACCGGCTACATCATGGCGCTGGTGGAGGCGGTCAATCAGTTGACCTAGATTTTGCCTCAGCAGAAACCGTCGCGGCGACTCTGTGATTCGCCCACTCAATTCGAATCCACTTTCATATCCCAACCGTAGGGGCGTTTCTGTGAATCGCCCACTCAATTCGAATCCACACTCATTTCGCATCCGTCGGGGCGAGAGACGGTCAGTGTCTACGCGACCCTTGTCTCGCCCTAATCTACGCACAATATACCGGCGGGCCTTCACGCGACCACCGGCCGCTTGAAATCGCGCCACACTATGCCCTCGTAGAAAACGAAAGTGACGAGCGCAATCAAGAATACAAATTGCGGAATGACCTCCAGCCCGACCGTCTCCGCCAGCATCCCGCCCAGCCAAGGCAACACGGCCATCCCCAAACTGGCGCCGGTGAATTGCAAGCCCATGGCGTTGGCCGTGTGCGCGCTGCCGACCAGCCCCGGCGTATCCGACGCCATCAGCGGCGCGAAAGGCGCAATCGCGAAACCAATCAGCGCCAAGCCAGACAAGCTGGTCAGCGGACTCAGATTTGATGCGAGCAAGCCGGCGCCAAACATCATGACGACATTGTTCAAGCGCATGAAGCTGATGTTGCTTATCCGTGTGATGATGAAGCCGGCGAAAAAGCGACTGACCGTCAAGCTCGCCCAATAGACGCTGACCCAGGCCGCCGCCACTTTCGGCGCAATCCCGCGCGCCTCAATCAAGAAACTGTTCGCGTATTGACCGGCGACCAGCTCGTTGCCGGTAGCCATCAGCCAAGCGCCCACCATCAGCCAAATGACGGGCAAGCGCAGCGTCTGCCGCATGCTGAAATGGGCTTCGGGCTCGCCGCGGGATTTCACTTCGCTGATACGCCATTGACCGCGCGTCAGATAAAACAGCAAGAGCATGAGTATGCGCGACCCGGCGAAGAGCGCGTAAATCCAGCGCCAGTCGATCCCGAAGTCTATGACGATGGCGGTGACTAGAAAGGGACCAATGGTGGAGCCGATGCCAAAGCTGCCATGCAGCCAATTCATGCGGCGGGCGTCGAAGTGTACAGCGGCGAAGGCATTCAAGCCGACGCCCATGACGCCGGCGCCCAAGCCGTGACCGAGCGCGGCCATCATGAACATCGGCCAAGACGGCGACAGCGCCAAGCCGAGCTGGCTGAAAAACCCGATGCAGGCGCCGCCCATCATCACCGGCGCGATGCCAAAGCGGCCAATGATCGGTCCGCTGACCGAGCTGGAGATTGTACGGCCGACGGTGGCGGCCGTGAGCATGGCGCCGAGCGCGCTAAGCGTGACGCCGAAATCAGCCTCGATATATAGCCAGACGACGCCGAGTACGCCAGCTCCCAAGCCGCCAATAGCGAAGATCGAGCAGCAGATCAGCCAGAGCTTGAAGCTGTCATCCCGTTTTCGGCTGCGCATACACTGTGCCTTTACAAGCGCGTGGCGGCGGCAAGAAGCTATTGGCGGGAGTTTATCCGCATCTTGGCGCTAGGGCTATAGCGCGGTCTCGTTCGTCCTGCTTTGTGCTCGGTGACTGACGGGCTATGCCCTGTGAGTCGCCGTCAAATCAACAACCTCTGCGTACGGGCGAGCCGGTGAGTCGCCGTCAAATCAACAACCTTTGCGTACGGGCGAGCCGGTGAGTCGCCGTCGAATCAACAACCTTTGCGTACGGGCGAGCCGGTGAGTCGCCGTCAAATCAACAACCTTTGCGTACGGGC
>WTGN01000095.1:0-47991 GCA_011523545.1 Chloroflexota bacterium | reverse complement strand
GAGCCGGTGAGTCGCCGTCGAATCAACAACCTTTGCGTACGGGCGAGCCGGTGGCTCGCCCAGGAAATAGCTGGCAGTATCTGGGCTCTCCCCCGCCGTGATGGGGTCTGTTGACAAGACAGGTCCGAAACAACCAAGGATTTCGGCAACGGGTCAGCCACCGGCTCACCCCTGCAGCTAACAATTAGTTTAACGTTGTAGGCGCGACCCTTGCCTGGCCCGCGCGCCCAACAGCACACACACAGCCTACCGCGCCAGCCGCTCGCGCAGCAGCTTCAACAGCCAGGCCAACTCATCAATCTGCATAACGCGCGCCGCCAGCAAAAAGACGCCGCCATATAGCAGCGCGCACACGCCCACCAGCGCCAGCTCATGCAGAACGCTCTCCGCGCCGATCCAGCGCGACAAACCCGGCAAGGTAAGCAACGCCAGCCCGGCCATGATTAGCGATGCCAGCGCCGACTTCGCGCCCGTGCGCGCCAGCCGCTGCCGGCCGAAACCGCCCAGCCGCCGCCAAAGCAGCAGGCCGCTGATGGTAGCGTGCACAAAATGCTTCACGCTGTCAGCGATCATCAGGCTGAACAGACCGTAGCCCTCGAATAGCAGGAGCGCGGCCGCCAGATAACAGACCAGGCTGACGATGCCGACCAGCGCCGGCGTCAGCGTGTCCTTGCGCGCGTAGAAAGCGTAAACCAAGAGCAAATCCAGCGCCGCGAAGGGCAAGCCGATCAAGTAAAGGCGCAGCGCCCGCGCCGTTATCTCGGTGTCGGCCGCCAGGAAAGCGCCATTCTCGAAGAGCAGCGCGATGATGGGCCCCGCCAACACGAACAAGCCGGTCGCTGCCGGCAGTATCAAAGTCGTCGTCAGCCGCATACCCAGCCCGAGCGTATCCTTGAACGCTTGTTGCGCCGCCGCCGTCATCTCGGCCGATTGCCGCGCCAGGGTCGGCAGGATGGCCACGCTGATTGCGGTCGCCACCAGGCCCTGCGGGAATTGCACCAGCGTGGTCGCCCAATTCATGATGGCGATGCCGCCTTCGATCGTCTGGCTGGCCAGGTTGTAGCTGAAGGGCCGGATGATCAGCGTGTCGATGACGAGGGAAAGCATGACCGGCAAGTAGAGCAGGCCGATGCTTTTCAGCGCCGGATGCCGCCAGTTGACGCTCGGGCGCAGGCGACTTAAGCGCATACCGGGCATCAGCAGCGCCATCTGCGCAATCGCGCCAAGCAACCAGCCGACCGCCACCGCAATGATGCCGGCCGAGGGGCGCGCAACGACGAATGGAAAGGCGATCGAGCCGCCCTCCAAGCGCGGGAACAAAGCCAGCGACGGCGCCAGCGCCAGCGTCACCAGCACGATGCAGGCGTTGAACACCAGGCCAGCGAAGGCCGGCAGCGTGAAGGAGCGCAGGGCGAAGAGCGTCCCGCTGAAAACGGCGAAGAGGCTCATGAAGATGAGGGCGGGCGCGGTCAATCGGAGCAAATCGACAGCGAGGCGCTGCGTCCCGCTGTCAGCGCCCGGCGCCACCACTGGCACAATCTGCGGCGCGAAGAGCTCCAGCAGCAAAACCAGAAGCGCCAGAATCGCAATGACCAGGCTGATCAATGCCGAAACCACCCGCCACAATTCCTCGCGCCCCCGCCGCGTGATCACATCGCTGAGCACCGGCACGAACGCGCCGTTGATATGCCCGCCGATCAGCAGATCATAGATGGCTTTGGGCACGATAATGGCGACCTGCAAAGCATCAACCGCGCCGCTCGCGCCGAAAAGATAGGTGATCACCATTTCGCGAACCAGCCCCAGCAGGCGGCTGCAGATATTGCCCAGGGCCAGTATGCCGCTGGCGCCGGCCAGACGCGCGTTGGTGCGTTCCTGTTCGCCCGGCAAAGCCTCATGCATGCCGGCATTGTTGACGCCGATAGTCTGGTCGGTGGTCATCCTCTTGCGTTTCGCTTGGCCCCGAGCGTGGCGATGCCTTCAATATACACAGGCGCCGCCGTATTGCTCAAGCCTGTCCCGCGCAGACGGGTTTTGGTCATTTTCAGGCCAGCCGCCGCGCCCCGGCAGCGTATCTTCTACCTGCTGCTCGTAGGGGTCAGACCGTGGCTGACCCGTCGCCATAACCCGGCTCAAGCGAAGATGGGCCCGGCATAACGCGCGCCCGCCATCAATACCAGCGAGGCCAGCGCCAGCCAGAAGCTGACACGGCCGTTGCGGCGCATCTTGTCTTCAAGCTGTGCCAGCGTCCCCTCGTCGGACTGCGCCGCCAAGGCAAGTTGAGCGTAATGCCCGCTCCGCCGCCAGACAGTGAAATAACCATGACCAAAGGCCAGCAGCCCAAACAGCGCGCCCAAGCTCAGGATGACGCCCATAGCGCTGCTCATCGTTTCGTGATAAGCGAGCAGGCCATATAACAGCAGCCCGGCGATGGTGGTGACGAACGCCGACAGCGGGATCAGGCGCGGGAAATGCGTCTTGCTGTGGAGCGCGCGCAAGAAGCGGCCGCCCTCCGCCCCGGACGACTCGGCCATGGGCTCGATGTAGAACGACATCAACAGCGCCGCCCCGACCCAAATGAGCCCGGCCACAATATGCAGCAGGCGCAAAAGGGAAATGACCAGCGCGCCGCTCGCCGTGCTAATGTCCATGACAAGCTCCCCTATGATTTCAAATTCACCAAGCTCAGCGCGCTTGCACGCTGCGCCTTTTTATTATAAACCGCTTTGCCCAACTCATAACGAATGCCGTAGGAGCGACTTACTAAGTCGCCCGCTAAGCACGCCAAGGGGCCGGGGGAGGGGTTGGCCGCCCGCCCGCAACCTTAGGACAACGTCATCAAATACGCGATCAAATCAGCGACATCGGCCGCTTCCAACCCGTCTTCGTAACGCGCATACATGATGTTGGAATAACCGGCCACCAAATGCCGCCCCGGGCGCAAGATGCTCCAATACAGGTATTCCTCGGCCGATTGGCCCCCGACGCGCTGGCCGGCCACGCTGGCAATGCCCGCCAGCGAATTGCCGATGCCGCTGCTCTCCCCCGTGATTGAATGGCAGGCGGCGCAGGACGGCGCTTCATCGTTTGACTGATTGAAGAGCTTTTCGCCGCTGCCGGCGTCAGCTAGCGCGAAATCCAACTCGGCAAAGGCGATGCGCGGCGGGCCGGCGCTGCAAGCCGTCATCAGCGGCAGACAGAGGCTGATCAGCGCGAGCGCCATCATGCTAATGCGAGCGGCAGGTTTCATAACACCTTTTGACAGGATTGCAGCTGCCGCCTATTATCACATTCGCGGGGCAAGGACTCAATCCGTTCTCACGAAGAACTGAGAAATCGACCATGCGCCATCACATCAGCGCCGAGCAACTGCGCCGGATCCGCTTAAGCCGCCAACTGCTCAACAATACCGACCGCGCCTCATCCGCCGCCGATGTCGTGCGCGCGCTCTTCGCCCTGCAAGCGCAAGAATGGCCGTCGGCGCAGCTGGCCATTCACGCGCGCGCCCACGGCATCACGCAGGCCGATGTCATTCATGCCCGCGAAGTCGAGCGCGCCTTCGTCTTGACCTGGAGCCTGCGCGGCACCCTGCATCTGGCCGCGGCGGAGGATATCCGCTGGCAGCTCGCGCTCTGCGGGCCGCCCGCCATCCGCGGCACGCGAAGCCGCTATAAGCAGCTCGGCCTGAGTGACGATGTTCGCGAGCGGGCCCTTGAAGCGATCGAAGACATCCTCAGCGGCGACAACGCCATGAACCGGGCGGAGCTGGCGCGGGCGCTCGCAAGCCGCGGGCTTCCGGTCGCCGGCCAAGCCATTCATCATCTCGTGCGCTTCGCCGCCTTGCGAGGTCTCGTCTGCTTCGGGCCGGAAATCAATGGCGATTTGACATACACGCTGCTCGACGATTGGGCGCCCGCTGACGGCGCGAAGCCCCCTGAAGACGAGGCCCTGCGGCAATTCGCGCTGCGCTATCTGGCGGCCTGCGGACCGGCGACACTGGCGGATTTCAAGCGCTGGTCGGTTCTGAACGCGTCGCAAGTGAAGGCGGCCTGGGCGGCGGCCGCGCCCGAATGCCTGCCGGTGATGATCCCCGACGGCGAGGCGCTGATGCTGGAGCGGCAGCTTGAGCAGCTGGACGCGCCGACAATCGGGCCGACCTTGCGCCTGCTGCCGCGCTACGACAACTACCTGCTGGCTTACGAGAGCCGCGCCTTCATGGTCGATGAGGCCTACGCCAAGCGCCTGCACCCCGGCGGCGGGCTCATCCGCGCCTGCCTGCTCGTGGACGGCGAAGCGCGGGCGAATTGGAAGCTGGAGAAGCGGCGGTCCGTCATCCGCGTGCAAGTCGAGCCCTTTGATGCGCTGGATTCAAATGTCTTGCCCCATCTCGAAGCGGAAGTTCAGTCCCTCGGCCGCTTCCTCAATGCCAAGGCCGAATTGCGATTGTAGGGGCGGCTAATCATTCTTCTGTGCGTACGGGCGAGCCGGTGGCTCGCCCTTGCATTTCCCAAGTGTGCGAGCCGGTGGCTCGCCGTTGCATTTCCCAAGTGTGCGAGCCGGTGGCTCGCCCCTGCATTGCCCAAGTGTGCGAGCCGGTGGCTCGCCCCTGCATTGCCCAAGTGTGCGAGCCGGTGGCACGCCCCTGCATTTCCCAATTGTGCGAGCCGGTGGCACGCCCCTGCAGCTCCCAAGTGGGCAAACAAGTCTCCCCTAATGCTTTGGGGGAGATTTAGAGGGGGTTGTGATGACCTCCACCGCCAATTCCGCCAGCTGCGGGATGACCAGGCCCGCTTCCTGCTTAACGCCGCTCACAATCTCTCCGCCCGCCTCCAGCGTTGTATCAGCTGGCACGGCCACCTTCATCACGCCGTACATGCGATGGCCGACCCAGCGCAGCCGCAGCGTCAGCACCTCGTCGACGCCGGCCACGCCGCGCGCATGCGCTTCCACGTGCTCCACCAAATGCGGATCGACCGCGTCCATCATGCGATACCAAATCGCTTTGATCGCGTTCCAGGTGATGCCGACGATGGCGATGCCGATGACGACGCCGACGATGGGATCAAGAATCGGCAGGCCAATGAGCGTGCCGATGACGGCGATGAGCACCGCCAGCGAGGTCAAGCCATCGATGAGCGCATGCTGGCCATCGGCGATCATCGCGTCTGAGCCGATGTGCCGGCCAACGCGGATCTGCATCAGCGCCACCAGCTCGTTGCCGACAAAACCAACCAGCGACGCCAGCGCGATCCACTCCAGATTCTCCAGCGGCAGCGGATTCAACAGCCGCTGCACCGACTCATAGATGATATAAGCGGCGCTGAAGCCGATCGAGATGACGATGAAGACGCCGGCGATATCCTCCAGGCGCCCATAGCCATAGGTGTAGCGCCTGTTGGCGGCGCGGCGGGCGATGTAGAAGGCGAAGAGCAGCGGGATGGAATTCAGGGCGTCGCCCAGGTTATGCACCGTATCGGCGAGCAGGGCGACGCTGCCGCTGGCGATGTAGATGACGACCTGCAAGGCGGTGGTGGCGCCCAGGGCAAGCAGCGCGATCCAGACCGTGCGGACAGCCAGGCGGTTGTCCAGAAAGGCGCGGTCAGCCGCCAGATCAGCGTGGCTGTGGTCATGGGTGAAGCCGGGCAAGTGCAGGGCCTGCGCAAGCTTGACCAGGAGCTTGCCGCCATGATGATGATGGCCACCATCGTCGTGATGGTGATGGTGAGAATGTGCCATGTGGCGCGCCTCGTTGAATCGTAGCTACGCTGAGTTTAACCGCAAAGACCGGAAGGATACAATGACATTAGCTAGCGAGGCACAGCGTCAGAGCATCGTCGATCACGCGAATTCGCTTAGAAGTCTTCAGTATGAAGGGGCGAGCCACCGGCTCGCCCGTACAACTTTTCTCTTATTCTGGCGATTTCGTCGTTTGTCGGTCATCTCCGTCAGTTGCTTGGAACAACTAAAGGTCAGTCAATGCCGAGAGCGCATGTACTACTTGCGATGGCGGCGGCGTCTATGGCCTGCTTTGGCTCAGCGCATAGGCAAGGCGGCTCGCTGAATCAGCAGCCGGCACAGTCGCCGCCTTCGTTGTCGCTGAAGGTATTGCCGCTCTGTTCCACCGTGCCAGCAAAGACGTTGATCACGCCTCCCTCTTCAGCCGCTGTATTGCCGCTGAACTGGGTATCACTGACAGTCGCCGTGCCGTTAAAGACCTGCAGCGCGCCGCCGGTTGCCGCGGCCGTGTTGCCGTCGAAGCTGCTGTTGCTGATGCTGACCGAGCTGAAAGCCGAGCCGATCGCGCCGCCATCGCCCGCCATATTGCCGCTGAATTCGCTGTCAACGACGATGATCTCGCTGTCCCAGCTATCCAGCACGCCGCCATAAGCCTCGGCCACATTGTTCGTGAATCGGCTGTTGACCAGCTCAAGCCGGCTGCCGCGGTTGGCAATCAAGGCGCCGCCGCTCTTGCTGCGGCCGGTCACGCCATCGACGAAGGTGAAGCTGACCTCATTATGCGCCAGCCCCGCCGTTAGATGGATGTTTTGCAGCGTGAGCGCGCCGCCATCGACATAAAAGATGCGGAACTGCTCGTCCCCGCTGACGCTGTAACCGGCGCCGTCAATGGTGATGGCGGAGAGGACACGGGGCAGTTCGCCTTCCAGGGTGATGTCGGCCGAAAGCGTGATGGTGTCGGCGCCGTCGCCGGCCGGGCATTCGCCGCGTGCTTCGTCGGCGTTGGCGGCGCGAATGGCGTCGGCGAGGGTGCAGGTTTCATCAAGGGTGTAGTCGGTGGCCAGTGTTGGCATGATGCAAAGGAAGAAAACCAAGGTTAGCAAAAGGGTCTTCATGGGATTGCCTCCATAATTTTATTTGTCAGCTATTGTAGCACATTGTCCCCGGGCATCGGCGCTTTGGATGCGAGCGACTCCGCGGGTATGGCGCCTGTCCAACCCCTCCCCCGGCCCCTCCCCGAAGCATCAGGGAGGGGTGACTTTGCCGCCGTGATGTTGATCGTCTCAAATATGCGCCAATGGTGACGGGCGGTGATGGCTAGCGCCGGCGCGGGCTTGAGGGCGATTTTGCACTTGCGCAAATTGCGCCAATGGCGGCGGGATGTTAAGTCGCACGTTATGACGAGGGTAGCATGGGCGCGGTGTGGGGTGGCGACTGGATGGTCGCGGATTTTTCAAAGCCCGCCGCCGGCCCTTCCCGTCATCTCTATGGCGGGCATCCAAGCTACAGGACAAGTCTTATCTGACCAGATATGAAAACCACATCGCGGCAAATTCAAGCATCTAAATTGGCGAAAACTGTAGGGACTGGCGAAAACTGTAGGGGCGACTCTGTGAGTCGCCCAATTACCACGCCAGGCAAACTAGAAAAACCTGTGCCCTCTGTGCTTAAAAACCTGTGATGTAGTCGCCCAGTGGGGTATATCCCCGTTTTTCACCACTCCCCAAGAATATGCACCGGCTTAGCGGGAATTCGGCAAGGCGGCTCTCCCATCAACAGCCAGCGCAGTCACCGCCCACGTTGTCGGTGTAGGTATTGCCGCTTTGTTCCACCGTGCCCCGAAATACGGTGATCGCCCCGCCATTGCGCGCCGCTACATTGCCAATGAACGTCGAATCGGTGACATAGGCCGTGCTGTTGAAGACCTGCAGCGCGCCGCCGTCGTCCCGCACACGGTTGCCCTCGAAAGTGCTGTTGCTGATGGTGACCACGCTCAAAGCCGAAGCGATCGCGCCGCCATCCTCCGCCTTGTTGCCGCTGAATACGCTGTCAGTGATAATCACCTCGCTATCCCAGGCATCCAGCACGCCGCCAAAGTCCGCCGCCGCATTGTCGGTGAATTGGCTGTTGATCAGCTCCAGCCGGCTGCCTCGGTTGACCAGGATGGCGCCGCCGCTCTTGCTATAGTCGGTCGAGCCCCAGACGCTGATGAAGCTGACCTCGCTGTGGGCCCGCGCCTCCGTCAGATGGATGTTTTGCAGGGTCAGCGCGCCGCCCAAATCGACATAAAAGACGCGCCATTCCCCATCCCCGCTGATGGTGAATCCGGCGCCATCAATGGTGATGTCGGAGATGATGCGCGGCAGCTCTCCCGTCAAAGTGATGTCGGCAGTGAGCGTGATGGTGTCGGCGCCGTCGCCGGCCGGGCAGTCGCCGCGCTCCATGTCGGCGTTGGCCGCTCTCAGGGCATCGGAGAGCGAGCAGGTTTCATCAACCGTGTAATCAGTCGCCAGTGTTGGCATGATGCAAAGGAACAAGATTAGGGTTAGCAAAATGTAACGCATGGTAAAGCCTCCATAATTCTATTTGTCAGCTATTGTAGCACATTGCGGCGGGCATCGGCGTTATCCACAACGGGGCGCTGGGCACAAAGTTCGTTTGCTACCGAGTACACAGAAGCAGTACCAATTAAGTAATACGAACAATCTCATTCTGATAGAACTCGCCATATTTGCGAATCGTTGTACGGGCGAGCCGGTGGCTCGCCCATTGCAGCCATATATCGCAAAGCGGTTTTCGCACGATGCCCTTGGTAATACTGAGGCACGGAGGCGCAGAGGGTGGCAAAAGCAATGACCCCGCGCTGAGGCGGGGCCGCTAGGTTCAGGGGATAAGCCGCTTACTCGGCGCGCGGCTGACTGTCTGTTTCGTCTTGCGGCGACTCACAGAGTCGCCCCTACGGATTCAGAATTGGCCGGGCCTAGCCCCCGCGCGCATGCGCATCCATCGCCGCCACCGCCGCAATCGCCACGATATCCTCCACATCGTCGCCCGCCTGCAGCACATGCACCGGCGCGCCCATACCCAGCAGAATCGGCCCGATTGCCTCCGCCTCGGTCAAGCGCGAGAGCAGCTTGTAGGAGATATTGGCCGCGTCCAGATTGGGGAAGACCAGCACATTGGCATCGCGCACGCTGCTGAAGGGATAGCGTTCTTCGATGATATCGACAACGACGGCGGTATCGGCCTGCATCTCGCCATCGACGGTGATATCGGGGCGCTTGGCGCGCACGAGTTCGACAGCCCGCCCCACCTTGTCGCTGTGCGGATGGGGCGTGGAGCCGAAGTTGGAGAATGACAGCATAGCCACACGCGGCTCAAGGCCAAGCGTTACAGCAAAGTCGTTGGCCAGCACCGCGATCTCGGCCAGCGTGCCAGCATCGGGGTCGATGTTGACGGTGGCGTCGCTGAAGAGATAGCTGCGGTCGCCCACAATCATCAGGTAGACGCCGGCGGCACGGGTGGCGCCAGCGCGGGTGCCGAAGACTTGCAGCGCCGGGCGGATCACATCCGGATATTCATAAGCCAGGCCGCTGACCATGGCGTCGGCGTCGCCCTTGCTGACCATGAGCGAGGCGTAATAATTGCGCTGGCGGGCCAGCGAGCGCGCCTTGCCCAGCGTGAAGCCCTTGCGCTGCCGCAATTCATAGAGCAGGTCGCCGTATTCCCTGAGATTATCGGCCGCATAATGATCGAAGCAATTGGGCGCGTAGTTCAGGCCGAGGCTGTCGATGGTCCGCCCGATGCGCTCCGGGCGGCCCAGCAGGATCGGTTCGCCGATGCCCTCATCGCGCACTTGCATGGCGGCGCGGATGATCTTCGGCTCTTCGCCTTCGGGGAAGACGATGCGCTGGCGCCGGCCGGCCCGCGCCCGATTGACGATGTTCTGGCGCACCTGGCGGCCGCTGCCCTGGCGGTTGATGAGCTCTTGTTTATAGTCGTCGAGGTCGATTTGGCGGCGGGCGACGCCGGAACCCATCGCCGCTTCCGCCACCGCCGGCGCCACCCAGAGCATGACGCGCGGGTCCAGCGGTTTGGGAATCAGATAATCTTTGCCGAACTTGATCGACTCTTCGCCATAAGCCAGCAAGACGCTGTCGGGCACATCCTCATGCGTCAGCGCCGCCAGCGCCCGCGCGGCCGCCATCTTCATCTCCTCGTTGATGCCGGTGGCATAGACGTCCAGGGCGCCGCGGAAGATGAAGGGGAAGCCCAGCACATTGTTGACCTGGTTGACATAATCGCTGCGGCCGGTGCCGATGATGGCGTCGGGGCGGACCTCCAGCGCCAGCTCCGGCATGATCTCCGGCGTCGGGTTGGCCAGCACGAAAAGCAGCGGATCGGGCGCCATGCCCATGATCATCTCCTGCGTGACCGAGCCGGCGATGGACAAGCCGATGAGAGCGTCCGCCCCCTGCAAGGCGTCATGCAGGCTGCGCGCGTTGGTGGGGATGGCGAATTCAGTTTTGTGGATATTCATGTTGTCTTCGCGCTGATGATGGATCACCCCGCGCGAATCGAGCATGAGGATGTTCTCCCGCCCCACGCCCAGCGATTTGAAAAACTTGCCGCTGGCGATGGCGCTGGCGCCCGCGCCGTTGATGACGACCTTGATGTCTTCAATTCGCTTGCCGGTGATTTCCAGCGCATTGAGCAGGGCCGCGCCCGAGATGATGGCGGTGCCGTGCTGGTCGTCATGGAAGACCGGGATATCGAGCTCTTCCTTGAGCCGCTCTTCAATCTCGAAGCATTCAGGCGCTTTGATGTCTTCCAGGTTGATGCCGCCGAAAGTGGGCGCCAGCGCTTTGCAGACCTCGATGATTTCGTCGGCGCTCTGCGAGGTGATCTCGATATCGAAGACATCGACATCGGCGAATTTCTTGAAGAGCACGCCCTTGCCCTCCATCACCGGCTTTGAAGCCAGCGGACCGCGGTCGCCCAGGCCCAGGATGGCGCTGCCGTTCGAAATGACGGCGACCAGGTTGGCGCGCGCGGTCATCTCATAAGCCGCCAAGGGATCTTTGTCAATCTCGAGCACCGCTTCAGCAACGCCGGGCGAGTACGCCAGCGACAGGTGCAGCTGGCTGTCCAGCGGCTTGGTCGGCGCGATCTGGATTTTGCCGGGCCGGCCCCGGCGATGATAATCAAGCGCTTCCTGACGCGTGAATGAAGCCATGACGGCGGTCTCCCTGTGTCTGCTTGCCGGCGCTATTTTAACACAAGTAATTCCATGCTAATCATGCAAGGGCAATTCACCACAGATGCACAGAGGGCACATGTTTATCTTAGCCCTTTCCCGGCCCTTCATCCCCATTGAAATAGGGAAGGGTGACACTTCTTCCAAGTTGGGATTCAAGCGGCAGATTTGACTTCAATCACATCCAATTGTCATGCTGTATGTAGTTGCTCCCCTTCGCCGGCTTGCTGGGTCAAGATCAATCCCAGCAAGCTATGGAAGGGGACTTTTTTCGCCAATTGAACGGTCTCGACGCCGAAAAAAGTCTCCCCTCAATTCATTGGGGACCGGGGGGTGAACCATAGGCGGGCGACCAATATAGTGCCGGACAAGCCCCGCAAGGCATGTCCTGTGGCCGGCATGGCTGACAAGCGCGGCGACATCCCGTATAATGTGCGCAACTTTTATTGTAGTCTCCGGCGAGCCGCCCGGCAGGGAGCGCGTATATGTTGTCTGGCTTGATGATGGATTATCCCTTGACGCTCAACACCATCGTCGATCATGCCAGCCGCATGACACCGGAAAAGACCATCAAGACCAAGCTGCCCGACGGGCGCTGGCATGAATACAGCTATGCCGAATTTCGGCGGCGCGTCAAACGGCTGGGCAACGCGCTGCAAGCCTTGGGTGTCGAGCCGGGCGACCGCGTGGGCACCTTCGCCTGGAATAATTTCCAGCATTTGGAATTCTATTTCGGCATCCCCTGCGCCGGCGCCGTCGTTCACACTTTGAACATCCGCCTGTCGCCGGAACAGCTCAAGTACATCATCGACCACGCCGAAGACAGAGTCATCTTCGTCGACGGCTCGCTGCTGCCATTGATTGAACCCATCGCCGCCCAGCTGGAAACGGTGGAGCGCTTTGTCGTCTTCAATCTGGCGGACGGTCAAAGTTGCAGCCTGCCCAACGTTTCGCATTACGAAGACCTGATGGCGGCGGCCAGCGAGGATTATGAATGGCGCTGCGCCGATGAGAATATGGCGCTGGGTTTGTGCTACACCAGCGGCACCACCGGCATGCCCAAGGGCGTCTTGTACAGTCACCGCTCCATGATGCTGCATACGCTGGGAGCCTTGGCGGCTGCCGCGCTGGGGCCGACTGAGACTGATGTCGTGCTGGCGGTCGTCCCGCAATTCCACGCCATGGCCTGGGGCTTGCCCTATGCCGCTGCCTGGGTCGGCGCCACCATCGTCATGCCCGGCCCGCATCTCCAGCCGGCGCCGCTGGCGGTTATGATCGAGAGCCAGGGCGTCACCATCGCCGCTGGCGTGCCGACGATCTGGAATGGGCTTTATCATGAGCTGCGGGGGCGCCCGCGCGATATCTCATCCATTACCCAGCTGGTGGTCGGCGGGTCAGCGATGCCGCGCGGCTTGATCGAAGCTTACGAGCGCGATTTCGGCGTCAACGTGGTGCATGCCTGGGGCATGACCGAAATGTCGCCCATCGGCAGCGTCGCCAAGCTGCAAACCCGGCATCTGGACCTGGACGCCGACGGCCGCTGGGACATCAAGGCAAAGCAAGGTTATTTCGTGCCCGGCGTCGACGCGCGCATCGTCGATGATGCCGGCCGCGAACTGCCCTGGGACGGCGCAACGATGGGCGAGCTGCAGGTGCGCGGTTACTGGGTGGCTGGGCAATATTACCGCCTTGAGCGCGAGCGTGAACATTTCACCGAAGATGGCTGGTTCCGCACCGGCGATGTCGTCACCATCGATCCCCAAGGCATCATGACCATCACCGATCGGACGAAAGATCTGGTCAAGAGCGGCGGCGAATGGATCTCGTCGGTCGATCTGGAAAATATGCTGATCTCGCACCCGGATGTGTTGGAAGCGGCCGTGATTGCCGTGCCCGACGAACGCTGGGGGGAGCGGCCGCTGGCGGTCCTCGTGCCGCTCGCTGAAGGGCATGACCCGCAGGCGCTGAATGACTATTTGCTGGAGCGCTTCCCTAAATTCTGGCTGCCGGATGACTATGTGCTTGTCGAAGAAATCCCCAAGACCGGCGTCGGCAAAATGGACAAGAAAGTGCTGCGCCAATGGCACGCGGATGGGAAGTTGGGCTCCGCCTGATTTTCGGCATGTAGGGGCGACCTATTAGGTCGCCCGAATTACACCGAGGGATACGGCGGGCGACCAGGTTGGTCGCCCCTACAAATTTAGATTATGAAATTGCGGAGTCGTCATGAAAATCACAGGCATCCGCTCGATCATGTTCGAGCATCAGATGGCGCGCCCGATTGGCGACGCCAACAACCCGCGCGGGCGCGATCAGTATGCGGCGCTGGCGGTCTTCCTGGATACCGACCTGGGGCTGACCGGCGTCTCGCTGGGCAACGCAGGGCAGCAGCGCGACATCCACGCAATGGCGGAGAACCTGCTCGTCGGGCGGGACCCGCGCGGCGTCGTCGGGCTGTGGGGGCGGATGGCCGATTTCGCCTTCAAGGGCGGCAACCGGGGCGCGATCACCGATGTCATCGGCGCGCTGGATGTGGCGCTCTGGGACCTCAAAGCCAAAGCGAATGGCGAACCGCTCTGGAAAACGCTGGGCGCCTCCAGCCGGGCGGTCAAAGCCTACGCCAGCGGCATCGACCTCTGCCTCAACGATGATGAGATTCGCACATTTTATGAGCGTCAAGCGGCGAGCGGCATCAGCATCGGCAAGCTGAAAGTGGGGCTGGACCGCGAAGGCGACCTGCGGCGCATTTCTCTCATGCGCGAGGCCCTGGCGACTTCAGGGCGCAAGCCGATCCTGCTGGTCGATTCCAACGAATACTGGTCGCCCAAGCAGGCGATCCAGCATATCCGCTACTTCGAGCGTCACCACGAGCTCTTCTGGGCCGAGGAGCCGGCGCGGCGCTGGGATTACACCGGCCTGCGCCAGGTGTCACAGGCGGTCAACGCGGCCGTCGCCACCGGCGAGAACCTTGATGACGCGGCCGACTTCCGCACGCTGATCGCCCATCAGGCGGCCGATGTCTTGCAGATCGGCGTCGGCGCGGGAGGCATCACCGGCGCCATGCGCATCGCGCAGATGGCCGACGGCTTCGATCTGCCGGTCTCGGTGATGAACTGCCCGGGGAATTACATGGCGCATTTCGCCGCCGTGCTGCCCAACCATATCTGGATGGAAGTGGTCGACGCCGGGCAGGACCGCAGCTTCGATCACGACAGCCGGATTGAAGACGGCTATATCATCCTCGGCGATAGGCCGGGCAATGGCATTCAATTCGACATGGAGAAGCTTGAGCAGTTTCGGGTGACTGAGCGCTCGGCGGGCGCGGCGCCCAGTCCCTGGGGCAGGCGGCGTGGCGGCGGCTTGTTCGTGCTGGGCGCGGGCGAGCCGGAGGAGGTCGGGGAGGAGTGATAGAAAGAACCCGCCTACAAAGCCAATCCGTTGTTGGAAATCATAGCGATGCGTGACTCTTTGTTATTCACGCGTTAGAATGGTATTGCAGTAAGGTGCGAACGGACGACAATGAGCGACGCAAACATCCAACTCAAACTTCCGGCAGAAATCCTTGCGCGCGCGGTACAGATCGCCGATGACAGCGAACGAACGGTCGAAGCCGTCCTGGTAGACGGCTTAAGCCTTCTGTTTGGCGATCTGTCGAATGACAATATCTCGCTCGAACAGCTAAAGAAGTTTAGCGACGAGCAATTGTGGGCGGTTGTGCACCAGCGGCTGGCCTGGCCACAAGATACCCGCCTTCGCGAACTCGCCGCCTTGGGCGATCATGGAAAGATCACGATTGACGAGCTTGAGGAGATGGACGCCTTGATTGCTGTGGTAGATCGGCAGATGTTACTGCGGTCGGAGGCGCTCCTGTTGCTCAAGCGGCGCGGGCATGATATTGGCAAGTATCTCCAAGCCGGCCTTTGATTCGTGGTATATATCCCAGCAGGCCTGCGCGATCGCGTTTTCGCGCGCGCTCATGGCAGATGCGAGTATTGTCGGACCCAGGCGAACGTCGTCGTTTGGATGCATATCGACCACATCGTCCCGCGCGCGGCCGGCGGAGAAACCAGCTTCGACAATCTGTGCCTGGCCTGCATCAATTGCAACGGCGCTAAATATCGATATCAATTAGGCGTAGACCCCAATACAGGGCGGCAGACGCCGCTATATAACCCGCGAAAACAGGTGTGGCCTGAGCACTTCGCCTGGAACGACGACAGTACGATTTTGATCGGTCTCACCGCAGTAGGACGCGCTTCTGTTGAGCGCTTGCGAATGAACCGCGAGGAATTGGTGCGCGCGAGGCGGCGATGGACGTCCGCTGGCTGGCATCCACCTCAATGAATCCAAGCGGCAATCGTCATCCAGCCTGTCTCCTCTGTGCCCTCTGTGGTTAAAATACCTTGCGCTTTACCCGCAACCACCAACAGGAGACCCCACCTTGCCCCTCAAAACAGGCGGCGAAGCAACCGTCGAAGCCCTCATCGCCCACGGCGTAGACACCCTCTTCGGGCTGCCGGGCATCCAAAACGACTGGCTCTACAACGCCCTCTTCGATAGCCGCGACCACATCCGCGTCATCCACAGCCGCCACGAACAAGGCTGCGCCTACATGGCCCTCGGTTACGCCCTGGCGACGGGTGGGCCGGGCCTCTTCAATGTCGTGCCGGGCCCCGGCCTGCTCAACGCCACCGCCGCCATGGCGACCGCCTACGCTCTCAACGCCAAAGTCTTTTGCCTGACCGGGCAGATCCTCAGCCGCAACATTGGCAAGGGCATCGGCGACCTGCACGAGATTCCGCAGCAGTCCGAGGTCTTGCGCGGGCTGACCAAGTGGAATGACATCGTGCTGCATCCCAGCGATGTCGGGCGCAAAGTGGCGCAGGCTTTTTACGAAATGGAATCGGGACGTCCGCGGCCGGTCGCCCTGGAGATCCCGCCCGATGTCTTGAAGCTGCGCGCCGAAGTGTCGGCGCCGCCGACGCCATGGCCGCCCTTCGCGCCACCGGTCGACGCCGGCGCGGTCGAGACCGCCGGGCAATGGCTGGGCGCGGCCCAGAACCCGCTGATATTTGTAGGCGGCGGGGCGCAAGGCGTCAGCGCCGAGGTGACGCAACTGGCCGAACTGCTGCAGGCGCCGGTAGTCGCCTATCGAACCGGGCATGGCCTGCTCGACAGCCGTCATCCGCTCAGCCTGAAACTGCCGGAAGCGCATGCCTACTACCGAAGCGCCGATGCGATCCTGGCCATCGGCAGCCACATGCGCAGCCCCCTGCAGCGCTGGGGCAGCGACAGCGACATGAAGATCATCCGCATTGATGTCGATAGTGACGCCATGCACCGCATCCAGCGGCCAGATCTGCCGATTGTGGCGCGGGCGGAAGACGCGCTGCCGCCGCTGCTGGCTGCCGTCGACCGGCACAATCGTAAACGGCAGCCGCGCGACGAGCAGATGCGCGCATTGAAGGCGGATTGGGCGAAGGCAAGCGCATTCCTCGAGCCGCAGATCAGCTACTTGAAGATCATCCGCGAAGAATTGGGCGAGGACGGCATCTTCGTCGATGAGTTGACGCAGATGGGTTATGCCGCGCGCATCATCATGCCGGTCTACAAGCCGCGCTCTTACTTCAGCAGCGGTTATCAAGGCACGCTTGGCTACGGCTTCCCGACCGCTTTGGGCGTCAAAGTGGCGCGGCCCGATCTGCCGGTGCTGTCGATCGCGGGCGATGGCGGCTTCATGTTCAGCGTCGGCGAATTGGCGACCGCTGTACAGCACCGGATCCCGCTGGTGACCATCATCTTCAACAACGACGCCTATGGCAATGTGCGCACGATGCAGATTCGCGATTACGACGAACGCGTGATCGCGACCGACCTGCTCAATCCCGACTTTGTTAAGCTGGGCGAGGCCTTTGGCGCCAATGCCTTCCGCGCCGAAGATGAGGGGCAGCTGCGGGCCGCCATGCGTTACGGCTTCGCCAGCGAGCTGCCGACCATCATCGAAGTGCCGATTGGCGAAACGCCCAGCCTCGATCGCCTGCGCGATCAGGGCCGCATCCGCCCGCTTCGCTGAGTTTGTAACACTGAATGTCTACAAGTTTCCTCGAGTGCGGCGCTCACCCTTGATACCATTTATCGGCTTACACTCACGAAATCGCTCCAATACTCCCCTCCCTAATGCATTGGGGAGGGGCCGGGGGAGGGGTTGGTACAAGAAATGCCTCAATTGATCCTGCCGCCTGCTGGCGCCATATACCGATCGCTTTCTCGCCTGATTACAGACGTGGACATTGTCTTTTTCGCTGGGCTGCCGGGCGTCGGCAAGAGCCTGCTCCTGCAGCAGATGTCGCTGATGGCGCAAGCGGCCGGGCGCCCGGTCACGCTGCTGCAATGGGATCTGGCGCGGCAGCCCTTCGAGCGGCCCCGTTATCCGCTCACGCAAGGCGCGACCCATCCAATCGTCATCACGGCGACCGGCCTCTGGCTGCGGCGCGCGCTGGTCGCTTGGCATGCGAATGCGCCGTCAGCCGACGGCATCTTAATTGGCGAGGCGCCCCTGATCGGCGGCCGCTTGATGGAGATCGCAAGACCGGCCGACGATGACGCAGAAGCGATATTGCGCGACGAGCGGACGCAATTCCTGATTCCCATTCCATCAAGGCGGGTTCGCGCGCTGATCGAAGCCAGACGGGCGCGTTCAATCGCCCATCCGCAGCATGAGAACGAAGCGCATGACGCGCCGCCCGACCTGCTGCGCGCGCTTTGGGCTGACCTGGTTCAAGCCGCCGCCGCGCTGGGATTGGCCGAGGCGGCCGCGCATGACGCGCCATATTCGCCCGAGATATACACCGCGGTCTATCGCCATTTGCTGCAGCATCGAAAGGTGCAAACGCTGATGATTGACCAGGACTTGCAGCCGACCGCTTCTGTCTATGCGCTGGACGCGGACCTGCCGAATCTGCAGGCCAAGCCCGACCAGGCCACGCAGATCCTCGAAGCGCTGGAAGCGTCGATGACGCCCGCGCAGGCGATTGCCGCCGCCCAGAATTGGTACGACGTCTAGGCGCGCTCCTCTGGGATCACGGCGAAGACATCGATCTCAAAATCGGCATAAGGCTTGCCCAAGGCTTTGACGACCACGCCGGTCGAACATGGATAAACCTCGGGCATGTGACGGGCCAGCACCGGGTAGACCAAATCGCGATACGCGGCGTCGGTGACGTAGGTCGTGATTTTGCAGATGTCTTCCATGCGGGCGCCGGCCGCTTCCAAAATGATCTTCACATTTTTCATCGCGTTGTCCGCCTGCGCCGCCGGGTCGCCCTCGCCGACGAAAGCCGAATTGTCCATCGTCAAGCCCGTCTGCCCCTCGACGAAGACCATGTTGCCGGCGCGCACCGCTTTGCTGGTGCGATAATCGAGGTCGGGGAAGATGTCGCCGCCTTTGCTGGTCTTGGTCAGGATTCGCTGATGCGCCATGATTGCCTCCTTTTCTTCTTATTTTAACTACGGAGACCGCAGAGACCACAGAGTTTTTTTATGCGCCCGCGTCTGAATCAGGTAAAATTTTCGACAGTGCGATTAAATGCCAGGGTGGCAGGATGTTGAACCGCAAACGCTACGCCATCGTCGGCACGGGCTCGCGCGCCGGCATGTATATCGATGCAATAACGGGCGAATACAGCGATGGCGCCGCCCTGGTCGGCTTGTGCGACCTGAGCCAAACCCGCATGGATTGGCACAACGGCGGGCTGAAGGCGCGCGGGATCCCGCCAGCGCCGACTTACCGTGCGCAGGAATTCGACCACATGATCAGCGAGACGCGGCCCGATACGATTATCGTCACGACTGTCGATGCCTGGCATCACCATTACATCGTCCGGGCGCTGGACCGCGGCTGCGATGTGATCTGCGAAAAGCCCTTGACCACAACGCTCGACCGCCTGACCTTGATTGACGACGCGATGAAGCGGACGGGCAAATCGCTGCGCGTGGCCTTCAATTATCGCTATGCGCCCGCTTTCACGCGCTTCCGCGAGCTCATCCGTGATGGCATTGTCGGGACGCCGCTGGCGGTCGATTTCTCCTGGCTCCTGGATACCAGCCACGGCGCCGATTACTTCCGCCGCTGGCACCGAGAGAAGGAACAGAGCGGCGGCCTGCTGGTGCATAAGGCGACGCATCACTTCGATCTGGTCAACTGGTGGATCGATTCTTACCCCGCGCAGGTCTTCGCCTTGGGCGATTTGCTCTTTTATGGGGCGGCCAACGCTGAAGCGCGCGGCGAGCATTATCCATATAGCCGCTACACCGGCGAAGAAGCGGCAAAAGACGACCCCTTCGCCTTGCGCCTGGACGAGAAAGAAGCCTACGCCGGGCTCTATCTGGCGGCCGAAGCCGAGACCGGCTACATCCGCGACCGCAATGTCTTCGGCGAGCCGATCACGGCCGAGGACACCATGGCGGTCAGCGCGCGCTATGCCAACGGCGTGCTGCTGTCGTACTGCCTGGTCGCCTACGCGCCCTGGGAAGGCCTGCGCGTCGCTGTCACCGGGACGCGCGGACGCCTCGAAATGGACGTCACCGAGACAGTGACCAATCTCAAGCCGGATAGCGCCGCGGCCGCCGCCAGCAAAGGCGCCTTCAAACAAACGGCGATCCGCGCTTTCCCGATGTTCGGCGCCGGCTATGAGGTGGATGTGCCACTCGCCCAAGGCGGGCATGGCGGCGCCGATCCACTGATGCTGAAAGCGCTCTTTTCGCCCAATCCAGCGCCGGATCCGCTGAAGCGCGCGGCAAGCTACATCGATGGCGCGGCATCCATCCTGCTGGGCATCGCCGCCAACATGTCCATCGAAAACGGCGAGCTGGTGGATGTGGGGGAGCTGTTTGATTTGGCCGGATGAAATTCTGTCGCACCGTATCCCCTCCAAACCCCGACCCGGATACTGAATCTGCGTATCTGACATTGGACATGTGGCGGACAAGCGAAGCGTTGCACCCAACAGCTTATCGAAATGACTTGGCCCAGCGTGTAGTTAGCACAAATTATCTACTTTCAAATATACAGCTACTACTGTTTATGGTATATTTTGAGTACAGTCCAGGTACCAAATGGGGAGAATAGCATGAAAGTTAAGCAGGTCAGTAATAGCGAGATATTGCTGGCCATTATCGCCGCTGCCGAAGGGAAGGAACTCAGTCGTGTACACCTTCAGAAAGTGGCTTTTCTTGTGTCTGAGGAATTCCGGGGGGCGTTGCCTGAGGACTTCTACAGTTTCGACAAGTACGACTACGGTCCTTTCTGTATTGACATCTACCATGATACGGCCATGCTGGAGTATTGGGGACAGATCCGAACCAAGCGAGCCACTGAGGCGAACGACGATAGGTATACTATCTCTGAAGATGTTAGCTATGATGAATTGCACCTCGATGAAGATCTTAAACGGTATATCAAACAGACGGTAGCCTGGGTAGCCGATATGTCTTTTGGTCAGCTCGTACGCGCAATTTACCGACTGTATCCCGAGTTCCTTGAACGGAGCATATTTCCCTACAATAAGGAACAGGCAATCCACGAAAGCTTTGAAAGGAGCTTGCAACAGCTGCAGGACGGTCAAACTACTCTGGCAGCAGACTTTATTGATGAGTTGCAATCGGCAGCGAGGGAGAATGAATAGGGAAGTCCGTCTGGGTGATGACTTTAAGGAGGAAATCAGAAAACTTGGGAGAAGACGCAAACAAATAGGTGCTGACCTAAAGAAACTCCTCAAGAAATTCGAGAATAATGCATTGCCAGGGAAAACGCTGAAAGGCGCGGAAGGCTTGTCTTTCAGGTCAGTTCGTATGAGTGACAAGTCATCAGGCAAGGGATCGCGTGGTGGTTTCCGCGTTACTTACAAGTACACCTGTGAATTCGTGCTTCTGTTGCGCGTAGTGCCTCGCAAAGAAGAGGACTACATTGCGCCTTGGCGGCTTCAGAAGCTGGCGAAGCAATATGGTTGCGTTTGCGATCACCAAGACTAGTCAAATGTCCAACTTCCTCAGCTAATACTTCTCCAAAATAGCCCAATTTGTGACCTTCGCTATTGCATTACCACAGTGATTTTACGGTGACCAATCGGGCCAACCCAGCGTCGTATGCGAAGAGATCTACCGATAACGCGAATCGTCCCCCGTGCCCCACATATCCGGGTCAGGACCCAGCTTCAGCTTGAGCTCATCGGTGGCGTCGTCAAGCCGCCTCATCGTCTCGTCTGACAGCCGCAGCTCGCCGGCGATCCGGTTGCTCTCCACCTGCGCTGGATTGCGCGCGCCGGCCAATACCGATGTCACCGCCGGCTTGTGCAGCAGCCAGGCCAATGCCATATGCACCATCTCCTGGCCGATATCAGCGCAGATAGCGCGAATAGCGTCGACGGCGGCGAAGGTCTCGCTTTCAAAACCGGCTGTGCCATGGCGCGAGTCCCGCCGATCGCCGCGGAAGTGGCGCGTGCGCGTGCGCGAGTAGGGCATCTCGTCGGCGTTGCGATAACGCCCCGTGAGCAGCGCCTGATTGAGCGGGCTGTAGGGCAGGATGCTGATGTTGGCGTCAACGCATTGCGGCTGAATGTCGAACTCGATGGCGCGCCAGAGCAGGCTATAGGGCAGTTGATTGGCGTCATAGCGGCCGCAGGAAAGCATATCGGGCATATCAAGCGTGCCGAAGTTGCTGACGCCAATGACGCGAATCTTGCCTTCGCGCTGCAAGTCCAGCAGGGTCGCTATCACGTCTTCCAGGGACTGCGAGCGCCGGGGCGGCCAGTGCACTTGGTACAAGTCGATGACATCGCTGTCCAGGCGCTTGAGGCTGCGCTCGCAAGCGGCGCGGATATCGTCCGGCGCCAAATTGCCCTGGCTGACTTTTGTGGCGATGATGGCTTCGTCCCGCCGTCCCTTGAGCGCCCGCCCGAGCATCTCTTCCGAGTAGCCGTCGCCGTAACCCTCGGCCGTATCGAAAAAGTTGATGCCGGCGTCCAGCGCAGCGTTTACCGCGCCAAAGGTGTCCCTTTCGTCTTGCGCGCCCCAATAATCGCCGCCAACGATGCCCCAAAAGCCGACGCCAATCGGCGAGACCATCAGCGCTGAATTGCCCAGTTTGCGATGCTGCATCTGCCGCCTCCTCCAGTTTGTTGCATGAATCATTAAAATCGATCAGGCGACGCCAAGTTCGTCTTCTGCCCTTTCGATCAGAGCGCGCATATAAGCGATGGCATAAGCGGCGCCAGCGCCCAGGTGATAATCGCCAACGAATTCTGGACTGTGGTCCAGAATGATCGTACCGTCGTACCCGCTCGCAACCAAGACCTTCATTGCCTGGTACATATCGAAGTAACCGTTGTCGAGAAAGGTCTCGGTGAAAACAGGCTGTGGCGCGCTGACGTTTCTAAAATGAACGATGAATATACGCTTCTCATTCACATAGTGTCTCATGGACGCGAGCATGTCGCCAAATTGCGCGCCGCCCTCGAGCCAGCAGCCGGTGCAGAATTCCATACCGAGATTGGCGCTGTCGGCAATCGCAAAGGCGTGGTCGTAGCGTTCCCGGCTATTGATTAGGCAGGTGATTCCGCCAAGCGCTTCCGTTGGCGGGTCATTGGGATGCAGCGCCAGGCCTACGCCGGTGTCTTCCGCGACCGGGATGATGGCGCGCATGAAGTATTCGAAGTTGTCCCAGAGTTCTTCCAGGTGATACTCGCGACCATGGGTCAAGGGATGTGATATCAGTTCGCGCAGATCCACATGCCGCGCTTTGGCGAAGCGGCTCTCGCTCGCGGAAGACGACCAGACCTGATCCGGCTCCCAGGTGAATGTCGTCGTGGTGATGCCGGCGCGGCTGAGGATGCGCAGCAGCTCGGCGAAGCGGACGATATCCCGATCGCGCTCCGCCGTGCCGAGATGAATATGCGGCGACTTTCCCACATTTATATTGCCGGCGTTATAAAGCGTCAGGCCAGCGTGCGACACCTTGGCGACAAGCGCCGCCAGGTGCTCATCATTGGTCAGTTCATCTGGCAGCCAGGTGTAACAGTGTGTTACGCCGAGTTGACGCAGAAATAGAAGTTCGTCGTCGCTTGGCTGTGGGTTGATGAAAGCTGAGAGTTTAATGCGCGAGCGAACTCTTGAATCTGGCCGTCCCAACCGTTGAGTCATGACTTGCTCCGTCACAGGTTTTAGCCTCGCGCTTGATTCTAAGCGGCGGCAATCGCGGCGTGAAGCGTCAATGCCTCACCGGGCGCCGCGCCTGAACGCTGGACGCCGCCAACCCGGGAAGAGGCTGGCGACCACTGTCCTGGATTGAGTAATACCGTTCTGCTATTCCTTCCGTCGCATCGAAACTTGCAATTTGCTGCTAATACTTGTGACAAGCGGGCAGGCGCGCTGCGTATGGCGTCTTGTTTTCTCGCTGATCTGATGATACGCTGATGTACTGTTGGTGCGTCGGATAGCATCCGAACTCAAAACGGAACCATTCTGTATATCCATAATGTGGGAGAACTACCATGTTCAATTCCAGGAGTCGCCGATTCATTCTTTTGCTTGCAATCGCCAGCCTTATGCTGGGGATGGTGGCCTCGGTCGGCACGGCGCAGATGACGGAAGTGCCGCGCGACAAGACGCTGGTCATCGAGAACATCAGCGTGCGCAACCCGGCGCCAGAGAATTACAATCCGCTAGCGAACGGCTCGCTCGGCCATGCCGGCATGAACCAGGTCGGCTTCGAGTCGCTGTTCTATTACAACTACGAAACCGGAGAACTCGTGCCCTGGCTGGCGGAAAGCGCCGCTTTTAACGACGACTACACCGAGCTGACGATCAATCTGCGCGCCGGCGCCAAGTGGAGCGATGGCGAAGACTTCAACGCCGATGACGTCCTCTATACGCTCAACTTCCTGATGGAGAACCGTGACGCCCGCTTCAGCGACCGTCATGCCGATTTCGTCAGCAATGTCGCCGCGCCCGACGACCTGACCGTCGTCATCTCGCTCAATGCGCCCAGCCCGCGCTACCTGTTCAACGCTTTCGGCGTCGGCATCTACTGGTCCACCTACATCGTGCCGGAGCATATCTACTCGATGCAGGAAGACCCGCTCACCTTCACCAATTTTGATCTGGAAGCGGGCTATCCCGTTGGCACCGGCCCCTACCGCCTGGTCATCTCCAACGAGACCGAATCGGTATGGGATCGCCGCGATGACTGGTGGGGCGCCGAGACCGGCTTCAGAGACCTGCCAGCGCCCGAACGCGTCATCTTCCTGGCCGCTGGCAACGAAGAGCGCCGCGCCGCCATGGCCATCAACAACGAGCTGGATACGATGTGGCTGATGGGCCGCAGCACCTTCGAGACGGTGGTCGCCCAGAACCCGGACGTCACCGGCTGGTACAGCGAGCTGCCCTACGCCTACCTTGATCCCTGCCCGCGTTATCTGGTCGTCAACAACGCCGTTTCGCCCTTCGACAATGCCGACCTGCGCTGGGCGATGAGCTATGCCATCAATCGCGACGCGCTGGTGGATATCGCCTGGGAAGGCATGACCAGCACGATCAACTGGATCATGCCCGGTTACCCGCCCCTGCTGGAATACATGAACGCCAGCGCCGACATCTTTGATGCCCATCCCACCCTGGAACAGAACCAGGACAAGGTCGATGAGTTGATGACGGGCGCCGGCTTCAGCATGAACGCCGACGGCCTCTGGGTCGATGGCGATGGCAACACCGTGCAGATGGATCTCGCCATCCGCCAGGGTGAAACCTTCCAGGTCAAGATGGCGCCGGTCATCTCCGAGCTGCTGCAGCGCGCCGGCTTTGACGCCACCTTCAAGCTGCAAGACAACGCCGCCTTCAACGAGACCGCCCGCACCGGCGGCGCCAACGCCTGGATCGATGTGGCTTGCGGCGCCGTGCGCGATCCCTACGGCACGCTGGATAACTTCCACAGCCGTCACTCCGCCCCGCTGGGCGAAGATGTCACCGGCTCGCGCACCCGCTTTGAAAATGCCGACTATGACGCAATCGTCGATGAAATGGCGCTGACCGCCAGCGAAGACCCGGCTATGCAGGATCTCTTCCGCTCAGCGATCGAGATCTGGCTGACCGAGCTGCCGGCCATGCCGCTGACCGAAGCCTCGCTGCTGACTCCGTTCAATAATCACTATTGGACAAACTGGCCAACGGCGGACAATAACTACGTCCACCCCGGCTTCTGGTGGCAGACCGCCCTGCTGATGATCACCGAGATCGAACCGGCGGGCATGTAAGCAAGAGCTAGCTAATGTGCCCGGGCAAACTGTTCCGGGCACATGCACGTGATTCGTAGGGGCGAGCCGCCGGCTCGCCCGTACACAAATCAAGTGTCGACCGGCTCGCCCGTACGTAATTAGGACTTAGGCCGGCGCGCGCTGCCACGCAATTAGGACTTAGGGCGGCTCGCCCGTACACAAATCAAGTGTCGACCGGCTCGCCCGTACGCAACTTGAAGTTCGCCGGCTCGCTGTGCAAAGCTCCCCCTCCCTGATGCTTCGGATGCCCGCCATAGAGATGGCGGGAGGGGGGTAAGGATGGCTGCCCGCGTCCTCTGTAGTTTATTTTTCTTGCGGCTTACCGAGGCAACCCATGAAATTGCCTGAAGGGTATCCGATGTGAAACAGGCCTACTTCATCCGCCGGCTCGTCATGTTCTTCGTCGTGGTCGTCTTGGCCGCGACCGTGAACTTCATCATCCCGCGGCTGATGCCGGGCGACCCGATCGGCGCCGTGCTGGAAGAGTTGCGCGCCCGCGGCGCTGGCATGCAGTCCGACTCCGAGGACGAAATCGTGGCCGCCTATCGCGCCCGCTTCGGCCTCGACCAGCCGATCCACATTCAATATTTCCGCTTTCTATTTAATACATTGCGTTTTGATTTGGGTTATTCAATTTCCTATTACCCCTCAAAGGTCGAAGCGGCTTTGCTGCGCGCCTTGCCTTGGACGGTCGGCTTGCTGGCCATCTCCACTTTGATATCTTTCGCCGCCGGTTCGTTTTTCGGTGCCATGATGGCCTGGCCGCGCGCTCCCGGCTTCATGCAGCGTTTCGTGCCCATGTTCATGATCCTGTCGGCCGTGCCTTATTATTTGCTGGGTTTGATCCTGGTCTACATCTTCGCTTTTGTCATGCGCTTGCTGCCGCTGGGCGGCGCCTATTCCTCCGGCACCGTACCTGAGTTGAGTCTTCGCTTTCTCCTTGATGTTATCAAACATGGCGCCCTGCCCGCCCTGTCCATCGTACTGACCAGCGTCGGCTTCTGGGCATTGAGCATGCGCGGCGTGATGGTGACCGTGCTCGGTGAAGATTATCTGACGCTTGCCGAGGCCAAAGGCCTGCCCGACCGGCGCATCTTCTTCGCCTACGCCATGCGCAACGCCCTCCTGCCGCAGGTCACATCGCTGGCCATCGCGCTGGGCACGGTGACTTCCGGCGCGGTGTTGGTCGAGGTCGTTTTCAATTATCCCGGCATCGGCTGGCTGCTTTATAACGCGCTGCGCAGTTCGGATTATTATATGGTACAGGGCGTCGCCTTCTTCCTCATTTTGACGGTGGCAGTGTCTGTGTTGGTGGTTGATCTGATTTACCCGCTGCTGGATCCGCGCATCGAACGCTAGCGGGAAAAACAAGAGAGCTGATCATGCTCGAGAACGTCCTGCTTCATGTCAAGTCCGCCATTAGCTACATTTGGCGGACGCCAAAGTTGCTTTTGGGCCTCGCCCTTCTGTTGTCGCTTTTGCTTCTGAGCCTCGTCGGCCCGTACATCGTTGATGTGGACAAGGCGCGCCCGATATCGGTGCCGACCCGTAAACCGCCCTCCGCCGAGCATCCTCTGGGAACGGACGGCGGCGGCCGCGATATGCTCGCGGTCATCATTACCGGCACGCCGCAAACGCTGAAGATGGGTGTGCTGGCCGGGCTGGTTGGCGTTACCTTGGGCACGAGCCTCGGTTTGATTGCCGGTTACTTTGGCGGCCGAATCGACATGATCATCAGCACAGCGACCGACACCATGTTGACCATTCCGCCCTTGGCGATACTGCTGGTGGTTGCTGGTTCGGTTCGCGCGATGACGGTGACTGACATGGCGATCATCATCGCCCTGCTCTCCTGGATGTTTCCGGCGCGCACGATACGGGCGCAGGTGCTCTCCTTGCGCGAGCAGCCCTACGTGCACATGGCGCGTTTGGCTGGGCTGGGCGACATCCGCATCATATTTGAAGAAATCATGCCGAACATCCTGCCGCTGGCCGCCGCTAGTTTCGTCGGCGCGACATCGGGCGCGGTCCTTGCTGGCATCGGGCTGGAGGTGCTCGGCTTGGGCCCGCAGCGCACGCCAACCCTGGGCATGACCATCTACTGGGCGCAGCTCTATTCAGCGCTGATAAACGGCTTGTGGTGGTGGTGGCTGCCGCCGATTATCGTTCTGATCGTCCTCTTCGTCGGGCTCTTTCTGGTCAGCGCCGCGCTGGATGAATTCGTCAATCCGCGCCTGAGGAGAACGGGATGAGCCAGGACAGCGCCCTGCAGGTCAAGAACCTGCGCGTTTCCTACATGACCGGCAAACAAGAGGTCAAGGCGGTTGACGATATCACCTTCTCGCTCTACCCCGGCGAGCGGCTGGGCATCGTCGGCGAATCCGGCTCCGGCAAGACAACGCTGGCCATGGCGCTGATGCGGCTGCACAAACCGCCCGCCTACATCATGGGCGGCGAAGCGATTCTCGATGGCCGCAACATCCTGGCGCTCGGGCGCGAGCAAATGCGGCAAACCCGCTGGAGCAAACTGTCGCTCATCCCGCAGGGCTCGATGAACTCGCTCAATCCGGTCATCAAGATCAAGCATCAAATGGCGGACGCGATCGAAGCGCATGAGCGCGGCTGGACGCGCGGGCAGATCACCAAGCATATCGGCGAATTGCTCGGCCGCGTCGGCCTGCCCGATAGCGTCGCCGAGATGTACCCGCACGAATTGAGCGGTGGCATGAAGCAGCGAGTTTGCATCGCCCTGGCGATCATCCTCGAGCCGAGCGTCATCATCGCCGACGAGCCGACCAGCGCGCTCGATGTGGTCGTGCAGCGCGTCGTCATGCAGACGCTGAATGACGTGCAAGAGCAACTGAACGCGGCGATGATCATCATCGGGCATGACATGGGGCTGATGGCGCAATCGGCCGATCGCCTGGCGGTCATGTACGCCGGTAAAATGGTCGAAGTCTCGCCGATAGCGTCCTTCTTCAACGAGCCACAGCACCCATACAGCAAGCTGCTGATCAGTTCGCTGCCATCGCCGGAGGAAAAACGCGAGCTGGCCGGCATCCCCGGCAGCCAGCCGTCGCTGCTTGAACTGCCGTCCGGCTGCGCCTTTCATCCGCGCTGCCCGCTGGCGGTGGACCGCTGCAAGGAGGAGATTCCGCTCCTGCGCGATTTTAGCGGAGGCAGGCGCGCCGCCTGCCATTTGGTGGAAGACCAAGCCTCATGACGTCCAAGCCCAATCACCTGCTGGAATTCGACAATGTCACCATGGCCTTCGGCGGCAACAAACGCAACCCGGATGGCGTGGTCGCCGTCGAAGACTTCAAGCTGACGATCCGCGCGGACGAGCCCAAAATCATCGCCATCGCCGGCGAAAGCGGCAGCGGCAAGACGACGCTGGCCCGCCTCGGCCTGGCCATGATCAAGCCGACCGGCGGACGCGTCATCTACAAAGGGCAAGACCTCTGGGCGATGTCCAATGAGGAACGGCGCGATTATCGCCGCGAGGTGCAGGCCATCTTTCAAGATCCCTTCGCCGTCTACAATCCCTTCTATACCATTGACCGGCTCCTGCATACGCCGATTCGCAGCTTCAAGCTGGCGAAGAGCCGCTCGCAGGCGCTCGGCCTGATCGAGGACGCGCTGACCAAGGTCGGCTTGCGGCCAGCGGAAGTGCTAGGGCGCTATCCCCACCAGCTCAGCGGCGGACAGCGGCAGCGCATCGTGGTCGCGCGCAGCCTGCTGCTGCAACCCAGAATCATCGTTGCCGATGAACCAGTCTCGATGATCGACGCCTCCCTGCGCGCCAATATCTTGACCAAGCTCAAAGAGCTGCGCGACGACTTCGGCATTTCTCTGCTGTACATCACGCACGATCTGGCGACCGCCCATCAAATCAGCGATCAGATCTTCATTCTGTACCGCGGGCGCGTGGTCGAGGTGGGCGACGCCACAACCGTGATTCAGAATCCGCAGCACCCCTACACGCAGCTGCTGGTGAGTTCAATTCCGCGGCCCGACCCGGAGCGGCGCTGGCAAGGCACGGTGGAGATCCCGCTGGAGGAATTGTCGCCCAGTGGCGACCGGGCCGGCTGCCTCTTCCGTCATCGCTGCCCCCACGCCATGCCCGAATGCCTGAATACGCCCGGGCATTATGCCGGCGGCTACGGTCAAGCGGTCGCCTGCTACCTCTACCAGGAAAACGGTCAGGCTGTTGACAATACGCATTGACGGGGACAAGATTGCAATCGTGATATTTCGTACGGGCGAGCCGGTGGCTCGCCCCTGTATTTCTCGTAAATCGCGAGCTTAGCGGTACAATTGCGGCGCTTGTCCATATAGCGTGAAATAATACGCCCATGCGAAATCGCTACTTCTCATCCGAGCCGGCTCAGAACAGCGCCGCCCTGGCGCTCTATGAATCGGTCAAAGATCTGCCGCTTATCTGCCCGCACGGCCATGTCGATCCGCGCATGTTCGCCGATCCGCATTACCAGTTCGGCAGCCCGGTCGATCTGCTGATCATCCCCGACCATTACATCTTCCGCATGTTGTACTCGCAGGACATCTCCCTGAACGATCTTGGGATTCTGCCCCTGGGAGCGGCGCCGACATCGGCTGACCACAGGCAGATCTGGGGCACAGTCTGCGACAATTGGCATCTCTTCCGCGCCACGCCGACCGGCATCTGGCTCCGCGACGAGCTGGCTGATGTCTTCGGCATCGACCTCAAAATCAATAGCGCCAACGCCGCGGCGATCTACGACGCCATCGAAGAGCGCTTGTCTCGCCCGGAATTCCGCCCGCGAGCCCTGTTTGAGCGCTTCAATATCGAGGTCCTGGCGACCACCGACGCGGCGACCGACAAACTGGAACATCATCAGGCGATTCGCGATTCCGGCTGGGGCGGGCGCGTCATCCCCACGTTCCGGCCCGATGCGGTCGTCAATATTGACAGCGGCGGCTGGCGCGCGAGCATCGACCTGCTTAGCGAGGCCGCCGGCGTCGATGTCCATGACTGCGCCACTCTCATTCAAGCGCTGGAACAGCGGCGCGCTTTCTTCAAATCAATGGGCGCGACCGCCACCGATCACGCCGCCCTGACCGCCTACACCGAAGTCTTGAGCCGGGCCGATGCCGAGGCGATATTCGCGCGGGCGCTGAAAGGCGAGGCGTCGGCGAAGGACGCCGCCCGCTTCACCGGCCACATGCTGATTGAAATGGCGCGCATGAGCAGCGAAGACGGCTTGGTCATGCAGCTGCATGTCGGCTCCTGGCGCAATCACAATCCGGCGCTGTTCGCCCGCTACGGCCGCGATATGGGCGCCGATATCCCGATTCGGGCAGAATTCACCAAAAATCTCAAACCACTGCTGGATCGCTTCGCGGCTCGGCCCGATATGACGCTGGTCCTCTTCAACCTTGACGAGACGACATACAGCCGCGAGTTGGCGCCGCTGGCCGGCCATTATCCGATTTTGCGCCTGGGGCCGCCCTGGTGGTTCTTCGATAGCTGGCTGGGCATGACCCGCTTCCTGGACGCAGTGGTCGAGACGGCCGGGATTTACAATCTGGTCGGCTTCAATGACGACACGCGCGCCTACCCCTCGATACCAACCCGGCACGATGTCTGGCGGCGCGTCTGCGCGGATTGGCTGGCCGGGCAACTCGTCCGCGGTTTCATCGACGAGGAAGACGCCTTTGAGATGATCCGCGCCCTCGCCTATGACCTGGCCAAACAGACTTATCGATTGGATTGAGCCTATGCTTCCTCAGCTGTCCAACCGCGCCCTCCCGGGGCGACGCCATTACCCCGAACGCATCGTGCAATTCGGCGGCGGCAATTTCCTGCGCGCTTTCGTCGATTGGACCGTGGATGTGCTGAACGCCGAAACCAACTTTGCGGGCGGCATCGTCATCGTCAAGGCGACGCCCGGCCGCTACCAGGCGCTGGACGAGCAAGATTGCCTGTTTACAACATACCTGCACGGCATGGTCGAAGGCGAACTGGTGGAGCAGACCCGGCTGATCAGCGCGGTCAATCGCACGGTCTATCCCCATCAAGATTTCGCCGATTATCTGGCGCTGGCGCGGCAACCAGACATCCGTTTCATCTTCTCCAACACCACCGAATCCGGCATCGTATTCTCCGCCGCCGACCGCCTGAAGCACGAGCCGCCGGCGACCTTTCCCGCCAAGCTGACGCGCTTCTTGCTCGAACGCTACCGCCATTTTGACGGCGCGCCCGAGCGCGGCTGCATCATCATTCCGACCGAATTGATCGTCGATAACGCGACCCGCCTGCGCGAGATCATTCTGGACTACGCCGCCCTTTGGCAGCTGGAACCGGGCTTCACTGAATGGATTGAGGCGCATAATATTTTCTGCAATACGCTGGTCGACCGCATCGTATCCGGCTTCCCGCAGGCGCAGGCGGCGCGTATGTTCGCCGACCTGGGTTATGAAGACCGTCTCCTGGCGGCCGGCGAGATTTACCATAGCTGGATCATTGAAGCCGAGCCAAGTTTGCTGGACGAGTTTCCGGTGGATAAAACCAAGACGCCGCTCAACATCAAAATTGTGGCTGACGCGGCGCCTTACCGCACCGTCAAGGTACGCCTGCTGAATGGGGCGCATACCGCGCTGGTGCCGCTCGGCGTCTTGCTGGGCATCGAATCGGTGCGCGAGGCGATGGAACAGGAAGCGCTCGCGACCTTCCTCCATGATCTGGTTTTTCAAGAGGTCATCCCATCAGTGGCGGAGATCCCCCGCGCTGAGCTGGAAGCTTTCGCGGCTGATGTCTTCGCCCGCTTCCGCAATCCGCATATTCATCATCGCCTGCTGACGATTGCGCTGAACAGTTCGTCAAAAGTGAAAGAGCGCATCCTGCCCTCGCTGCTGGCTTATCACGCGGCCGCGGGCGCCTTGCCGGCCCGCCTGGTCATCGCGCTGGCGGCATTCATCCGCCTCTATCGTGGCGAATGGCGCGGCGAGCCGATCCCGTTGAATGACGATCCGCAGGTCTTGGCCTGGTTCGCCGCCGCCTGGGCCGAGGCTGAATCAACCGAGGCCCTCGTTCAGCGCGTCTTGAGCCATGCCGAGCTTTGGGATCATGACTTGACCGCCCTGCCCGGCTTGGCGTCTCAAATTTGCGACTGTCTGCAAAGGATTGAAGCGGGCGAAATCATCGACATGCTGAAGCAGGCCGCTCAATGAAATACGATTTGATTACGGTCGGCCGCGTGTCGATGGATCTGTTCGCACGCGATATCGGCGCGGCATTCCACGACATCAGCGCCTTCGAAAGCGGCGTCGGCGGCAGCCCGGTCAATATCGCCATCGGGGCCAGCCGGCTCGGTTTGAAGTCCATCGCCTTTACCGCCGTCGGCGATGATGAGGTGGGCCGCTTCGTGCGTCATTATCTGGGCGTCGAGGGCGTGAATACCGATTACATTTCCGTAAAGCCGGGCAGGCGGACCGGCATGGCCGTGGTCGGCGTGCAGCCGCCCGACAAGTTTCCACTGCTCTTTTACCGCGAGAACCCGGCTGATATCCACCTGTCAATCGACGAGGCAACGAAGCTGCCGCTGGCCGAGGCGCGCGCGCTGTCCCTGTCCGGCACCGCCTTGAGCCGCGGGGGCGCCCGTGATTGCTGCCTCTACCTGGCCGAGCAAGCCTTCGCCCTAGGCATGACAGCTTTCATCGATCTCGATCTGCGCCCCGATCAGTGGTCGCATCCGCTGGCCTTTGGTTTGCATATCCGCCGCCTCTTGCCGCTCATGGATGTCGTCATCGGCACCGAAGAAGAATTCTGGGCCGCGCTCTCGCCGGCGCCGGAAGCGGTCATGGCGGGCGAAAGCGTGACCGACCGGCAGCGCCTGCATGAGCTACTGGTGGCGCAAGCCGAAGACTCGGGCGCGGTGCTGGCGCTCAAGCGCGGCGAACGCGGCCTGCGAATCTACGCCGGCCGCGCGATCATCGACGTGCCGGGCTTCCCGGTGGAGATCGTCAATACCGTTGGCGCGGGCGATGGCTTCGCCAGTGGCTTGATCTATGGCTGGGCACAGGGATGGGACTGGAATCAAGCCGCTCGCTTCGCCAATGCCTGTGGCGCGCTGGTCGTCACCAGGCATGGCTGCGCCCGCGCCTTGCCCTATCGGCATGAAGTCGAAGCATTCATCAAAGAAAGAGGAAAACCGCAGCATGAGCAATCATCTCAAATCGAACAGCGATGAAAGCATAGTGCTCGATGTGACGCCGGAATCAGCCGGCTGGCAATATCTGTCATTCCTCATCGTCAAGATCAGTGCCGGCCAAGTCTACCTGCATCAGACCGAAGACACCGAGCTCGCCTTGGTCCCGCTGGCCGGGGCGGGGGCGGTGCAAACGGGCGTGGGCGATTTCGCCCTCAAGCGCGCCGGCGTCTTTCAAGAGAAGCCTTCGGTGCTCTATGTGCCGCCCGGCCAAGAATTCGGCGTCATCAGCGACTGCAGCTTCGAGTTCGCGCTGGGGGCGGCGCCGGCCGAAGGCAGATATCCGCTGCGCCTGTTCAGGCCGGATGAGATCAGATCCGAAGTGCGCGGCGGGGGCGCGGCGCGGCGTCAGGTGCATCACACTCTCGCCCATCCCATGCCGGCCGAGCGCCTGATTCTCTACGAAGTCTATGTGCCCGGCGGCGCCTGGTCGGGTTACCCGCCCCATTGCCATGACGGCTACGGCGGCTCGGCCCATCTGGACGAGACCTACTACTTCCGCACCGACCCGGCCAACGGTGTCGCACTGCATCGCAATTATCGGCGCGATACCAGCTTTGAGGAGATCTTCGCCGTCCGCGATACCGACCTGGTGCTCGTCACGCAAGGCTTCCACTCGACATCAGCCGCGCCCGGCTCCAACCTGTACTTCCTGAATTACCTGGCCGGCGAGCTTCTTGATGACGCGCGCAAAACGCCACCCTATGACGATCCGGATTACGCCTGGCTCAAAGAGGACTACACGAGCAACTTGATGCGCCTGCCCCTTATGGGCTGAGGGACACGGTCAAATGGCGATAGTGGGTGTATCGGTGGTCGGCAGCCAGGTTCCGATGCGCCTGAGACCGCGCCATGCCCCTTGAGATGTGATAAACTAGCCATAAGCCGATGGCAGATTTCGGTGTTGATCAATGCCGATTCGAAAACTGGTTTTGTCCGCGATGATCGCATTGCTCTGCTTCGGCGGGCAGGCGCAAACCAATCCACGGATCACGACGGTTGTCGAGGGGCTGTATTACCCGGCCGGTTTGGCGCTCTTGCCGGATGGCTCGCTTCTGATCGCCGAGGCTGGCGGGCATGGCGAGCGCAGCGCCGGCATCAGCCTGCTGCGGCATGATGGCCAACTGGGCCGCCTGGTCTCCGGCATTCCCAGCACCTTCTCCAAAGACAATCTGCCCAGCGCGCCGGCCCTGGCGGTTTCGCCCGATGGCGCCAGCATCCTTGTTGCCTTGGCTGGCGGCCAGCTCTACCGCCTCCCGAGCGCAGCGACCGCCTCGCTGCCGGCGACGCCGCTCAGCCCCGCGGATCTCAATCGGCGGGATGCCGGTTCCAGCGGCGTCTTCCTGTTGCATCCATTCGACATAGCCTTCAACGAAAGCGGCGCGCCAATGGTGACCGACGCGGCCGGGAACGGGCTGGTCCTGGAAGGAGAGGACGGCTCGATTTCCTACCTGCATCGCTTCGCCGCCCTGGATAACCCGCATCATGCCGGCGGCAGGCTCGAACCAATCCCGACCGGTCTCGCGCGGCGCGGCGCCTCCATGCTTGTGACCCTGTTCGGCGGCTGCCCACATGTCGCCAACAGCGGAGAATTGGCCGAGCTGACCGCCGACGGGCGCCAGCGGACCCTCGTTGATGGCTTGAACATGCCGATTGATGTCGCCGTTGACGCCGCCGGCGATGTCTGGATTCTGGAATTCGCGACCCTGGCGCCGCGCACCGACTGCTTCAGCGGCCTGCACAAACAAGAGGCGAGCGGGCGCCTCAGCCGGATCAATGGCCAAGGCCGCCTGGAGACTGTCCTCACTCGTCTGCATTTCCCAATCTCCCTGCTGCCGCATCCCGACGGTGGGATCTATATCAGCGAAACCTACGCCGGGCGCATTCTGCATGTGACCGACGGCGCGCAGCCACCCGCGCCCCGGCGTTTCCCGCGGCAGGACAAGCCTGCGGCGAGCTATGTCGAGGTGCGCGACCTGGACCAGGCATTGCGCTCCCTTATTGCTGAACATGGCCTGGCGCCCTATCCGGGGCGCGAGCTCATCGAGCCGGAAAGCGATCTGGCGAAATTGGGGCGGGATCTGTTCTTCGACCCCATCCTTTCGGGCGACCAGAATATCGCCTGCGCCACCTGTCACCATCCGGAATTCGCCATGACGGACGGGCGCGTCCTGCCGATCGGCGCCGGCGGGCAGGGGCTTGGAGAGAGCCGCTCATTTCGCAAGCTGATCCAAACAGCTTTTTCCGGCGGTTCAACAAACGGCGAGGCCATCGCCAATCCCTTCATCGAAGTCTTCATCCCGCGCAACAGCCCGACTATCATTAATAGCGCCCTGCTGCCCAGCCAGTTCTGGGATGGCCGCGTCGAGCAGAGGCCGGACGGCGAGCGCGTACACACGCTCGAAGACGCTATCAACGACCTCGACCTGGACGATCCGCTGCTGGCGCAGGCCCTCTTCCCGATCACCTCCCAACACGAAATGGCGGGCCTGACTTTCGGCGACTACCCGCCGATGGTCATTCGCCTGCTCCTGTTGGAACGCCTGCGCGCCAACGACAATTACACCCGCCGCTTTGCCCAGGTCTTCGATAGTCCGAATCTGACCCTGCGCCAGCTTGGCGAGGCGATCGCCGCCTTCGAGCGCCAACTGATCTTCACGACAGCGCCCTGGGACGACTACCTGGCGGGCGATGACCAGGCGCTGTCGGAATCGCAAAAGCGCGGCGCGCTGCTCTTTTACGGCGCGCTGAATCGCGAGATCAATTGCGCAGCCTGTCACAGTGGCGATCTCTTTACCGATATGCGCTTTCATAATCTGCTCGTGCCGCAGCTGGGCCCCGGCAAAGACAATGGCCCGGACGGCGTCGACGATTTCGGGCGGGCCAATGTGAGCTTCGATCATCGCGACCAGTATCGCTTCCGCACCCCAAGCCTGCGCAATGTCGAATTGACCGCGCCCTACTTCCACAGCGGCGCATACAGTGATCTGGCGGCAGTCATCTGGCATCATGCCGATCCCTGGCGCGCCAATATCGTCTACGACGCGGCGCAGCAGCTGCCGCCCGCCTTCCAGGATCAGCTGCTGGCTTACGACTTCGCGCGTCAGGCGCATTCGGTCGCCCGGCCCATGAGAGCCGGCCTGCCGATAAGTGAGGAAGAGGTCGCCGACGTGGTGGATTTCCTGCTCGCCTTGACCGACCCGGCAGCGCGCGATCTGTCCCACATCACGCCGAGTGAAGTGCCCAGCGGCCTGCCACTCGATCCCCTGCCGCGTTAAGTTCCGGCAATGCTGCATTGGATTGACGCGTCATTCATACCTGTCGAGCTTGAAAACCTGCTTCGCCGCAAAGCCGCCCCAACTCACTGCTGGACTCTTCACCTCGCTTGCTGGGATGCTCGCCATAGGGATGGCGAACGCGCAGGGGGTTGTGGTGAAAGATTCGCGCTCGAATGACCCAGCGTCGGACAAGCCTTGTAGGGGCGACTCTGTGAGTCGCCCAATGAGCTCAAATGCGGCCGCGGCATGTGTCCACAAGTCGAAACGAAAACAGGGCGCGCGACCATTTAGTCCCCTCTCCGCTGCCCGTCCATGCTAAGATCCCGCCACCAGCAGCCAGCCCCAGGGACTCTCATGCCCAAGCGCGACTATACACCTGAAGAAAAGAAACTCGTCCGCCGTCTCCTGCTTCTCCACAGCGGCAACACCATGCTCGTGCACCAGCTCACCGGCTTTCCCAGACGCACGATTCAACACTGGCGGCAACAATGGGACGACGATTACGAACTGTATTCCGATGCGCTTGCGCGGAATCTTCTTGCCCACGCAAACGCCATTGCCGCCGTCCAATCAACCCCAATCCCCGACCAACACTCGGATTCCACAATTGCGCCCGCCCAAGACGCCTTTGCGCAATACGCGCAAATCCGCGATCAACTTATGAACCATGTCATCACCCTCTCCAACAACCTCTTGCTCGGCGATGGCTTCCTAAACCAGCGCGTCCATGCCTTGACCCGCTTGATTGACCGCATCCTCATCCTCGACAATCTCCTGCCCGATCAGCAGCCCGAGGCCGAGAATGTGATTCGACATGAGTTTTACTATGACGGCGCCGTACACGCCAGTCCACCCTGGGAAGGCGTGAACACCTATGAAGGCGCGAAACGTTACAACGAAAACTACCTCAAGGGCATGAAGCAAAGAATGGACGAACAGCTCGCCAGGGATTTTCCCGCCGAAGCGGAAACGCCATGGACAGAAGCGCCATGAAACCGCCGCGCCTGGCCAAATCATCCACCGCTCAGCGCGACTCCTGCATGCGGGAATCTGCTACACTAGCGCCAATCAAACCAGCACATGAGGAGTGGATATGAGCTTGTCTGCTTATGGAAAACTGCCCGTCCCGCGCTTGACGCCCGACCTGCTGCGCCTGGTGAAAACCGGCCGGGTTTTCAGCTTGGGCGTCGACTTTCAGGAAGGCATGTTGACGCCGGGCGCGGCCATGAAGTCTTATTCGATCGCGCCCCATCTGCGCCACGGCGACGCATCAACCATTGACCCGGGCTCGGCGGCGGCCGAGACGATCCGCATGTCGATTCACGTCGGCACCCACATCGACGCCCTTTGCCATATCGCCGAGAAGCAGGATGCCGCCGGGCTGCCCGCCAAGGACGGCGAGCCGCGTCTGTATGACGGCGACGGCGCGACAGTCCCGGCCAGCGACTGCGTCAGCTCCGCCGGGCAAAGCCACATGAGCATCGAAAAAATGCCGCCCATCGTCAGCCGGGGCTTGCTCTTGGATGTGGCCGGCTACAAAGGCGTCGACATGCTCCCGCCCGCTTATGCCATCGGCGCGGACGACATCCGCGGCGCCCTGGCGCGGCAAGGCAGCGTCATCAGCGAAAACACGGCGGTGCTCGTGCGCACGGGAACGCTCGAATTGCTGCGGGCGGGCGATCCAGTATATCGCGATGCCCAGGCCGGCTTGAACCTGGAAGCGGCCCAATTCCTTTTCGAGCAGGGCATGACCCTGGTTGGCGCGGACAATATGGCGGTGGAGGCGATGCCGCCGATGGATCATTCGGTGCACCGTTTTCTGCTGGTGCACAAAGGCGTCACCCATGTGGAGAATCTCAATCTCGATGACTTGGCGGCGGCGCGCTGTTATGAGTTTCTGCTGATCATCGCGCCGCTCAAGCTGACCGGGGCGACCGGCTCCTGGGTGAATCCGCTGGCGATCGCCTGATTTGCCGAACGCGCCTGGCGCAGAGCCGCCCGTTTCAACCCTGCAAGACCTGCTCAATGCCGCCGCTCCAGGCCAGCAGCCTTTCGTCTTCACCGAAACGGCCCACCAGCTGCAGGCCCAGCGGCAGGCCAGCCCCGCCGCGCCCAGCCGGCAATGACAGGGCGGGAAGGCCGGCATGCGTCCAGGGCATATTCATCGCCGGGCTGCCAGTCGCTTCCAGGCCGCGTGGCGCGACATCGGGCGCCGATGGGCAGATCCACAGATCGATGCCCTCCGCGTCCATAACCCGGTGCAGGCGCCCGCGGAATGCCAGGCGATGCGCGCGCGCCGCCCGCAGGCGACCGGGCGATACGGTCTGCCCTTGCCTGATGAGCGCTGCCGTGCGCGGCCGATAAAGCGCGCTGAATTGGGCGAAGCGCTCGCGATGCTGCAACGCCAGTTCGGCCGCGATCAGTTCTTGATGGAAGCCGTCAATCGCCGCGATGTCGTCAAACATCGGGACGCGCTTGATCCGGTAACCCGCTCCTTCAAGCGCGGACAGCTGCCGGGCAAATGCATCCAGCGCTGTCGCCTGCTCCAGGTAGGCGCCGACCGGAACCCCCAGGGCCGGGCGCGCTTCATGCTCGCGGTCGCCCTTCCAATCGCTGATGAGGGCGGCGCAGACGGCTTGCATAGAGGCGATATCAACTGTGAAGAAACCGACATGATCAGCCGATGGCGAGAAGCTGACCAAGCCGGCGCTGGCGACGCGATCGAAGGATGGTTTGAAGCCGACGATTCCGCAGTAGGCCGCCGGGCGTATAACCGAGCCGACAGTCTGTGTGCCGAGGCTGATATGGGCCAGCCCGGCAGCGACGGCCGCCGCTGACCCGCTGCTGCTGCCGCCGGGGCTGTGGGCGGGGTTATGCGGGTTTCGCGTCGGCCCCGGCTCAAAATAGGCGAACTCGGTGGTGACGGTCTTGCCGACGATGAGGGCGCCGGCGCGTTTCAGCTGCGTCACAACAGCCGCCTCTTCGCCGGCAAAATGCTCCGGCGGCACGCGCGTGCCGGCCCGCGTTGTGAAGCCGTCGACATGAAATATATCTTTGACGCCCAGCAAGGCGCCATACAATGGCGGGCGCCCCGCGTGATTGGGAAAGCGCGCCTCCAGCGATGCGGCGTCGCGGCGCAAACGCTCGAAGCGATTCGCTTCCGGCAGGAAGGCGTCGATCGCGCTGTTGATGCGCTCGAAGCGCTGTTGCAGCCGCTCAATCAAATCAGAGGGCGACGCTTCCCCCCGGCCCAGGGCATTCGCGTCCGCCATCAGTGAAATATGCTGCACAAGAGGAGTTTCCATCAGCCTATCCGCATTCATCCGATATATGGCGCAGGCCTGAATCTTAATGCATTCTGCCTTTGATTGCGGCCAATGTCGGCGTGAAAACCGGCAAACGTGCCGAAATCCGCCGACCGAGCCGAGCAAGCCAGAAAGCAGTGGCGTTAATAGTGGCTGTGTGCTAATGTGTTGCCAAGTTGAGCAGTCTTGCCCACAGCCGGGCGCTTCTTTGATAGACTGTAAGTATGACGACTTTCCTCCACATAAGCGATAGCCACATCAGCGCGGATCCCGCCTATCACCCGCCTGAGATTCCCGCTTCCCTGCCGCATCCGAATCGCGGCGTTGAGCGCCTGCTTGAGATGATAAGTCGGCTGCCCTATGAGATTGAATTCATTTTGCATACGGGCGATGTCTGTGCCGATCCGCAAGCGGAAGATTACCATTGCGCGCGCGAACTTCTTACGCCGCTTTCACAGCCTCTGTATCTCTTGCCGGGCAATCATGACTCGCTCCGGCTGATGCGCGACATCATGCACGATGGGGAGCGTACCCAGGTGCTGGGCGATGCGCATCTGCAACTGGGCGGCTGCCATCTCGTGACGCTGGACAGCAACGAAGAAGGCGATGTTCACGCGCCAAACCTGAGCGACGAGCAGATCGACTGGTTTGCGGAGCAACTTGAGTCAATCCACGACGGACCGATCGTCGTGGCGACGCATCACGCCCTGATAGAAACCGGCGTACCCTGGATCGACGAGCAGATGCGCGTTCAGAATGGCCAGCGCGTGCAGCGGCTCCTGCGGCAGCATCGTGACAAAATCGCGGGCGTCTTCCACGGTCACATCCATCAGTCGACAACGACCTTCAGCGATGGCGTCACTTACATCTGCTGCCCGTCGACCTGGTCAAACCTGGCGGGTTATCCCGGCCTGGGCGCGGCCGAACCGGACTTGAACACTCAAGGCGGTTTCAACCTTGTGATGCTGCGAGAGAACGGCGCCTTCGTCCGACGCTACAGTTTGCCTTCGCTCAGTCCATAGCGCTGGCGCGAGGCGCAAATGGACCCGCGAGCGGGCGATTTCACAATTCGCGACTTTGCCTTCGATAACGGCGAAGTCATGCCGGCGCTGCGCCTGCATTATCGCACGCTCGGCGCGCCCCGCCGCGATGAAGCCGGGCTGGTGCGAAACGCGGCGCTGATCCTGCATGGCACAACCGGCAGTGGCGCGCAATTTCTGCGTGAGAGCTTCGCCGGCGAGTTGTTTCAAGCCGGCCAGCTCCTTGACGCCGAGAAGCACTACATCATCCTGCCCGATGGCATCGGACACGGGGGATCGAGCAAGCCGAGCGACGGGCCGCGCATGCGATTCCCCCGTTACCGTTACCTCGATATGATCCGCGCCCAGCACCGCCTGCTCACTGAAGGCCTGGCAGTCAATCACCTGCGCCTGGTCCTGGGCACCTCAATGGGCGGCATGCAGGCCTGGCTTTGGGGCATTCATTATCCCGACTTCATGGACGCGCTGGCGCCGCTGGCCGCGCTGCCGGCCGAGATCGCCGGGCGAAATCGCATGATGCGCAAAATGATCATGGACTCGATCAAGAATGACCCGGCCTGGCATGACGGTGAATACGAAGCCCAGCCACCCGGCTTGATCAACGCCATCCACTTGCTGATCATGATGACCAGCTGCCCGCTTCAATGGCGCAGGGAAGCGCCGACGCGCGCGGCCGCCGACGCTTTTCTGGCGGAACGAATCCGCAGTAATGCCGCGGCGCTTGACGCCAACGATATGCTCTATGCCTTCGCTGCATCCGAGGACTACAACCCGGCGCCACATCTCAAGCGCATCAAGGCGCCGCTGCTGGCGATCAATTCCGCCGATGATCAAGTGAATCCGCCCGAGCTGGGCATCATGGAAGCGGCGTTGCCGGATGTGGAGCGCGCGCGATATGTGCTGCTGCCCATTTCTGAACATTCTCGCGGCCACGGCAGTCATACGCTGGCGGGCTTGTGGAAGCACCACCTGGCGGAATTTCTCACGGACGCGGACGCTTGAGCTAGCCCTCTCGGTCGCGAACCATGGATGTATTCACCAAAGAGCAAAGGAGGCAAGATAGAGAATGCAGAGGCTCAGCGATGCGTTTGTACATGACGAGTTGGAATATCTCCACCCGCGCTCAAACTTGCAACTTGTAGCCAAATTGACAAAAGCAAGTTACAATTTTCCCGGATGGAAGTTTGCGTTTTGCCCAGGGCAAATTCAGCTTTCAGCTTGGGCAAGTTACATTTTCGCGTCAGTCAAGTTATAATGACGCGAAGCAAGTGAATCGGTCAACATGCTGGCGACGAAATGGAGGGTTTTATGCAAGTTACAATCACTGTAAACGGGGTCGACCAAGTGCGCGATGTCGACCCCCGCACGTTATTGGTTCATTTTTTGCGTGAAGAGTTGGATCTGACAGGCACGAAAATCGGCTGCGACACCAGCCAATGCGGCGCTTGTACGGTCCATCTCGACGGCAAAGTGCTGAAGTCCTGTACCTTGCTTGCCGTACAAGCCGATGGCGCGGCCATCACAACCATTGAAGGCCTGGCGGAAAACGGCGAGCATCACCCGATGCAAACTGCATTCTGGGAAAACCACGGCCTGCAATGCGGCTACTGCACGCCGGGCATGATCATGGCGAGCGCGGCCTTTGTGCGGGACAACCCCGGCGCCTCCGAAGGGGAGATCCGCCATTACCTCGAAGGAAACATCTGCCGCTGCACCGGCTATCACAACATCGTCAAGGCGGTCAAACAGGTGGCGGATGCCGCCGCCGGCGCCTAGGGAGGTGAAGCATGACTACGCGTATATTCGGCTCAGGCATAAAACGCAGGGAAGACCCGCGCCTGATCACCGGCGAAGCGCGCTACACCGATGACATCAAGCTGCCCGGCGTCCTGCACATGGCGGTCGTTCGCAGCCCCTATGCCCATGCAAACATCGTCAGCATTGACAGCTCGGTCGCTGAGGCGATGGATGGCGTGGTCGCCGTATATACCAGCGAGGACATCGGCGACGGATTGGCCGGCTTGCCAACTGCCTGGCTGATCCCCGATAGCGACTTGAAAACGCCGGAGCACCCCGCTCTGGCCAAGGGCAAGGTCCGCTATGTCGGCGATGGCGTCGCCATTGTGCTGGCCGATGACCGCTACCGGGCGCAAGACGCGGCCGACGCGGTGCTTGTCGAGTACGAAGAGCTGCCCGCGGTCATTGATCCAGAAGAGGCGGCTGGTGAAGGCGCGCCTTTGATCCATGACGATGTCGAGGGCAATATCGCCTTCACCTGGGCGCCATTCGACGAAGATGCCAGCAACGCCGTCTTTGACGCGGCTGATGTGGTCGTTTCCGAGCGCATCCTGCAGCAGCGGCTCCTGCCGACAGCGATGGAAACGCGGGCGGCGATGGCGCAGTACAATCCGGCGACGCAAGAGTTGACGCTTTGGTGCACATCGCAGAACCCGCATATCCACCGTTTTATCATCAGCGCGGTGACCGGCTTGAACGAGAATAAGGTACGGGTGATCGCGCCCGAAGTCGGTGGCGGCTTCGGCAGCAAGATCCCCTGCTACCCGGACGAGGCGCTGGTCAGCTGGGCGTCGATCAAGCTCGGCGTGCCGGTCAAGTGGACGGAGACGCGCTCCGAGAATTACCTGATTACGATTCATGGGCGCGATCACGTGCAGCATGTCGAGATGGCGGCCAGCAATGACGGCAAGATTCTCGGTGTCCGCTCGACCGTATACGCCGGCATGGGCGGCTATCTCTCGACAGCGGCGCCCGGCATCCCCACGATTTTGCATGGCTTGCTCTACGTCGGTCCCTATACGATCGACAGCGTCTACTGCAAATCGATTGGCGTGATGACCAATGGCGCGCCGACAGACGCCTATCGCGGCGCCGGCCGGCCCGAAGCGACTTTCCTGCTTGAGCGCATGGTCGACAATGTAGCGCGCGAAATTGGCATGGACCCAGTTGAAGTGCGGCGCAAGAACCTGATCCCGGCCTTTGAAAACGGCTACGATGTAGCTGCGGGCTTGACCTATGACAGCGGTGATTATCCGGCTGCCTTCGAGAAAGCGCTGGGTATGGCCGGCTATGGCGACTTCCGCCGGCAGCAGAAATCAGCGAAGGCAGAAGGCCGTTACCTCGGCATCGGCGTGACCGCATACACCGAAATGTGCGGCCTGGGCCCGAGCCAGGTGGCGGGCGCGGTCGGCTTCCAAGGCGGCTTGTGGGAGAGCGCAACTTTGCGCGTCACGCCGACGGGCAAGGTGCAAGCGCTCATCGGCGCGTCGCCGCATGGGCAAGGCTCGGAGACGACGCTGGCGCAGATCATCGCCGATGAGCTCGGCTTTCCGGTTGATGACATCGAAGTCATCCATGGCGACACCACCGAAACGCCCATGGGCTGGGGCACTTATGGCAGCCGCACCACCCCGGTCACGGGCGCGGCGCTGGCGCAAGCTTCGCGCAAGCTCAAGGACAAAGCGCGCGTACTGGCGGCTCATTTGATGGAAGCGAACGAAGAAGACATTGAATACGCCGACGGCAGCTTCTCGGTCAAGGGCTCGCCCGATCAAGCGCAGAGCATTCAAGAGGTGGCGCTGATGGCCCATCTCGCCTGGAATATGCCCGAGGGCATGGATCCAGGTTTCGAAGAATCACAGTTTTACGATCCGCCCAATTTCGTCTATCCCTTTGGCACGCATATCGCCATCGTCGAGGTCGATGCCGAGACGGGTGAAATCGATTTGCAGCGTTATATCGCTGTCGACGACTGCGGCCCGCAGATCAACCCGGAGATTGTCGCCGGGCAGATCCACGGCGGCGTCGTGCAAGGCGTCGCGCAGGCGCTCTGTGAAGGCGTCGTCTATGACGAAAACGGCCAGTTGCTGACCGGCAGCATGATGGATTACTGCATGCCGAAGGCGGATATGTTCCCCAACTTCGAGCTGGGTGAAACCGTGACGCCATCGCCGCATCATCCGGTCGGCGTCAAAGGCGTCGGCGAGACCGGCACAATCGCCAGCACGCCAACGGTGTATAACGCGGTGCTGGATGCCTTGGCGCCGCTCGGCGTGAAGCAGATCGACATGCCGCTGACATCGGCCAAAGTGTGGGGCGCGATACAAGACGCTCGCTCATAATTGAATTTCGTAGGGGCGACCGACGGTCTGTGTCTACACGACCAGGCGGACCGCCCGCGAACGCGACAGTAGACCAGGAAAGAGAGGACATGAAATATGTGGCCCAGCAAATTTGATTATGTGCGGGCAGGATCGGTCGATGAAGCGCTGGCTTCGGCTGCCGATGGCGGCAAGTTTCTAGCGGGCGGGCACAGCTTGCTGCCGGCGATGAAACTGCGCCTGGATGCGCCCGAGCAATTGATTGACATCGGGCGGATCCCCGAATTGCAAAGCATCTCGGCCAACGGCGGTTTGACGATTGGCGCGGCCGCGACCCATGACGCGATCGCGACCTCGGCCGATGTTCAAGCCATGTGCGGTGCCTTGGCGAGCGCCTGTGGGCAAGTCGGCGATCAAGGCGTGCGCAACTTCGGCACACTTGGCGGCAATATCGCCCATGCTGACCCTGCCTCCGACCCGCCGACTGTGCTGGTGGCTGTCGGCGCTAACGTCAATATCCAAGGCGCGGACGGGGCGCGTTCGGTCGGCGCGGAGGATTTCTTCCTCGGCCTCTTCGAAACCGCGCTGGATGATGGCGAATTGATCACCAGCGTCAGCGTGCCCGATGTGAGCGACCATCAATCAGCTTACATCAAGTTCCCGCACCCAGCTTCGCGTTACGCCATCGTGGGCGTGTGTGTGGCGCTCAAGATGGATGGCGCCGTCTGTGATCATGCCCATGTCGCCGTGGGCGGCGCCACCTTGCGCGCGGTGAGATGCGCCGGCGCCGAGGCCGCTCTGGCCGGCACGACGCTGGACGACGCGGCAGTCAACGCCGCGGCTGAGGCGGTCAAGTCTGATATCGCCGAGGATCTCATCGGCGACATCGCCTACCCGGAGGCTTATCGTCAGCAGATGGCGGGCGTTTTCCTGAAGCGGGCGATCGCCGCTGCGCAGGGCTAAGCAATAGGATCAATGCAAAATTGCAGGGGCGACCAATTGCGTCGCCCGCAATAGACGATACTGTAGGGGCGACCCATTGGGTCGCCCGCATTATGAGGTGTCCTGCGGGTCGCCTCTTTTGATTTTTTCTACTTCTCTCCTATAATTCAGCGGCAAACCAGCCAGGCAGGGCAGACACTATGAACGCGGATATCAAGCAATTCTGGGACCTAAACCGTATGTACACGCCGCTGCGTGATGAATTGATGGCGAGCCTGAGCGACGACGATCTCAATTTTACGCCGGGCGGCGAGAACCCGACATTGGGCGCGCTCTGCCGCGAACTTGGGGAGACGCAGCATGCCTACGCGCAGTCCTTCAAATCATTCAAAGTCGATTTCAGCTATCGTGTGAACGACGACGCCTACCTGACGAGCGTCGAGAAGTTGAAGGCCTGGTACGCCACGCTCGACCAGGAGCTTGAAGCCGCGCTTGAGGCGGTCAGTGATGAGGATGTCGCGAACAAGACGATGGACCGCGGCGGCTACGAGGTTCCGCTTCACATCGGCCTGGACATCTTGCGCGAGGCGCTGCTGATATTTTATGGCAAGGTCAGCGTCTACCTCAAGGCGATGGGCATGGAGCGGACGCAAATGTGGCGGGATTGGATTGCCTAGGCAGGCGCGTCGATTGGGCCGGATTGCGGGCGAGGCAAAGGCAACTGCAAGGCTCATATATGCCAATGCGCCCTGCGAATCCGCGGCTGTCTACGCTAGAATAGTGGCTCATTTAGGCTGGGAAATCCCGAAACGGCGGGAACGAGAAGGATTGAATGTACAACTCAGTTGACGAATTGCAGGCGGCGCTAAACGAGCAGGATTATTTCGCCGAGCGCGGGCTGTCGGTGGCGATATATTTGGCGCTGAAGACGGGCAAGCCCTTGTTCCTGGAGGGTGACGCCGGCGTGGGCAAGACGGAAATCGCCAAGGTGCTTTCGGCGGCGCTGGATAGGGACTTGATCCGGCTGCAGTGTTACGAGGGGCTGGATGTCAACACGGCTGTCTACGAATGGAATTACGCCGGGCAGATACTGCACCTGCGGCTGATGGAGACTGAGGGCCTGGCGCGCGAGCAGATGGAAAGCGAGATATTCTCCGAGCGTTTTTTGCTTAAGCGGCCCTTGCTCCAGGCGATTGAACAGAGCGCGGACGGCCTGGCGCCCGTCTTGCTGATCGACGAGCTCGATCGTTCTGACGAAGAGTTTGAAGCCTTCCTGCTTGAATTGCTCTCCGAATTTCAGATTTCGATTCCGGAATTGGGCACGATCAGGGCAAAGGCGCCGCCGGTCGTTGTGGTGACATCGAACCGCACCCGCGAGATACACGACGCCTTGAAGCGGCGCTGCCTCTACTATTGGATTGATTATCCGCACTTCCACAAGGAGCTGCAGATTGTCGAGCGCAAGGCGCCCGATGTGTCGCGGATGCTGGCGCGGCAGATCACCGCCTTCATCCAGGATATGCGCTCGCTGGAGCTGTTCAAGCGCCCGGGCATCGCCGAAACGCTGGATTGGACCGCCGCCCTGATTGCGCTGGATCAGAATGAGCTGTCGCTGGAGACGGTCCAGGATACCCTCGGCGTGATCCTCAAATATCAGGATGATGTGGAGCTGCTGGACCCGACAACGATTCAGAATATGATCGACCGCGCCAAAGTCGAGGCGCAGCGGGTATAGATAACCC
>WTGN01000018.1 GCA_011523545.1 Chloroflexota bacterium | reverse complement strand
CGTAGGTCGCGTAGGTCGCGTAGACACTGACCGCCGACACTGACCGCCGACACTGTCCGCCGACACTGCGGTTCTGTCGCCCCTACAAGTCTGCATGTGAGCCGGATGTCAGCCGTTGGTTGGTTTTGGGATGATGATGTCTTCGACGGTTGGGCCGAAGTCGGGTTCGACCGGCTCAATGGCGCGGTTGCGGGCCTCTCGGGCTTTTTCTCGTCGGACAAATTCGAGTTGCTCCAAGAGGTCATCTTCCGTTCTTTCCCAAGGCGGTTTATCGTGGACCATGCCGTCGTAGACGAACTCATGGCGGAGGATTTGCTCGGGCAGCAGGTCGGGCAGCATGGCGTCCAACTGGTGTATGCGATCGAGGATGCGGGAAAGAGCGAGGCTGCGGCGGTTGATATCGGGGTCGTCGGGATTGAGATCGGCGGCCAGGTTTTGGGCGTGTTGCATCAGGACTGAACGAAGACGGCGGAAGTCGTCGAGGTTTTCGTCGGCGTCGGCCTCGTCGTCTTCGAGGGGATAGGGATAAGTTCGGCCGGAGATGCCGGCTTTACGGTCGGCAGGCAGCGGTGTTTCGGTTTCATGAGAATGATTATCGCTAGAGGGAATATTTTTTTGTCTCATTTGCGCGCCGTCTTGAGACAATTGCTGTTTGCGCCAGCGATAGAGGGTGGAACGGGGGACGCCGGTTAGCTGTTCGACAATGGGGATGTTATGATCATACTTGAACAGGAGACGCAGCGCCTCTTGCTTTTGGTCGGGCGTGTAGCGGCTGGGCATGGGAGTTCCTGTTGATGTGCAGGTATCGGTTGGAGCAAGGGTAGCGCGGGCGTACGGGGCTGTGGCGACCATATAGTCGCGTGGGAATTAATCGCCGGCGGATGCGGGCGAGATGATATGTCGCCCCAACAGATTGTTTTGGCGGGCGCGGGCGACATGATATGTCGCCCCTACGGTTGTACAAGCGGACGAGATATTAGCCGCTGGTCGGCGTCGGGATGATGATATTCTCGACCGTGGGACCGAAGGCCGGTTCGCCCTCATCAAGCGCCGAGTTGTCGACGCTGACACGTAGATCGAAGTTGATGAAGCCGCCGCTGAGCGAAGACGCGGCGAGGCGCAGGATGACTTCGCCATTGGGCGCCTGCGCCGCCACCGTATCCCAGACGCCCAGCGGGCTGCCGTATTGCGGCATCTGCACCAGCGACGCGCTGATCGGGTAGAAGGTCGCCGGGTTGTCCGCGTGGGCGTAGAGCAACTCGAAGCGGTCGAGATCGGGCGCTTGCACCTGGCCGCGCAGCTCCACCGCGCCGCGGATCACCGCGCCACTGTTGGGGCTGCTGAGATTGATCAGCGGCAGCTGCTGCCCTTGAGCGCAGCCAGCCTCGGGCGGCGGGGTGACCGGTATACGCAATCCGAGCTTCTCGGCATAATCCCGCCCCTCTTCGCTGTTGTTGAGCCAGTCGAGGGCGGCCGCTTCGCCGACAGCGGCGAAATTCTGCTCAATGACGTGGCCGGTGCAGAATTCGTTGGCGCGCAAAAGCGTCCAACTGTCGACGGCGACGCGCTGCAGGAAAGCGGCTTCCGGCGCGGGCGGATACTGCCCCTGCAAGAAAAGATCGGTCGTGGGCTCGGGGCATGCCGGGAAGTTGAGTGTGCCAGTAGTGCGGCAGATTTCACGCGCGATTACGCCGCCGGGGTTTTCGAAGGGCGCCGGCGCATACCAATTGGACGCGGCCGCCATCACACTGTTCCACAGCGGGGCCGCGCTGCGATAACCACTGGTGTTGTATGTAGGCGAATTATCTGACGTGCCCAGCCAGACGCCGACGACGGCATTGCGGCTGAAGCCCATCGTCCACAGATCGCGACCGCCGTTGGTGGTGCCTGTCTTGGCGGCGATCGTGTTCTGTGCCGGGATGCCCTGCTGCGCCAGGGTCAGGTTCGAGCCGGGCGGGAAGCTGGGCGCGCGCGCGCCGTCATCGCTGAGGATGTTCTGCATCAGGTAAGCGAGCGCGGGTGAAATGGCCTCCAGGCCCGCGGGGCGCTCCAGCGGGATATCGACCTGCTCGCCGTCGACCGTCTCGGTGATGCGCTCGATAGCATAGAGCGGGACGCGCCGCCCGCCATTGGCAAGCGCAGCGTAAGCCCCCATCATATCGAAGAGCGTGACTTCGTTGGCGCCCAGCGCGCTGGCGAGCGAGAAGAACGAATCTTCGGGAAATTGCAGACCGAGCGCTTCGGCGGTGTTGGCGAAATGCCCGACGCCGACATGGTCGCGGAAGACCTTGACGGTCGGCACGTTGTAGCTGTTCTGCAGGGCGGCGCGCAAGGAGACCGGCCCATGGAAGCGGCGGTCGATATTTTGCGGCTCATAAATGCCGCCGGCGCCCAGATCTTCGACCAGGGGCACATCCCAGATGATGCTGGCCGGCGTCAAGGCGTTCTCGTTGCTGCTTTGCAGGGCGGCCAGATAGACAAAGGGCTTGATGGCGGAGCCGGGCTGCTGGAAGGTTAGCGCGTTGTTGACCTGGCCGGCCTGCACATCAAAGAAATCGTGGCTGCCTACCATGGCGCGGATGGCGCCGCTGTTGGGGTCGGTGACCATGACGGCGCCGGTATTCACGCCGCTGGCCGCCCCTTTCAAGCGCCGCACCTGCTCGCTCAAAGCCGCCTGCGCCGCATCCTGCAGCGCGGGGTTCAGGGTGGTGTGAATGCTGAGCCCGCGCTGGAAGAGCGCCTCAGCCCCTAATTCGGCTTCGACGGCGGCTCGAACAAAATCGACAAAATGCGGATAGCGGACCTGAAACTCACGCGGCTGAAAATGGGTGGTTTCGATTTCGGCGATTTGCAGGATGGCCGCGCCGCCGATAATCTCGCCCGAGGCGCCGGTGTTCACAAGGATGGCGGGCGCGCCGTTGAGATCGGTCTCGGCGCCGTCAATGATGCAGAAGGGCCCGCGGCCGGGCCAATCACCATGTTGGAATTGCAGGCAGCCGACTTCGATCATCTTGCGCATGGTGGCTCGCATACCGACGACGGCGGCCTCGCGGTTGCTGACCGGGTCCTGCTGTACCGGCGAGGGCACGATGCTGGCCAGCAGCGCCGCCTGCGCAAAGTTGAGTGCCTCCGCGCCATGCCCGAAGTAGAAATTGGAAGCCGCCTCGACGCCGTAAGTCTGGTTGGCGAAGAAGATTTCGTTCAAATAAAGCTCGAGAATGAAATCCTTGTTATAACGATTGGCAATCTCCAGGGCGACCAGAATCTCGTTGAGCTTGCGCTGGACGGTGACTTCGCGATCACCCAGCACGAGGTTGCGGGCGATCTGCTGCGTGATTGTGCTGGCGCCGGATTCAATGCCGCCGCCTCTGAGGTTCTGCAGGAAGGCGCGCGCGATGGCGACCGGATCGAAACCGGGGTCGTCAAAGAAGCGCTCGTTCTCCTGCGAGACGATGGCATGGATCATGAAGGGGCTGATTTCCTCCAGCGGGACGGCGATCCGGGCGCCGGTCTCCTCGCTGTTAAGGGAGGCGAGCAGGCCGCCATCCGCGTCAAAAATGCGAGCGCTTTGATAGGCGGGGCTGTAATTCGCAAGCGCGGCAATGCCAGCCGAGAAGGGCCCGATCGTATCGCGATACCACATCATGATGACGCCGGCGCTGATGATCGATGCGGCCAGCGCCAGCATCAGCAGCACGGCAAGCGCCGTCACCAGCAGGCGCGTTCGGCGCCCCCGCCGGGCAGCCAGCAACTCCGACACGACGGGCGCTGCCCCCAGCGCATATTGGCTGTCGATGGCGCGTGGGATGGCTTCAACCCGAGCCGCCGAACGGGTAGCGCCTGATTCATACGCGTCGGCCGCCAGCGTCGGCTGTTGACCGGGGATTTCCTCGGCCAGCGCCGCCGCGCCCGGCACGGTGTAGAGCGCGTCTTTGGTGGGCGGCACAGTACCAATCTTGACCCCGCGGTCATCGTAGATCGGGTCGCCAGCGGCGGGCGCGCTGTAAGACGCGGGTAGCTCGTATTCAGTCAGGGTCTCATCGGCATCGCCAGCATCACCCGCTTGGTCTTCGTAAGCGCGCAGAGCAGCCGGGTAATCAACCAGCCATTGGTTGCGCTCGGGATCGTGGCGATACCAGTCGTCGTTCTCGGCGTCGATCATCCACCAGAGGCCGCCTTCGTCTTGCACCATCGCCTCGTAGAGCAGGCGCTGATAATCGTCAAAGCTGATTTCTTCTTTGGTGAGCAGGTCGGCCAGTGTGGCCGCTTGATTGCGCATGTCGATGAAAGGCCGCGCGGCCTCGCTGATGGCGGGCTCGACCGTGTCGGATGCTGGTTTCGGCGTAGGCTCTACTGGCAGGTCATCGGGCCGGGCCCGACGCTTGGCACCGTCTTCGCCCAAGTGCGCGTCATAATCTTCCGGCGGCCGGGGCGCTTCGGCGGCTGGCGCGGGATTGAGCAGCGCGCCCATCATCTCTTCGGGCGATTGCGGCGTTGGTTCCGCCGGGTTGTCGGCGGGCGGTTTTTCCCGGGTCGGGTCGTCGGGCATGGGCTGATTCCCGTCTGGAAAGGTTGGCTGTCGCGTTCATTATAGTGGAGAGCGGTAATCGGGGGAAATTGACGGATGTCGGCTTGTCAGACGGGCGCGCCGCGCTCTAGTGCGTATAGGCTGTCAGGTCCGCCGGACTTAACTCCGCTGGGTGGCTAGGCAACGGGATATGTTCGCTGGCAGTGTCTAGCCGCCGCTAAGCCACCGCGCCATCTTCTTCCTCGACCAGTTTATGCGGCCGGCTGGCCAGGTATCGGTAGACGTAGGGGTTGCCCAGCACAGCCATATCGGCGACGACATCATCGCGCCGGATGGTGAAGTGGAAGACCTCAATGCTGCGCATGCCGGCGAACCAGTGGCGGCGCAAGGTGACGACCCGGTCGATCTCCCAGCCGCGGGCGATGGCGGTGAGCAGATTGTCGCCGCCAGCGTAGCGCTCGGAGGAGTAACTCCAGTGCTGCGAGGTGACATCCTGGTCTTGACTGTCGAAGTTGCGCGGACGCTCTTCGTTCATGCGCATGAACTTTCCACGAGAAAAAGAAATCTGACGCTGATTATAAGTGCGCGCGGAACAGGCTACAAGTGAACTGCGCGTCGTTAATGCGGTTCTAACGGCGGCTTAGTCGGGAATGACGACGCACTCAGGGCTGACATCGTAGATGATACGAATGTCGTTCTGGATGATATAGCGCTCAATGAAAGGATTGCTCAAGACGGGCATGATCATCAGCTGGCTGCCGCGCATCAAGGTGAAGTCGTATACTGTACGCGGGCGGCTGCCGCTGTTCCAGACCTGCCGCGCGCCCACGCGGGGCAAAGCCAGCATCCAGCCGTCGCGCATGACGGTGATCAGTTGGCTGGCGGCGGCGTAATCTTCCGATTCCGGGCTCCAGTACTGATCGCCCTCGGTGAATTTTTCATGCGTATAAATGGTCTGTCCCAGTTCCATGATGTCCGCCTCCAATGTGGCGCCGCGGCGTAATGGTGAATGACAACGCGACAAGCTCAATTGGATCGCTTGACGGAAGCGCCGGCGCCCGTTTCCGCGCGCCATCATTCCCGCTACTTCAATTATAGTGTAATTAAGCAAAGCTGATAATAATAATGGAGTTAATGCGCCTTAACTTTGTTATTCGCCGCGCAAGGAAGGCGGGCTGGCGGCTTTTGGGCGATGGCTCGGTCAGCCGTCGGACGATGTGTTGGAGGCGGCGAGGGCGGAGACCATTTCGCGCAGGCCGGGCTGTTTCGGCCTGACTATGCGCTGGAAACCGTGTGCCGCGGCGGCGCTGGCGGTTGCGGGACCGATGCATGCGGCCGGCAGGCGCAGAGCCTCGGGCGCTGGGCAGCGCTGGCAAAAGTAGGACACCGCCGACGGACTGGTGAAAGTGAGCGCGTCGACAGCCCGGCGTGTGAGCAAGGCCGGCAGGTCCGCCCCGCCCTCGCCCATCACGGTGCGGTAGGCGATGACCGCCGTCGCTTCAGCGCCGCGCGCGCGCAGGATCTGCGCCGTTGACGGGTCGGCAAGGTCGGAAAGCGGCAGCAAGATGCGGCTTGCCCCGCTGATAGGCAGGCCCCGCGCCAGTTGACCGGCGCCAGATTCGGGGGGCACAAAATGAACCTCGCAGTGCAAGAGCCGGCGCAGCTCGTCGGCGGTTGCCGGGCCGGCGGCGGCCACCTTGACCGGGGCGTCGGCCAGCGAGATATTCAGTTCCGCCTGACGATCGGCGATGGCGCGGACGGTGTTGCCGCTCGTCACCAGCAGCCAATTGAAGCGCTGGATTTGCCGAAGGCAGTCGTCAAGCGGGCCGGTGTCTTGCGGCGGCGCAATCGCGATGCAGGGGTAGGGAATAGGCGTCCCGCCCAGCTCGCGTATCAAGCTTGAGAGCGCGGACGCTTGATGACGAGCGCGAGTGACGGCGATGCGCGCCCCGGCGAGCGGCTTTTCATTGATCATGGTTCACCGCCGAGATTAATGGATTGCAGAATCTGATCCGCGCCCTTTTCCAGCGCCTCAGCCGCCAGTTCCGCGCCCAGCTTCTCCGCCATGTAGCGGCCGGCCGGGCCGTCAAAGGCGATTGTCTCGCCATGGACATCCACTTGCCGCCCCCCGTCAAGCGCGCTAACGCGGCCATGGAGGACGAGCCGATTCCCTTCTACGCGACCATACGAGGCGACCGGCAGCGAACAGCCGGCGTCAAGCGCGTTGAGAAAAGCGCGCTCCCCGGCGGTGGCATGGAATGACTGCCAGTCCGCCAGCGGCCCGTAGAACAGCAGAGCCTCGTCCTCCTTGCGGCACTGAATGGCCAGCGCTCCCTGGCCGGCGGCGCAGAGCATTTGCGCGTCGTCGAATGTTTCGCTGATTTGGCTGCTCAATCCCAGGCGCTTCAAACCAGCGACCGCCAGGACAATGGCGTCAAAGGGGCTGTCTTCCGCCATCAGTTTCTCAATGCGCGTCGGCACGTTGCCGCGAATATGCGTCATCACCAAATCGGGACGCATAGCCAGCAGTTGGGCGCGCCGGCGCAGACTGCCCGTGCCAATGCGCGCGCCCGGCGGCAATTGCGCGAGCGTCTCGCCCTGGCGGCTCAGCAGCGCGTCGCGATGGTCGTCACGCTTGGGAACGGCGGAGAGGGTAAGCCCGGCGGCGCTTTTCACCGGCAGATCCTTCAAGCTGTGGACCGCGCAATCGATCTCGCGGGCCTGCAGCGCCGCTTCGAGCGCGCCGGTGAAAATGCCCTGACGACCGATCGAGCGCAGCGGCGCCGCCGGTTGCAGATCGCTCAGCGTCTTGTACTGATGGATTTCGACGCGGACCGCCGGATGATGTTGCCGGATCAGCTCGGCGACGTGATTGGCCTGCCAAAGCGACAACTTCGAGCGCCGCGTCCCGATTCGTATGACTTGCTTCATAACGCGTCCATGCGGATTTTGGCTTTTCATCTCAGCTGATTATAACGCCCGTCGGGCATTCGTACGGCAGTCGTAGGCTAGCGTAGAGCAACAATTCGTCGTAAAATGTTACACTTCTGGTACGCTTATTGACAGCACCGCCAAATTGCTGCCGCCTGTGGGAAAGAGATGCTCACATGTTGAGATACATTATTACAGTACTTTTCGCCGGATTCTTGCTCTTGCCACGCGTGCTGGCGGATGAAGCGCCGCTGCCCGGCATTTATGATCCGAGCGTCTGCGCCGCGCGGGAAAGCGACCAGGCGGCCCTGGACAGCCTGCAGCGGGCGGTGGAGGCGGCAGCAAGCGCCGAGTGCCTGGCGATGATCGAAGCCTTCCCGCGGCCACGGCCCGAGCGCATCAACCGGGACAGTTTCACACTGCAGAATTACAGCTTCTGGCGCGTCAAGCGGGAAGGGGCGCCCCTGTACAGCGCGCCGGGCGGCGGGGCAATTGGCGGGATTCCGCCCGGCTTCAATTTCGTGCAAGCGATGAATATCAGCGCCGATGGCTGGGTGCAGCGGCTGGGCGGCGAGTGGCTCCCGCCCGAGGATGTCAAGCAGGTGCAGGCCTCCGGTTTTACGGGCATGCTGCTGCCAGCGGACTGGGCGCACCCTTATGCTATCGTCCTGGACCGGAGCGGCACATACGCCTCGCTGCGCCCCGGTGAAGCGGGCAGCAAAGACAGCGGCTTCGTCACCTGGCGTTACCACTTGGTTAACATCTTCGCGCGGGCGGAAGATGAAGCCGGCAAAGTTTGGTACTTGGTGGGTCCGCAGCAATGGATACGTCAGGAGATGGTCGCCAAGTTCGCGCCGACCGAACGGCCCGAGACTGTGGCTGGCCGCTGGGTGGCGGTGGATCTCTTTGAACAGACGCTGATCGCCTACGAAGACGACAAGCCCGTGTTCGCCACTGTAATCTCGAGCGGCATGGAAGAATCGCAGACCGACGAAGGCATCTATGAAGTCTGGGCGCGCTTGACCAGCGATGCCATGAGCGGCTTCCCCGGCCAGGAAGAGGCATACGCCCTGCAATTCGTTCCCTGGGTGATGTACTTCAACGGCGGGGAAAGTTTGCACGGGACCTATTGGCATGACTCCTTCGGCTATCGGCGCAGTCGCGGCTGCGTCAACCTAAGCATCAGCGACGCGCGCTGGCTCTACCACTGGATGTTGGACGCGGCGCCGAATGATGACGGCGAGATCGTCAACCAGGTGGTCGTCATCAGCTCGGGGGAGTATGAGCTGTAGGCGGGCAACGCGCGTCCTCTTTGACGAACTTTGCTTAATTCCATCTGCAAACTCAAGGAAAACTGTAGGGGCGAGCCACCGGCTCGCCCGTACGCACAGTGCATATGACCGGGCGCCTAAACGCAGGCGGGCGATTCACAGAATCGCCCCTACAGACTTCGGTTCGCCAAGGTGCCCTCGGCCAGCGTGCGAGGTTAGACAATGGTATGAACCGTCGGTTCGAAGCCGATGAGCTGGCGGGCGCGCTCGATATTGACCAGCGCTTCCGGGCCGCGCAGGGCTTTGGAGCGGCGGCAGACCTCGGGGAAGAAAATCGCCAGCAAGGCCTCGGCGTCATAATTCAGGAAATTCAGATCGCTGTTGACGAAGAGGGCATGGGCGCCCTGGAAGTCCGCAGTCAGCGCTTTTTCAAAGGCCTGGGTCGAGTCCCTGGTGTGGATGAAAGCCCAGTAATTGAAGCGATCGAAGAAGTAGGCGCGCAAGAGCCAGTCATCCAGCGCATCGCGGTCGAAGTCTGCACCTGAGTCGAATTCCTGCACGCGGCGCGCGCGCAACTCCAGCGCCCGAGCGCGAGCGTCGGCGAGTCGAGCACGTTGCCGCGCGGCCGGGCGCCGGCGGAAGGCGTCGAGATGCTCTCGCTGGTCGCTGAGGTTTTGGCGAAGTCCGCGCGCTTCGATGACCGCGTCGCTCCAAACGGCGGGGAAGCGGAATGAAACGCTGTCGATGCCGCAGCGCCGATGGAAATAGGCGGCGATCTCCTCAACCGTCTGCTTGGAGAAAGAATAGGCGTCGGTGGTATGCAGGGGATGATCCTCGTCCAGCGGAAAGTAGTCATACTGGCGATCATCGCAGCCCCAGTAACCGCCGAACGCGTTGATGGAGCTGGCCTGGGCGATGCGGCGCACGCCGGCGCGCTCCGCCGCTTCAAAGACGTTAAAGGCGCCGGCGACGTTGACATTGAACAGGGCCGAATTGGGATGGGTCAAGGTGCTAGGGATGGCCGCCAGGTGCACTATGGCGTCGTAGCCTTCAATCTGCTTCGACAGCGCGGCGAAGTCCAGGATGTCGCATTGGGCGTAACTGAGGCCCGCGATGCCGGGGTCGGGCGCGGTATCGATGACATGCACATCCCAGCCATTAAGAAGAAACTGTTCGCAGACCGGGGTCCCAACCAGGCCGGCGCCGCCCGTGACGACTATTCGCATAGCCGGCTAATATGCCATTTTGAAAGCGATTGGCGCCGACATGGCGACCGACGAGCGGTACGTGAGCCAACCGGATTCAGCGTCGATGGAAAAGATGGCGGCGTTATCCGTATGGCGATTGCCGACGATCAAGTATTCGCCGCGCGGATCGATCATGAAGGCGCGGGGCCAGGCGCCGCGCGTCGCTTCATAACGCAGCAGCTGCGGCAGACCATCGGCGTCCAGGGCGTAAATCACGATGGAGTCATGCCCGCGATTGGAGCCATAGAGAAACTGGCCGTTCGGATGCACATGCACATCGGCGCAGGTATTGGGCCGGCCGGCCGGCTGGATGTAATAAGACGGCAGGGTCGATTCGATCGAGAGACGCGTCCAGTTGTCGTCTTCGTCATAGGCGAAGGTCGCCATGGTTGAATCCAGCTCGTTGATCACGTACATGCGCGGCAGCGTCGGGTGGAATGCGACGTGGCGCGGGCCGGCGCCGGGTGGCAGCTCCAGCGTTTGCGCCAGCGTCAGCTTGCCCGCGCCGCCATCCAGCGCGTAGAGGTAGATCATATCGGTGCCCAGGTCCGGCACGACAGCGAAGCGGTTGTCCGGCGTGGTGACGATCATGTGCGGGTGGGAAACTTCTTGCCGGTCGGCGTTCGGTCCACTGCCCTCGTGCTCGATATGCTCCGTGGGTTCGCCAAGCCGCCCGGCTTCATCAAAGGGATAGACGCGAATGTTGCCGCGCGCTTCCCCGACGACATAATTGACCATCAGCGCGTTTCGTCCGCTGGCGTCAACGCAAACGTAGGCGGGCGAGGTGCCGGCGGCCGGCTGGCGGCTGAGCAGGGAGAGCCGCCCGTCCGCGTCGATGGCGAAGGAGACCACTTGCGCTTCGTCATCCGTCGTTGTGGCGACGAGATGGCGGCCGTTGGGATGGAAGTTGAGATAGTGGCACTCGCTGATCTCGCTGACGCGCTGGACGATGTTGAGCGTTGCATTGGCGTAATCCAGTTCGGCGACGGTGATGCCGTCGGGCCCGCTGCCGCCGTTGGCGATATAGACGAGGTTGTCGGTCATGCGCTGTCCTTTCCAATCGATGCAAACTGCGACAAGTTTAGCGCAGATAGTGCGATGAGGCGATATGACGGCGGGTGACTCGCAGCCGGGAATGCTCAGTCTGCAGTCGTTCGCGTTATGCCGAGAACGGCAGTTTTTTCAACACAGAGAAAGGTAGGCAAGACAGAGGTCACAGAGAGGGCGACCTCATGGCTCGCCCCTACAACACGTTGCTGTGGCGGGGATGGAATTGGCGCGTGGGCGACTCACCGAGTCGCAGCTGTTTACGTTGCGGTCAGCCAACCCCACCCCCTGGCCCCCTCCCCAGCAAGCTAAGGAGGGGGAGCAAGACACGGCGGGATGCAAGGTGTTTTGCGTGAGCGGCGACATTGTCGCGCGTGAGTCTACAGACGTTGCTGTGGTGGTCTAGCGCGAGGCCACCTTGGCGTATTGCCAGACGGCCAGCGGCATAAAGACGAAGAAGATGCCGACGATCCACAAGAGGGCGACGGCGATCTCATCCGGATTGACGGTGCCGGTCATCAATTCGCGCACGGCATTGGCGACGACGCTGACCGGCTGATTCTCGGCGAAGGCGCGCAGCCAATCGGGCATGGTCATGGTCGGCACGAAGATTGAACTGGCGAACGTCAGCGGGAACATCCAGATGAAGCCGGCCACCTGAGCCGATTCCGGGTCCTTGACATAGAGGCCGATTGTCGCGCCGATCCAGGTGAAAGCATGGCCAAAGGCGATCGCGAGCAGGATGCCGAGCAGGCCCGTTCCCCAGTCTTCAAAGCGAAAGCCGATGACGAAGCCAGCCACCATCATGATAGTAATCGTCACCGTGCCGCGCACAGTATCCGCGACCGTTCGCCCGGCCAAAACTGCCGCGCGCGACATCGGCAGCGAGCGAAAGCGATCGATCATCCCGCGTGAGAGATCAATATTCAAGCCTATCGTGGTATTGGTGGAGGCGAAGATAATGGTCTGAATGATGACGCCGGGCAGCAGGAAGCTGATGTAATCACCGCCGGTGGCGAAGCGGATGGCGCCGCCGAAGACATAGGTGAATAGCAGCAGGAACATCACCGGCTGGATGGTGGCGAAGATCAACAGCTGCGGCTGCCGCGTCAACTGTCGCAGGTTGCGGCGCATCACGATCCAGGTATCGGTGAAATGCCAGAGGAAGCGGCGCAGGACGCCGGCGCTTTCCGCTGCGTGAATGAAGGGCGTTGGTGAAACGGGCTTCAGAGTGTGTTCGGTCATACTGGATTCTATCCTTCTTGCTAGCTTGCTCGCGCAGAGCGCTCAAGCGCTACGTCGGCGGCCAAAGAAACCGCGCTTCGGTTTGGCTTCCTCTTCCACGATCGCTTCGCCGGTGATGCTGAGGAATACATCGTTCAAGGTCGGCCGGCGCAGGTTCAGCTCGGCGATGTGAATATCCTCGCTGTCAAGCAGGCGCACGACCTCGGCGATGCGCTGGGCGCCGTTATCAACGGCGAGGACAACATGCCCGCGCAGGTCGTCGATTTGCGGCGTCTCGCTCGAAAGCTGGCCGAGAAGTTCCGATGCCGGCAGCGTTTGCATCGGGTCGGCAATGGTAATGTCAATGAAGTCGGCGGCCATATTGGCTTTGAGTTCGTCGGCGGTGCCTTCGGCGATGACATGCCCGTGATCGATAACCACGATGCGGTCGGCGAGCTCGTCGGCTTCTTCCAGGTATTGGGTTGTCAGGAGCAGTGTGGCGCCATCCGAGACCAGTTCGCGAATCGTCTCCCACATAGCGATGCGGGCGCGGGCGTCCAAGCCGGTCGTGGGTTCGTCGAGGAAGAGGATATTGGGTCGGGCGACGATGCTGGCGGCCAGGTCAAGGCGGCGGCGCATGCCACCGGAATAGGTCTTGACCGAGCGATCGGCGGCGTCGGTCAAGGCGAATTGGGCGAGCAGCTGAGCGGCGCGTTCTTTTGCGCGTTCGTGCGACATGTGATAGAGCCGCCCGACCATGACGAGATTCTCGCGTCCGGTCAATATTTCATCGACGGCGGCGTATTGCCCGGCCAAGCCGATGATTTCGCGCACTTGCCGCTTATTGCGCAGGACGTCAATGCCGCCCACCTGCACCAGCCCGCTATCCGGTTTCAGCAAGGTGGTGAGGATGCGAACCAGGGTCGTTTTGCCGGCGCCGTTCGGCCCAAGCAGGCCGAGCACCTTGCCGGTTTCGGCCGCGATCGAGACGCCATCAAGCGCCTTGACATCGCCAAAATGCTTGACGACATTTTCTGCGATGATCGCGTGATTGTTTTTCATCGAAGTTCACTCCTTGGATAGCTTGAAGCAAGCAAACCGAACAGACGCGATGCGAAATCAGAAACCACAAGGGCCGGCGTCGTCGGTCTCATTTTCGAATAGTGACAGCACGCGCTCCAAGGCAGCAAGCGCGGCGCGGCGCTCTTCTTCGGACAGGGGTTGCAGCAATTCTTGCGCCAGCATGTGATGGCGTTCGTAAGCCCGCTGCATTCGCTGCGCGCCTTCTTCAGTCAGCTCAACCAGCTTGCTGCGTCGGTCGCGCGGGTTATTGATGCGATAGACCAAGCCCTCCGCCTCAAGCCGGTCGATCATCTGCGACGCGTTGGATAGATTCGAGAATATGCCGTCGGCGAAGAAACTGATCGGCTGCGGCGCGCCGGCATCATAGAGGCGCTTGAGAAACCACAATTGCGGCGGCGACAGCATGCCGGCCGCTTTGATCTGCTCGGCCCGCTGCGCCAACTGGCGGCATATCCGCGTCAACAAGGTGAAGAAATGCTGCTCAAAGGACTCATCGGGCATTCCAGCAGCGGCGCAAGGTTGATTCATAGCTGAATTATCCATATATGAACCATATACAGTTCCGGCGGGTTTGTCTATATGAATTCTGTTAGAGATTGAAGATGCGGTTAATGGCGTGGCAGGCGCAGCGCTCATACTGTGCTCAGCGCGGCGAACGTAGCGCCGTTTTCGCCAGGGCGGAAGCGCGGCTATTTGTCGCGGGTCAGCGCGAAGCCTTTCATGAATTGGCGCTGCAGGATGAGGAAAACGATCATCGGTGGCAGACTGGTGATAATGACCCCCATCATCATCAGCCCGAAATTGTCGCCCACTTCCTGATCTTGCGCCAGCGATGTCATGCCCCACTGCACCACTTGCAGGTCCTGATCTCGCAGCAGTATGAGCGGCCACAAGAACTGATTCCAGCCATAGAGGAACATGATAACCATTAGCGCGCCGATGGTATTCCAGCTAAGGGGAATGAGTACACGGAACAGAAACTGCATGGGCGAGGCGCCATCAAGCTGCGCGGCTTCCGACAAGTCAGGTGGCATCGTCATGAAGTGCTGACGGAAGATGAAGACGCCGGTCGCGCTGGCGAGCAGGGGCAAGGTCAGCGCAACATAGGGGTGTGGCCAGGCATCAAAGCTGATGACTCGGCGGTAGAGCGCGATAAGCAAGACGTCGCCCGGCATAATCAGCGTGATGAGCACAAAGCCAAATACGATCCATTTGCCTGGATAGCGAAAGTAGACCAATCCCAACCCGGCTAACACCGACATGACAGTCTTGCCGACGGCGATCGCAATCGCGATGACGAAGCTGTTCAGCATGAAGCGGCCCATGCTGCGCTGGACTATCACCGTTTGAAGATTTTCAAAAAACCTGGAGCCCGGGGTGAATTTGTGGTTGTAGACTTCGGGGTTGCTCTGCGTACTGATCAAGAGCGCGTAGAACATGGGAAAGGTGATGATAATAACCGAAATCGTCAAGATCAAATGGGCGTACCAGCGCTGCGGAATGAGGCGGCGCAAAGGTGATTTCTGCTTGTTTGCCATGGGATCAAAGACGAATCGTGAGCTGGCGCTTTCGGTCATGATCAGTAATTCCCGTATTGTACGCGGCGCTGCCCGACGCGGAACTGGAAGATAGTAATCCCGACCACAATCAAAAAGAGGATTAGCGATTGCGCGGTGGACTTGCCGATATCGCTCGCAAGTATGCCGGTGACATAGACGCGGTACATGGCGGTAAATGTGGATTCGGTGGGTCCGCCGCGGGTCAAGACGAAGATCAGTCCAAAGGTGTCAAAGAAGGCGTATATGGTATTGGTGACGATGAGAAAGAAAGTGAATGGCGAAAGCAGCGGGAAAGTAATGCGGGCGAAACGCTGCCAGGCGCTTGCGCCATCAATGGAGGCCGATTCCAGCAGGTCCTTTGGTATCGTCTGCAAACCGGCTGTATAAAACAGAATGTTAAAGCCGATAACGTTCCATACACTGGCTAGCACGACACTGAACTGCGCCGCCGGTATGGTGACCAGCCAGGGTACCTTGACGTCGAACAACAGGTCGAGCACACGATTGACAATGCCGGATTCGGTACCGAACATCAAGCCGAAGATAGAGCCCGTTACAACCGGAGAAATCGCATAGGGCCAAATCAAAAGCGTACGATAAAGATTTGCGCCTCTGATCGGCTGGTTGAGCATGGTCGCAATTAAGAGCGCAAGACTCATAGCAATAATGATGATGCCAAAAGCAAGCGCAAAGCTCAGAAATATGTTGCTTTGATAATCAAGATCACCCAGCATGCGCGAAAAATTGGAGACGCAGATGAAGCGGGTGCGCGGCGCGCCGAAGCGCGCCAGGAAGGTCGAAAAGCGCAAGGTGTCGAACATGGGCAGATAGACAAAGAAGATCAGCACCAGAATGGTGGGGGACAAGACGGCGCCGGCATAGAGGAAGCGAAAGCGCCCGCGGAATGCGCCGGGCGTGAAGTCGCCACGGGGCAGCAAACGTTGTCCGCGGAAGAAACGCCATAAGAATGTGCTGCCAATATTTAAGGTTAGCATCAGCCCGAGGATGACCATGATCCAGCCGACTATGATGTCTTCGCTGTTTTGATCCGACCGGAACATGCAATAGGCAAGCGGGGCTGTTAAAAGTGTCGCACCGGCGACGCCGGCAATCGCGCCAACAATTATGCTCGTGTACAAGCCGCCAATTTGAGTCTGCCAGCGGACATAGGCAAAGAAGAGCGCGCCTAGCAGCGCGCCCGCCAAGCTGACCACAAGAGGATGCACAATATAGGCGATTTCTTCCATGCGGGCTTCCGCTGCTAACCCCGGCAGCGCTATGGAATAAAGGGCAAGCTTTTACACTTGCCCATCAATTGGTACGCGGTGATACCGAACTCGCCTTATTCTCCGGCGAAAAGGAAGTTGTACTCCTGCAAGAGCTCGGTCAGTTGTGCGTCGGTCTCCTCAATCATGGCATCGAGATCGCCGCCGTTGAGCATGTACTCTTCAACCAAGCCGTTGTAGATGTCTTTGCTCTGCTGGAAGGTACCGTAGATGGAACCGCGAGTCGCATTGTTCACGGTGGTTTCACCAAGCTGCGTACTTGCGGTTAGGTAATTCGGGAAGGCGGCGTACCAGTCATCGGTTTCGATATCGACGAGCGATTTGCTGGGGATATCCCACAGGAGTTTGTTGCCGGGTTCCAGGTTCTGGAGCAGCTCAATTGAACTGTTGCGCACCGGCACGTAGCCGGAGGCGGTATGCCAACTGGCGCTGTTTTCGGTGTTGCTGAACCAGAGCAGGAATGCCATCGCCGCTTCTTCAACTTCGGGCGCCAAGCCATTGCTGACCCACATCGTTGCGCCACCGAGGATATTGCCTGTCCAGCCACCGGGTGCGTCCTGATTGTATGCCATTCCGGTCGTTCCCAGCGTGAAGCCGGCTGCGGCTGCGCTTTCACTGGTAGAGCGCGCGCCGGCGGAGCTGCTCATGTGGATGGCAACCTTGCCGGAAGCGAAGTTCTGGATGGGCGGACCCCACAGGCCCTTGCCTTCATAAATGAAGTAGCCTTTGCTGTAGAGTTCGCGATAGAATTCCGCGACGGCGCGGAAGGCATCGGTGTCCAAAGTGGACTCGGTAGCGCGTCCCGCGCGACCGTTTTCGTTGTTGACCATGTATTCGTTCTGCTGCGCCACCCACTGCTCAATGAACCAGCTGACGAAGGGCCAGGAAGCGCAAGCTGAGATGGTGCCGTCGTCGACCAGGGGCTGCAAAGCCTCACAAGCGGCCAGGATGTCTGCCCAGGTACGCGGCAACTCTTCAATACCGGCTTGAGCCAGCAAGTCGACATTGTAATACATGATCGGTGTTGAGGTGTTCCAGGCTACCCCCGCCCAAACGCCGTCTACCGTGTAGTAGTCGGCGATGACAGGGATGATATCGTCAAAATCCACCCGCTGCCCGAGGACTTCTTCGCGCCCGTCAATAATGTCTTCGGCATAAGCGAACCAACCGGTATCGACAGCGAATTGCAGCGCAAAGTCGACTACCTGTAAGATTTCCGGATAGTTGCCTTCTTCACGCGCCAAGGTGTAGTTGGTGATGATCGTGCCGTAATCGCCCACCGAGACCATCGTCACCTTGTATTCAGGATAGAGCGCGCTAAAACGATCACCTGCATCAACGGCCCAGTCAAGGCGATGGTCACTGAAAACGACCCAAACTTCAAGCTCAATGGGCTCTTGCGCGAACGACGGCGCAGTTGCGCCCACCGTGATCGCTACCAAAAGCAGAACAAACAATAGTGTACGTTTCATGAGTCTTACTCCTTAATTATGTATTAGATACTTTAAGTATTCGGTAGCTAATAGATAACATAAGATTGACGTATTGTCAACTAGGGCTATGGTCTCGCCTTGCTGAACAAAGGGCTCGGAGGGACGCGGCGCGCTATGGCTCAGTGAAGACGACTTCAAACATCTTGGGCCAATTCTTGCCGGTGATGAAAAATGTCTCGGATTCCGGATTATAGGCGATGCCATTGAGCACGCTGCCGGGTTGGAGCGCCGCTCGCTCGGCGTCGGTCAGCAGCGCGGCAGCGTCAACAAGGGCCGTTATAACGCCGGTGAATTTGTCGATTCGGAAGATGAAATCGGTGTTCCAGGCGTTGGCGTAGATCCATTCGCCGACGCATTCCAATTCGTTGAGCAGCTGCGCCGGCAGCAACTGACCCTGGTAGGTTACGGCGGCGCGCACGATAAGATCGAAGGTCCGGGCATCGCGCACGGACAGGTAGGCGCTGCCATCACTCATGAAGAGGTAGCGCCCGTCATAACAGAGCCCCCAGCCTTCGCCTTCGTACTCAATGGTGTCGATCAGCTCAAAGCTGGCGAAATCGTAAACGAAGGCGCGCCCCGCTTTCCAGGTCAATTGGATGAGGCGGTCGCCCACCCGTTCCAGCCCTTCGGCGAAATAGCGCTCGTCAAGAGACAGCAGATCTTGCGTTTCGCCGGTCGCGATTTCGACCCGGCGCAACGTCGATTCGCCGTAGAGCCCGGTGGATTCGTACAATTGGCCGCCATCCCAGAGCAAGCCTTGGGTGAAGGCCGCCGCGTCGTGCGGGTAGACATTCAACACCTTTGGCAGGAGGCGCGGAATCGCTGGCGTCTGCGCTTGCAGCGGCTGTAGCGCAAGCAGGATGATGAGCGCAAGAATGATTCTGTGCAAAATTGTGCGACCTCGGCAACTGTATTTTGGGCGCGCTGACCCAATGCTATCAGCGAGCGGCAAGTCGCGGCTAGTCCCGTTTTTTCCGGCCGCAGCGGGGGCGGGAACCTGGCCTTTGGGGCGCAGATCGACGTGAGCGTCGCCAGCTTTAGTAAAAACAGACAAGAAACTGCGCGCGATTGCCAGTCGATTCGCCGTATATGTTGTAAGAAATGTCCATTACAATGGCGCTGTTTGTTGATTTAGACGCGAATAGCAGAAGGAAGAACTGAGATGGCAAGGTATGTCCCGCCCGCTTCGGCATTGGAGTCTCCCGCCGCCCTGCTGAGTTGGGCAAACGAAAATGATATCGCCGAGATTGATCTGCGCTTTGTCGATATTCGCGGGGTGCCGCAGCACTTCAGCATGCCGATTCAGTCGGTTGACGAGGGCGCTTTTGAAGACGGCTTCGGATTTGACGGCTCGAGCATCCAGGGTTTCCAGGCGATCAACGAGTCGGACATGATTCTGCTGGCCGACCTGAACACAGCCTATATCGATCCCTTCTTCAGCTACAACACGCTGGCGATGTACTGCGATGTTCACGACCCGATCAGCCGCGAACCCTACGCGCTCGATTCACGCGGCGTGGCCAAACGGGCGGAGGCTTATCTGAATGGCTCCGATCTGGCCGATATCGCCTACTTCGGGCCGGAAGCCGAATTCTTCATGTTCGACAATGTGCAGTACAGCACATCGGAGAACAGCAGCTTCTACCGCGTCGATTCCTTCGAAGGCGATTGGAACAGCGGCAATGAAGATCCGGCGCAGGGTCACATGAACCGCATCAAGATGGGCTACTTCCCGCTGTCGCCGCTGGACAAGACGCAAGACGTGCGCGCCGAGATGGTGCAGATGATGATTGATGTCGGCATGGAGGTCGAGGTGCATCACCACGAGGTGGGCGGCGCCGGCCAAGCCGAGATCGACCTGAAATACGCCCCGCTGCTGCAAATGTCCGACATGATGGTCACCTACAAATACATCGTCAAGAATGTGGCGATGGCCAACGGCTTGCATGCCACCTTCATGCCCAAGCCGCTGTTCGAGGAGAACGGCTCCGGCATGCACGTGCACCAGTCATTGTGGAAAGACGGCGTGCCGCTCTTCGGTGGCGACATGTACGCCGGCTTAAGCCAGATGGCGCTTTGGTACATCGGCGGCCTGATCAAACACGCCGGCGCGACCGCCGCCTTCACCAACCCGATCACGAACAGTTATCGCCGCCTGGTGCCGGGCTACGAGGCGCCGGTCAACCTGATTTACTCGGCGCGCAACCGCTCCGCCGGCATCCGCATCCCGATGTACAGCAACAATCCGAAAGCCAAACGCGTTGAGGCGCGCTGGCCCGATCCGGCGGCCAATCCCTATCTCTGCATGCCGGCGCTGCTGATGGCGGGCATTGACGGCATCAAGAATCAGATTGATCCGGGCGAAGCCGCCAGCGCCGACCTCTACGAAGGCGAGCATGATACGCCGGTGATGCCGGGCACGCTGGGCGAGGCTCTGCGCGAGCTGGAAGCCAATCACGATTTCTTGCTTGAGGGCGGCGTCTTCAACGAGGCCTTCATCGAGAACTACATCGCCTACAAGCAGGTCGAGGATCAGGACGCGGTGGCGATGCGCCCGCATCCATACGAGTTCGAGTTGTACTTCAGCATTTAGGGCAAGCCTACCCCGCCCCCAGCCCCTCCCCAATGCATTGGGGAGGGGAGCTCAGTTTCGAGGAAACGACGACGATTGCGGGCGACCCAAGGGTCGCCCCTAAATTTTGTGGCTTGGCGGGCGACATGATATGTCGCCACTACATTTTCCTGCGCGAAGGGATCAAAACTTCTGCGCGGCGAAGGGCGAGTTGGTCCAATCGCTGTGCTCGTAGCCCGGCTCGGCGTGACCACCGATGGTATTCCAGGGCAGCGCCCGCTCTTTCATCCAGTCGATCTTCGAGGCGTAGGCGTAACCGATCCGCTCCATCAGCTCGATCTCTTGGCGAGAACTGCTGTCCAGCGCCAGCTGGGCCGGGTCGATATCGCCGCAATCCAGGCCGAGGTTGTGCTCGACGCTGCTTCGGTCCAGCGCCGGGTTGTAGCGGCGGAAGTCCATCGAGCGATAAATGGCGCGCGTCATAAAGACCTGCTGCAGGGCGGCATCGTCCAAGCCTTCGTGGATGAGATATTCGATCCAGCTCTTCAGCCAAAAGCCGCGACCGGCGCCTTCCTCCTGCACATTCGCCTGGTAGCCGTTGCCGAGCGAGATGTGGATCAGGTTCTCGGCGGGCATATCAAGGTATTCAACCGCTTCGACCGATGTCGCCAGGCAAGGATTGCCGAAAGCGCCGACGCCGCCATCGACCAGGTTGCCGTCGACGGGCGGGAAGAAGAGCGGCGCGGCCACACTGGCGGCGACGGCGCCGGCCAGCGGCCAGTGAGCGAAGAGGGGCGCGCCCGGCCCCGCGTTGATGATGTAATAGGTCGAGCTGGTGCGCAGGTCTTTGGTCGTCAGCAGGATGACCGGCGTCTCGATATCGCCGACGCGTTTGCCCTCGCCCAGGGGACCGAGCGCTTTGAGGAAAGGCTTGTAGGGATAAAGATGCCGCATGCCATTGAGCAGGAAGCGCAGCCAACGCAGACGCCGGGCGCGATTGAAGGCCTTGGGCAAGCGCGACATGTAGACTTCGTCCATGATTTCGCGGGCGCTCATGCCCAGCCCCAGGCCAGCGCAGATCAGCGCGCCCGTGCTCGTGCCGCCCGCCATCTTGAAGAGCTCGTAAGCCGGTTTGCCCGTCTGTTCTTCCAGCCAGCAGAGGACAGCCAGGGCAATGATGCCGCGCATGCCGCCGCCGTCAATGGACAGGATGAGGTCCTTTTGATAGGGGTTGAAGAGGAGTTTATATTGCGGGCTTGCGCGCATTGGCGGCTCGGCTAGTGCTCGATGGAACAGGTTCCATTATAGGTGAAGTCAGCTTGGCCGGAACCTTACCGGATACGGGATTGCTTCACCGTCTCGCAATACCATAACTGTAGGGGCGAGACTTGTCTCGCCCTAAAGCACACACTATCACAAGCACGGGCGAAACAGGGAAAGGGTTCGGGCGACTCACCGAGTCGCCCCTACAGTTCGTCGAGATTATGGGAACTGGAAATAAATCAAAGAATCGAATCAAGAATGCAATAGTTTCAGCCGACTTCGATACAGTATTCTAGATTCAAGTCGGTCTTGCGGTTCGCTATCGGCTTGGTTATACTTCGTAGAATTCGCGGGCATAGTTCAGCGGTAGAACATTTCCTTGCCAAGGAAAAGGTCACGGGTTCGAATCCCGTTGCCCGCTCAGCCGAACCAATCTTTTCGATTGGTTCGTTTGCTGGTAAGAACCTCACGAGCAAGATCGTCATGTTTATCGTGCGCGGCAAAGGCATCGCGCGCAAGCCATAGTGGGTCAAGAAGGAGTGTGTGAATTGAATACGGTTGCCGAATCCTCCGAATTGCAAGAAGACGCGGAATTGGTCATCGAGGTGTTGAGCGAGAAAGAAGACATTGAGCTTGATTACTCGGTGGATTCGATATCCTGGCTGGATGGCTATATCGACGAGCATCGCGCGAAGTTGGACGCGGGCGACAAGTCAGTGCTGCGTGAGAAGCTGGGCGCTTTTCTGGGCGAGTCGATCCGTCACAATTATGGCGGTCGCTGGGTCAAGGACAGCGACGACAGCTGGATGATCGTGTTTGACGAAGAGCATCAAACCTCGCCCTTCGACATCATTGGCGAACACCTCGATCATCACGGATCTTTGTCGCAGACCTTTGAGCACCTGCCCGATATGATGGTGCCGCGCCGCAACTGAACGGCGCCCATATACGAGCATTCACCGGGGGTGGCGCATACGCGTCGCCCCTTTTTGTATTATCGCCACGGCCCTGAAATCCTATAGACACGCGCGCGACACTGCCGCTGCCCGCGAAAAATACCGTGCATCCCGCCGTGTCTAGCTCCTCCTCTCCCCTTGTGGGCTGACGACAGGACGGTTATTTAGCGAGCAACATATCGTCGCGAATTCTGTTTTTTCTTGAGCTTTTTCGGGCGACTCACCGAGTCGCCCCTACAGTCAACTGGTTCTAAAGATAACTGTAGGGGCGAGCCATTGGGTCGCCCAGAATATCAAGGATCCGCCGACGGGCGACCCGATAGGTCGCCCCTACATCATTCGTATTGGATTGGGCCGCGATCGGCTAGCTGAAATTGTAGGCGTTGGCGGCGTAATCCCTGGCGCTGCCGGCGACCACCGCAAGGGCGACCCCGCGGGCGGCGGCGCGCTCCTTGGCCGCGGCGACCTCCTTCTCCAGCAGAATCAATTCGCGGTTCTCCGGGTCGTAAGACAGGCCGTCGGTGATTAACAGATCCGCGATTGATGACAAGAAGAGATTACGCATCATGAGGCTGACGAGATCGGTGATGACGCCAACGATGTCTTCCTTGTTTTGCTCTTCATAGGCGACGTGCAAAGCTTGCCGCAAGCGGGTCAAGGCTTCGGGCAGCTTGTCCGCGTTTATGAGAATCCGCCCCAGCCGTCGCAGCTGCTCGGCTTCGACGGCGCGGTCGTCGATCTCGCGCGCGATATAAAGCGCGGAGTTGTGGAAGTTCACCGCTTCGCTCCAGCGTTCCAGCTTGACATTGACTTCGCCAAGGCCGCGCAGCACCTGCCCTTCCATATCGCGCTTGCCCTGCAGCTTGAAGCGATCGTTGGCGTCTTCCAGCATTTCAATGGCGCGCCGCGCTTCATCGGCATCCAGGTAAGCCATGCCCAGTTTGTAGAGAATCAGCGCTTCATTTTGCATATCGTCGCGATTGCGTGCGTTGCTCAATGCACCTTCATAAGCTTCAACCGCGATGGAGGCTTCACCCAGTTCCTTGTGCGCGTCGCCCCGTGTGATCTGCAGGAACATCTCGGCTTCGTAGTCTTCGAGTTCATCGGCGAGGTGCAATCCCCGCTGCACATGCGCCAGCGCGGAAACGGCGGAATCGCTGCGGACGAGCAGCCCGGCCAGCATATCCAGCGATTGCAGGATGCCGGCCTTGTCTTCGTCCTTTTCGTGTATCGCCAGGATTTCATTATAAGTCGCGACCGCTTCAGCCTCTCGGTTTTGCTCGATCTGCACCTTGCCGACCGCTTCCAGGATTTGCAGCACGCGCGGCGTATCTTCGTGCTCGCGCGCGAATGAAAGCGCGGTCCGCAGCTTCACCTGCTCGATGGCGGCTGACGTGCCCTGGCTGCTGACCAGCAGGCCGGCCAGCATGTCAAGCGTCTCCAAAACGCCATCTTTGTCTTCGCTATTTTCGTAGATTTCAAGCACATCGCCGTAGGTGGCGATGGCTTCTTTCTCGCGGCCCTGATTGATCTGCATGCGGGCGATCGCCTTCAGTATCTGCAGCTGGCGCGCGGTCTCATTGTTCTGGCTAGCGACATTCAGGGCGGTGCGGAGCTGGTCGATGTTGACTGACTTCAAGTCTTTGTCATCAATGGCGATGAAGGTCGTGTCATCGACGGCGAGCTCTTCCTCCGGCGCGTCGTCTTCCTCGTCAATAGACGCTGCCGTTTCCGCTTCTTCGACGAGCAAGGGCGGCTCATCGTCCTCATCATCTTCATCAAGCAGCGTCAAATCGTCGCCAGTATCCGGGGCGGCCTGCGCATCAGACGGGTCGCCTGTATCCAAATCAGGCGCCGGCTCTTCTTCCGGTACGTCTTCAAATTCAAGGTCAACGCCATCGCGAATGGCGCGCAGGCGCATCAACTCGTAGTTATAGCCTTCGGCGGCGAGCTGCCCTTCAAGCGGGGCAAGTGTCTCGCAGATATCGGACGCCAGTTCCTTGTCGTCACTTTGCGCTGCCCAGGCGGCCGTGGCGATCAGCCCATCCATCTCGATGAGCAGGCGCATGATGGCATCGTCGGCCTTGCCATGCACATCGAGATAATCACGCGTGCTATCGACGATATCGGCGCGCAGGCCGTCCAGGCGGTCCCGCTCCAGCGCCCAATCCTTGAGAAAGTCATGCGCCAGCGGATGCAAGCGGTAACAAGCTTCGCCCAGGCGCTGGAAACGCTCCACGAGTAAGAGCCGCGACAGAATCGTCATGGACATATCGATTGACTCGGCGGCGATACCGCTGAGCAGATTGAGAAAAGCGACCGAGGCTTCGCCGCGCGGGGTGGCGCAGAGGAATAGCAGCAGATCGCGCAGGCGCTCGTTCAAGCCGTCGAAGCTGATGCCCAAGGCCGCCATCACCGGCTGGTCGTCGTGGCTTTCGAGGCTTTCGGCCAGGGTATCGCTGAAGTCAGTTGGGGATTGACGCGATATAATCATGCTGCGCGCGGCCAATGCCAGGGGAAAGGCGCCATGCTTAAGTTGGGCGGCGATGACCTGGATGGCGATATCGTTGCTGTCGTCCTTGATGCCGGCCTTCTGTTTGAAAAGGCGGACGGCGTCGCTCTCCGCCAAATTGCCAACCGGCTGATTGCGCCAGTCGCCTTGGGATAGCGGCGCCGAACTGGTCGCGACCAGCAGGCTGTCGGCGGCGCAGCGCTTGACAAAAGGCGCTAAAACCGGCGACTCAATCTCACCGTCCAGGACAAGCAGCGGCTGATGCTCGTTCAGCAGCGCCTTGAGGCCGGCGGCCTGGGACAGCGGGTTGTCGTCGTTGCAGATATCAAGGGCGCCATTAGCGCGGGCGATGCGGACGATCAACTCGACCAGGGGCGGATTGTCGACATTAAGCCACAAGACCGGACGGCTGTGCTGCTGCAGGTAAACGTTGGCGATGGTGGCGGCCAGGGTGGTTTTGCCGGCGCCAGGCGCGCCATGCATGACCAATTGCTGGCTTTGGCGCAAACGCAGCAGCAGCGCCCGCAGCAGTTGGTCACGCCCGACCGGGCGGCCAAGGCGGCGCAGCGGCAAAGCCGTCGCCGATGTGACAGCTGCTTCCAAGGGTGCCATAAATCCCCCGCGACCGTGCAAATATGCTGAGGCTGGACAATCAACATTCAGTATATATGGTCATTCAGATTAGGACAATTTAACTGGGCGCTATAAACAGGGCAATCGCCTCAAATCCTTTTGCCGCAGAGAACACAGAGAATTTGAACCCGTCGGGGCGAGAGACGGTCAGTGTCTACGCGACCCTTGTCTCGCCCTAAAAGCATTCGCGACGTCTCGCCTGGCTAACGCTTGTATATGGCGCGGCTGGGCTCTATAATTTGGGGCTGTTTGGGCGCGTGGCGCAATGGCAGCGCAGTTGACTTTTAATCAATTGGTTGCAGGTTCGAATCCTGCCGCGCTCACATTGATCTTGAGTCATGTGATCAGAATAGTGTGCCGTAATCTCACGTGTTTTACATTTTCAGATTACGGTTTCAGTTTAGATTTGATGCTGCGATACAACTCGTCGGATGCTTCTTCCAAATAGGGAAGCATTGTTAAACCATTCCCTTCAGCCAACACGAGTTGCCTGAAGGATACCCAATCCCCACTTGCTCTAACACGACTTGCAGCGGATTCCAAATAGTCGACCAATGACTTTGTTCCATTACGTACGCTTCCCAACAGAGTGTCAAAATCGTCAATCGAAACAATGAACACATTTGACATAGGAATAAGTTCCTCGCCTCCATACTTGGAAATGATTTTGTCAGTTTGTGTAGGAGCAATATGATCACGGTACAATTGCCCATTACCTAAAAAAAGATCCTTGAATGTCACAACTATCAGATAATTGTCACGTTTGCCTAACCGCAATCCGCACACCTCTTCACCCGTTGGAAGTGCATCCGCGATTGCATATGCTTGTTCGATCCCATCAAGCACCGGCTTGGTCTGAGAACGTACTGTCCGTGGCTGGTCCGTTACCATTCCTCTAACACTCATTGTTACGGCTTTGGCTTCGACAAAAACATTGCAGTCGTCGCTTACAACGATAAAATCAATGAGCCTCTGATTAGGTCGGTTCTTGAAGTGCCTCTTGAGGTCGGATTCTGTCAGGTATCTATCCGTTACTGACTGTATGGACTTTCGAACGAGCTCTTCAAACAGCCGACCAAATCGGTTAACAAACTTTCCTCCGTAGTCAGACTTTAGAAGATCGTACACAAGCTCCGTTAAGCAGTTCAATAGAAGGTCGGGAGAGATTACAAAGTAGTTCTCTTCGTGCCGAATGAGTGGATACCTAGCAAACGGTGTCGGCTGGAAATACTCGAATTCGACTGCACGGATAGATTGCGGAATATTGGCATCATGCTGTCGAAGCCACTCCCTTGCGCCGAGCACGGTATGTGAAATGGAGTGCAAGAATCGAGAAACGGTATTGGCTTGGTACTTGTCTTCAACTGTTGAAAAATAGTCTTCGGTTACTGACCAGTTTCTGTCTCCCAACACTCTCGCATAAAGTCCCCATGACAGTTCCATGAAGTCCTGCATAGATACGCCAGTGGTTAGCTCAAACCAATCTTGAAAAGCATGATTCTTGTCCAATTTGCCGAAAAGCAAAAACTGTCTAGCAGCGTCGAATCCGATGTATTCCTTTCTCTGAATCCACAACTGTTGAAACGCAGTGGCCCGGATAAAGAGATATATATCGCCCAGACTGTTGAATTGGCGCACGTAAGCCGACAGATCCTTTAATCGATTCATTAGTTGGATAATTTCGTAGTTCGTGACTGGTTTAACTCCATATTTGTCAGTGGAACTTCCATAGAGTATTGTCCATTTGACCAGCAAAAGCAGATTCCATATTTCGAAATCTTGAAGCCGCTCGATTTGGCCGGCGTCAGGGTGATGCAGCACTCTGAGCAATTGCTCCAGTAGCTCTTCGCCGTTGAGTTTGCGAATACGATTTCGTATGTTTTTGAATCTGGTATTGGCTACCTTCCTTTTGACCGGATCAAGCATCAGGCATCCTCTATAATTGTCCAAGAGCTTGCTTTAATGTGGCGGAATTAGAATCGCGCTGGCGCATTGGACTAGAAATCCGGCACATACTTCAGCGTGAAATTTATGTGTGATAATTGTGAATTGATTCAGCCGGATCAGACTAAGGCGACCACGCTCGCGGCGCGATGCCCTCGACAGTCGTCTTCACATCAATGACCACCGGGCGCTCGGCGGCGAAGGCCCGCTCTAGCGCAGCGCCGATTTCGCTCGGCTTCGTCACCGTCAAGCCCAGGCAGCCGAAGGACTCGGCGATGGCGGCGAAGTCGGTATCCTCGAAGAGCCAAAGCTCGTCCGAGCCGCTTGTCGTCCCGCCGTAGATCGCTTCCACACCGTCGCGCTCCTGATTCAGCGAGTGGTTGTTGTTGACCAGGGTGACGGTGTTGATGCCGCAGCGGACGGCCGTCTCCAGCTCGGCGATATGATACCAAATGCCGCCGTCGCCGGTGAAGCAGAGCACGGGACGCGCCGGCGCCGCGCATTTGGCGCCCATCGCGGCCGGCAGCCCCCAGCCCAGCGAGCCCGAGCAGCGGATGTACGACTGCGTTGGATGGCGCAGATCGAGCATGGCGCCGGTCCAGACGCCGGAATGCCCGGTGTCGGATACGAGGATGGCATCGGCCGGCAGCTGCTCGCTCAATTCTTTGCAGAGCCGCTCGGGGCGCATCGGAATCTCATCCGAACTGTAATGCCGGTCCTCCTCATCCCACCAGTTGCTGACGCGCTCTTGCACCCAGGCGATCCATTCGCTGCGCGCTGGCGCGGCTTCGGCGGTCGCCAGCATCTGGCGCAGGGTGGCGCGCGCGTCGCCGTGCAAGCCGACTGAAATCGCGTAGTTGCGCCCGATCTCTTCCGGGTTGATATCCAGTTGGATGACGGCGCCGCCGGGCGGCGGGATGCTGTAGTTGTTGGTGAGCTGCCCGCCGGTGTGGCTGCCGATGTAGAAAAGCAGATCGGCTTCGCAGACGATTTGATTGGCGCAGGCGCGCGAATACGAACCGGGCAGGCCGACCGCAAGCGGATGCTCAGCCGGGAACATGGCTTTGGCGTTGAGCGCAGTGGCGACCGGAATCGACAGCTTCTCGGCCAGCGCGATAAGCTCGGCGCGGCCATCCGACGCGGTCAGGCCGCCGCCGGCCACAATCACCGGCTTTTGCGCCCGCGCCAGCAGGCCCAGCGCCGCGTTGATCGACTCCTGATCGGCGACCGGGCGGAAGGGCGGCAGCGCCGCGAACTGCTCCTCAACAACAACCTCCAGGTCCGCTTCCACATTGACCACGCCGCCGCCGTCGATGCCTTGCAAGTCCAAATGTGTCGGGCGGGGCGTGCCGCTGGTCGCGGCCCGGAAGGCTTGCCGCAGGTGATGGGAGAGTTCCTCGGGCCGGGCGACGTAGGCGCTGTAATCGGTGACCGCGGAGAAGGGCGCCATGTGATCAACTTCTTGATAGGCGTGGCGGAGCTGATGCCCCTGCCATTCGCGGCCGGTGATGGCGACGACGGGCGCGCAGGAAAGCCAGGCGTCTTGCAAGCCGGCCGCCAGATTGACGGCGCCGACCGACTGCGCCATGCACAGACCCGGCGCGCGTTTGACGCGGGCGTAGGCGTCGGCCATGTAGGCGGCCGCTTTCTCGCCATGCGTTTGCACGCGCTTGATGCCCAGGTACTCCATCTCCATCAATGCGCGCGGCGCGATATAGGGCATAAAGAAGACGTGGCTGATGCCGTAGCCATGAACCGTATCCGCCAGTAGTTTGCCGCCTGTCATCCTGGGCATGTCGCTCGCTCCTCCTTGAGAGATGATAATAATGGAGAATAACGCCGATGCCGCAGGCGCGCCAATGGCAAGGGTCGTTGGCGAGCAGGCCGCTATCAAGTTACAATCCCCGCGACATCAATCGAGATTTGAGCCTGTCGCAGAGTGAATCGAAAGAGTTTTGAAAAAGTATTTGACAGACCGGCCGTTTGCAGATAAACTGTCTGAATAGGTTAATCGGTTTAACAGCGTTCTCATCTAATCAGTGTGTTGTCATCAAGACCAGGAGAGAATCGGCTATTAGATAGTAGGAGGCGCAGTGGCAATACACGGCACGAAGCAGCAAGCATATAGCTAATCTATTATGAGGAGAAGAACATGACGGAACAAAATGAGAAGCAGATTAGCCGGCGCGACATGCTGAAGATGCTGGGCGGCAGCGCTGCCGGCGTCAGCATGGCCAAAATCGTCGGCCTGGGCAGCGGCGCCGCGGCGCTCTTGCAGGGCATGCCAGCCGGCGCGCAGGCAAAGGTCGAGATTTGGACCGGCTTCGGGCAGGGCCGTATGGCGGACGCCATGCAGGGCGCCATCGACAATTTCGCCGTGGAGAATCCCGAATTTGCCCCTGAACACATCATCGTGCCTTGGGGCGAAATCCATGATCGCGTCATCGCCGCCACCTCGGCCGGTTCGCCGCCAGATGCCTATCGCGGTTGGGCCTGGATCGTTGGCGACGCCGCTATCGGCGCTTTGACCAATTTGCAGCCTTATGTCGACGCCGAGAACGTCGACCTGATGGATTTCTGGCCCGCGACGCTCAATCAAATGAAGTACCAGGGCGATGTGCACGCCATGAGCATTTCGACCATCGTGAACTTCATGTATTACAACAAGGATCGCATGAGAGAGGGCGGCTTGGATCCGGACAGCCCGCCGACGACCATCGCCGATCTGGACGCGATGGGCGCGGAGCTCGATGAAATCGCCGACGATGGCGAAATCCTGCGTCTTGGCTTTTCGCCGACGCTGCCGAACCCGCAAGTCTGGGATTGGGGCGCGGCCTTCGGCAGCCAATATTGGGACGAGGCTGAGGGCAATATCGCGCTTGACGAAGAAGCCTGGGTCGAGCTGCTGAACTGGTACAAGAGTTATGGAGACAGATTCGGCGTCGAAAACCTGGCCGCCTACCGCTCAACTTACGGGGGCAACGGTTTTGGGCGCAACTCGCCGCAAGGCATCTACTACACCGGTTTGATCAGCTTCTGGG
>WTGN01000051.1 GCA_011523545.1 Chloroflexota bacterium | reverse complement strand
TTGGAGACGATGTGGGAGAGTATGCCGCCGCCAACACTTCACTCCACTGCCGCGCTCTTTTGTTTTGCGCATGCTGGCTCGCTGAAATACGCTTGTCCTCTAATGAACCAGCTAGCGCGTTGACATAGTCAAATCGCTTTCGACAAACTTGATTTGAGCGAAAGACCCGAAGCGCGCATAAAGCGCCGTCCATCTTCTTAGAGGCGGATAGTCTGCCGGCGCCTGGCCTTGCCTCAAACAGAGAACGTTATCGTTTTGCCGCGATTTCGCTGGGCTGAAGGAAGAAGCCGCTGGCGCGCCCTCATTCCGTTCGCAGGCCTTCAGCTTCAGACAGGATAACTATGAAAGAGGAAGAGGTAGATCAAGCCGAACATCACATGCAGCGCAAATACGGCGGCAACGAAGAGCAAGCGCCGTGACAGCGGCCGCTTCGACGAGGCTTCAACCTGCGGCGACTGGCGGCGCTCCACAGCATGTTTTTCCACTAGAAATTGTATCGTCGCATACATGAGCGCGAAGGCGGCGCTGTAAGCGGTCCAATTGAATACCGCGTGTCTGAAGCGCATACCACTTACATTAAAGCCATACATGCAGAATAGCCCGACAATGCAAACCAGCCAGGATAGATTCAAGTATGTATACTTGCGTGCCTCCGAAAAATACAACATATAAACACTCAGCGGAAACGCCAGCGACAAGATAATCCGGAGAGGAATCTGTGTCGCCGACAGGACATGCTGCCTTGCGGACAAAAAAAGTCCAAACTGTATCTCGCCGTCCCCGCTACCATAATTGATCAGGTATTGTAACAAGAGCAGGATGGCGCCGGGCAGTATCATGCCGAACAGCAATAAGCCCCAATCAACCGGTTGGCGTTTCCAGGCCCGATATAGCGCAAACAGACACAGGCCCGGCAACAATGCAATGGCATAACTGGGCTTGGCCAAAATAGCCAGCGACATGAGACAGGCTGCTAGCAGCAAGAAATAGACACGCTGTCCCGAATCGCGATAGCCGCCGCCAATGAATGTGCGAAGCGCCAACAAGGAGACCGGCAGCACAAACAGGCGCAGCGCGTGAAATGTCGGGCTATGCCAGACGGTGGAAGTGACATACCCAGTCAAGAAACGATTGTCCGCAAAGACTAGGATTGGCGTCATGATAAAGAGCGATACGGCCAACGCGCCCAGCGGCAAATCCTTCATTCCGCCATTCGCCGCCCGCTTCAGCAAGGCGAAGAGCAGCAGCAACAGCGGGGACATGAAAATCATCATCGACAAGACATTCGCCTGCATCGCCGACGCATTCGGCAAGACCTTACTGAAACCAACTATGGTGGCGTAATACAGCACATGCGCCACATGGACATTGTCAGGCAATTTCAAGGCAAATTTGTAGTGCAGGCTAAAATCGCTGTTAGCTTTTGCCGACGCGCTTAGGACAACCAGAAAGATGATTATCAGACTTATGATGAAGAGAATGATGTAAGGAACAAACTTCGACATGATCTCCTCATTCAGCGCATATCTTGACGCTTCTTTCGGAAAAGCCCTGTACACAAGCAATCATAGCGCGATTGGCCAGATTCGGGTTCAAAAACAGAATGAAATCGTGAGCTCAAGTAAGAGGACATACTAAGCGGAGCGTATTTACTGCGCTATCAACCCGCTTGCGCCCACCACTTGATCCCGACTTGGCAGCTTTTCCGCAGGTCATCCAGGCGGTAGATCGAAACATATTCATCTGAATACATCGGCTCGGCGGCGTAAAAGCTCTTGCGAATCGAAAAGCCATGCCCGAGATTGCGATGGAATACGACATGACTGAAACCATCGGCCTCCAATTGGTCGATGGCGGCCAAGTAGTCTTCCACGGCCAATCCAAAGCCATTCAAGTCGTCATCGATGCAGATGACATCCCGGTTCAGAAGCCACTGATTCAGAATGCGATTTGATCTTATGGTGTTGTAGGCGCTCGGCGGCGTGCGCGATATCATCCCCTCTGCTTGAGGGAAGCCGCTCAGTGCCTGGTAGAAAAGATAATACTTTGAGTTCCCGCGTCCCAATGGCGCATTTATTATCCGGACCGGGGCCGGTTCCTCCTTCAAAACCTCCATGAAAGCGAGCTGCTCGTCGGGGATGATCCGCTCTTCCACCGGTTGGAAATACTCGAATGCTATCAAGGCAATGCAGAGCGCTAGCACCGTTTGTTGACGTCGCGCGGGCAAGCCTTGAATGACCGTCAAGGCCCCATAGCAAGCGAGGACAGCGAGCGGGAAAACAACGCCCATCTGGAAATGGTCTGATGTATGAAAGCCCTGGAAGATGCCTGGCAGCAGTGAATCAAGCAAGCCCTTGGGCAAGGGAAGGTTCGTGTATTGTCGTCCCCCAATCGACAGGAACGAGCCGAGCCTTAGCAATACAAAGGGACAGACTAATATCAGCCAAGGGATCATCTGCCGGCGATTTCGCGGTCGAATCAGTCCAATCGCGATCAGAAAAAGAACTGTGTAACCCAGATAAGATGTATTGAAAAAGATAAGCGATTCATCGCGCAATTGAAAAATCTGGCGAAAGACCGGCGCCAAGACAGGCTGCCTGAGATTTACAAAATACTCATACAAGTCGCTGCCTCGGCCTGGTCCGTGCGTCTTCTGCAGCGCATCGGCAAGCGCCGCGTCTCCATGAATCATAGGGTAAAGGCGCGGCAGCGCAGTTACAGCGACTAGAAGAACAAACAAGGCGGCGGAAACCAGAAAGCTGCGATCCTGGCGATTTACAGCCAGGAAATAGACCATGCACATGAAGATGAGCAAGGATAGGCAGACGAAGATGTACAGACTTATGTAGACCGTGCAACCAGTTAGGATTGCTGACGCCAGGACGAGACTATTCCGCCTTTCCTTCACGCCACGATGAAGCAAGTAGATAGACAAAGGAATCGTGGCGATGAAGCCAATGTCCGGGTGCTGAGGGTGGCCGATGACAAATGGGCTCATGCCGCTGATAACCGCGCCAAGCAACGCTATCCATTTGTCCTTGAACAGATACTGTAGATAGAGGTATGCGGACAAGCTGACCGTGTATATGGAAAGCAGAAACACCTGGTTAAAGGCGTTTGAAATAGGCAAGAACCGTTGCAGGCCACCAAAGAGCAGCATGTGAGGCATGCTGAAATGGTGAAAGGTCAGAGACACGCCCTGCGGATAGAATAGCAGATCTGTATGGCGGATATCCGCTTCGCCAGCAAGAACGCGCCAGCCATACCAAGCATCCCAGAACTTCATCCAGGCGTCCGAGTGGTCGCCTGTGGGCAGCCAGAAAACCTCCGTGTTGAACACATAAACGACGGTTGGGAAGGTCATCAACACGGTCAAAATGACTAACAGGGCGAGAGGCTGAAGATGCCCGCGCAGCTTTTCCGGTATTACGCTCATCGGCTTCGCGCTTTCTGTCGCCAACATTTTGGCCGTGCGCCGCTCTTATGGCTGTATTCTTATGGGAAGTTTACCTGTCAATCGAATTCGCGCTTCTGCCTTTTCCGCGCCTGGCCCGTCTAAGCGAAAATCATCCGGCGTCTCGCAATCGGCGGCTGGCTGAATTTGGTAAAATGACATTGCGCCGCCGGGCGGCGACATCGTGATTCTGGTTTACCGATCACATTCGCCGCGCTGCAAACACCATCTGCAAAGGAGCGCGTTCGATTGCGCAAACGCATAGTATCTAACTTTCATCGCTTTGTCGCCTTAGTTTGCCTGGCTTTTGTGTTTGCGGTCGGCGCTGGCAACCTGAAATCTGACCCGATCAAAACCGCTGACTACAACTCGCTAAAGCATATCGGCATCACAGACGAGCATCCGATCTGGAACCTCAAGCAGACGGTCGATAGCGTTGCAACGCGCAGCAGCGACCACGCTCCGCTCTATTTCATCCTGCTCAACATTTGGGGGCATCTCACCGGCCGAGACCTGGCCACCCTGCGCGTATTGTCGTTATTCTTCGCGCTTCTGTCGCTCGCTTTCACCTTTCGCCTGGCGCTGTCGACGGGCGGGAAGAAGGCGGGGCTGAATGCCGTCCTGTTGACTGCCACTCTCGCTTATTTCCTCTATTACGCCGTCGAAGTTCGCATGTATTCGCTGCTGCTTCTCTGCTGCGCCGGTACCGCCTGGGCTTATTGGCGCGTGTCGATATCCACAGCGATCGCGCGCCGGCGTCACTGGGCGGCGCTGCTGCTGGCCGTAGCCCCGCTCATCAACACCCACTATTTCGGTTTCCTGATCCTGGCGGCTATCGGCGTCTATCATCTGCTTCTCGCGCCTAAAGATGGGCGCTGGCTGAAGGTCAGCCTGGTCATGACGGCGGCGGGTTTGTTTTTCCTGCCCTGGCTGCCCGTGGCCCTGCGCTCGTTTGAGCAAAGAAGCATTCCCGACCAGGACGTCCTCTCGCTGCTGGAAGCGATCCCGGCGATCCTCTCGCCTTATTCCAATGGCCTGCTGCTGCCCTGGCTTCTGGCGCTGGTCATGCTCGCGCTTGGATACAGGCGTCTCAATGCGGGCGAACGGTACATTGCAGTGATTGCGGTCGCGCTGCTGGGTCTGATCCTGCTGGCGAATGAATTTGCCAATCTGGTCATTGCCCGGCGTCTGCGCTACACAATCGTGCTTCTGCCCGCCTGGAGTTGCGTGCTGGCCATCGGTCTGCCGCTGCTGCCAAAATGGAAACTACTGCGTATCCCGGCCTTCGCCCTCTGGATCGGCGCCGGCGTCTTGTATATGAATTCCAGCGATATGCTGCTCTACACCAACAGATTGGCCGACGGCCAAATCAACGTGCCGCACTATCAGCATCTGATCTATGAACCAACGATTGCTGTCCGCGAGCGCGATTTCGTGGTGAGCGTCCATGCCGATACGCCGCTTCAACACAAGCAGTTCGATTATTACACCGGCAAGCGCCCGCTGGCTTTCGCCCTGATTCACATGTGGATCAACGAAGCCGGTGAATTGGAAACGCAGCACAACGACAAGCGCTATCCGAATCTCGAAAGCCTGGCCGATTGGGACTTCCCAATTTGGCTGGTTTACAACCCGTCGCAAACGGAATTGGCGGCGATGGATGTCTACGCCAATACGCTGCTGGAATTCTTCCAGCGCTGCAAACGCTATGTCGACGCGCCTGGAGCGGTGGTCGAGATGTTTCTGCGCAAGGCTGTCCTTTGCGATCTCTTCGTCGCCGAAAAGCCGCAGGAGATCATCTACGACGGGGGCAATCAGCTTGAAAACATCGCCGTTGAAGTGACTGCCGACGCCTTGACCGCCTCCTTTGTCTGGGCGCGCATCGTACAGAACGAGTACGCCTTCTCGATTCAGATTTTCGACGAGAACGGCCCCACTGGCGTACAGATCGACGATGTCATCGCTGGCGAGCCGGTGCACAGCTACGCGCTGGACCTGACGCCGCTCCCGGCCGGGGAATATGTCGCCAAGCTGATCGTATACGGCTTTGAGTCCGGCCGCAGCCAGTCCGGACTGATCGTGGACAGCCAGGAGCGTTTTCAGCGCGAAGTCGAGATCGCTCGATTCTCCCTAGTCGATTAAGCGCGGGACCGCGCCCCGCCGTCAGTTTGCCCCTGGTTTCGGCTGGCAGCGGCCTGGCCCGCCAGCGGAGGAAACCAGCGCTGCATACTCCTGTCGCGGCGAATCCTGTATGATAGTCGGCAACCGTCAGCGCTGTTGCCCAGGTTATTGCCCGGTGACGAGAATCGACAAGCGCCCGCTGCGCTTCGCAGTTCTATTGACATGCTTTGGCTTTCTTTGGTTTTTCGGCATTACCAGCCTGAAGGGCAGGCCGATCGCCAATGACGAATTCAACACGCTCGCGAGGATCCGCCAGATCGGTCATTACCAACCCTACAGCCTTTCCGAAACGCTGGAAAAGCTTGCCGCAATCAGCCCCGATCACGGTCCGCTCTATTTCCTGCTGATGAATCTCTGGCAGCGCATCGCTGGCGCCGACCTGTTTTCAATGCGCTTGCCCTCTGTATTTTTCGGCATGCTTACGCTGGCGGCCGTATACAGGATTTCTCTTCTCGGCGGCAGACAGGGGGCCGGTCTTACTGCCCTTGCCTTTCTCGGCTTTCTCTCTTTCTTCCTCTATTACACGCAGATCGCCAGGATGTATACGCTGCTGGCGCTGGTCGCGGGCGGCATCGTCTGGAGTTATTGGAAGGCCAGCCGTGGCGGCGCGCCCACCTGGATTTGGCGCCTGCTCTTTGTCACAACCGCGGCAGCTGCCTACATACATTATTCCGGCATGGTGCTTCTCAGCGCGGTCGCCTTGTACCATCTATTCTTCGCGCGGAAAGACCGGCGCTGGTGGCGGATCACTTTGCTCTTGAGCGCGGCCGTTCTGCTATTCATCCCCTGGCTGCCCGTCGTCTTTGACGGCATGGCGAAATCCAGCGTTTTGACGGAGCGGCGTCTGCTCTTGCTTGAATCCCTGGGGGCCGGCTTCGCGATATTTTCAAATGGCATCGTCATCCTGCCCCTGGCCGCCGGCACGCTGCTGGCGCGCTATCGCAAGCGCTTAAACCCGCCGGAACGGTACATAACGCTCGTAACCTTGTTCGCGCTAATAGTTGTGCTCCTGCTGAATGCGATCACGCCCGTTCTGGTGGAAAGTCGGCTGCGTTATCTCACCTTTATTGCCGCGCCCGCCGCCAGCGTCATCGCCTGCGCTTTCTGTTTTTCGCCCGGCTGGAAGCGACTGCGCATCGTCTGGTTTGGCCTCTGGGTCCTGGCGTCATTCGCCTTCTCGCGCTCCGATTATTTCAACGTTGTCACCAACCGGCAGGCGCTGCTGGAGGATAAACTGGTTCATTATCAAGCCTTCCGCTATGACCTGCGAGACCTGCCCGGCTATGACCAGCTGATCATCAGTTTTCATCCACAGGCGCCGGTTGTGTGGAAGACGATCGAGTATTACCGAGCCATTCTCGACAATTGGAAATACATCGTACACATCACTTATGACGAGGCGGGCGAACTGCTCGTTCAGAGCGGCATACCGGCCAGATTAACGCGGCAAGACATCGTTGCAGACAGCGACGGCATTTGGGTCATCCACAATCCGCAGCAGACTGATCTGAGCTCGATGGATGTGTATGAGAGTTGGTTCCTGGATCACTTCAAGCCTTGCAAGCGCTTCATTGACAAGGCGGACGTTGTCATCGAGTTTTATCTGAAGCGCTCGCTGCCTTGCGGCTTGGCATTTGCCGATGAACCGCTCGCCATCTTCTACGACAATGGCAGCGCGCTCGATAATGTCCTGGTTGAACGATCGCAGGACGAATTGAGCGTCTACTTCTGGTGGCGAGAGATTGTTGACGGCGAGTATTCCTTTTCGCTGCAAATCTTCGATGAACAGTCCAACCGCGTGGCCGGCAGCGACGCGGTGATTCGGGACGCGCCGCTGGACCTGCGCCGGCTAAGTATTTCCGCGCTGCCGGCGGGCGACTACTCGCTCCACTTGATCGTGTATCACTATGAGACGGGCGCCAGCGTACCTGGCCGGGTGGCGGGGAATCATGAACCGTTTGAACGCGCGGTCCAACTCGCTCGCTTTTCTGTCGGCGATTGAGCGCATTTGGTCGCGCGGCATTGCGGGAAAAGCGGCAGTCGTCTTCAACTAGCGTTTCACATTGAACTTGGCAATTTCCAGTTCCCGCTCGAAGCGCTTCGTTGTACTCGCCATCTGGCCGCCCAGGCTGACTCTTGTCTCGAAATCATAGACGATCAGCTGTGCTGAATACGCGCCTTCGGCAAGCGGCGCGATATCGATGTCATGAACCTCAAGCAGATCGCGTTGGATGACACTGTCATACTGCAGCGCCTTCTGCCCGGCCTCGTCGAAGAACTGTAGCGAAAAGGAAAGAGAGTCCTGCGTTTGATGGGTCCATTCCAGGTAAAAGCGGGCCACATCGGAGCTGACATCATACGCCAAGTTATGCAAACGAAGGCCGCCATCGTAATGAATCTCGACAGCGTTGCTTGCATCCAGAGCCGAACATGGAATATCTGAATTCAGATACAACTCGATGGTTCGAACTTCGTCCTCGTCAACTCGCCGGCAGAACCGGTATCGCTTCGTAAACCATTCTTGATAGGCCTCGGTCTGTCGCGCATCGAATTCAGCAAGATTATTAACCAGCCATACGGCGCTCTGCTCTGTCAGGGCGCTCGCGGGATCGGCGGAAGGCGATTCGGAACTCAAGATTTCGATATTTCCGCGCTCATCGGAAGCGACGGCCACGACTGGCTTGTCGATCTCGCCGAAGAGGCGGATATAGCGCATGAATCGCTCGCCCGCTTCTGCGGTCGGCGGGAAGACGACGATGGTTCCCTGCCGCTCGTCAATGGTGGAGCGCTTTTGCAGTGCGTCGACATAAGCGCGGGTGAATGGATGACGCGCCAGATATGCCTCCGGGCAGCTCTCGCGCAGGTCGTCCAGCCGGTATATCGATACATAGGCATCGCTGTAGGCTGGTTCCACGTAGCGGAAACTGTCGCTGATTTTTTTCCAAAAGTAAAATCCGTGATGATGTACAATGTGGCTGAAGCCGTCTTCAATGAGTTGAGACAGCCCGGCGCGGTAGCTGTTCGCGCCTTGAATGACGCAATTTGTGGGCCGGTTTTCTCGCCAGATGCTGAGCACGGAATTCCTTCTCATGTAATCCAAGGCGCTGTCCGGCGGGCGGCTGATGGCGCCGTCAGTCTGCGGGAAGCCATGCAGCGACTGATAGAAGAGGTAGATCTTTGAGTTGTCTCGCCCAAATGGCAGATTGATGAGCCGGATTTCATCCTCGTCTTCAGCCGCCAGCCAATCGACGAAGGCGCGCCGCTCTTCGGTGAATCGGCCGCCGACTATAGGAAATTCTGACTCAATGCTAATCGGGATCTGGTATTCCAACGCGATTATCAGGCTGAAGACCAGGATGACCCAGGGTTTCCCGGCGAGAGGATACCGCTGCCGCAGGGCGATGACGCCGAAACAGATCAGAACCGCCAGTGGCAGGCGAGCGCCCGGCATCAGAAGATCGGTCGTGGCGAAAGACGCGAAGACAGAGGGCGCCAACTGATTAAGAAAATGCTTCGGCAGCAGGATGTTCTCGAATTCGACCCCATAGATATGGAGCGTTGAGCCAAGGCACAGAATCACAAACACGAGACAGAGGCCGAGCCAAGGCAGCATTCTGCGCCGGACGCCGATGTTAAACAACCCGATGCCGACTAGCGCGAGGGGCAGAAAACCGAGGAAGCTGCTCTTGTTGGCGCTGGTTTCGTAGGGGATTCCCAATTGATAGGCCAGTGGCCCGTAGATGGGGTTCTTGTGGCTTGAGAAAAATGAAAGGACATCATTGCCGTATTCGCCAAAGCTGTAGTAACTCAGTGTGTCGCCAATGGCGTCTCCGTCCTGCAGCATGGGAATCAATAACCAGGCGCTCGAAATCGCGATTGTCAGGCCCAGCAAAGCGACATGCCGCCAGAAAATGCGGTCGCGCCATCTTGACGCGCCCAAGGCAAGAATGAAGAATGCAAACATGATCACAAGCACAACGTAGTTGTAAAGCACGGTTATCGTATGCAGGCCAGTCCAAAGACCGGCCAGCGCCACAAGGCCGGCGCGCTTTTCGCAAATGCCGCGGTGAAAACAATTAAGGGCCAAGGCAATCGGGGCGATCCAGGCGATGGACGGCCAATAAGGGTAGCCGATTGTCTGCGGGCTCAAGCCAAATGCAATCGCCCCAAGCAGCGCCAGCCACTTGTCTTGGAACAGCCAATGCAAATAAATGTAGGCGGCGAGAGCCGATGAAATGATTATCAACAAGAAACTCAGGCAGTAGGCATTGGAAAGCGGCATAACCGCGAGAAGCAGATTGACGAAAATGCTCAAGGGCAGAAACTGGGGATGGTTGACCAGCGACACGCCCGCCGGGTAGAAGATGAGATCCGTATAGAAGAGATCCGCCTGGCCGGTCAGGACTTGCTTTCCATACCAAATGTCCCAGAGATGAATATAAAGATCGTGGCTTTCGCCCGAACTGGGGCCAACCGGCAGCCAGAATTCATCCGTGCGAAACACCTGCACAATCGACGGGAAGGTCATCACCAGCGTCAGCAGCGTGACGACAATGATGGCGTGAAGGTGTTCTATCAGCGCAGCGCGCAAGCCTTGCACGAAGTTATCCTCTCGCTGCCTCTCGCATATCGCCGCCCGCCCAGAGCCGCTCAACTCGGGCAACTCTCAAGCATATCGCTCATCCGATAGATGGAAACGTAATCATCGCTGTTTGCCGGCTCGACATAGCGGAAATTCTCAATATGTCGCTGCCAGAAGTAAAAGCCATAATGATGAATGATATGCGTGAATCCGTCTTCCGCGAGTTGGGTCAATCCTTCGAAATACTCATCGCGGTCCTGGATGACGCAGTTTGTCGGGCGCTGCTCAAGCCAGATGCTCAGCACGGGATTCGCCCGGAAATAGTCATAGACGTTAACGGGCGCCCGACTGATGCTGCCTTCAACCTGCGGGAAGCCGCTAAGCGTTTGATAAAACATATAAACTTTCGCGTTGTCGCGCCCAAAAGGCAGATTGATGAGCCGAATGTTTTCCACCTCTTCCCGCTTGAGCCAATCGACGAACGCGAAACGTTCTTCGCTGTATGGATTTCCGGCTATCGGATCAGAAAAGGTCGTTGGCGTAGGCTGGTAATATTCGAAGGCGACGATGGCGATGAGCAGCAAGATGAATCCGGGTCGCGTGGCCGCGGCAAAGCGCCCCTGCAGGGACTCAAGCCCGAAACAAGCGAGAATAGCAAGCGACAGGACGACGCCTGGCATGAACAAGTATGTCAAGTGGAATGCCTTAAAAGGGGTGGGCAGATATTGGCCGAGATAATGCTTTGGTAGTCTAATATGTTCAAAACTTACCCCGTTCACAATGAGGGTCGATCCCAGAACCAGAATGGCAAATGCCAGAAACAGCCCCAGCCAGGGCAGCATCTTTCGCCGAGAAGAATTGCCGAGTAATCCGCTTATAACCAGTAATAGCGGCAAGATACCCAAATAACTGACATTGCTTAGCTGTACGTCGTCTGGTGTCTTGAAGAACGCCTTGGCAGAAGGACCGAGGAACGGATGGCGCCGACTTACGAAAAACGATACCAGGTCAGTTGAGCGGTCTGCATCACCGTACCATTGCAGGGCCGTCTCGAACGCCGCCGAATCCTGCAGCATGGGGATCAGCCGCCAGGCGCTGGACAGGGCGACAGAAAAAGTCAACAGCAGAGCCTGACGCCAAAAATCCTTTTCGCGCCACCTTGACACTGCCAAGCCGCCGACCAACAGGCCGAGCGTGATTAAGACGACAACGTAGAGGTACATGGTGACTTCAGCGGTTAATCCCGCCACGAGACCGCCGAGAACAATTAACGCAGCGCGCTTCTCCAGGATTCCGCGATGTACGCAATAGATCGCCAGGGGCAACGGGGCGATCCAAGCGACTTCGGGCCAGTCAGGACGGGTGGTTACATGCAGGCTGAAGCCGAAGATGACCGCCCCTAACAGCGCGATCCACTTGTCCTTGAAGAGCCAATCCAAATAGATGTAGGCCGTCAGAACGCAAGTAAAGGTGATCAACAGATAAGTAAGATTGAAGGCGTTCGAAAACGGTATAAACAGTTGCAGGCCGCTGACCGTAATGCCATAGAAAGGAAATAATTGGTGGCGCGTCAACGTTACGCCTACCGGGTAATAGATCAAGTCGGTGTAGAAGCGATGGGCATTGCCGGCAATTACTTGCCCGCCGTACCAACTGTCCCAAATCTTAACGAATGCATCTTCGCTTGTGCCCGTTGGCAGCGCGAATATATCCGTACGAAACACGTACACAATGGTCGGGTATGTCATCACTATCGTCAGTAGCGTTACGACAATGATAAAGTGGCGATGTTCATTTAGGGCCGCGCGCAAGCCTCGCATGAATCTCCCTTTACTATTTGCCGCCCGCCCAGAGCCACTCAACCCTGGCAGCATCCTTCGCCAGAGCCGCCTCCAGGCTAACTCGACGGTCGCCCCGCATCAGCGTCAACAAAGCGAGACATTTGCAATCGCAGCGACTAACAGCATCCGTCGACTGGCGCATTGCATCAGATTTTAATCCCGACCTCGGGTTGCCTCTACTGGACGCAAACGGAAACAAGTCTATCTTGATTTCAATTCCTCCATTGTAGCTCATTACAGAATTCTCACTCTTCTAATTCTGAAGAATTGGCAGGAGCTGCCAGCCGGGCAGGCTCATTTCGGGCAGCTCTCGAGCATGTCACGCAGCCGATAGATGGAAACGTAATCATCGCTGTATGCCGGCTCGACATTACGGAAACTTTCAATTTGCCGCTGCCAGAAGTAAAAGCCATAGTGATGAGTGATATGCGTGTATCCGTCTTCCACAAGTTCGGCCAAGCCGTCGAGATACTCATCGCGGTCCTGGATGATGCAGTTTGTCGGGCGCTGCTCAAGCCAGATGCTCAGCACGGGGTTCGCCCTGAAGTAGTCATAAAGGCTTTGAGGCGGCCGGCTGATCCCGCCTTCAGTTTGGGGATAGCCGGTGAGCGACTGGTAATACAAGTAGACTTTGGCGTTGTCTCGTCCCAAGGGCAGGTTGATGAGCGCTATGTCTTCCATCTCTTCCCGCTTAAGCCAATCAACGAAGGCGAGGCGTTCTTCCGTGAATGGATTCCCTGTAATCTGATCAGTAAACTGCATGCGCGTCGGGCTGTAGTATTCAAACGCGACTAAAGCGACCAGCAGCAAAACGAGTGCAGGTCGCGCGCGCGGGCGGTCATACAGTGCCCGCAGACCGAAACTCGCGAGAACGGCCAGCGCCAGATACACGCCCGGCATGAAAAATGTCGGGTGGACAATTGACGCAAAGACCGACGGCGCCAGTTGATTGAGATAATGCTTCGGCAGCTTTACATCAACGTATTCGATGCCATTCATCACAAGAGTCGTGCCGAGGCTCAGCAGAAGGAATACCAGACCAAAGCCCAACCAGGGCAGCATCCCGCGCCGGAGCCGCCTCTTGGCTAACCCGGCTGTCGCCAGCATCACCGGCAGCACACCGAGATAACTGCCAAAGCTGAGAGCAACAGCGTCGGCTGACTGGAGTATTGCGTCAGAAACTGATCCCAGTATAGGGTTGCCTCTGCTGAATACCAGCGAAAGCAAATCTATCTTGACTTCATATTCTCCATAGTAGCTCAATGCAGAATCAAAATCGGTTGCATTCTGCAGCATTGGGAGGATCCGCCAGCCACTGAACAAAGCGAAAAGCGCGATCAACAGCGCGGCGCGCCCCCAGAAGGCTCTGTCTCTCCATTGCAGCGCAGCGAATGCCGTAAGCGCCAAGCCGACTGACATGAGCACGACGACATAAAAGTACAAGGTGACGTCGCAGGTCAAGCCGCCCAAGATACCGGCAAGCATGATCAGCCTGGTTCGCCTTTCCCGAAAACCGCGATGCGCGAAATAAATGACCAAGGGCAGCGGCGCTATCCAGATGATTTCGGGCTGCTGTGGAACTGAGACGGCAAAGGGACAGAATCCGAAGACGACCGCTCCAAACAGCGCCACCCATTTATCGGTAAACAACCAGCGCAGGTAGATGTAGGCGGCGAGCGCGCAAGACGATACGCTGAGCAAATAGGCGGCGCTGTAAGCATTCGCTAGCGGCAGCAGCAGTTGAAGAGCGCTGACAACGATGCTGTGCAAGAAGAAGAGCGGGTGATAAGCCAATGACGCGCCCGCGGGATAATAGAGCAAATCCGTATAGAATCTGTCGGCTTTGCCAAGCAGAATCTGTCTACCGTACCAGATGTCCCACAGTTTGATAAAGACATCGGTGCTGTCGTTGGTAGGCAGGGCGAAGACATCGGTGCGAATCACGTAGACGATCGTCGGGAAGGTCATCACCAACGTCAGCAAGGCGACCACCGCGATGAAATGACGATGTTCTTTCAGTGTTGCGCGCAAGCCTTGCATGGAGCTCTCTTTTCCTTTGCCGGCTGGCAGGCTCAGGCCGGGCAGCTCGTTAACAAGTCTTTCAGACGGTATATGCCAACGTAATCATCGCTATACGCTGGATCAACGTATCGGAAATTCTCAATATGCCGCTGCCAGAAGTAAAAGCCATAGTGGTGAATGACATGCGTGAAACCATCGTTCACCATTTGGGTCAAGCCGTCGAGATACTTATCGCGGTCCTGGATGACGCAGTTTGTCGGGCGCTGCTCAAGCCAAATGCTCAGCACCGGGTTGGCGTGGTAATAATCAAAGGCGCTGTCGGGCGGCCGGCTGATGCCGCCTTCGGTCTGGGGAAAGCCGTGTAGCGACTGGTAGAAGAGATAAATCTTCGAGTTGGTGCGGTCAAACGGCAGATTGATAAGCCCAATGTCTTGCGTCTCTTCCTGTTTCAGCCATTCGACGAATGCCAAGCGTTCTTCGGTGAAGGGATTCCCGGTGACTGGATCAACTGTTGATTCGTACATTGGACGGTAGTATTCGAACGCGGCAATAGCGATGAGCAGCAACACAAATCCAGGGCGCGCGGCGGTGCGGTAGCGGTCCTGCAAGCGTTCAATGCCGAAACAAGCGAGAATCGCAAGCGGCAACACGACGCCCGGCATGAATAAGTATGCAAAGTGAAACGCCTCAAACACGAAGGGCAGCATTTGGTTAAGATAGTGCTTTGGAAGCCGGATATCTCCATAAGTTATGCCGTTCACAATCAGGGACGATCCCAGAGCCAAAGCGCCAAATGCCAGACACAGCAGCAGCCAGGGTAGCATCCTTCGACGAGACGCATTGCCATATAGCCCGCACGCAAGCAGCGCGAGCGGCAGGATGCCGACATACATAGTATTGCCAACATGAGATCCGCCTAGGGACGGGAATATACCCTCCGCAAGCGGACCAAGGATCGGATGACCAAGATTCACAACAAAGGACAGCAGGTCGCTTGATAGGTCTGCATCACCATAATGCTGCATTGCCGCCTCAAGCTCGGACGAATCTTGCAGCAAGGGAATCACCCGCCAGGCGCTGGCCAAAGCGACAGCAATAAGGACCAACAGAGCCTGACGCCAAAACTCGCGTTTGCGCCAACGTGACACAGCCAAGCCGCCAAGGACCAGCCCCAACGAGAGCAAAACGATAACGTAGAAGTACATGATGACCTCAGCGGTCAACCCGGCGACGATACCTCCGAGCAGAATGCGAATGGATCGTTTCTCCACAATTCCGCGATGAACGCAGTAGACCGCCAGCGGCAGCGGGGCTATCCATGCGATCTGGGGCCAGGAAGTGTTGGTGATTACGTGCGGGCAAAGACCGAAGACCACCGCCCCGAACAAGGCGATCCATTTGTCTTTGAACAGCCAACAGAAATAGACATACCCACCGAGAGCGCAAGAAAAGATGCTCAACAGATGCGCCAGATTAAAAGCGTTGGCAGGCGGCATCAACAGTTGCAAGGCGCTCACCAGGATGCCATAGGGCAGGAATAACGGGTGGCGCGCCAGCGAGACGCCTTCGGGATAAAAGATCAGATCCGTATAGAATAGATCCGCCTGCCCCGTGATGACTTGTTTGCCATACCAAATATCCCAAAACTTAACATATACATCAGCGCCGTGATCTGTCGGCAGCCAAAAGACATCCGTCCGAAACACATACTCGATGGTCGGGTATGTCATGACCAACGTCAGCAGCGTGACGACGACAACGAAGTGTCGGTGTTCTTTCAGTGTAGCGACCAAGCCTTTCATGAATCTCTCTTCTTTTCGCCGGCCGGCAGCCTCAGCTGGGACAGCTCTTTAGAATATCGTCCAGACGGTATATGCCTACGTAGTCATCGCTGTACGCCGGCTCGACAAAGCGGAAACTCTCAAAATGCCGCTGCCAGAAGTGTAAGCCATAATGATGAATGACATGCGTGAATCCGTCGTCCACAAGTTGGGTCAATCCGTCGAGATACTCAGCCCGGTCCTGGATGACGCAGTTTGTCGGGCGCTGCTCAAGCCAGATGTCAAGCACCGGGTTGGCTCGGAAATTATCATATATGCTCTCGGGCGGCCGGCTGATTCCCCCTTCGGTCTGCGGGAAGCGGTGGAGCGACTGGTAGAAGAGGTATATCTTCGAGTTGGCGCGGTCAAATGGCAGATTGATGAGCCGTAAATCGGCGTCGTCTTCGTCCGCCAGCCAGTCGATGAATCTGAGGCGTTCCGCATTGATTGGATTGCCCGAGATGGGCTCAGCCGATGCCATCTCTACCGGAACGAAGTACTCGACGGCGACGATTGTGATCAGCAGCAAGATGAATGCGGGGCGCGCCGCGGCGGCAAAGCGGTCCTTAAGCGCCAGCAGCCCGAAGCATGAAAGCACGGCGAGGGGCAGGCAAACGCCCGCCATAAAGTGGTTCGTCCGGTTGAATGCCAAAAATACGTTGGGCAGCAATTGATTGAGATAATATTTTGGAAGTTTGATGCTCTCAAACTCGGTTCCATTGACGCTGAGATTGGAGCCCAAATGCAATACAACAAAAATCAGCAGCAGGCCCAGCCAGGGCAGCGTTTTTCGGCGCGTATCGCTCTTGACGAGGCCGACAATAGCCAAAGCGAGCGGCAGAAACCCAAGATAGCTGGCCTTGCTGATCTGGCTCTTGAAGGCTTCTGACGGCGTCTGAAGTATGGCGTTTGAGATCGGATAAAATATCGGATTGTGCGGGTTGACGAAGAAGGACATGACGTCATGCAATCGCTCGTCAGGTCCATAATAGCGAATGCTGTCGATAGCCTGCGCATCCTGGAGCATGGGGATCACTCGCCAGGCGCTGGCCAAGGCGATGACAGCGATCAACAGCGCCATCTGTCGCCAGAATGCGCCTTCGCGCCACCTTGACGCCGCCATTGCGCCCGCGAATACGCCGAGCGTCATGAGCGCGACCACGAAAAAGTAGATGGTGACTTCAACGGTCAAAGCCGCCGCCAGCCCCGCGATAAGAACGTATCCGGCGCGCCCTTCACGCAGGCCACGGTGAACGCCATAAATGATGATCGGCATAGGCGCGATCCAGGCGACCTCAGGCCATTCCGCGTGCGCCGTTATCATTGGACTAAAGCCAAAGATGACAGCCCCCAAGGTCGCCGTCCATCTGTCTTCCAGCAGCCAGCGCAAATATACGTAGGCGGTAAGAGCGGACGACCAGATGATCAGCAGATGGGCCAATGTGACGGCGCTGGACAGCGGCATGACCACATGCAGCAAATTGACAACCACGCTGTGCAACATGAATAAGGGATGGAAGGCCAAAGACACGCCCTCCGGAAAATAGATTAAGTCGGTGTAGAAGCGGTCAGCTTTGCCCGTCAAGACCAGCTTTCCATACCAGACGTCCCAGAACTTAATGAAAATATCGAAATCATCGCCGGCTGGATGCCAGAATTCGCCGACGCTGAATACGTACACAATCGCCGGGAATGTCATCACCAGCGTCAGCAGCGTGACAACAGTCAAAACCTGTCGATGTTCTTTCAGCGTGGCGCGCAAGCCTCGCATGAATCACCCATTTCCTCTTGCCGGCCGGCTGCCTCAGGCCGGGCAGCTCGTTAACATGTCGTCCAGCCGGTATATGCCTACGTAGTCATCGCTGTATGCGGGCTCGACATAACGGAAACTCTCAATATGCCGCTGCCAGAAGCAAAAGCCATAGTGATGAATGACATGCGTGAATCCGTCGTCCACAAGTCGAGTCAAGACGTCGAGATACTGATCGCGGTCCTGAATGATGCAGTTTGTCGGGCGCTGCTCAAGCCAGACGCTCAGCACCTGGTTGGCTCGGAAATAATCATATACGCTCTCGGGCGGCCGGCTGATGCCCCCTTCGGTCTGGGGGAAGCCGTGAAGCGACTGGTAGAAGAGATAAATCTTCGAGTTGACGAATTCAGACGGTAAATTGATCAGGCGTATTTCTTGATCCTCTTCTTGCTTGAGCCAGTCGACGAATGCGAGCCGTTCTTGGTGAAATGAATTTCCCGTTATCGGATCAGAAAACGACATCTGCTTCGGCACATAATACTCGAAGGCTACAATTGCGATAAGCAGGAAAACAAATCCGGGACGCGCGGCAGCGGGGTAGCGGCGCTGAATGTTTCTAAGCCCGAAACAGGCGAGAATCGCAAGCGGCAAAATGACTCCCGACGTGAACAGGCCCGTTGCCTGGAATGCCTCAAACACGAACGGCAGCGCATCATTGAGATAGTGCTTTGGCAGCTTGACGTTTTCATAGTCGACGCCGTCAACCACGAGAGTCGACCCCAAGGCCAGCAAGGCGAAAACTAGACCCAGGCCGAGCCAGGCCAGGGCATTGCGTCGAGATGCGCTGCTAAATGGCGCGCTGGCAGCTAAAAGGAGCGGCAAGATACCCAAATAAAGGGACGCGGGGAAATTGTCAGCCCTTGCTACTTCGAAGATTGCCTTGGCCGGCCCACCAAGGACAGGGTGGCGCGGATTCACAATAAACCAAACCAGGTCGAACTTCCCTTCGCCCCGTTCATAAAATTGCATTGCCGATTCTAAGTCCGCGACTTCCTTCAAAAGCGGAACCGCGCCGATGGCTGACGAAAGTGTGACGGCGGCAATTAACAGGCCGATCAGACGCCAAAAGCCCTGGTCGCGCCAGCGAGACACAGCCAGGCCGGCAAGAACGAGACCGAGCGTGATCATTACCACAACGTAAAAGTACCAGCTTGCGTCATGGCTCAAGCCAGCCAGGAGCCCGCCAACGACGGTCAAACCGGCGCGTCGTTCCTGCAGGCCCCGGTGGATGCAATAGATGACCAGCGGCAAAGGCGCGATCCAGGCGACATTGGGCCAGTTGCCCTGGCTCGTTGCAAATGGACTGAGCCCGAAGATGACCGCGCCAAATAGCGCGATCCACTTGTCTTTGAACAGCCAACTGAAATAAACATAGGCGGCAAGCGCGCAGGAAAAGACGAGCAGCAAACGCGCCAGGTTGAAGGCGTTAGCCAGCGGCATCAGCAGTTTCAGGCCGCTCACCAGAACGCCATTCAAAAGAAACAAAGTGTGGCGCGCCAGCGAGGCGCCTTCGGGATAGTAGATCAGATCCGTGTAGTCGCGATCCGCCCGGCCTGTGATCACCTTTTCGCCGTACCAGATGTCCCATAGCTTGATGAAGGCATCCTTATGGTGACCCGTAGGCAGCTAAAAGACATCCGTCCGGAACACATACTCGATGGTCGGGTAGGTCATCACCAGCGTCAGCAGCGTGACGACAACAATAAAATGCCGATGTTCAAGCAGCGCGCCGCGCAGCTTCAGCATGATTCCCCTTCCCGGCGAAACAGCAACCTGAGACACAGCGATGAAGCCGCCGGCGCAACCCTTCGCGGCTTGTCCGCAACCTTTTCCTACTATATCCTAATTGTCTGATGTCACACTTTAAATGACTGCGCTGTTTGCCCTGTCTTCCCGCTAAAGGAGGGGCCCCGTATGCCAGGTAAATTGCTCAAGCGCTTCTGCAGCCTAAGCCTACTCTTGATTCTCGCGGCGTCGCCCGCGCTCGGCATCGGCGAAAAGGACGAAGACGACCCGAACGCAAGCGCCATAAATCCCAGCGGCCAAGCCAGGATCATCAACGACGAAGGCGGCCCCGTTCTCATTAGCGGACAGTTGCATTATACCAATGCCTTCTTCACCGACGGCGTGGACGAACCGCTCATCGTCCTGGAAGACCAAGCCGGTTTCATCGATCGAGACCTGCGCTACATCTTTCCGCTTGCATCCCAGGCGCTTGGCCAGATCACATCCGATTATCAGATTTCGCCTTTCAGCTACGGCCTGGCCTTGCCCCAGGTCCCCGGCGGCAGCCCGCGCGATGTTGATAATGACGGCGAAGACGACGCCGGCGTCATGGTATTCGCAATTGCGCATTGGACCAACAAATTCGGCGGCCCGCTGCTTGATAAATGCGACCTCCATGGCGGCGGCTGGTCAACAGCATACGCCTCGACGCGCGCCAGCGCCGATCCCGAAACCCGCCTCGAGATCATCGGCGGCAAATTTGTCATCTACGCGCCCGAAGCGGGGCAGGGCTTCCCGGCCGGCTTTGGCGCCGATGGCCTGCTCTTCACGGAAGACGACCCCATCGTGGCCGTGCCGCCGGGCTACTCGGTGGTCGATATGGACGAAAGGCCCTTCGTCTTTGACCGCGCCGCCCGCCCAATTATCGATCTGCTCGAGCCGGAAGAAGCCGCTATCAACGACTTTTCCGCGCTCAGTTACAGCGACGCTTTCAGCGCGATGGTCGATCTCTTCCGCCGCGAATACGCTTATAGCGAATTTTACGGGCTCGACTGGGATGCCCTGCAAGAAACCTATGCGCCGCGCTTTCTTGAAGCGGATGAAACAGAAGACCCCGCGGCCTACGCGCTGGCAATGCGGGACTTCCTCTGGGAAATTCCAGACGGGCATGTCGGCATGCCGCTGGGCCCCCTCAGCGATCTGTTTCGCGACGATACTGACGGCGGGCTCGGCTTGTCGCTCAGCGAGCTGGACGACGGCCGCATCGTCGTCAGTTATCTGTTGCCGGGCGGCCCCGCCGCGGATGCCGGTGTCGAGCTCGGCGCTGAGATCCTGGCTTGGGATGGCGGGAGCGTGCAAGAGGCGCTGGACCGTGAATTCGTCTGGGCGAAACAAGCGCTGGCCACGGCCCACACGCTGCGCCTGCAGCAGCTGCGCTACATCACGCGCTTCCCCTTGGGGACAGATGTCGACCTGACCTTCCGCAACCCGGAGAGCGAGGAAGCGCAAACCGCCACCCTCGGCGTCATCAGCGAGCGCGCCAGCTTCACCCGCTCCTCATTCTTCGCCGGCATCGACGGCTGGGAATACCCGGTCGAGTTTGATATTCTGCCCAGCGGTTATGGCTATGTCGCCATATATTCTTTCAGCGACAAGGAACGGCTGACTGTCGAACTCTGGGAGCGCATGATCGACACCTTCAACGCCGAAGAAGTTCCCGGCGTGATCATCGACATGCGGCGGAACAGCGGCGGCAGCGGCTACCTGGCTGATCAACTGGGCGCTTACTTCTTTGATGAAGAGCACATTCTGGGTTACAGCAGCGCCTACAATGAATCCATCGGCGGCTTCTACCTCGATACGCGTTTCAACGAACAGTTCTGCCTGCCGGAAGATCAAGAACATCCTCGCTACGGCGGCGAACTCGCCGTGATCATCGCGCCGGGCTGCTTCAGCGCCTGCGAATTCTTCTCCTACAACCTGACCATCGACGAGCGCGCCGCCATCGTCGGCCATTATCCCACCGGCGGCTTGGGCGGCGCCGTCGACGATTTCCTCATGCCAGACGACATCGAGGTGCGCTTCACGGTGACGCGCGCGCTGGATGCCGATGAAAATATTCATATTGAAGGGCAGGGCGTCGCGCCGACCGTGCGCGTGCCGGTGACCTACGAAGGGCTGTTCGAAGAGGGCGACCAACTGCTGGAAGCGGCCGAGCGGCACTTGACCGATACCATCCTCGGCGAATTGATCGACGGCGGCGAGCTCTCGCTCGGCATCGGCAGTACCGAGGTACAGGCGAACGGCATCGTCGGCTCCGGTCAGCGCGTGCGTTACCGCGTGACCCTGCCCGCCAACCGCATCGTCAGCGTCTATCTCAGCGGTGAAGATGATTCAGTCGATACCGTCCTGGGCATCTACGATGGAGAAGGGTCGCGGCTATTGGGCGAAAACGATGACGCCGATGAGGAAACGCTCAGCTCCGCCTGGACCGATCTGGAGATCGGCGCTCAGGCCGGCGCCTTCATTTTTGAAGCGCGCGTCAAGAATGCCACCGACATGGAGACCTTCACGCTCAAACTTGTGGGCGTCGAACCGGAGGAAGCAGCGGAGACTGAAACACCAGCAGAGGCTGACGAACCCGCTGGCGCTGAAGACGACAACGAAAACGACTAGGCGGATCTAAGGCGAATCTGCAAGGCTCGTCCAACAGTATTCAATTGGCGCCCGCCTTCGGTCTACCCCCCTCGGTCCCCCCATAGCAATGGGGGGATGTGCCCGATTTGGGCGAGCGGCCATGCGTTGCGACGCTCCCCTTCCCTAGCTCGCTGGATGCCCGCCATAGAGATGGCGGGAAGGGGCCGGGGGATGGGGTTTGAATCACCTAATCCCACTCGCGCTCATCCACGATCTTGCGCGCATTCGGGTCGATAACGCCCGGTTCAACGATATTGACCGCATCAATCCGCAGCCGCGCCGCCTGCTGCGCCAGCGCGCTCAATTTTTCCGCCAGGCCATCCCCATCGGCGCCCTCGTTCAGCTCAACATTGACGGTGACCACGTCGCGATTCTCTGGCCGGGTAATTCGCGCTTGCATCGCCTTGATCTCGGGAAAATGTGCCGCCGCGCCGCTCAGCTGATTGGGATGCAGGAACATGCCGCGCACTTTGATGGCGTCGCCGCTGCGCCCGAAGAGACCCAAGAGCTGCTGGCCCTCGCATTGTGGCTGCGGCGCCAGCGCGCCCAGATCGCCGGTTCCGAAGCGAATCAAGGGGTAGGACCTGTTCAAGGTCGTCGCCACGATTTCGCCAGTCTCGCCGGCGGGCAGGGGCGCGCCCGTCTCCGGGTCGCAGACTTGCAAGTACACCGTCGGCATGATGCAGAAGCCGGTGACACCCGCGCGCGTATAGCCGATGAAACCGAGATCAGCCGTACCGTAGGCGGAGGTCGTTTTCATTTCGTATTCGCCTTCGAAACGCTCGCGCTGATTTGGCGTGTAGGGCTCGGCCGAAAACAGCGCTTTCTTTAGCGGCACGGCGCCGGCGCCCATGCCCATCTCGGCCGCCTTGTCCAGCAGCGTCATCAGAAAACTCGGCTGCCCGACGAAGCCGGTCGCCCCAAGCGCCGTCATCATCATGATTTGCAGTTCGGTATTGCCCGGCCCGGTCGGAATCACCGTGGCGCCACAGGCGCGTATCGCCTCGTCCAGCAAGATGCCCGCCGGCGTCAAGTGGTACATGAAGGTGTTGAGCACGCGGTCGCCCCGTCCCATGCCGATGTAATTGAAGGGCGCCAGCATCGACTCGGGATCTTCCGGCGGCGGCTGCGGATCGTAAATGGGACCGGGCGATATATAGATGCGCGGCAGATCGTAAGGGTCGATCGTCAGAAAACCGCCAAAGGGCGGGTTCGCCTGGTGCATTTCCACCAGCGAGTCCTTGCTCAATACGGGTATCTTGGCGAGGTCGTCCGCGCCTTGAATATCTTGGGGCGCCAGGCCAGCGGCATCCAGCAGCGACCGGATCGCCGGCGCGCGGTCGTAGGCATGTTGAACCAGGTCGCGTATGCTCGCGTCTAACTCCGCCACGTCAATTCTCCCGTCATTCCTGGTCTCAAAACGGGCGACTCACCGAGTCGCCCCTACAGAATCCGATACCGCCATGTTTAACCCAGCCAGCGTTTCCGCCGCTTGTAATGCTTGACCTCGCGGTAATTCTTGCGCCCGCCGGCCTGGTTGAGCCCGAGGTAGAACTCCTTGATATCTTCATTCTCGCGCATCTGCTCCGCCGGACCATTCAGGACGATGCGGCCGTTTTCCATCACATAGGCGTAATCGGCCAGTTCCAAGGCGGCGCGCGCATTCTGCTCGACGATCAACACCGAGACGCCTTCCTCCCGGTTGATCTCGCCAATGATCTCGAAGATCTCATGCACCAGCAGCGGCGCCAGGCCCAGGGAGGGTTCGTCGAGCATGAGAAGTTGTGGGTGCGCCATCATCGCCCGGCCGATCACCAGCATCTGCCCCTCGCCGCCGGAAAGATAGCCGCTCACCCGCCGCGAAAGCTTCGCCAGTTGCGGAAAATAATGGTAGACGCGCTCCAGATCCTGGCGGATTTGGCGGCCGCCTTGATAGACCATGCCGCCGATGCGCAGATTCTCTTCCACCGTCAAGTGCCGAAAGAGCAGCCGCCCTTCGATCACTTGGACCAGGCCCAGGCGCACGACATCTTCGGCCGAGGCGCCCTCAAGGCGCGCATCGCCCCAGCGGATCTGACCGCGGGTGACCTCGCCCAGCTCCGCCTTCAGCAAGCCGCTGATCGCCTTCAGCGTGGTGGATTTGCCGGCGCCGTTGGGGCCAAGCAGCGACACCACCTGGCCCGGCCGCACCTCCAGCGTGATGCCGCGCAGTACCAGAATGACGCTGTTGTAAACCACCTCTATATTGCTGACCGACAGCGCGCGTGTGGTGGCTAGTTCCGGTTTTCGTTCAGCGATTGCCATCTTACGTACTCGGGCGGCTCACCGCCGCGCGTAGACACTGCGGGTCGGTCGCCCCTACATTTTCTAGCCGGTAGAAATCTGTAGGGGTCAGCCGGTGGCTGACCCTTCTGCATAGACTATCTGAAATGTATGGACCACTACCCCCGCAGCTGCGGCACTTCCAGGAAGCCAGTCAAGGGCACGACGATTGGCACGAAGAGCTGGCCGCCGGCGCCGTCATCAATTAGCATGGCGTCTTCAGGACCTGTCGCCGGGCCGGACATCGTGTTGTTCGCGTATTTCAATACCGCCACGCGATTCATCTTGCCGTCGCGCATGCCTTCTTCGAAGCTATGCTGGTACAGACCGCCAAGGACAGCGTAATCCATGGCTTCCGCGGTCTCGCGAATGGCGGCGCCGCTGACCGCATCAAGGCTGCCCACGGCGTTGACCGCGCGAACCGTCGTTTCCAGGATGGAATCAACAACGCCCCAGGACACAAGATAGGCGATATTCTGTTCGGCGGGTCCGCGTTCGTTCAATTGGAACTGCTGCGTGACAAACTGCACCGCCGGGTGCGTCAATTCCGTCCACCAGAGGAAGGGCATCGAGCCGAACATGCCATCGGTCGACGGCAGGCCGTTGGGTTTCAATACGCGCTGCCCCAAGATGCCGACGCTGGTATCCATGACCCAGTTGACGCCCGCCAGCTTGATGTCATCTTCCATGCCCAGGTCCACCAGCGTACCCGCGAGCAGAGCCGGCCCGGTCGCCAGCGAGTTGGTGTAGAGGATGTTGGCGCCGCCATCAATGGCATTCTGCACCTGCGTCAATATGTCCGTATCCGTCGGCAGGAAGATTTGCGGCTCCGCCAGCACTTCCACACCAAGCCCGCCGCAATACTCGCGCGCCGCCGGCTCAGTCCCCGCCAGACCGAAGGCGCCCGGCCAGGTGACGAAAGCGATGACCGGATCGGGGAATATCTCCGGGCTGCCCGCCACAAATTGGCAGAAGAAACCAAACTGGTTGATATAGAGCGGATTGCTGGCGTAGAGCCATCCCGGCGTCTGACCGTCTTCGCCGTAGAGGCTTTCGATAGACCCAGCCGCAATATAAGAGACGATTTCGTCTTCGGCCAATTGCTCGCGCAGCAACTCGCCATCATCGGAACTGTAGAGCAGCAGAAGATCAAGATCGTCGCCGTAGGTGCTGGTGAAGCGATCGTAAGCGCTTTGGGCTGCTTCCCGGCTGCCGCCCGTATCTTCATAGACCTGGGCCACTTCCGCGCCGCAAACGCCGCCGTGGCTGTTCCAATAATTCACCGCGTCCGTCACTGCCGATACGATCGGCTGAGTGATGAAAGCGTAGGGCCCGCTCAAATCGCCGAAGTGAAAAATGTTGATCGTCTCGCCGGTTAGGTCGACTTCACATTCGGTCATCTCCGACGGGTACGGCAGCATGTCCTGCGCTGTCAATGGCAGGATGCCGCCGATCACAAGCAATATAGTCAGCAAAACACTGAGCTTCTTCATGTTAACTTTCTCCCTTACTCGATACAGAACTGTCTTTTGTTCATCATCTAAACTTAGCTTACGATAAACTACAGCTATAAGCAACTAATACGAATAAGGCCGGATCTTCCAGGCTACTTTGAAAACCTCCCAACGATGGGCGATGCCGCGCGGCTCCAATACCAAAAACAGGATCAGCGCCCCGCCAAAGACGATCGGGTTGATCGCGCTGGTGATGTTGACCGCATCGACAAAGGGGAAGAGCTGCGGCAGCCAATCCGACAAGCTCGGCCGCAGCATCGGGATAAGCGCCTCCTGCAGCAGGCGAATGAAGGTCACGCCGAATAAGGCACCCAGCGGAAAACCGGCGCCGCCGATGATCAGCATCGCCAGCATCTCTATCGAAACATCCAGTTCAAAGGCGTTAAGGGACAGGCTGTTGCGCTCGAAAGCCAGCAGGCAGCCGGCCACCCCGGCATAAACCGCGCTCAAGAAAAATGCGCGCAGCTTGTACGTGAAAGCGTTGATGCCCAGCAGTTCAGCCGCCAGGTCATTGTCGCGCACGGAGATGAAGGCGCGCCCCGTCCGCGTGCGAATGATATTATGCGCCAGAAACATCAACAGGACCGACAGCGGCACGACAATATAATACATGGCGATATCGGTGGCGAAGCTCAAAGCCTTGCTGCGCCGGACGACCGCCTTGAACGCGCCAGTCTTCTCATCGGTCTCCAGCTCGACCTGATACACGCCGGCTTTGCTGGCGATGTAGGAGAAGCCGGTGACGCGGTCTTCCGCATCGCGCATGACGGTCATATTGATATCACCGGCCGGCACCGCATCCCCGGCTGGATTTCGCAAGGCCAGTGTCGGCGGCTCGCCGGTCAGACCGCGTAGCTCAACCGAGATCACATCGACAAAATAAGCGTCGCCGGCCTGATAACTGAGCAAGCCAGCCTCTTCCAGCTCGTCTTCGGCATAAGGCGCGATGGGCCCGATCATCGGCGCCGGCACGGTCAACGGGCGCGTTCCGCCGGTCAAGTCCTCCAGTGGATAACGCAGCACCCAGGGAATGATGAATTGCGCCGCCAGCGTTGCCATCGCCAGATAAAATCCCTTGACCCGAAGCGACGGCAAACCAAATAGCAGGCCGATCAATCCTGTCAGCAGGGCGCTCGCCGGCAACGCCGTCCAAAAACTGAAGCCGAGCTCGCGCGCCAATATCGCCGAGCCATAAGCGCCGATCGCCATAAAAGCGGCGTGCCCCAGCGATATCTGGCCGGTATAACCGACAAGGAGGTTCAAGCCCTGCACCGCGATGACAAAGATAGCAATGCGCGCGATCAAACCGACATATTGGTCGCCTATCAGCTTCAAGCCCAGCGGACCAGAAACCGAAAGCAGCGGGACCAGCAGCAGCGCGGCGAATGCCAGATTCTTCCATAGCTTGTCGCGCCGCGTGCGGTCGATGGCCATATCCTCTTCGTATGCCGTATCGAATATGCCCGCTGGATTGATATTCGCCATAGCCGCTCCGCCAGTCGCGTCTAAATGCGCTCGATGCGCTTCTCGCCGAACAAGCCATCAGGCCGTATGACCAGCACCAGCATCAAGACGACATAAGGCGCCAGGTTGGTGCCCGCCTGCTCCGACGAGTTGATCAAGGTGCCGAATTGCTCGACAATGCCGATGATGATGCCGCCCACCAACGCGCCGGTGATCGATTCCAGGCCGCCCAGCAATACCGCCGGAAACACGCGCAGCGCCACAAAACTGATATTCAGCGACAAGCCAACCGCGCCGCCTTGAAGCACGCCGGCGATGCTGGCCAAAAATGCCGCCACCGCCCAGGTGATCGCCAAAATCACGCGGACGCGCAAGCCAACCGACTGCGCCAACTGCTGATCTTCCGAGGTCGCCCGCATCGCCAAGCCCACGCTCGTATATCGGAAAAACAGGATGAAACCGATGAAGGCGACAAGCGCGAGAATGAAGGCGATGACCAACTCCACCCGAACGATGGCCAGGCCGTCGAAAGCCTCCAGGCGAATCGGCCGGAAGCGGCTGTTGGTTTCTGGATCGACGAAGACCGGCAGGTTCAGCTCCACCGTGCCCCAGGCGATCTGCGTCACGCCATGCAGCACCTCGGCCACCGCCAGCGTCATCAGCACGGCGGTGAAGAGCGGCTGACCGATCAGCGGGCGGATCGTGAAGCGCTCCACCGCCAGCCCGGTCAAGATAGCGCCGGCGAATGTCCCGCTCAGCGCGTGCAGCCAGCGCCACTCGATGCCGCCGATCGTCATCAGCAGGGTCAGCGCGGCCGTTCCGCCAAGCGCGATCGCCAGGTTCCGCCGCTCAAGCAAATTGCGATAGCTGACGGTCGTCAAGATCATCAGCATTGTCGCCGCCGCCAGCAGCCCGGCGCCCAGGAGCGAGATTTCGCTGACGGTGAAAAAGCTCCAGAAGATCATGCCACCGACGACCATCATCCAGCCATGCGCGAAGTTGAAGACGCCCGACGCCTTGTTGATGACCACGATGCCCAGCGCCACCAAGCCATAGACACCGCCCACCAGCAGGCCCGATATCAAAGTCTGCACGATGCGCGCCGCTTTCAGCCCCGCCAGCTGATCGCCGATGAAAAGCAGCAGCAATACCCCCGCAGCCGCATACAGCGCCCATGTCAGGTGCCGTCTGTTGCGATTGATGAACTCGGTCATGGTCCGCGTCCCTGCGTGCGACCTGATAGCTCGCCCCTACAATTATTCGCGTTTTCTGCGGTCATCCTCCCCCTCCCTGATGCGTCGGATGCCCGCCATAGAGATGGCGGGAAGCGGCCGGGGGGAGGGCTTGGCAGAAGCTAAACATCGGCCACGCGCAGCTCCGTCTCCACCGTGCCCGTCCGCCCATCTCGATACTTCACCTCGGCGCTCACATGCACCTGCCGCCGCCCGCCATAAATCGCCTCCAGCAGCTCGTGATACTTCTTATGCAGGGCGCCCCGCCGCAGCTTGCGCGTCCGCGTCAATTCGGCTTCGTCAGCGTCGAACTCCTTGTGCAGAATCACAAATCGCTTGACTTGCGAATAAGCCGGCAGCGACTCATTCACCGCCCGCAGCTCGCCGCGAATTATCTCGTAGACTTCATCCCGCTGTGACAAATCGACATAGGTGGTGAAGGCGATGCCCCGTTTCTCCGCCCAACGCGAGACATTCTGATAGTCGATCACGATGATGGCCGAGACGAAGTCCATATCCACCCCGCCGATCGTCATCATGTCCTGCACGAAAGGGCTGAACTTGCTGCGCCCCTCAATATACTGCGGGCTGAATTTCTCGCCCGACGACAGCTCAATCAAGTCCTTGACCCGCTCGAGGTAGATCAGGTGGCCGGTCTTCTCGTCCATGTGGCCGGCGTCGCCGGTGTAATACCAGCCCTCGACATCCAGCGCCGCGCCCGTCTCCTCTGGTTGCTTGTAATAACCTTTGAAGCGCGCCTTGGTACGGATGAGGATCTCCTGATTCTCGGCGATTTTTATTTCAACGCCGGGCACGATGACGCCGACCGTCTCGAAGCGCACATCCCCGCGTAAGTGCACCGTGCCGAGCGTCTCCGTCGAGCCGTAAAGCTGACGCAATTCGATGCCGATGGCGCGGAAAAAACGAATGATGTCCGAGCTGAGCATCGCCCCCGCCGTCAGCACATTGCGCGCCCGCGTCAAACCCAGCTTGTCTCGCAGGGGTTCGAAGATCGCGTATTCGCCCAGCCAGCGCAGAAAACGCTGCGGCGGCGGAATCGCCCGATGCTCGTCTTCCAGGTCGATGACGTCATAAGCGATCGGCATGAACAACCGATACATCAGCCGATTGAGCGGACTGCTGTCATTGATGCGAAACTGGACGACGCGGGCCAGGTTCTCCCAGACGCGGCTGGGGAAGAGCAGGCCGGCCGGAGCAATCTCACGCATATCCGTCGGCACGGTTTCCGGCCCTTCGGGGAAGTTCACCTGCACGCCGTTCAGCAGGTGCGTCGAGAAGCCGAATGCCTGCTCCGCCAGCCAGGCCATTGGACTGAATGAGAGCCAGTTGTCTTCCTGGCGCGTGTCGACGTAATCATCGTTGAGCGCGTGACCATAGACCAACTGATGATGAGTGACCTCGGCGAATTTTGGCAGGCTGGTCGTGCCCGATGTCATGCTCAGGATGATGGTGTCCGCCGGCTCGGTCGCGCGCGCCATCTCATCGAATTTGCCCGGCTGCGCTTGGCGGGCTTCAGCGCCGGCCGCCTGCACCGCGCGGAAGCTCATGAGCCAGTCATCGTCATAACTCCACAGGCCGCGCTCTTCCCAATAGACGACCTTGAGCACTTGCGGCAGTTGCGCCTTGAGCTCCAGCATTTTGTCCACTTGCTCTTGGTCATGGGCGCAGACGATGGTCGCGTCCGTCGAGTTGATGACATAGTGTATGTCTTGCGGCCCGGCATCGCTGAAGACGCAGCAGGTCTTGCAATGCAGGGCATGCCCGGCGATCTGCGCCCAATACATCTCGGGGTCGTTTTCGCCAATGATCGCCAGGGTATCGCCCGCCTTCAAGCCGATCTTGAGCAGACCCATGCCGAAATTGACGACCTGCTCGTAGACTTCGTTCCAGGTATATTCCTGCCAGATGCCGTAGCGCTTCTTGCGCTGCGCCACCTCGCCGCCCAGTTCTTGGACGCGCCGCAAAAAGCCCTTGGAAAGCGTGTTTTCCTCGCCCCTGACTGGCTTGATCGGCTTGTCCAGGCGCGATGTGTAAACGGCGCCCGGCGTCGCCTCGCGATAGGGGATCGGCTGCCCGTCTGCCAGCGACATCTCAGTGCTCCCCTTCGCCCAGATATGCGTTGATGACCGCTTCGTCCCGGCTGATCTCGTCGGGGCTGCCCTCGCCGATTTTGACGCCGAAGTCAATCACGGCGATGCGATGAGAAATGTCCATCACCAGGCCGATGTCGTGCTCGATAAGCACGATGGTGCTGCCTTGCCGCTCGTGAATATCGAGGATGAAACGGGCCATGTCCTCTTTTTCTTCCACGTTCATGCCGGCCATCGGCTCATCCAGCAGCAGCAGCGTCGGCTCCAGCGCCAGCGCGCGCCCCAGCTCCACCCGTTTGCGCAAGCCATAACTCAGAGCGCCGACGATTGACTTGCGGATATGCTCCATTTCCAGGAAGTCAATGATCTCCTCGACACGCCGCCGATGAGCGATTTCCTCGCGCTGGGCCGGGCCCCAAAAAAGGGCGCCCGTCAGCATATTTGATTTCAGATGGATATGCCGCGCCGCCATCAGGTTGTCGAGCACGGTGGCGTTGGTGTAAAGCGCGATATTCTGAAAGGTGCGGGAGATGCCCAGGGTCGCGCGTTTGTAGGGCGGCATGTGCGTGATGTCGACGCCTTCGAAGATGATGCGCCCGCGCTGCGGCGTGTAGAAGCCGTTGATGCTGTTGATCAGGCTGGTCTTGCCGGCGCCATTGGGCCCGATGACGGCAAATATCTCGCCCGCGTTGATTTGCAATTCGACATTGTCCAATGCCTTGATGCCGCCGAAGTTCAGGGAGATTCTGTCGATATGCAGCTTGACGGGCATGGGCGGCGTTCCGCTAGGGAATAATGCGAACTACATGCAAAGATAACAGAGGGCGCCGCGCCGCGCAAATCGGAGCCTTGCCCGTTGTCTTGCCTTGATTTCTCTTGTCTGATGAACCGGCGAGATTTCAACTGCAATCATGGCAGATTTTGTAAGGCTTGTCCGATACTGGGTCGTGCCATCGCGCTTTTTCTACCCCATCCCCCGGCCCCTTCCCCTGCGAGCTAGGGAAGGGGAGCTTAGTCTGGAGGATTCCGCAGCAAATTGTTGCCCTACACAAGAGTTGAACCTCACTTGTGTATCGTTGCAGTGTTGGAACGGCTTGTTTTATGTAGGATTTGCAGTACCGGACAAGCCTTGTAGGGGCGGCTTATCAAGTCGCCCAAAGGCGCATCCTAAAGCCAAGATGGGCGTTTCGCCGCAAGGCAATCGGCTTCGCTCTTCAAACCCGCTCAAGCAGCCAGTCACGTAAGAAGCTGATTATCTCGTCGCGCTCGATCTCGTTCACCAATTCATGCCGCAAGCCGGGGTAGATCTTGATGCTGACATCGGAGGCGCCGGCGTTTTCCGCCAAGAAATGTGCGCCGGAGGCGGGCGTGAGCCGGTCCGCGCCGCCGTGCATCGCCAACAGGGGCGGTTCAATGGACCGCGCCGAAGCGCAAATGTAGCGGGCCATGCGCAGCATCGCCGCCGATGTACCAATGCGCCACATGCGCTTTTCAACCAGCGGGTCATCCCGCCATTCGCGCAGTTTGCCTTCGTCCCGCGTCAATACATCGGCGGGGCCGCGGGGCGAAAGCCGAAACTTCGGGACGATTCTCGCCGCCAGCTGCAGGAGCGCCGCCAGCCAGCCGGGCAGGTTTCGGTCGCCGTGGATGGCCACACCGCTCAGGGCGATGCCGCGCAAATTGGCCGGACGACGCAAGACGAAGCCCAGCCCGATCAGCGAGCCCATGCTGTGCGCGAAGATAAAAGGCGGCAGTCCTGGCATCTCGGCGCGAACGAGGCGGACCAATTGCTCGACATCATCGACGGCGCGTTGCAAATCGGGGATGTAGCCGCGGGTTCCGCCGCTCAAGCCATGCCCGCGATGATCGATGCCATAACAAGCCAGGCCCGCTTTCGTCAGCGCCGCCGCCACATGACGATAGCGCCCGCTGTGTTCATTGATGCCATGCAAGATGAAGACGAGGCCGCGGATCCCGCCCGCCTCAGACAGCCACTCGCGGTAAAAGATCGCTAGACCGTCCGCATTCCTGAATTGATTCTCACGTTCGATCATGCCGGCCGCCCGCGGCGCGCGCAGGCTCTCCTTCATGCCTCGCGTACGGCTTCGAGCCGCGCCCGAATCGCCATGGCCAAGGCGTTCATTTCAATTTCGTCGCAGCGTTCCTCCAAAGGCACGCCAAGATGACGCATGACCCGGTAAGCGATGTCATCGGGCGCTTGATCGGGGAAGCGCGGCACGATGTGAAAATGCGCATGCGGATGCTCAGCGGATTCGGCGAATTGCATGACATAAGTCTTCTGGCAGCCGGTTCGCCGTTTAAGCGCCTGCGAAACCTCGCGAATAAGCGAGCCGAGATCGACCGCTTCGGCGAAGGTCAATTCATCCAGCGCCTCCACATGCCGCCGGGCGACCAGCACCAGCCAGCCGAGATACGATGTGTTGTAAGCATGAACAATATCCCAGAAATCGCTGCGATAGATGCTGTCCCAGGGCGGCGCCTCACCCGCGTCGCGCCTGCGCAAAAGCTGGCAGCTCTTGCAATCGTCCATCGGTGTTCTCCCGCGCTCCATGCGCTCTAATGTACATTGCGCCGGCGCTTTTGTCTCGCCCCGCCAGGGCAGTCGCTTCAAATCACTTTTACCACAGCGGTTCGCGTAGACAGAGACCGACGACGCTGAGAGTAAAATGAGAACACAGAAGAAAACTCTGTGTCCTCTATGGTTAAAAAACCTGATTTGCATTCGCCAAGTAAGAGATATGCACGTTATTCACCACTCCCTCATCATATTGATGCAATTGCCCGGACTCGCCAGCAATCCAAACTATAAGGCCGCCCGCGCCGACGCTATAATCGCTGGCGGCTTGACCCAATTGAATTGACCCGAGGTCACATGAAAGACTGCTCAGAAAAGCCGCGAGCCCTCGCCTTGGTCGGGATGCCGGGCGCGGGCAAAACCGTCTGCGCCCAACATCTGCGCCGCAAGGGCTATTTCACCTTGCGCTTTGGCGCCGTTGTCATCGACGAGGTGCGGCGGCGTGGCTGGGCGCTTAGCCCGGCCAGCGAACGCAAGGCGCGCGAGACATTGCGGGCGGCGCATGGAATGGCGGCGATGGCGCTCATCTCGCTGCCCAAGCTGCATGAGGCGCTTCGGGGGCATCAATGCATCGTCATCGACGGCTTGTACAGCTTCAGCGAATACAAGCTGCTCATCGAAAAACTTGGCGCGCCGCTGGTTTTGGTCGCCGTAGCTGCGCCGCGCCAACTGCGTTATCAGCGCTTGGCGGCGCGCCCCGAACGCCCGTTGAGCGCCGGCCAGGCCCGCGAGCGCGACATGCAGGAGATTGAAAGCTTGGAAAAAGGCGGACCAATCGCCATGGCCGATTACACGCTGCTGAACGACCGCGCGCCATCAGACCTGCTCGACCAGTTGGACGCTCTGCTTGAGTCGCTGGCTTTTGCGCCTTGATCCCCCGCGTGGCTGCCGAAAGCAAGTGGATTAGTTTAACTTCGGCTAAATTGTTAATTGCTGCTTGCGAACTGCAACAACTCTCGTTTATAGTTGTTTGGGAAGTCAGCTACGCTGTTGCGGCGGATTGAGGAAAACATGACCGCGACCGACTCCATGCAGGAATACCTGGCGGAAGCTTTCCGCATTGCCTACTACCAGCCGGACAACCCCTACGTCTCCACATCGTCATTAGCGGAAGAAATGCAGGTCTCGGCGCCGGCGGTCACTCGCATGGTCCAGCGCCTGAAACATGCCGGCTTCCTCCAGCACGCGCCTTATCGCGGCATCCGCTTGACCGAGGCGGGCGAGCGCGAAGCCCTGGCCAATATCAGGCGGCATCGCCTGGTTGAACGCTTTCTGGTGGATGTCATGGGCTTCGGCTGGCATGAAGTGCACGACGACGCCGATGATTTGGGCTCGGTCGTCAGTGATAAGCTCGTCGACAAAATGGACGAAATGAGCGGCTTCCCCAAACGCTGCCCGCATGGCGAACCCATCCCAAGCGCCGACGGCGCGATGCCCCGCGTCATCGATTATCCACTTTCGGAGGTGGCGGTCGAGCGTGATTATGTCATCAGCCGCGTTCACACGCATGACGCCCACAAGCTGCGCTACTTCAGCGAACTGAATCTTGAGCCGGGCAAGCGCTTCCACCTCGTGATGCGCGCGCCATTCAAAGGACCGCTGCAACTGAAAGTCGATGGGCAGACGCACTTCCTCGGCCATGAACTAGCGGGCACCCTGCGCGTCTGCAGCGAAGAAGAATATCAACTCGTCTAGCGGCGGCCTGCGCCATTCACTGATCCCCCATGTCAAAAGAGCGCCAGCATTGGCGGACTTTCCGCGCTTTTCTCATGATTGGCGGCGCTGCTTGTGACCACCGCATGGCATAACAAGCGTGACGGCTTCGACAAGCGCGTCGTGCCAGCGCTGGCGCGCGACCTGTGGAATGGCGATCCCGCGTCCCTCCGCTGGATCAGCCAGGATTACAATATCGTCTTTCGCTTCGAAATTGACGGGCGCGGCCACTTCCTGCGCATCTGCCATCCCGCCCTGCATCCGCTGCCGAAAGCGCATGCGGTCATGCATTTTCTGCGCTTCCTGGCGGGCGCGGGCGTGCCGGTTGGCGAGCCGGTCCCATCCCTGAACGGCCAGTATATTGAAACGCTCGAAGATGGCTACTATGCCGCCGCGCAGATGGAAGCGCCCGGCGTATTGATGGAGCGCTGCGTTCTCGATATCGCCGTCTATCAAGCCTGGGGGCAATCGCTCGGCCGGCTGCACGCCGCCTCCCGCCGCTATCAGCCCGACCTGAGCATCGGCTATGAATTCCCCACCGTGCAGCAGTTCTGGCGCAATATCGAAACGACCGTCCAGGCACAATCAGCCGAAATCCGGCGCATCTACGCCGACCTGACCGACGCCATGCAAAGTCTCCCGACGCATGACTACGGCCTCATCCACGGCGATTTTCGGCCCGGCAACGTGATCTGGGACGGGGCGACCGCCCGCACGATTGACTTTGACGAACCGAATTATCATTGGTACATCGCCGATGTCGCCCGCGCTTTGATGGAGCTCGCCGATCAGCCGCAGGCGCAGCGCCGGCGGTTCCGCGACGAATTCATGCGCGGCTACCTGAGCGAGCACAAGATCGACGACTTCTGGCTGACGCAGCTGTCGCTGTTCGTCCAGCACCGCGCGCTGCTGATGCGCATGTGGGATGTCCAGGAAGGCGGCTGCTGGACAGCGATTGAGCGCTGGGCGCTGGAGCGGGTGGGGTGGTGAGGCAGTCTGCAAATTGGCATGCAAAACTGCTAAACTAACCATGATGGCATAATCCGCTTTGCGAGGTGCTACATGATTGCTGAAAACGTCGTTAGAGAAGATTCCGAGTTGGAAGTACAGATTGAAGGCGTTTACCCTGACGAAACAGCAGATGAGAAACAGTACACTATCTCAGGTTACGGCGCCGATTTTGATGTTGAGGGGCTGGTGCGTAGGCTTGATCGGGAAGCTATAGAAATTCCGGAATTTCAGCGCACGTTTGTTTGGAAGCAAAAACAAGCGTCACGGTTCATAGAGTCCTTGCTGATGGGGTTGCCGGTACCCGGAGTATTTTTGTATCGGGACAAGGACTCGCAGACCCTGCGCGTGATTGATGGTCAACAGCGGCTTCTTAGCTTGCAATTCTACTACAGTGGCAAATTCCCCGGTTCAGCAGGCGAGTTCAGATTGACCGGGTTAAAATCGCGATTCAATGGTCTTGCCTACCAAGATTTGACCGAACAAGATAAACGCCGACTCAACGATTCAATCATCCATGCCTCGATTATTCAGCAAGTGTCGCCCGACGATGATGGTACGAGTCAGTTCGCTCTCTTCGAGCGGCTCAATACAACCTCCACATCGCTGTCCCCGCAGGAGATTCGTGCCGCGATTTATGGCGGGCAACTTAACGACCTCTTGGTTGAATTGAATACAGATGAATCTTGGAGGACGCTTTTCGGCAAAATAAACACGCGAAAGCGTGATCAAGAACTGATCTTGCGTTTTATCGCCTTGTACTTCTCCTTCGATCATTACGAACCCCCAATGAAGTCCTTCCTGAATCGTTTTATGCATGAAAATAAGGATTTGGAAATCTATGTCGCGTCTGATATGCGTCGAGTGTTTCATGAGACTGTCAGCGTAATTCTCGAAAAGCTGGGCGAAAAGGCATTCAAACCTAGACGCATTCTAAATGCTGCGGTGCAAGACTCCCTAATGATTGGTATCGCTCGCCGCCTTGAAAAGGGCCCGATACTTTCCGAGATTAGCGACGAGTACGAATGTCTGGCGCGAAATGAAGAGTTCGGGGACTTAGTCTATTCACAGACGTCGCATCTGGAAAATGTACGCCGACGAATACACTTGGCAACGGAAGCCTTTTCTTCTGTGGAGTAGCCGATGCACCGCGACATTATCGAACAGCAAGATATGCTGAATCACCTATTTGAACAAGCCGAGCTGCTGCAAGACCAGAGTGACGTGGATAGTGAGGTAAAGGCGCAATTCGTGTGGTACTTGTGTATTCGAGCTTCGAGTTATGTGGAGTTTTCGGTAAGAAGAATTCTTCTCGAGTACGTACAGTCGCAAGCCAGCCGTGCGCCCAATCTAGCAAACTTCGTAAACAGGAAGCTAGAGTACTCCTTCAATCCGAAACCGAGCAAGATACTTGAACTTGTTGATCTGTTTAATTCAGAATGGAAGCAGAACTTAGGTAGATCAATTGACGGAAAACTCTCTACATCTTTGGGAAGCATTGTCGCAAATCGAAACAAGATTGCGCACGGCGATATTAGTGACATCACGTTTGCAAGACTCTCGGGTTTTTATGCTGATGCGCAAGAGGTTGTCAGACTGATGTACGAAGTATGCGACAATCGCAACGTTGAGATTTCTACGCAGGACAGCTAGTGTTTCATATAGCGAGACGATCTCCCCTCACCCCCGCCCATACATCCGCCCCCCGAACTCCTCCGCCAGCGCATCATCCAGTTCATCCGCATACTGCGCCAGCCGCCGTATGATCGCGTCCGCCTCGGCCGCGTCCAAACCCGCCAGCAGCCGCTCATGATAGAGGTAAACCACATCCTCGTGCACGCCGAGCGCCGCGTTGGTCAGCTGCAAGTTCAATTCCAGCAGCCGCCGATACAGCGCCAGCAACTGCCGGCCCGGCAAGTGCATGATCGGCGACAGCACCTGCAAGTAGCCCTCTTCCTCCGGCGTCAGATAAACTTCGATCAGCGCCGAGCCACGCTGGAAATTCCAGCCGTAGCCGCTCTCCACCTCCATGCGCGCCGCGTTGGGGTCGACGCCGATGGCGCGCAAGATGCCTTCCACCGCTCGCAGCGACAACTCGAGTCGTCCCATTTCGCGCTCGGCGGGCTCCTTGGCGCCGCGTCCGAATAACCGGCCCATAGGCCCTACATCCGCGCCAGAGCCGCGACGGCTTGCGCACGCCCGCAGCGCAGACAGCGCCCCTCATAATGCCCGGCTCGCGCGCCGCAATGCGAACAAGTTTGGCCGGCGTCTTCGCCATAGAGCGCCGCCAGCTTGTCGCCCTGCGGAACTGCCGCCTTGTCGATTGGCTGCGCCGCCCCGCAGGTCTCGCAGTGACGGCCGCCAAAGCGCCGCACCCGCGTCCGCCCGCCGCACTGGCGGCAGTAATCCGTGTTTGGCATCAACTGACGATCGCGCCGCTCGCCTTCCGCCAGCGCGAGCACACATGACGTTGTGATCGCCAGCGCGCAACCGGCGGCATCAACATTGCGCGTGAGAATGCCGAGCAAGTGACCCCTATCGTCGTAGAGCGGGTTGCCGCCCGCGTCGGGCAACTGCGCCAGCGGGACAGTCGTGCCCAGCCAGCTTGCCAGGCGCTTGCCACGCATCCGCCGCAGAGCGCCGCGCAGCTTCACGCCGCCATATCCCGAGGCGACGAAACTGGTACCGTCCGCAATCAGTGATGGCGGCGCTGTCACAGGCGCCCGCGCCAATTTAATCGAGGTTTCGATGAGGGCGAGGTCCTGGGCGGGAAAGCGCCGCAAGATCCTGCCCGGCAAATGCCGCGTCTCATTCAAGGTCACGGTCAGTTTTTCCGCCCCGCCAAGCGCATAACTTGTGCTGGCGATGAGTCCCGCGCTGTTGACGAAGACCCCGCTTGCCAAGCCATTCATCCCGCCCAGGATCCCAACTACCCGCGGCATTTCATCAAAGTCGGTATGCCCCGGCGTCCAGTTCGGTCTCGGAGGCGCGCTCTTGAGCTGCTCGAGGCCCTGGCGAATCTGCCGATTGTCCGGCTCGTGCTCCAGCGCTCGCGCCAGGCAGCGAATCTTGAAGGCGCTGTCCTCTCGCGATTCCGCCAGCCAGACATAAGCCGCTGCCCGCCCCTTGTCATCCAGTTCGCTGTCGTCGAGCAGCCCATGCAGCATGCCAACCGCCGTCGCGGTCTCCCCATCCTGTATCAACTCAATTGCCTGCCGCAAAAGGTCTTGCGCGGTCATGACCTTGACCCAAATCGTTTCTTGCGGAATCAGTTACTATTTTAGCCCCATTCCCAGTCATCCGTGCGTCAAGCATGGCGCTGTGGTAAGTTCTACTTGTCTTTGCGTGATGAAGCAGAGGAGGGCAGATCATGGAAATCGAAGGTAAATTGGCGGCAATGGGCTTGACGCTGCCGCCGCCGGTGCAGCCGCCGCCCGGGGTTGACTTGCCCTTTTCCTTTGTGCGCGTCCACGCCGGAATCGCTTATATCTCCGGGCATGGACCGCAAAACGTCGACGGGTCGCTGGCCGGCCCCTTCGGCAAAGTCGGCGCCGATGTCACGGTCGAGCAGGGCTATGAAGCGGCCAGGGCGGTGGCGCTCTCAATGCTGGGCAGCCTGAAACGCGAATTGGGTGACCTCGATCGTGTCAGCGCCTGGCTGCGCCTGCATGGCATGGTGAACTGCGCGCCGGATTTCGACCGCCAGCCCGCGGTCATTAACGGCTGCTCCGACCTGATTCTTGCGCTATACGGGCCCGAACGGGGCGCCCATGCGCGCTCGGCCGTGGGGATGGCGGCGCTGCCCTTTAACATGGCGGTCGAGATTGAAGCGATGGCCGCCATCGCCTAGGGCTTAATCGCGCGTCAGCAGCAAATTCAGCGTGCCGTCGACCTGGACGCTCCAACCCGGCGGCACGAAGGTCGTGCTGTCCATTTGGAAGACGAGCGCCTCACCGCTGAAGCGCGCGCCGGGGCCCAGATCCGCCCGCTGAAACATTTTGATGCGCCCGCCGACCGGCGATGTTTTTTCGCCTACGGGACTGGCTTCGTAGGCGCGCGTCTCCGCGCTTTCAAAGCTCGGCTTCTCGTTGGCGCCGCTGCCGTTGACGCGGATGTTGACGATCTCGACCGGTCGCCAGCGGATCGCGTGGCCATAGGTCCGCTCGTGCGCCTCATGGAAAGCGTCGGCTGCGCGCTCGCCAAAGGGGATGTTCAATTCATAGGCTTGGCCTTCGTAGCGCATATCGAGCGTGGCGGCGAAGCGCATATCCGCCTCGGCTATACTCTCCTGACGCAACTCGGCGGCCGCCATGGCCAGCAGTTCCCGCTCCAGGTCCCGCAATGCAATGAGATTCTCCGCGGTTGCCGCGCGCATGACGGAGCGACTGTAATCGACTGCCACATCGGCGATCAGCAGCCCGAGCGCGCACAAGACACCGGGCGCCTCCGGCACCAGCACGCGCGGGATATCCAGCCGTTCGGCCGCTTCACAAGCGTGCAGCGGGCCGGCGCCACCGAAGGCAACCAGCGTGAAATCGCGCGGGTCATAACCGCGGGCGATGGACACACGCCGAATCGCCCGATCGATATTGACGTTGGCGATTTCGACCACGCCCTTGGCCGCGTCGGCGACGCTGAAGCCGATCTGCCGCGCCAAAGCCGCCAGCGCCCGCTCGCCCGCCGCCAAATCCAGCGCCATCGCCCCGCCCAGAAAATGCTCCGCGTCCAGCCGCCCGAGGATGGCGTTGGCGTCGCTCAGCGTCACCGCATCGCCACCGAGCCCGTAGATGGCCGGCCCCGGATTGGCGCCCGCCGATTCCGGACCCACGCGCAAGGCGCCGCCCGCGTCAACGCGCGCCAGCGAGCCGCCGCCCGCGCCGATCGTTTCAATATCAAGCATGCGCACCCGTGTGGGCAAGCCGTCAATCGCCGATTCGGGGCGCGGCACTGGCTGCCCGGCGATCAAGGCCACATCGGTCGATGTGCCGCCCATGTCCAGCGTGATGATTCGGTCGAATCCGGCTCTATTGGCCAGGTGAAACGCGCCCATGACGCCGGCCGCCGGCCCGCTGAGCGCGGTGTGGATAGCGCCTTGACGGACGCGGCTGGCGCGCATGACGCCGCCATCGGACTTCATGATGCGCAGCGACGCATCGGCCGGCAAGCCCGCTTCCAGCTCGCCGATGTAGCGCGACATGACCGGCCGCACATAAGCCTCCAGGGCGATCGTGCTGGCGCGCTCATACTCGCGGAACTCAGGCAAGACCTCCGAAGACAGCACAACCCGCCATTCGTCAGCGACAATCCCGCGCTCCAGGATCCGCGCTTTGACCCGCCGCTCGTGCTCGGCATTGACATAACTGAATAGGAGGCAGACCGCAATCGAATCCACTTGATGCCCGGCTATCTGATCCAGCGCCGCGTCAAGCGACTCTATGTCGAGCACCGTCAGCACGTTCCCCTGGAAATCGAGCCGCTCCATAACTTCAAAGCAGCGTTCCCGCGGGATCAGCGGCGGCGGGATGCGCGGGTGAATGTCATACAGAGCCGGCCGATCCTGCCGCCCGATGAAGAGCAGATCGCGGAAACCGGCTGTCGTGAGCAGGGCCGCCCGCGCGCCTTTGCGCTCCAGGATGGCGTTGGTGGCGACGGTCGATCCATGGGCGACTTGCCTCAGCGCCGCCAGCCCGCCGGGGCAGAGCGTCTCCAGCCCGGCCAGCATCGCCCGCTCGGGACGATCCGGGCTGCTGAGCAGCTTGTGTATCTTCAATTTTCCCCGCTCGTTCAACACCAGATCGGTGAATGTGCCGCCGATATCGACGCCCGCTTGCATTAATGCCCCCCGTCCCGAACTCGCGCCCAGACAACGCGCTCAATCATAACATCCGCTGGCGAAACGCGAAATGCGGCGGTCCTGGAGCGCCGTTTACGCCAGGGTTACATTTCTCTATCGCCAGTCTTATGTACCGCCGCTTTTTCTCTTATGCGGGCGGCCTAGTATAAAGATGTCAGTTTGATTCAAGTCAATGCCGGGGCGAACCGTTGGGTCGCCCGCCCCAATGCGATTGTAGGGGCGAGCCGCTGGGTCGCCCGATTGACAACAACAAGGAGGAAACATCATGATGATTCGCAGTCGCAGTCCCTATTTCCGTCTGGTCGACGATCTGCTGAACGACGCCCGCCCCTGGCTCGCCAGCGGCGAGCCTGAAGCCCGCGGTTTCGGCCCCGCGCTGGATGTCGAAGAGAACGCCGACGCCTACATCGTCCATGCCAACCTGCCCGGCATCAATCAGGGCGACATCAGCGTCAACATCCACGACGATACGCTGACCGTCAGCGCCGAGACCGCCGCCGAGAACCGTGACGAGACCAGCAAAATGCTGATCCGCGAGCGGCGCTTCGGCAAGTTCAGCCGCAGCCTGCGCTTCCCCACCATTGTGGACGGCGATGCGGTTGAAGCCAGCTTCGAGAACGGCGTCCTCAGCATCACCCTGCCCAAGGCCGCGCATGTCAAGCCGCGGCAGGTCCCCGTCAACGTCAGCGCCGCGGGTAGCTAGGCCAACCCGGGTCACCACATTGTAGGGGCGGCCTGCCTGGTCGCCCAGTCAATTTCAACCCCACTCATCAAGACATCTGTTGGGGCGACTCGGTGAGTCGCCCGTCATCGAATCGCATAGCGAAAACGGGCGATTCACGGCATCGCCCTTACAGTCTTAGCCACAAATGGATGCGTGTAGGGGCGAGCCGCCGGCTCGCCCCTACGAAGTCGCGATTATGAGGGCGATTGGCCACCCCAGCCACCGCCGCCGGGCGTTTCGATGATCACCCGGTCGCCGGCTTCCAGATGGGCCGAATGCTTGCCGCCGACGCTTGCCGCCCGCCCGCCACGAATGATCGTATTGGCGCCGCATTCGCCGCTGCCGCCGCCGTTGATGCCATAGGGCGCGCGCAAACGCCGTTCGGAGTTGATCGTGACCGTCGCCGGCGCCAGCAGCTCGTACTCGCGCCTGATGCCATCGCCGCCGCGATGCCGGCCGGGCCCGCCGCTGCCCGCGCGCAATTGGTAACGCCGCACCCGCATCGGCAGGCTGTATTCCAGCGCCTCGACCGGCGTATTTAGGGTATTGGTCATGTGACAGTGCCGGCCCGAAAGCCCATCGCCGCGGCTGGAAGCGCCATGCCCGCCGCCAAGCGTCTCGTAATAGACGAATTGCTCTTCGCCCGCGACGCCGCCAACCGCGACATTGTTCATCGTGCCCAGGGACGCCGCCGGCAGGACCCCCGGCAGCGCTTGCGCCAGCGCGCCCAGCACGGTATCCACGATCCTTTGGCTGGTCTCGGTATTGCCCACCACTACCGCCGCCGGAAAACCCGGATTCAAGAAGCTGCCCGCCGGCGTGATCACCTCGACCGGTTGAAAGCAGCCGTGATTGACCGGGATGTCTTCCTCCGCCAGCAGCCGCACGCAATACCAGGTCGCCGAGCGCACAATCGCCGGCACCGCGTTCACGTTGCCCGGCACTTGCGGCGCGCTCCCGCTAAAATCGACCGTCATCGACTCGCCGTGGACTTCAAGCCGCGCGCGAATCGGTATCTCGAATTCGGCTTGACCATCGCCCTCCATCGCATCCTGATAACGGTAGACGCCATCAGGGATGCCGGCGATGACCGCCTGCGTCATCCGCCGCGAATAATCGAGCAGGGCGGCCGCATGGGCCAGGGTTTCCTCGACGCCATGCTCAATCATCATGTCGAGCAAGCGCCCTTCGCCGATGCGATGCGCCGCCATCTGCGCTTCCAAATCACCCAGGCGCTCGGCCGGATTGCGGCTGTTGGCCACGATCAGGTCGAGCGCGCCCTCGTTCATCCAGCCGCTCAATCGCAGCTTCAACGGCGGGATGATGATTCCCTCTTGATAAAGCTCGGTGCTCAATGGCGCCGACCCGGGGGTCATGCCGCCGACATCAGCGTGATGCGCCCGGCTGGCGACAAAATAACGCAGGTCGCCACCGGCGAAAACCGGTGAGATCATGGTGATATCGGGCAAGTGCGTGCCGCCGCGATAGGGGTCGTTGAGCACGGCGATATCGCCCGGATGGAATGCCTCAAATTCAGCGACAGCCGCCGCCACCGAGGCCGGCATGCTGCCCAGGTGCACGGGGATATGCGCCGCCTGCGCGATCATGCGCGCCTCGGCGTCAAATACCGCGCAGCTGAAATCCAGGCGCTCGCGGATGTTGGGGCTGAAGCTGGCGCGTCGCAGCGTCACGCCCATCTCTTCAGCGACCGCCGCAAAGAGATTCTTGAAAACTTCCAGGCTGATGGCGTCCACCCTTGCCGCCTTTCTGGCTGATTCGCGCGCTAATAGGCTAGCATAGCGCTGGACGACGATGTAGGGGCGAGCTATCCGGTCGCCCGGAATCTTCCGCTAGCTATCAATACAATTTTGTCCCCGTCCAGGCCAATGGTATGATTCAGGCTCAAACATAGCGGATACGTAGGGGCGTCTCTGTGAGTCGCCCGCAACACAATCTCAGGGAAGAATTACGTGCAGACCCTCCTCTTCGCCAACGGCGAGCTCAAACGCGGCGTGATGGTTGACCGCTTGCTCGCGTCGCTGGAGTCGCCCCGCGTCATTTGCGCCGACGGCGGCGCGCTTCTCGCCCGCGCGCTCGGTCTGTCTCCCCATACGATCATCGGCGATCTTGATTCGCTCAGCGCCGACGAGGTCGCGCGATTCAAAGCGGCCGGCGCCGAGATTATTCAGCATCCGCCGGAGAAAGACGAAACTGATTTTGAGCTGGCCCTGCATTATTGCCGTCGTATCGGCGTCAGCGGGATCCACGTCCTGGGCGGCTTGGGCGGACGAATTGACCAGACGATCGCGAACATCCTCCTGCCGGCGCAGCCAGCATTCCAGGAGCTGCGCCTTGATTTCGTGGACGGCGACCAACTCGTCCGCCTCCTGCGGCCGGGCGCGCATCATATCGCCGGCGAGCGCGGCGATACAATATCGCTGATCCCGCTGAGCGCCGCCGCCGAAGGCATCAGCACGCGCGCGCTAAAATATCCGCTCCAGGCAAACAGCCTGCAATTGGGACCGGCGCGCGGCATCAGCAATGTCATGCTGGCAGATGCCGCCGAGATTGACTTTCGCGCCGGGCTGCTACTGCTCGTCCATACCAGCGGGCGCGCCTGATGCGCCCATTCACCGTCATCAAGCGCGATGCCTTCGGGGCTGATGAACTGGCTTACGAGGGCGTCTTGCGCGAACGGAATGAGGCCTTCGTCTGCATTGACGCGACTTTCGCTTTGGCCGACCGCGATCTGGGCTATATCACGTTGCGCCGCGGCGATCGTTTTCGCGAGTGGTTTTTCCGCGAGCGCTGGTACAACGTCTTTCGCCTAGGAGACGGGCAGTCGGGGGCGCTCAAAGGCTGGTACTGCAATATCACGCGGCCGCCACGCATCGAAGCCGACCGCGTGAGCGCCGAGGACCTCTGTCTCGATGTCTTCGTTTACCCCGACGGGCGGACGCTGCTGCTGGATGAGGACGAATTCGCCGCGCTGGCCCTGCCGCGGAGGGAAGAGAAAGAGGCCTGGGCGGCGGTGGACGCGATCCACTGTCTGGTTGAGAAACGCCGGCCGCCCTTCGATGAAATTAGCGCAAATTGAGTGTTGCTGTAGTCGATGTACCGATGCCGCCGCGTCACTCCAAATCGGGGCGGATGACCAGCACAGGCACGTTGACATCGTGCATCACCTTGTTGGCGACGCTGCCGAAGACCAGACGCACCAAACCCGAATGGCCATGCGTGGTCATAACGACCAGGTCAGCGTTCTCGTCTTGGACATAATCGACGATATGCTGCGCAACGCCGACCGCGTCAATGATATGCAAGCGGCAGTCGATGCCCTGCTCGCGCACCTCATTGCGAAGCCCGAGCAAATGCTGTTTGATCTCTTCGCGTATCCGATTGGCCAGCTCGTATTCACCTGCGATCGCCAGCGAATCGACGAATTCATGCATCGGCGGCGTAAACACGTGCAGCAAAATGACCTCGCCGCCGCTGATGCGCCCGAAGTCCACCGCGTAGGGAATCGCGCGTTCGCTCCAGGCGGAGCCATCGGTCGGCACCACAATCTTGTTGAACGGTCGGTGTTGGAACATCGCTTTCTCTCTTCCTTGCTTGGTTGCTCTGCAATCAGTATAACATGACTTGTGAAAGTATTCTCAATTGAGTCTTGACGCCCGCCGGCTTTTCTGCATAATCGGAGGCTTAAATCTGTAAAATTCTCAGTAAAAGTGTATGGAAAATCCGGAGCGCCCTGACCTTTCCATAGGCCGTAACCTGAAAATCGCCCTCTTTCATCTCGGTTCGGGCGTTGCCGATGTGCTTGCGACCGGCGTCTGGAACCGGATCATGGTCGCCGATTTGGGTTTCAGCGCCGCCCTGGTCGGCTTGCTCACCGGCTTGCGTTACTTCCTTGCGCCGATCGGCGTCATCGCCGGGCGCTATTCCGATACACATACCGTCGGCGGCTTCAAGCGCCTCTTCTGGATCTGGCTTGGCCGCGCCATGATGGCCCTCAGCACCGTCATGCTGGGTTACGCGACGGCCGAGCTCGTGCGCCGCGCGGGAATCGAAAGCGCTGCGTCCACACCGGCCGCGCTCTGGGCCGCTCTCATTCTGTCCTTCTTGCTTTTCAGCCTGGGCAGCGCCATTTCCGGCAGCACCTTTTTGGCTTTGATTTATGATCGCGCCGCTGAACAGCAGCGGGGGCGCGCAGTTGGCCTGGTCTGGACCTTTCTGCTGCTGGGCTTTATGGTCGGCGGCATATTGTTTGGCATCATGCTGCCACATGACGATAGCGCCGGCGCCATCGCCTTCAGCGCCGGCTCCGTGTTGACGCTCTTCCTCGTCACGGCGGCCGCGCTCACCGTGATTTGGTTTCTTTCGCTGCTGGGCGAAGAGACTCGAATTTCAGATCCATCGGCGGCGAAAACCGAGGCGACCAGCAGCCTGCGGCACGATCTTGCGCTCGTTTGGCGAAACCGCGCGTTGCGTTTCTTCCTGTTATACCTCGTGCTGTCGATGGCTTTCGCCTTCCTGCAAGACACCGTGCTGGAGCCCTTCGCCGGTCAGGTCTTCGGCATGGAAGCGCAGGTCACCAATCGCTTCGCCGCCTACTGGGCCGGGATGGCGATTGTCGGCTCTTTCGCCTCGCTTTTCCTGCTGCGCCGCCGGCCCGCCTTCAACCACAGCAATTTATCCCAGATCGGCGTCGTTTTGCTCGTTCTCGCCTACCTGGTCTTCGCCCTGTCGTCGCTGTATGAGGTTCGTCTGCTGGTGCGGCCGGGGCTTGTCTTGCTCGGTCTCGGTCTCGGCGTCTGGAATATCGGCACGCTGGGTTTGATGATGGACATGAGCCCGGCGGGCCGCGCCGGCGCCTTCCTCGGCTTCTGGACCCTCTGCGTCACTTTCGCCCGCGGCGGCGGCGTCGCTGGCGGCGGCATCATTCGGGATCTGATGCTGGCACTCTCCGGCCAACACAGCATCGCCTACGGCGCTGTATTCTGCTGTGGGCTCATTGGGATGCTGATCGCCTGGCTTGCCCTGCGCCATGTCAATCCGTCTGTACAACAGAACGATGGCGAGCTCGCGGCCGCGCTGTCCGGCGCGCTGGATTGAGCCCGCTTGGGTCTAGTCCCGCAGCCAGTTTAGAGTCTCCCGCTCGTAGATGTATTCTCGGCGTGCTTCAACACTCAGCAGCTCGCTCATATCGACGATTTCCCAGAGGTTCCTTTCGCCATCTGTAATCTTGGCCCGCGCAATATCAGTGAATTGAAACACGGTTTGCAGGATCTGCGCCTCAAGTATGGCGTCGCCGCAAGTGCCAATGCCCCTAAGTTGCCCGCCCAATGCAATCTCAGCCAGGCCATCGTCGATTTGAATGCCAGCGACGGACAAACCCAGCTCTTTGATCCAGTCTTCAGTCACGACATCGGTGGCTGGATGATTCTGATGCGGATCGAAGAGGGCGCTCAAAGCCAGTGAAAGCTCGGCCAGCGTGTCGCCTCCGCGCGCCAAGCCGGTCTCGACCGGCAATAGGTAACTCTCGCAGCCGACCACAATGCCGCGCCCCTGATAATTGCTGAAGCTGCCAAGCCAGAATTGTGTCTTGAGCTCTTCGGAGACGAACCCGGTCGCCCACTCTTGCCAATGCTCTAGCAGCGGCGCGAGATCTTCGCTATTGCCAATATCAAGTTGAATGTCAGCCTTCTCATATGCAACTGCCACAAGCTTCATAGAAGCCAGAAGGATTAGAGAAAGGTGTTCGGCGCACTCCTCATTGCCAAGGCTGCCGAACAGAGGCGAGATTTTGCTAAGCGAATCAATGACGTCCGCGCGTGAGGCATACTGCTCTATCTCATGTAAGGCAACATAAGTTGTCAGAGAAATTGCCACTGCTTCGCGGTGAGCGCTGTTCTGGCTGTCGCACGGTGGAAGACCAGCCAAGAAATGTTGTGGCGGTTGCGCTTGCAGCGTTGCGGCACAAGAGCTAATGACCAGAATCAGTCCAATCCACCGCGTAAACGTTTTCCGTTTCGCCGGATTCATCTAGCCGCGCTCGTCCATAAGCCGTTCGACATCGGTATATCCCATGATGTTGTAGCCGGCGTCGACATAAATCACTTCGCCCGTGATGCGCCGCGACAAATCCGACGCCAGGAAGAGCGCCAGATCGCCAACATCGTCCTGGCTCACCAACTCATTCATCGGCGAGGTGACTTCGGCGTACTTCAGCAAATCGCGGAAGCCTTGGATACCGCCGGCCGAGAGCGTCTTGATTGCGCCGGCGCTGATGGCGTTTACGCGGATTCTGCTGCGCCCCATATCGGCCGCCAGATACATCGTGATCGCTTCCAACGCCGCTTTGGCGATGGCCATGGCGTTGTAATTCGGGATGACCTTGCGCGAGGCGTTATAGGTCAGGCTCATGATGCTGCCGCCATCCTTCATCAACGGCTCGGCCCGCCGCGCCAACTCGATCAAGCTGATCGCGCTGACATCAATGGCGCTTATCAAGGCTTCGCGCCGCACGTCGACAAAGCGGCCGCCCAAGGCATCGCGCTCGGCGAATGCCACCGAATGCACCAACACATCCAGCGCCCCATATTTGTCTTCCACCGCGGCGAAGACGGCGTCCATTTCGTCGGGATTGCTGACATCAGCCCGAATGAATAACTCGCAGCCAATTGACTCGCCGAGCGGCCGCACGCGCCGTTCGAGCTTGTCCATGGCATAACTCAAGGCGATAGTGGCGCCTTCGCGCTGCAAAGCTTGGGCGATTCCCCAGCCGATTGAATTCTTGTTGGCCACGCCGAAAATCAGCGCGATCTTGCCGTCCAGTAGTCCCATGTTGTCCTCGTATTGTCTCGCGCGTTATCTAATCTTCCTGCCGTTTGTCAGCGCCTCGTCGAAGCTGCGATTCCAGATTCTGGATACGGGCTGTCAGGTTTCCACGTCCGTCCTGCGCTTCCTTCTCATTTTGATGTCGCTGTCCCATTTCTCGGTCTAGACGGTTATTCACATCCCGACTGTGATTGTCTAACCGCGACTCCAGATTGCCGATGCGCTCGTCATGGCTGTCAAGCTCTCTCTGGATAGAGTGCGCAAGTATACGATAGGCCGTCCATACGCCGCCCAAGACTGCAATCATGCCAGCCGCGAATCCCAGGATGAGGTTTCCATCTATCATTGAGAGGCACTTATCCTTATCCGAATACGTCGAAGCCGCTAAGGTCAGCGGGTTCCAGAATTTCGCGGTATTTGTCGTTGCTGTAATTGACCAGCTTCATGAGGTGCTCGGCGTCGCGCTCGTCGAATACCTTGGGACCGCCCCAAACGACCAGATTCTGACCTCGGACTTCCGCCATCCTGCCCAATCTTCCAGGCGTACCCCCCAATGCAGCGGTACAAATCTCCGCCCAGCGCGGCGGCGGCGTCGCGGACAACACCAAGACTTGCTTGGTCAACTCAACGTCGTCGGCCGTCAGAAGTTCACTTTGCTCCTTGTCGTGTCGAACTATGGTGATATCTTCCCATTCGCTCATGAATCCTCCCGCTTGCTGCAAGGCTTTAACTGTCGCCTTCTGCGCGCCGCTGAAACAGGCGCTCGTCCCGCCAATCTTAACTTAATGATACGCGGCCTGCCAGACCATGACCGCATTGACCGCGGTCGCTCAAACTGCTATTCTCATAGCGGTTGCAAGCAGTAGCGGGCGCAAACTGTGGCAGAACCTGAGCGCATATTCGTCACCCTCGCCATCGACTTTTCCGATGACATAATCGCTGAATTGCGAGAGATCTCTCCGCGCCTGCGTATCGAGCGCCACTTCCCCGATGTCCCGTTTGATGTCATCGCCAGGACTGAAGTGTTATACACCGTGAATTATTACCCCGAGCCCGAGGCGGCGCCGAAGCTGCGCTGGATTCAGATGCATTCGGCCGGCATGAATCACGCGCTCGACTTTCAAATCGTGCAGGCGGAAGACATCATCGCCACCTCAACCAGCGGCATTCACTCGACCAGCATGGCGCAAATGTCTCTGATGATGATGATGATGTTCAACTACAACATGCATGTCGCCATGGGCTTGCAAAGCCGCGCCGAGTGGCCGGCCGATCCCGGCGCAATGTTCGCGCCGATTGCAATGGAGCGCCAGACCGTTGGCATCGTCGGCTACGGCAGCATCGGGCGCGAGCTGGCCCGCCTCTGCGCGGCGCTGGGCATGACCGTTCTCGCATCCAAGCGCGACCTGAGCAATACCGCCGAAGTCAATGCCTATGCCGTCGTAGGCGCCGGTGACCCAACCGGCGAAATCCCCGACCGCATCTATCCCTCTGAAACCGTCGCCTCCATGGCAAAGGATTGCGATTTTCTGGTCATAACCGTGCCGCAGACGGACTCAACCGAGCATTTGATCAACGACGAAGTATTTGAGGCGATGAAAGAAACGGCGGTGCTGGTAAATGTCTCGCGCGGGTCGATCGTTGATGAGAAAGCGCTTGTCACCGCGCTCTCATCTGGGCAAATCGCCGGCGCCGCCCTGGATGTTTTTGAAGAAGAACCGCTGCCCAGCTCCAGCCCGCTCTGGAACCTGGACAACGTCATCATCACGCCGCATATCGCCGGCAACACCCGTGATTATCATGACAAAGCGGCGCTCGTGCTCAAAGAGAATCTGCGCCGCTATCTCGAGAATCGCCCGCTGCTCAATCAGCTGGATCGCGCCAAGGGCTATTGATTGCCTTGGCCAATGCCAAATCTTGCAGGGGCGAGCCGTTGGCAATTTCTACCCCATCCCCCGGCCTTCTCGCCATCTCTATGGCGAGCATCCCAGCAAGCTAGGGAAGGGGAGCGTCGCTATGCGGGCAGGCGCTCCAAAATAGAAATCTTCCCCCCATCGCGATGGGGGGACTGAGGGGGGTATTACCGGTCGCCCGCGAAGGCCTCTACTGCGACCGCAGCTCCGCCTTGAGGCGATGCCGCGCCGCGCCGATGATCTTCTTGCGGATCCTGGCGGCGTTCTTGTCCGTCAGCGTCTTGCTCTCATCCTGGTAGGTCAGCGCGTAAGCCAGGCTTTTCTTGCCCGCTGGGATTTGATCGCCCGCATACACATCAAAGAGCAGCACATCTTTCAGCAGCCGGCCGCCCGCTTGACGGATCACCGCTTCAACCTCGCTCGCCGGCGTGTTTGCATTCACGACCAGCGCGATATCTTCGAGAATGGCCGGGGTGGTCGGCAGCGCTTCTATCCTGTGCATGCGCCGGTGATGATTAATCAATGGCTCGACCTCAATCTCGCCGTAGAGCAGTTTCGCCTCCGTCAGCTTGAAGCGCGCCGCCACCTCGGGGTGCAATTCGCCGATGCTGCCGATGCGCTCGCCCGCCAGCAGCAGATCAGCCGAGCGCCCGGGATGCAGGCTGCTGTGCTTGCCGCGTTGCAAGCTGAAGTCGTCGATATGCAAAGCCTGGAGCAGGCTCTCCACTACGCCCTTCAAATCGTAGAAATCCATGTCGCCCGCCGTGCCGTCGCCGCCCCACCAGGGCTGGCTGCGCGCGCCGGTCAGCAAGATGCCGAGATGCAGCGGCTCCTCCGGCAGCAGTTCACCCGTGGCCAGATAGACCTTGCCGAGCTCAAAGACCTGCTGCGTCTTCTGAAAGCGCGCATTGTTGACCGCGGTCTCCAGCATATTGATCATCAGCGTATGCCGCAGCACATTGCGCTCGCTGGCGGCCGGGTTGGTGATCTCCACATAATCCGCCCGCGGCAGCGAAGACGCCAGGCCAGTCGGCACGAGCTGAGCCTCGCTCTCGCGGCTGGTGAAACGATAATTGATGACCTCGTTCAGCCCTTGACCTACCAAGGCGTCGCGGATGCGCTCTTCCAGGAGGACGGCGATGTTCTCGCGCTGCGGCGGCATCTCGTCGGCCATAATGGACTCGGGAATCCGGTCATAGCCGATGATGCGGGCGATTTCTTCCAACAGGTCATGCTGGCCAACGATTGGGTCGACGCTGATATCAAGCCGATGATCGGGCGCCGTCGCCCGGATAACATCGCCATCGACCGCCACTTCAAACTCGAGGCGCCGCAGCACATCTGCCGCCTGCTCAATCGTGACCTCCATGCCCAGCAGCCGGCTCACCCGTTCAATCGGCAGCGCCACCGTCACCGCTTCCGGCTTTTGCGGATAGGCATCCAGCAGGCCACCGGCGATGACGCCGCCGCCCAACTGCCGCATCAACTCAATGCCGCGCCGGCAGCCCAATATCGCCTGCGATGGGTGAACGCCCCGGCTGAAGCGCGCCGACGCTTCCGTGTGCACGCGCTGCTCTCTTATCGTCTTGCGGATGCTGATATTATTCCAGGCGGCTGCTTCCAGCAGCACATTGCGCGTCGCCTCGCTGATCTCGGTTTCGCCGCCGCCGATGACGCCGCCCAGGCTGAGCGCGCCGGCTGTATCCGCCACCAGGATCGTCTCCTCGCCCAGATCCCGCAGAACGTCATCCAGCGTCTCCAGCTGTTCGCCGGGTTGGGGCAGGCGCGTGATGATCGTCGGTACGCCGCCGGCCCGCTCGACCAGCTTGTCATAATCGAAGGCGTGCATCGGCTGGCCCAATTCAAATGTCAGGTAATTCGTCACATCGACGATATTGTTGCGCGGGCGCTGGCCAATCAGTTTCAGGCGATGCTGCAACCAAAAGGGCGACTCCTTTACGGTCGTATCGCGCAGGAGCGCCAGGGTGAAGCGCGGATTGAGAGCCGGTTCGCGAATGTCGATGTTGACCTGGCCCTCAATTGGCGCGCCCTCGGCGACGAAATCATAAGACGGGTATGTCATCTCAGCGTCGAGGATGGCCGCCACCTCCCGCGCGACGCCAATCATGCTGAAGCAGCGCGCCAAATTGGGCGTGAATTCGATATCCAGCAAGACATCGCCTAGCACATCGGCCAGCGGCGTCCCGGCGACATAATGGTCCTCATGCTCCATCACGATCACGCCTTCATGTTCATCCGAGATGCCCAGCTCTTTCTCCGAGCAGACCATGCTCTTGTTGTAGATGCCGCGCAGCTCTCTGCCCTTGAGCGTCATGCGCTTCGGCTTGTCGCTTTGCCCATCCCAGACTTCCGCCCCCTCGCGGGCGAAGGCGCTCCAAATCGGCGGATCGATGGGGCCTTGATCCTTGTAGGCGAATAGATTGCTCGCGCCGGTGACGCATTGCTCCAGCTCGCTGCCGCCATAATCGACCATGGCCAGCACCAGCCGATCGGCGTTGGGATGCGCTTTCACCTCGGCGATGCGCGCCAGCAGCAGCTTTTCACGATCCCATACCAGATGATCCGACGTTGGCATCCGCACGCCGGGCGCCGACTGCTGCGGCAAGCCGATGTATTTGAGGTGCGCCACCTCCAGCCCGGCGACGGTCAAGCGCTCGGCCAGCAGCTCGACCGGCACATCAATATCTAGGAAATCTCTCAACCATGAAATGGGTACCAGCATCCGTTCTTCTGTCCTTTCTCGTGATAATCCCGCATGCGGTTTAGCGCTCAGGTATGACCAGGTCAGCAAGCGCCAGCATATAGGCCGGCTTATCCGGGTTGTCGGTCCAATCGAATCGCTCGCCCGTCCGCCCTTCATAAATGATCGTCATCAGTCGATAGTTGCCGGCGGGGACGTCAGCGATATCAATGGAGAATTGTCGCAAGTTGTTTTCATGCACCAGCGGCAGGTCGAGCTGCGCGACATTTTCCCATTCGGCGCTGATCAATTGATGCGACAAATTGATGGCTTCCGCCGCGAATGCCTTCCGCGCCCGCCATTGATCGACGAACACAATCTTGTCTTCCGTCCTGTCAACTTCAACATCGTAAAGGAAATAGCTGATCAGTTCGGTCTCCGCGGCCGCCGGCGCCACCGGCTCGCTGCAATTCAGTATCGGCCAGCCATACAGGACCAGGACAGTGTCGATGCCGAATTCGCTGACATCGCACGCCTCGTAATTTGCCCCGCGCATGGTGGTGTCCAGCGCGTCCGCTTCGGCGGCGTCGACTCTGGAGGTCTGATAGAAGACGCGCATAAAAGGTTCTCTGTTGCTGTGCCGCAGCACATAGTCCCTGAAACCGGCTCGATCTTCGGGCGTGACCAACTCAAGACCGCGATCGGCGAAATAGTATCGGCTTTGCGGATAATTGATATAGGCGGGCCAGTGAATGTCAGTGAGGTCCACGAGATAAGTGAGAATCGGCGCTGAGGAAAACGATTGCAGCGCCAGCCTGCTGACGATGTGCCAGGCCGGCTGCGCATAAGGCCGCTCGCGCCCGGCGAACAAGGCGCGCCAATCGGCAGATTGCTGGTAGCTGAGGCCGGCCACAATCCACAACAGCGCCAAGGACGCCAACAGTTTTCGCCAGCGAATCCAAGTGACAAGCCCGACCGCGATGAGCACGATGATCACCGGCCAGCCGGCCAGCGCCAGCCGTACTTTGCTCACCCCGAAACCCTCGCTGAACTGCGCCACCAGGCCAAACGCGGCCAGGAAATACAAGGCGATGGGCAGGAAGCGCGTCGTCGTCGGCCGTTGACCGCGCCAGCTCATCGCCAAGCCGGCGAGCGCCAAGAGCAGCAGGATAGCGCTGCCGTTAAACGCGACCGCCTGCAATGCGGCCAGGACCTGACCCAGATCGTCGCTCTCCGGCCAGAAGGAGGCGCTGTTGCGTTCGAGGCCGCTGGTTAGCAGCACGCCCAGCCAGGGCGAAAATAGCAGCAGCCCCGCCAGAACAGCCAGCGATACCTTCAGCCAACGCCGATCTTTTGGCACATGCAGCAAGTGATAAATGCCGACGGCAGCGAAAAGCAAGGCGCTGAAAACATGCGTATTGGCCAACAGGTAACAGACAAATGTCAGCGCTGCATAATCGCGGTTTCTTGCCTCCCGCGTCCTATGAACAATGCGCAAGTACAGCCAGAGCGCCAGCGCCGCCAGCAAAACCAGCAGGGGATACATGCGCGCGTTGGCGTAATAGAAGTTGAAAAATGCATTGCTGAGGACGACGATAAGCGCCAGCAGCCCGGCCAGCGGCCCGCTGAAATCCCGCGTCAAACGATAGATCATCGCCAGCGCCAGCAAGCCGGTGAAAAGGGTCAGAACACGCAGAATCGCAATCTCCTGGCCGACGAGATGCCCCCAGAGATTCAAGAGAATGAAGTAAAGCGGCGTATGATTTGGGCTGTTGCGGACGACCGAGGCCAATACATCAAGCGGCGTATAAGGACCGTCGATTATCATGCCGGCGTCACTCATGAAGTAGAATTCATCCACCTCAGGCACGATCAGGTCAAGCTGAGGCGCGGCCATCAAGGTGACGAAGAGAAGCATCGGCACCGCACATACCCAGTGCTTCAGCAGCGTTTCGGCGCCGGAGAATCCGCGCCCGCCCCTTGCCAATCCCATCGTCTCGCCTTCGCCCTTCCTAGAATTGCCGCAGAAAACGCAGGTCGTTGGCCCAGAAGTAGCGGATATCCTGTATGCCGTGTTTCAGCATGGTGATCCGCTCCGGGCCCATGCCAAAGGCGAAACCGCTCCACTGGCTCGGATCATAACCGCCGTTGCGCAACACATCCGGATGCACCATGCCGCTGCCCGCGATCTCCAGCCAGCCGGTGTATTTGCAGACGCGGCAGCCTTCGCCGTCACAGAGGAAACACTCGACATCGACTTCCATGCTCGGCTCGGTGAACGGGAAATACGAGGCCCGATAGCGCACCTTGGCCGTCGGGCTGTACATGCGCTTGGCGAATTCGGCGATGGTGCCCTTGAGATCGCTCATGCGGATATTGCGCCCGATGGCAAGCCCCTCCACCTGCGTGAATTGAATCTCGCTGCGCGCCGTCACCTGCTCCTGCCGATAGCACATGCCCGGCAGGATGACGCGGATGGGCTTGCTGCCGCCGGCGCCCAATTCACGCATGGCGCGGATCTGCCCCGGCGATGTATGCGTGCGCAGCAGCACCCGGGGGTCGGTGGTGTAGAAGGTGTCCTGCATGTCCCGCGCCGGATGATGCGGCGGCAGGTTGAGCAAGCTGAAGTTGAACTCGTCCTCTTCGACTTCGCGGCTCTGATACACCTGAAAACCCATATCGGCCCAAATCCGCTGGAATTCGCGGTGCGTGCGCGTGGAGGGGTGCAAGCCGCCTTGAGGCCGCGGATAAGCGGGCAAGCTGATGTCGATCTCGCCTTCTTCCAAATCCCGCGCCATCAGCTGACTTTGAATCAGCGTTTCGCGCTGATCAAACGCGTCGCTCAACTCGCCCTGCAAGGCGTTAACCCGCTGCCCAAAGGCGGCGCGCTCTGCCGGCGGCAGCCCGCCAATCGTGCCGAAGAGCTTGTTCACCGCACCACGCCGCCCCAGATATTGGCCGCGCCAGCCCGCCAAGGCTTCGCCCGCCGTGATTTCCCGCAGCGCATCCAGCGCTTCCCGGCGAATCAGCTCAATTGAATCGCTCATCTCGTCTCCTTCGCTTTTGCTCCCGCTGAACCTTCGGATTGCTCCATCCAAGAAAAACGCCCTCAGTCCATCAAGGGACGAGAGCGTCAAAGTTCCCGCGGTACCACCCTGTTTCAGCGCCCGCATACGGCGCTGCGCTCGTTCAGTCCTGTCACGCCGGACTCGCGGAGCGAACTACTCGGGCGCCTGTATCGCCGCCCTTTCACCCGTCGGCTCGGAAGTGAATTTTGCAACTGCCTCCGCGAGCGCTTCCAGTCCAGGACGCTCGCTCCCTGTTTCGGCAGGCGCGTTGCCGCGCGAATGCAAACTGTCTCCGTCGTCGCCCTTGATGCCGCTATTGCTTTGAAAACATTATCGCGACGCTTTGAATGCTGTCAAGTGTTCACCGGGCCCGTGGATTGATTGCCGCTTAGGGCCGCGAAGTATAATCGCCCTTCACGATCCACTTGTAGGTCGTTAATTCCTCCAGCGCCATCGGCCCGCGCGCATGCAGTTTCTGCGTGCTGATCGCCACCTCGGCGCCCATACCCAGCGCGCTGCCGTCGGTGAAGCGTGTGCTGGCGTTCCAGTAAACCGCTGCCGAATCGACCTCGTTGAGAAAGCGCTCCGCATGCGCCGCCGTCTCCGTCAGAATGCTGTCTGAGTGCTGCGTGCCATGGCGCCCGATGTGCGCAATCGCCTCATCCACATCATCGACCACCTTCAGGTTCAGCGTCAGGTTGTACCACTCCGTGTCAAAGTCGGCGTCAGTCGCCGGCCGGACCCGCTCATCGCGGCCGACGATCTGATAAGCGCGCTCGCCGGCGTGGAACTCAACGCCGGCCGCCCCCAGTACATCAACGACTTGCGGCAGCAAATCAGCGGCGATTGCGCGATGCGCCAGCAAAGTCTCCATCGAGTTGCATACGGCCGGCCGCTGCGTCTTGGCATTGTTCAGCACCGGCAGCGCCTTGTCCAGCCGGGCGCTCTCATCGACGAAGATGTGGCAGACGCCGATGCCGCCGGTGATGACCGGGATGCTGCTGTTTTCGCGGCAGAAATTGTGCAGGCTGTTGCCGCCGCGCGGGATAATCATGTCGATGTAATCGTGCAGGCGCAGCATGTCGCTGACGTAGCGGCGGTCCGTGCTGTTGATGTACTGGATGGCATCCTGCGGGAAGCCATGCTCCGCCAAGACATCTTGCATCACCCGCGTCAGCTGCATATTGCTGTGGAGCACGTCGGAGCCGCCGCGCAAGATGACCGCGTTGCCCGTCTTCAGCGCCAGGGTCGCCACATCCACCGTCACATTCGGCCGCGACTCATAAATCGTGCCCAGCACGCCCAGCGGCGTCCGCCGTTTCATCAGTTGCAAGCCGTTTTCCAGGGTCGATTCGAGCATGACTTCGCCGACTGGATCGGGCAATTCGGCGACCTTGCGCACATCGGCGATGATGCCCGCCATGCGCGTTTCCAGGTCGATGCGGTCGCGGATCCAAATCGGATCCACGCCGTTGGCGGCCGCCTCTTGCAGGTCGCGCTGATTGGCTTCCAGAATGTTCAAGCTATTCGCTTCAAGCGCCGCGGCAATGGCGAGCAGCGCGGCGTTCTTTTCGGCAGTGCTCTTCCGCGCCAGGCTGGCGGCAGCCGCCTTCGCCCGCGCCCCCATCCGCGCCAGATCGATCAAATCCACGGTTGTGTTTATCATATTGCCGCCTTTACTCACCAGCCTTCGCTACAGATTTACTATACGAGTGCGTAAAATGCAATTGCCGGCGTCTAGTCCAGGCCCAAGATCGCTATACTCAGCGTGCGCTAAACGGATTACACTGCGCCCAAAATCGCGCATGGCGAGGCCGCCCATCACAATCATTTGACATGTCTCTGCAAGCGGAGAACCGCAACATGACTTTTCCTCAACTTAAGGGCGAGCAAATCGTAAACTGGAGCCTCATTTTTTCCGTCCTGTTGGCATGCGCCATCATCGCGCTCGGAGGTGTTTTAAGTCAATTCGAGATCATCCCTCATCCCGAAGACGGCTTCGTCTATGAATGGCAGTTGGCGGAACCGATGGCTTGGGGACAGCTAAGCGCCTGGCTGGGCTTCGCCATACATCAGTTGCTGATTTGGGGCACAATCGCCTACGCTCAGAATCGCTACAGCAAAGGCGACTACGCCAGCGCCCTGCGCCCGGTAAACCGTTGGGCAATCGGCATCAATCTCCTGTTTATCGTATTGCATTATTTGCAGACGATGGTCTTTTACGATGGCATCGCCCAGGATTTGCCCAGCTGGACCGCGCAATTCGCTGTCGCCTTAATGCTCATCGTTATTCTCGGGATGGAGAATCAACGGCGCGGCCTCTTCTTCGGTCGGAAAGTCCGCTTCCGCCGCGCCTTCACCGATGGCCTGCGCAGGTATCATGGTTACTTTTTCAGCTTCGCCGTGATTTACACCTTTTGGTTTCATCCGATGATACCCACTTGGGGACATTTGATCGGCTTCATTCATGTTGTGCTGGTGATGACGCAAGGCTCGCTGATGTTTTTGCGCGCCCACCTGAACACGCGCTGGATGTTCCTGTTGGAAATCCTGGTGTTGCCTCATGCGTTTCAAATCGCGCTGAATCAAGGGAATGACATTTGGCCGATGTTCTTCTTTGGCTTTGCGGCGATCTTCCTGATTACCCAGATGCACGGACTGGGGCTAAAGCGCTGGGCGCGCCAGGCATTCTACGGCTCGTTCCTGCTGCTCGTTCTCTATGTCTATCTGGCGCTGCGCGAACCATACCAAGCCAACGAAATAATCCGCATCCCGCTTATCGAGTACGTGGTTCTGTTCATCATGTATGGGATTTACCTGGCGGGCGCATGGATCAGCAGCCGGCTTCGTTCGCTGTCTGCCGGCGAGGCGGGCGGCGCGACCTAATCTGGCGATATGGGGAAGAGTTGGCGCAGCGCCAGTTCGAAGCCGGGCAAGACGTCTTCGCCGTCCAGCTTGCCACCAGACTCGACGGTATGGGTTTGTAATCGCCCATCTCTTCCCAAGCGGCAAATTTCAGCGCGCCGCTTCATTGGGTCAATGAGCCATACCAATTGAGTGCCGTTTTCCAGGTAGATTGCCGCTTTCCGCCGCAGCTCAGCCATCGTGTTGCTCGGTGACTTTATCTCAACGGCAAGGTCTGGCATGAAGCCCACCAAGGTGAACGACGCAGGGTCAGGGCGTCGCGCGCGTACAATGAAGGCAACATCAGGCGCCAAAAGCGTCGACCGATCGTTTGCCGGGTGAAAACCAGCTTCAACGCTTGCTTCACCCAGATTCCGACTTTCAGCGTAGTCTTCAAAGTAGCGGAACAAACGGCCGGCAAGTCTGGCATGCGGATAATTTGTCGGCGACATTTCAATGAGCTCTCCATCGATCAACTCATACTTTCTGTCCCGCTTGCCGTCCCAACCCTGCAAATCCAGGACATCATCCACGGTATAGAGGCGCTTTTTGACTTCCATCGCCGAATCTTGCCCTCATCCATCTTGCAGAATTTGTAGCATACCGAGCTGTCGACTCGTGAACCTGCTGTCAACTCGCGCTAAAGCAGCGCCAGATTATTGCGATGCAGCGCTGCGTCGCCGTAACTGTAACCAAGAATGTCAACAATCTCGCTTGACTTGACGCCGCAAATCTTTTGCAGGTCGGCGCTTTGATAATTGCTCAATCCATGCGCGATTTCGCGCCCCTCCGGCGTCAGCACCGCCAAGGTCGCCCCCCGCTCAAACTCGCCGCGCACCTCGCGAATGCCAACCGGCAGCAGGCTTGCGCCGCCGCGCAGCAGCACCGTCGCCGCGCCCGCGTCCACGACCACCGCTCCCTGCGTGCGATCGGTCAATAGCCAGCGCTTGCGGCTCTCCGATCGATCTTTGGCCGCTTCAATGCGCGTGCCGATTCGCTCACCCGCGACCAGCCGGGTGACCACCTCCCTTTCGCTGCCGCTGGCGATGATCGTCTCGATCCCGCTGCGGCTTGCGATGCGAGCGGCCTGAATCTTGGTGACCATGCCACCGGTGCCTACTTGACTGCCAGCGCCCCCGGCCAGCGCGAACAGCTCGTCCGAAACCTGCCTGATATTTTGAATCAGCGCCGCCTCCGGGTTCTTGCGCGGATCATCGGTGAAGATGCCCGGCTGATCGGTGAGGATGATCAGCAAATCAGCATCGACCACGCTGGCCACCAAAGCCGACAAATTGTCGTTGTCGCCGACCCGAATCTCCTCGGTGGCGATGGTGTCATTCTCGTTGACAATGGGGATGATCCGCTGCTCGATCAGCGTGTCCAGCGTATCGCGCGCGTTGAGATAACGCAGCCGATGGCTGAGGTCGTCGCGCGTGAGCAAGATTTGCGCCGCCCTGATCTCGAATATGTCGAAGAGGTCCTGGTAGATGCGCATGAGGTGGCTTTGACCGACCGCGCTCAGCATCTGCTTCGCCGGCACCGACTTGCCCAGGTCCGGGAAGTCGAGTTGGCTGCGGCCGGCCGTCTGCGCGCCTGACGACACGACGATGATCTCGTAACCGCGGGCGTGCAAACCGGCCACCTGCTGCGCCAGCTCCAGCATGCGTTGGCGATTCAAGTTTTCGCTGCCCTTGGTCAGCACACTCGTGCCCAGCTTAAGGACGATCCGTCGCATTCAGCGCTCCCCTTTTGGCTGGCATTCTATGGCAGCGCGCGGCGAGTTGGTAGGCGGAACAGAAGGCCGCGCCCGCTTAACCCATGCCCGCCAGCCGCAGCGCATAACCCAGCCGCAGCGCCGCCCGCCTCGTCAAGTCTTCCGCGTTCGCCAGCGCGTCTTCCAGGGACATCGGCTTGTCCACAATCGAGAAAGCCGCCTGCACGCCGGCTTCATGCAGCGCGCGGTCATTAATGTTCAAGCCGCCGACGATCGCAATCGTGGGCACGCCCTGGGCCGCCGCCAACTTCGCGACCCCCAACGGTCCCTTGCCCTCAAGGGTCTGCTCATCAATCTGTCCCTCGCCGGTGATCACGAGCGCGCAATCCGCCAGCCTTTCCCGAAAGCGATTCTGCGCCAGCACCAATTCGATGCCGGGCTCGATTTCGCAGTTGAGAAATGCCATCAAGCCCGCAGCGAAGGCGCCGGCCGCGCCACCGCCCCTGACCGCCCTTACATCGACACCATGCTGTTCATGGACAATCTTGAAGCAGTGGCTCAGGTTGCGCTCCAGCAGCTCCACCATGTCCGGGTCAGCGCCCTTCTGCGGGCCGAAAACACGCGCCGCGCCCCGTTCGCCCAGGGTCGGATTCTCCACATCGGAGGCGATCAGGATCTTAACATCGCGCCAGCGTTCATCCATGCCCGCTGTGTCAAGCGCCGCCAGCGCAGCCAAACCGCCTCCGCCCGGCGCGATAGTATTCCCGCGCGCGTCAAGCAATTGCAGCCCCAGCGCGCTCAGGCAACCCATGCCGCCATCGACGGTCGCGCTGCCGCCCAAGCCGATGATGATTCGCTCGACGCCGCGCGCCAGCGCAGCCGCCATCAACTGCCCCGTGCCGAAGGTGGTCGCGATTAGCGGATTCAGCTCCGACGGCGTCAGCAACTCCATGCCGGACGCCAACGCCATCTCAATGACTGCCGTGCGGCCCCTGTCGATCAAGCCATAATCGGCCGCCACCTGGCGCATCAGCGGGTCCGCCACTTGCATCGTGATTCGCTCGCCGCCGGCTGCCAGAAAGGCGTCCAGCGTGCCGTTGCCGCCGTCGGCGATCGGCAGCTGCTCGACGCGCGCGCCCAAGCCAGACTCGTCCAAGCCGCGCGCAATGGCGGCGCAGGCTTCCGCCGCTGTCAGGCTCTGCTTGAATGCGCCGGCCGCTACCAGGATTCTCACGCGCCCTCTTTTCTTCATCGCCAATCATCATCCCCAAACCGCAGGCCAGACCGGGTTATCATTCATTGGCAAACGGCGATGCAAACAGTATGATTTGCGAACATCAAGATCTAGATTATAACAGCTTGAAGCAAGGTGGAGAGATGGACAGTGACAGCGCGCTGAACGCTATCAAATCAAGCGGCATCGTCGCCGGGATGCGCGGCGCCTTCCCGCCTGATGTCGCGCTCGGCGTCGCCGACGTGCTGATGAATGAGGGTATTAGCGTCTTCGAGATGATGATGAACTCGGAGGAACCGCTTGCGGCGATGCGCGCCGTCAAAGCTGAGTTCGGCGCGGCCGCCTGCGTCGGCATGGGCACCGTGCTCGATGTGGAATCCGCACATCGCGCGCTGGACGCCGGCGCCGATTTCGTCGTCTCGCCCGCCTTTCAGCCCGAAGTAGTGGAGACGGTGATGGCGCGCGGCGTCTTGATGGGGCCTGGCGTCGCCACGCCCACGGAAGCGGTCGCCGCCTGGGGCATGGGCGTGCCGCTCCTCAAGCTCTTCCCAATCGGCGCGCTGGGCGTCGATTACTTCAAGGCCATCTTCGGCCCGCTCAAGCACATGACATTCATGTGCAATGGCGCCATCAACGATCAGAACGCGCGCGCATTCATGCTGGCGGGCGCGGTCGCCTGCGGCATGGGGCCCTGGCTGGTGGGGGATGGGACTTGGGGCAAGTCGCAGCTGCGCAGCCGAGCGCGGATTCTGGTGAATGCGGTGGCCTCCGCGCGGGCTGGGGCGGGCTAGGGTACAATGCAAGAATTCGGGATTTGCCATGACTAAGGCAGTGCCCAAGTACAGGAGCGCGTCCCCTCGCCGCCACCGCGCCGCCTCCTGCCTCGTCGCCTGCAGCGCCCTCCTCATCAGCGCCGCCCTCATCGCCATCAGCCTCTTGCTCCCGCCCATCAACCTGCCCGACCGCCTGCTCGCGCGCCAATACATCCCGCTCAATGCTGAAGCGCCCACCATCGCTCTTGAGGGCGAGCTGCGCCTCAGCCTCCCGCCCGGCGAAACAGCGAGCGACTACGCCGTCAAGCTGGAGCGTCTGACTGCCGTCGATTTCAGCAGCGATTTCAACAGCGACCCCGACAATCCCGTCTGGCTCGCCGCCGCCCGCGCGGAGTTGCCGCATTTCCTCGAGTTGGTCAGCCCAGTTTATCTGATTGCGTCCCGCGGCGAGGGGCCGGCTGCCCTGCAAATTGAATTGAAGCTGCCGACCGCCGCCAGCGCCGAGCGCCAAGCGCTATATGGCTGGGATGGGAACGCCTGGCGTTTCATCCCGTCCGATGTCGCCGCCGGTGTATTTCTTGGCGCGGCCGATTTCGCCCCCAGAGCGCTCGCTGGCTTCCAATTTCTTCCGACACCGCCGATTATTTTGCTCTCGCAGGAGGTCAGCCAGGATTTCGACCCCGAGATAGCGGCGCTTGCCAACATCTTCAGCCCGGCCGGCCTGCGCCCCACGCGTAGCGGCGCTTTGATCGGCAGCCTGGCGCCCGGCGGGGGCGCCGACGGGGGCTATCTCTTCATGCCCTCGATCCGCAACTTCAGCGACCCGCGCGCTCTCGACATCGCCACCGTTTCGTCGATCGTATCGCACCCGCAACTGAGAACGGATCATATCGCCCGCATCACAGATCTCGCCGAATTCAATGCTTTTGACGGCGTCTTCATCGATTATCGCGGTCTGTCCCTTGAGCATCGCGCCGGTTTCAGCCGCTTCATCACTGAGTTGGCGGCCGGCCTGGCTCAAGTTGATTTGCGCCTGGGTGTTGTCGTTCCCGTTGAGCCAAACGCCGACGCTCAAAGGAGCGCGTATGACTGGCGTCGGATCGGTGAAGCGGCCGATTATTTCCAACTTCCTGCGACTATTGATCCACGCGCTTATGCGCCGGATGAGGCGGTCGCTGATCAGCTGCGCCAAGTCACGCGGCAGGTGGCTGCCAACAAAGTCCTGCTGGGCATGAGCGCCCGTTCCGTCCGCGAGGTGGATGGCGTTCCAAGCCGGATCGCCTGGCACGATGCCTTCGCCGCCCTCGGTGATGTGATCGTCAGCGCCGACGCCGTCAGCCAAACCGGCTCCATCGAGCCCGGCACAGTCATTCGCGCCTCGCTCAGCGGCTACAACGCGCGTTTCGGCCATGATCCAGCCAGCCGGATGGGCATTATCGATTATCTCGATGAGTCGTCAAATTCCATCGCCCGCATCTGGCTTACGGACGAATCCGCTCTGCGCTATCGCATGGAAAGCGCCCGGTCGCGGCCCATTGCCGGCTTCGCTTTTGATGATTTGTTCGCGCGGGAAGGGCGCCCGGGCCTGCCGCAAGCCATCATGGAATTCAAGGCGGGGGAGCCGGCCAGCGCCGCGCCCATCCAGCTGCGCGCGCGTTGGTCTGTCGAGGGCGCTGCGGCCGCCGAACACTTCGTGACCGACCTTGATGACAATCTCGTGCTGACGCTGGAAGCGCCCGAAGGCAACTACGCCGTCAATTGGGCCGCGCTTGACGATGAACGTCCCGTGAGCCTTCGCCGCGGCGCTGTCATCCCGCTGTTCCAGCCGACGCCAACGCCGACACCAACCCCAACCCCGACGCCGACGCCGGTGCCGCGTCCCGTGGTCGTGGCCGCGCCCAGCGAGCCGATAAGCGCGCCGAGGGGCGCAAACTACGGCGCCGATCCACCGCCGCCGGGCAGCATCAGCATCGAGATCGGCGGCCACGTGCTCCACACCGGCAGCGGCCGCACCATCAATGCGATGCGCTCCGCCGGCATGATCTGGATGAAGATTCAGTCGCGCTTCTACCAGCATGGCCCGCCTGACGTCGCCGGCGATATCGCAAACGCGCGCAACAATGGCTTCAAAATTCTGGTGGGCACTGTTGGCGATCCGTCCGAGCTGGCGCGCGGTGGCGACGGCTATATCAATGCCTACACCGATTGGCTGCAGCGGATCGCCGCGCAAGGCGCCGACGCTATCGAAGTTTGGAACGAGCCGAACCTCGACCGCGAATGGCCGCGCGGCCAGATCAGTGGCGTCGCCTACGCGCGCATGTTGGCGACCGCCTACCGCAAGATCAAACAAGCCAATGGCGCAACCATGGTCATCAGCGCCGCGCCCGCCCCCACCGGCGCCGAAAACGCCTTCCCCGGCCAGGTCATGAACGACGACCGCTGGCTGCGCGAGATGGTATCCGGCGGCGGGCTGGATCATCTCGACTGCGTCGGCGCCCATTACAACGAAGGCATCGTCCCGCCCGGCCAGACCAGTGGCGACCCGCGCGGCGGCGATTATTACACGCGCTATTTCTTCGGCATGCTCAACACCTACCACGGCATCACCGGGCGGCCCATCTGTTTTACCGAATTGGGTTATCTCACTTCCGCCGGCCTGCCCCCTTTGCCCGCCTATTTCAACTGGGCCAAGGATGTCACCCTTCCGCAGCAGGCGGCCTGGCTGGCGCAAGCGGCGGCGCTGGCTTCGCAGAGCGGGCTGGTGCGCCTGTTAATCGTTTGGAATGTGGACTTTTCATACTACGGGGCCGACCCGCAAGCGGGCTTCGCAATCATCCGGCCCGATGGCTCCTGCCCGGCATGCGCGACGTTGGCGGGCGCTCGTTAGGGCGGAAAACACTGCCGCGCATGAGCAAACTGATGTAATCTCAAGGTTGGGCGCAGACACATGCGCGACAAAACCGCCGCCCACGCAACAAACCTTGCATTTCGTCGCGGGGGTTGGTGGGTGAGGATGGCTGCGCGCGGCGCAGGAGCTGACGTGGTAAGCAAAGCTGTACACAAGCAGATCCGCGGCTTCGTCATCATCTGGCTTGCGATCACCTTCATCATGGTGATGGCGACCTTTCTCGCCATCTACTTCACATCGAGCGTCGAACGCTTGGACGCCGCTGCCGGCAATCCGATTCCGCTGGCCACTGTCGCTGAAGGCGGCGAAGAATCCAGCGCCGACCTGGACCAGCAGCCCAGCGCCTCGCCCCTGCCGAGCCTCACGCCAACGCGCAGCACGCCTGACCCAACCATGCCCGTCTATTTGGAAGAGGTCACGCTGGAGCCGACAGCGACCCCGACCCCGACGCTGACGCCGATTCCAGCGCCCTGGCCCGTCGCAGTCATGCGCTATGAAGTCGGCATTCAAGTGGAACAATCGCCCGATTTCAATCCGGACAATCAAGACAACTGGTATCGCTCAGTCAGCGCCGACCTGGGCATGCGCTGGGTGAAACAGCAAGTGCGCTGGGAACAGATGGAAGCGCAGCCAGGCGATATTGATTGGAGCGTTCTCGATTTCGTCATGCCCAGCGCGCAGAGATTCGACATCAAGATGCTCCTGTCAATCGTGACCGCCCCCGCTTGGGCGCGCGAGCCGGGCGCCAACCTCGAACGCCACGGTCCACCTGCCGACCCACAAGCTCTCGCCGATTTCGTCGCCGCCATCCTGAACCGCTATCCCGGCCAGATACACGCGATTGAAGTCTGGAATGAGCAGAACCTGGACCGCGAATGGACATCGATTCATGGGCTCAGCGCGGAAAAATATGTCGATTTGCTGCGCGCGGCTTACCAGACGATCAAAGCCATAGAGCCGGGCACGATCGTCATCAGCGGCGCGCTCTCGCCGACGGGCGTCGACGACGGCCGTTCCGCTGTTGACGACTTCAAATACATGGAACGGCAAATCGAAGCCGACATGTTGGATTGGGCCGATTGCGTCGGCGCCCACCACAACGGCTACAACGTCAGCCCCGATTATCGCTATCTCGATATCCCCGATGACCCAACGGCCATCTTCCAGGGCCCCTTCACCAATCGGCATCACAGTTGGAGCTTCCGCAGCACGCTTGAAGGTTATGCCCAACGCATCCGCGCCGCCGGCAAGGACACCCGGCTTTGCGTCACCGAGTTCGGCTGGCCCTCGTCCGAGGATCTGGGCGGGGCGCGCCAAGGCTTCGAATTCTCCCTCGACAACACCCTCGCGGAACAGGCGGACTGGATCCCCAAAGCCATGACGAATATGGAAACCTGGGGCTTCGTCTGGTTGGCCTTCGTCTGGAATTTCAATTATGGTCCCCAGGCCGGTTATGCCATCACAAACGACAACGTCCCCTATTCCTTGATCGGCCCGGATTTCACCTTCCGCCCTGCCTATGACGCGATCAAAGCCTGGCAGCGGGATTATCTAGCCCGCGCGGATACCTGATATGCGAGCGTTGACTCGCAAGAGAATCGCCGCGCTGCTGTTTGTCTTCGCCCTCATCACCGCCGGCGCAGCGCTCGGCTGGCGCTACTTCCAGCCAGTTTGGGACCCGTTCAAAGCGAGCGCGATAACTGGCGCGCCCTTTCCCTCCTTGACCTACGGCGTGCATACCTTCTTGTGGTGGGATGGCGGGGACGTCGGCAAACACCTGGATTGGGTCCGCCTGATGTCTTTCAGCCATGCCAAGCAGACTTTCGCCTGGCGCGATGTTGAGCCGGTGCCCGGCCTCTGGGATTGGCGGCAGGCCGATCGCATCTTGAGCGAAGTGCAGCGCCGCGAACTGCAGCTCATCGTTCGCCTGGGGCAAACGCCGGAATGGGCCCGTTTCCCGGGCGCCGGCCAGGCCCATGACGCGCCGCCGGCCGATATGTCGAAATGGCGCGCCTACTGCGCCGCCGTCGCCGAGCGATACCGCGGCAGAATCAGCGCCTATCAGATCTGGAACGAGCCCAACCTGAGCCGCGAATGGGGCGATGAACGGCCGGACCCCGCCGGCTATGTCGACCTGCTTGCGGAATGCAGCGCCGCGATCCGTCAAGCCGATCCCGCTGCCATTCTAATCTCGGCTGGCTTGGCGCCGACAGGCACCCACGGCGAGCTCGCCACGCCCGATGATGTCTATCTCGACCAGATGTATCGCAACGGCTTCCAGCGACACATCGATGCGGTCGGCGTCCACGCCCCCGGTTACGCGCCGCCCGAGATCGGGCCCGACGACCCCCAAGCGGCTCAGCGCTGGTTCACCTTTCGCCGCGTGGAGGACCTGCGCAAAATCATGCTGAGCCACGGCGATGAAGCGCGCCAGATGGCCATCATGGAATTGGGCTATACCATTGACCCGGTCAATCCTGATTATCAGTGGTTCAGCGTAACAGAGCAGCAGCAAGCCCAATATCTTGAGCGCGCCTTTGAATTTGTCATCGCCAACTGGCGCCCCTGGGTTGGCTTGATTGTCCTGCTGAATCTGCCCGACCCAGGCTGGAGCCCCGCCGATGAACAATACTGGTGGTCCATTGTCGAGCCGGACGGCAGCGGCCCGCGCCCCGCTTTCATCACCCTCGCCAATATGCGAAAAGTCTGCGGCGATTTCGTTATTCCCGCGCGCGAAGACGACAGCCCGGCCGCTCTAGGCCAGGTGAAAGCGCCAATTTGCCCACCGTGAATCCGCAACCTGTCACGCCGCATGTCTTGATGAGACCGCCTGCTAATTTGAGGTATACTTGCTGACGCCATGACAGTTCAATCGACATTGATAAACTTGCTCAAGGGTCACGCCTTGATGACCAGCAAGATGAGCTTTTCCCTTGTCGTCATGCTGCTCTTGCTGGCCGCCCTGCTGCGCTCATTTGATCTCGCGAATCTTCCCCAGGGCTTCAGCGAAGACGAAATCATTAACATCCGCCTGGTCGATAACGTCCGGCAAGGTGATATCTTCGTCTTCTATCCGGGCGAAGACGGCGGGCGCGAAGGCTTCTATCCGGTCTTCGTCGCCTTTGTGACGTCCTTTCTTGGCGAAGGCACAATCGGCTTCCGCATCTTGTCGCTCTGGCTCAGCATGCTCTCCATTGCGATCATTTATACGCTCGGCCAACATCTCTTCAATCCGGTCGTCGGGGTGTTGGCCGCCGGTCTGGTGACTGTCAATATGAGCAGTATCCTGCTCGCGCGCGCGGTTTCCAGCGACGCCACCGTCCTCTTCCTGGTATCGGCGACCATGCTGGCGCTGGCCCGTTCGCTGCCCGTCTATCGGCGCACCCGCGTCGTCACCTCCAATATCGTCTCTTTCGCCGCTCTGGGCGCCTTGCTGGGCATCGGCTTCTACGTGCACCCCTCCAGCCTGTTCATCGCGCTCGGCGCCATGGCCTACATTGTCCACTTGCTTAATGTCCGCGATGTCATGTTCCGCCAGCGGCGCAGCTACACCGGTTTCGCCATTTTGCTAATGCTGATTATCAGCATGCCCTATGTGATTTCCTCCATCAACCTGCCGCAGTATTCCGCCGTGCACCGCATCGCCAGCGATTACAATGTGATGCAGTTGCATTCGATCGTCGATGGCTTGCTGGCGATCGTCGCGGCCGGCGACGCCAACCCGCTGCATAATCTGCCCGGGCGCCCGCTGGTCGACGCCTTCAGCGGCCTCTTCATGCTGGTTGGGCTCGTGATCTGTTTCATGCGCCGGCATCGCCCCCGCTTCATGCTGATGCTTATCATGTTTGTCCTGACGCTGCCCGCCGCCCTCATCGTGGAAGACAGCCCCAATTTCCATCGCATGAATGTCTTGCTGCCGCTGCTGGCGATCTTCTTCGGCATGGGCGTCTATTCGGTGATACGCGCGCCCATCTTCGCCGACTTTGTCTTCCGCCGCATGGCTGTCGCCGGCGTACTCGTTCTGCTCGCCATCAACATCGCCTGGACCGCAACCGACCTTTATGCCGACTGGCGCGATAATGAGGACGTCCTGCCCCTGGTCAACGGCGGATTGGGGCAGATCGCCCATTATCTCGATGTCGTCGGCGACGAGATTCCGGTCGTCTTTTGCAATACCGCCTGGAATACGGTCCAGGCTGAACGCGCCATTGGCATCAGTGACAAGACGCTGCTGATGATGAACCGCTCCGAATTCGACTACCGCGAGGCGGATTGCAGCCAAACCCTCCTGCTCACCAATGGCGGGGAGAAGCAGCGCATCGTCTTCTTCGAGGAAGCGGCCCTGGATGGCGCGCACCCCTACCTGCGGGAGTGGCTGTCGCAGGGGCAGCCGGTGCTTGGCAAGCTGCCGCGAAACACTATTATCGAGCTCGAAACCGTACAGCTATTGGCCGACCGCGCCGGCGCCCTCACCACCACCGCGCCGCTTTCCTACGCGCCCGAAGTGACGGAACTGGAGCCGATCGCTCCCCCGATCCGCTTCGGCGGCAACCTGACCCTGCTCGGTTATGAGCCCGCTGCCGAGCGCGCCTATCTGCCGGGTGATCAAGTCGAGGTCATCACCTACTGGCGGGCGGAAGGCGAGCTGCTGCCCGATTTGCTGCTCTTCAATCACCTGCTGTCCGACCCGATTTCGCCGGTTTACATTCATGATGTCATCGGCGTCAATCCGAGCCGGATGCAGGGGCGTGATGTCTTCATTCAAGTGACGCCCATACAGTTGCACGAAGCGACCTTGCCGGGCGAGTATATCGTCAGCGTCGGCGCCTATCGCCCAGCCAGCAACGATGAGCGCTTGCCCGTTCTCAAGGATGATCAAGCGCACGGCGACCGCATCTTTCTCTACAACATTGAGGTGCTGCCTTTGCCCGCCACTGACGAAAGCGGCGGATAATGTTCGAGCTCGTCTTCCTCGGCACATCGGCCTCAGCGCCGTCGATCTATCGCGGCTTGCCGGCGCTGGCGGTCCTGGCCGGCGAACAGCGTTTCCTGGTCGATTGCGGCGAAGGCACTCAGCGCCAAATCCTCCGCAGCGGCATCGGCTTCAAGCGCCTCAACCGGATCTTCCTGACGCATGCGCACCTGGATCATATACTTGGCTTGGGCGGCCTGCTCTCGACATTCGGCCGCTGGGAAGCGCTCGACGAAATCCATATCTGGGGCGGCCTGCCCGCCATCGAACGAGTGCAAGCCCTGGTGTACCAGGTTGTCTTTCGCCGGCAAACGCCGCCTGTCCCCATCTACTTTTACCGAACCATGCCGGGGGAAACGCTGTTCCGCGGGCGCAACTTCTCCGTGCGCGCCTTTCCCGTCTCCCACCGGGGGCGCGAATGTTATGGCTACATATTCGAGGAGGACGCGCGCCGTCCATTCCTGGCTGATAAGGCGGAAGCGCTCGGCCTGCCTCAAGGTCCGGCGCGCGGTCGGCTGGTCGCCGGTGAATCTGTCGTGACGCCGGCCGGCCGCGTCGTCCACCCGGATGAGGTCCTGGGCGCCGAAATCAAGGGCGCCAAAGTTGTCATCACCGGCGACCTCGCGCGCACCGATGACATACTGGACGCGGCGCAAGACGCCGATGCCCTGGTGATCGAATCGACCTATCTCCACCGACACGCCGATATCGCGCGTGAAGTCGGCCATATCACCGCGCGGCAAGCGGCTGAACTGGCCCGCGACTGCAATGTCAAGTTCCTCTTTCTGACGCACATCTCACGCCGCTATCGCGAATTTGAAGTGATCAGCGAAGTCCGCCAGACCTTTCCCGATTCTTATGTCGTTCGTGATCTGGATCATTTCGCCGTCTTCCGTGATAAGCTGCCGCGGAAGCTTGAGCCCCCTATTGAAGCGAACGCCGAAGAGGACATGCCCGAAGAAGGAGAATGAAGATGAGCCAACGGCCCACGCAGCGCTGCCATGACTACGTCCAAGAAGTTTTCGCCCAGGAAGACGAGATATTGCGCACCGTGCGCCAACAGACAGCGGCGCATGGCATGCCGCAGATCAGCCTCGAGCCGAACGAAGCGAAGCTGCTGCAGCTGCTGGTCCGGCTCTGCAGCGCCGAGCGCGTCATCGAAGTTGGCGCCCTCGCCGGCTACAGCGGGATCTGCATCGCCCGCGCCCTGCCCGAGCGTGGCCGCCTGATCACCATTGAGCTCAGCAGCCTTCACGCCGATGTCGCGCGCGCCCATTTCAAGCTGGCCGGCCTCGCGGACAAAGTCACAGTCCGGCAAGGCGCGGGCATGGAAGTGCTGCCGACGCTGGCGGCGGACGGGCCCTATGATTTGATGTTCATCGACGCCGACAAAGGCAATTACGCCAATTACCTAGACTGGGCAGCGGAGAACTTGCGACTGGGCGGCGCAGTGGTGGCCGATAATGCCTTCTGGGGCGGCAGCATCTTCAACCCGCAGACCGACGACGACCAGGCCATGGTCGCGTTCAATCGCAAGCTCGCCGCGCACCCGCAATTCGACAGCACCATTATCGAAGTCGGCGACGGCATCGCCCTCGGGGTCAAAACCAAATAAGCGATTTCCGCCGATTCAAGCAATGCGGGCGCGACTTATCTCGCCGCCCGCAGCCCAAACGACGGGACTATAAAGGGGCGGGCGTTTCAGCGAAACGCCCCTACAAATGTGAATTAGCGGAGAGGTCAATCATGCCGGCGCCATAGACCCGTCCAGGCTCAATCACGACCGGCGCACCGACGTCCACCGTGGCGATCAAGTCATAAGTCGTCGCGCCAGTGACACGCACGGGCACGATCTCACCGATTGGCAACTCGCCTTCCACCAGCACATATCCATCGATTTCGGGCGCGTCGCGGTAGCTGCGCCCCAGGCTGATAACATCGCCAGTCTCATGGCCCGCTTCGTCTTCGCCGGCGCCATGCCCTTCGACCAGAATAGCCAGCGTCTCGCCCACCAGCGCCTGATTCTTCTTCAAGCTGATCCCGCTCTGCAAGGCCATCAAGCGCTCATATCGCTCTTGCTTGACCGCGTCATCGACATGATGCGGCAGGGCCGCGCTCGGCGTGCCCAGTTCATAGCTGTACTGAAATGCGCCCAGACGGTCGAACTCCAGCTCGCGCACCATCTTCAGCAGCGCCTCAAACTCGTCTTCCGTCTCGCCCGGGTAGCCGACGATGAAGGTGCTGCGAACCGCCAGCCCCGGCATCAACTCGCGCAGCCGCCCGATGGTCTCGTAAACCCATTCCACTTTGGCCGGCCGCTTCATCCGCTTCAGCGTCTCGCGGTGGCCATGCTGCAGCGGGATATCGAGATAGGGCAGCACCTGCTCGTGCCGCGCCATCGTCTCCATCAAGCGCGGCGTCACATAACCGGGATAAGCGTACATGATGCGCAGCCAGGGGATGCCCGGCGCCGCCGCCACAATCGCGTCCAGCAGATGCGCCAGCCCGTCTTTCATGCCCAGGTCGTATCCGTAATCGGTGCTGTCCTGCGCGATCAGCATGACTTCCTTGACGCCCAGCGCCTCCAGCCGAACCGCCTCCGCCACAATCGCCTCCAGCGGCCGACTGACCGCCGTGCCCTTGATGCGCGGGATGGCGCAGAAAGCGCAGGGCCGCCGACAGCCATCGGCGATCTTCAAATAAGCGGAGGCGCCCTGCACGCTCGCCCGCAGCACGCCACGTTCATCGCGCCCGACGACAGCGGCATCGCCCGGCAAATGATAGAGCGGCTCGGGATGTTTGCGCCCGCGCAGCCGCCTGATGAGATCGAAGATGTCCATCCAGCGCCGCGTGCCGATGACGCCATCCAGCCCGGGCACCTCTTGCGCCAGCGTGTCGCCGTAGCGCTGCGACAGGCAGCCGGCCGCGATCAGCATCTGGTCCGCCCGCTTGATCTCGGCCAGCTCGCGCAATGCCTCAACCGATTCTTCCTTGGCCGCGTTGATGAAGCCGCAGGTGTTTACGATCAAGACCTCGGCCGCCTGCGGGTCGCCGACGCCGCGCATGCCGCTCTGATGCAGCACCTGCGCCATGCTCTCGCTATCGACCGTGTTCTTCGAGCAGCCCAGGCTGAGCAGGTAGTATTTGTTCTTGCTCTGTGATGCTGCCATTTCTGTCCTTAGAAGAATCCGAACCAGCGACAGCCGCGCTGGCTCGTCTGTGGGTTATCAAGTTTGTTGCGCGCGTTCTGATATGCTTCCACGTCTTCCGAATACTTGGCGCAAACGCTCGCCGGATTTAGATCAGTATACGGCCCCAGCAATTCGCCTCGGTCGCCGGATGAAAGCACGCCCAGATGCACATTCTCACGCGCGTTAGTCTCTTCAAATGCGCCTTCACGGTCAAGCCTTTGCATCACCCGCTTTAGCGCCGCTTCGATTGGCTCATGTATCGTTTCGTAGACAAATTCATCGAATTCGTCCTCGTCCGCGTCTTCCTCGTCAATAAGTCTGTCCTCAAGCGCTTCAACCTGGGTCTGCAGCGCCAACAGCATATTGCTGGCATCGCTGAAACTACTGTCTATTTCGTCTCCGGTGACGCCCGTATTGAACTTGTTGTTGCGCAGCGAGTGCCGCAGGAGATATCTGCGATCTTCTATCGACAACTCTAGGCCTGGCGATAGTTGCTCTTCGCCAGCGTTGCGCGTCAATTCCTCTTCGGAATCGACGAAAACCGTGACATATTGCGAAACATCGCCGGTCACCAGATTAAAGGTATAGAAGGTCTCGCCACCGTAGTCGCGCTGCAGCTTCGCGAAAACCGCCCGCGCCGCCTTGTATACCTCCGCTTCAAAGGCGTCAAAGTCGAAATCGATTGTTAGATTAATGTCCATCACGCCCCCTCCTTCGTCGGAATCAATCCCGCCTGCGTCACTCGCGGCGGCAGTATCGCCGTCGGCGGACCCTCCGTCGGCGTCGCGCTCGGCACAGGCGTCTCCGTCGGCGTCGGGCTCGGCCCTTCCGTCGCGGTCGGCTCAGCGTCAGCAGCGACAATCACCGTTTCCGCCGTCGGGCTGAGCGGCGTCGGCGCGCCGGCCGGACCCAATTCTACTATTGCTTCGCTCGCTGTGAAGCGGATATCCGCCCGCTGACCACGCCCGCCGATCTGACCCTGCTGCTGCCCATTCCAGATCACATCCAGCGCCAACGCGTTGGCCGCCGCCACATGTACCTCCGTCACCGCGCTGTATTCCAGCAGCGTATCGGGCGCCGCGATGCCGCTGAATTGCTCGACGCCGTCGGCATGTACTTGCAGCCAACTGCGCTGCGTCAGCAAGACGCTGACCAGGATGCCGCTGCCGCCATATTGCGCCCGGCCTGAGGCCGTCGGCGGCAGCGCGGCGGTATCCGTTGGCAGCGGGGCATCGGTCTCGGTAGGTGGCGGTGGCGCGGCCGCTTCGCCAGCCGGTGTCGGCGATGCCCAAATTTCAATGCCCGCCAGTTCCACCGTTACATACACGATAATGGCGATGGCCGCCGTCGATACCAGCAGCAGCAGCAGCAACCGCATCAGACTGCCGCAGGTGGAGGCGCGCCGTTCCGCCAAATGCGCCTCATGCAGCGGCTGCGTGGAACTGAGGCCGCGCTCCGCATCCCGGTCGGCCTCTCGCCGCCGCCGGCCGCGCCGCCGCCGTCCCTTCTCCATGGCCATGCGCATTTGGTCATATAGCAGCAGCACATCCTCTTCGTCCAGCTCAAGGAAGCGCCCATAAATGCGCAGCATCCCGCGCACCTGAATCTCCGGTACGCCGGTGATCTCAAATTCGCCGGCTTCAAACGCTTCCAGAATCGGCTGACGTATCTTCAACCTGGCGACAGCGTCTTCAATTGTGATCTCATTGGCTTCGCGCGCTTCGCGCAATAATTGCCCGAGGGAATAGGCATCCATCAGCATTGATGACCTTCCACAAAAAACCCCGTCCTTAAGTATAACCTGCTAAGAACGGGGCACGGGTGTCGAAGCTGCCTGGAATGGGTTGGGGGCTGAGGTCTAGATCCCAGGCTCCTCGTTCGTCTAGGCTTCGGGTACGGCGGATATTGCGTCTTCTGCGTCGGCCGTTTCTTCAGCCGCGTCCGCGCTCTCTTCAGCGTCCGTCGGCGCTTCGTCCGCATCGTCGGCCGATGTCGCGTAACGGAAGCCTTCCGCCATGATATCCTCCGCGCTGACCATCTCGCCCCGTTCACGCGCCGCCAGAAACTCCGGCAGCTCGTCCACGGGCACGATCGAAATCGTCAGCATCGGCGCGATCTCACTGCCCAGGCGGACCGGCACCCGATGCGTACCCACCTCGCGCAGGGACTGCTGGCTGATGCGCCGGCGATTGATGTCGACGCTGGTCACGCGGTCCAGCTCATCGGCGATCTCCTGCGTCGTCACCGAGCCGAAGAGCTTGCCGGTCGACGCCGCCCGCCGCCCGAATATCAACTCGACGCCGTCGATTTGATGCGCCAGGTCATTGAGCATATTGTTGTACTGCGCCTTGCGCGCCTCGACATTCTGGCGGATCGTCTCCGTCTGGCGCAGCGCCGAGGCAGTCGCTTTGATCGCCATCTTGCGGGGAATGAGATAATTGCGCGCGAAGCCGTCGGCCACCTTGACCATTTCGCCCGCGACCCCGTGCTTGTACAAATCCTGGAGCAGAATCACTTGCATCTTTCATTCCTCACATCCTCGCCGCCGCATGCCGCCGAGGGAGTCTTGCCAAAACGAAACTGGTGTATTATAGCCATATCGCCGCCCCTGCCAAGTGGCAATCCATGCCCGCGCATGCCGCAAGCTGAAGGCGCGACACTGTCCGTCGCCCGCATGTGCCGAGACAACGACGATGAGCCAAAGCGACGCGCTGGACAATCGAGAAATCATCGAAAAGGCTCTGATCGTGCTGGTCGGTTTCCTGGCCAGCGGTCTGCTCGGCCTGCTTCGTCTCGCCGTCGTAGGCGCGCAATTCGGCACCGGCGCTGCCTATGACGCCTTCGCCGCCGCCCAGCAATTGCCCGAAACCGTCTTCGTCCTGGTGGCGGGGGGCGCGCTTGGCTCGTCCTTCATCCCCATCTACGCCAAGTATCGCGTCATCGACCAGGAGCAGGCTTCCCGCCTGGCCAGCGCCGTCATGACCCTGTCCGCCGCCGCCGCCGCCCTGCTCGGCCTGCTGGTCTATGCCCTCGCGCCTCAGTTGGTCAGCGCTCTGCTCTACAGCGGACGACCGCCAGCTGATCAGCAGTTGATGACCGACATGGTCCGCTTGATGATGCTGACGCCTTTCATCTTCAGCATCAGCGGGCTGTTGATGAGCTTGCTGCAATCCCACGCCGCCTTCTGGCTGCCCGCCATCGCCATCAGCATGAACAATATCGGCATCGTCATCGGCGCGCTCTTCATCGCGCCCGCCTTGCCCGCACACCCGGACGTGGGCCAGGTCGGCGATCTCAATATCATGGGCTTGGCATACGGCGGCGTCTTGAGTGCCTGCCTGCATCTGCTCGTCCAATTGCCCGGCGTCGTCAAGCTGCCGACGCGCCTGCGGCCCCTGCTTGCGCCCACCGTGCCCGGCGTGCTGGATGTCCTGCGCCTGATGGGGCCGCGCGTCTTCGGCCTGGCGGTTGTGCAAATCAATTTCCACGTCAACATCATCCTGGCCAACACCATGGTCGCCGGCAGCGTCGGCGCCGTGCGCTATGCATTCATGCTGACCTTTTTCGCGCTCGGCGTCATCGCGCAAAGCCAGGGCTCGGCCGTCTTTCCCACGCTGGCGGCGCTCAAAGCCGAGGACGATTACGATGGCTTCAAGGATCGCCTCGCCCGCGCCATGCGCAATGTGCTCTGCCTGTCCTTCCCCGCTTCGGCGCTGCTGATCGTGCTGGGCGGGGCTCTCGTCAGCGTCCTGCAGCGAGGCGAATGGACTCCCGAAAGCACGGCGGCCGTCGCCTGGGCGCTGGGCTTCTACGCCATCGGCATCGCCGGTTTCGCCTTGCTTGAAGTGCTTTCGCGCGCCTTTTACGCCCTGGAAGACAGTCGAACACCCGCCATCGCCGGCGCCCTCGCCATGCTCAGCAATATCGCGCTCAATCTCATATTCATCCAAATCATCGGCGACCCGCGCAGTCTGGCGCGCGGCGCATTCGCCGGGCTGGCGCTCGCCAACGCCTTGACCACCATCATTGAAGCCCTTGCTCTCTGGTGGCTGATACGCCGCCGGCTGGCTGATCACGGCAATGAACGCGGCATCCACGACCGCGAAATTATGAGCAGCGCGGGCGGCAGTCTGCTGCTCTCGCTGCTGATGGCGGCCGCCCTCTGGCTCCTGACGCAGGCATTGCCCGCCGGCGGCTTGACGCTGGCGCTGAGCGGCTGCATGCTGGCCGGGCTGATTTTCTTCGGCGGCGGCTATCTCTTCAACATCAGCGAGATACGTCCGCTGCTCGAGCCCTTCGTCCGCCGCCTGCCGCGCAGAAAATTGTAGGGGCGCTTCTGTGAATCGCCCAACTTGCCAATTATCACGGGGAAACGCATCATGACCAATCAACTGGCCGGCAAAGTCGCGGTCATCACCGGCGCCGGCCGCGGCATCGGACGGGCCATCGCCATCGGATTCGCCGCGCAGGGCGCTAAAGTCGTCTGCGCCGCCCGCAGTCAAGCGCAGATCGACGATACCGTCCGCGCAATTTGCGACGCCGGCGGGCAGGCCAGCGCCGTCCGCTGCGATGTCGGGCAGGCAGCAGATCTGCGCAATCTCTATGCCGAAACACGCGCCCGCTTTGGCCGGGTCGATATCGTTGTCGCCAACGCCGGCGGCAACTTCTCCCGCCAATCGGTTGAAGACAGCGACATCGAAGCTTGGGAAGCGACCGTGCGCGTCAACCTCGTCGGCGTCTACTACAGTTGCAAATATGCCATCCCCGACTTGAAAGAGCAGGGCGGGCATATCATCGTGATCGGCTCCGGCGTTGGCCACCGCGTCGTCGATGCGGCGCACTCGGCTTACGGCGCCTCCAAAGCGGGCGCCTGGATGTTCGTGCGCGCCCTGGCCGCCGAACTCCGCCCCTACAATATCTGCGTCAACGAGTTGATTCCGGGCTTGGTGCAGACCGAGCTCACAGCCGACGCCCAGCCGGCGAGCGATTCACCCTTCAACGCCGAGTGGTTCAAGACGCCCGAAGATGTCCTGCCGCTGGCGCTCTTCCTGGCGACCCAGCCCCTGACCGGCCCGACCGGCCAAAGCTTCAGCCTCATGCGCCGCGACTCGCAGTAGGGTGGGCAGCGTAACTAGCGTTTACGATTGTAGGGGCGACCTATCAGGTCGCCCGTCGATGAAATAGGATCAACTAAAGCGGGCGACTCAGCGAGTCGCCCCTACAACTCATCATATTGCATGGTGACGTACCTAACAGTAAATCCTCTGTGCCCTCGAAAATCTCGGTGTCCTCGGTGGTAAAATCGCGCGCGCTCGAATGTGCGCTACTCCCGCAGCCGCGCGAAGAGCGCCTTCAAATAGGCCGCCTCCGAGAAACCCACCGGATGATCCAGCCCGTGCCCCGTCTTCTCGATGATCTCCAGCCGGTAACCCGAAACCGCCGCCGTGCGCTCCACCAACTGGAAGAACTTGTCAGCCCTGATCCGGCTTGAGCAGGAGGCCATCACCAGCAGGCCATCATTCTCCAGCAAGCGCAGCGCCATCTCCGCCAGCCGCCGATAAGCCAGCACCGCATTGCGCATGTTGGCGCGGCTGTTGGCGAATGAGGGCGGATCGACTATCACCAGGTTGAACTTGCGCCGCGCCTCTATCAGCTCCATCAAACCGGCGAAGGCGTCGCCAGCGATGGCATCGGCCCGCTCGGCGTCAAAGCCATTCTTATCCACATTGGCTTTCAAGGTCTCCAGCGCCGGCTCGCTCGATTCCAGCGCCGTGACCGAGCGCGCCCCGCCGGCCAGCGCATACACCGAAAAGCCGCCCGTGTAAGCGAAGACATCAAGCACGCGCCGCCCCTTCGCCAGCTCGCGTACCTTCCGCCGGTTGTCCCGCTGGTCAAAGAAAAAGCCGGTTTTATGCCCTTTGATCAAGTCCGCCTCGAAGAGCAAGCCGTTCTCTACAAACTCGACCGCTTCATCCGCCCCCTCGCCGATCAGCTGCTGCCCGTCCGCCAGGCCATAGAGCTTGGCGACATTCAGCCGATCGGATTGCAGCGCGCGGCTCAAACGCAAGACCAGGCCATCAAATACAATGCTGTCTTCCAGCGCCCCGATCAGCGCATTTAAATGCGGCAGCCAGGCGGTCGTATACAGTTTCAGGACCAGGGCCTCGCCATAACGATCGATGATCAATGCCGGGAAGCCATCGCTCTCGCCATAGACGAGCCGATAGCCGGTCGTGCCTTCCTTGATGAGCGCCCCGCGCTTGGCTTGCGCAGCCTTCAGCTTCTCGGCGAAAAACGCGCGGTCAATCCGCATCGGCTGCAGCGCCTGCAAAACCTTGATGCGAATTGGCGACAGCGGGTCGTACAAGCCCACCGCCAGGAAGCTGTTCTTCTCCCGATCATAGACAACCGCCAGGTCGCCGGCGTTGCCCAAGTGGCTCTGGCGCAGGATGGCGTCTTCAAAGACCCAGGGATGTCCCTGGCGCAGCGCCCGCTCGGCCGCGCTCTTGACGCGCACCGAGATGTTCTTCTCGGCGGCGACTGGCAGCTTGCTGAAATCAATCATGCCTGACGTTTCCTGCGGGCGCCGTCTACTGCGATGGCCCGGCTTCGTCCACCAGCCGGATCTTCAACTCGGCCGCTTCCAGCAGCGCTTGACAGTGGGCGGCCAAATTCTGACCGCGCTCATACAGCGCTACCGATGCGTCCAGCGGCAGCTCGCCGCTCTCCATCTGCGCCACCAGCGCTTCCAACTGCTGGTACGCCGCTTCATACGTCAACTGCTCTATCTCGTCCATCATTCGTCGACCCTGACCCCAATCCGGTCTTTTGCCAATTGTATGTTCAATCGCTGGTTCCTGCTGACCTGCGCCGCCTCGCGGATAAGCGCGCCCCGTTCATCGCTGACCAGGGCGTAACCCCGGCCCAGAATATGCCCCGGGCTGGCCCGCTCCAATGCCTTGCCCGCGCTGTCAAGCCGACCGCGCAGCCGCTCCCCCTTCAATTCGGCGGCCCGCGAGAGCCGCTGCCGCTTATCGGCGACATCGCGCCGCGCCCCTTCAATCAGCGCCCGTGGCGAGATGAAGCGCAGCCGGCCGCCCAAGCGCTCAAGCTCGCGCGTTTGCTCCGCCAACGATGCGCCGAAGAGGCCCGTCAATCCCGCCCGCAGCCGATCCAAATCCAGCAGCAGATCGTCGCGGTTGGGCGTCGCCAATTCGGCCGCGGCTGAGGGCGTCGGCGCCCGCAAATCCGCTACGAAATCGACAATCGTAAAGTCAATCTCATGCCCAACGCCGCTGATCACCGGAATGCGACATGCCGCCACCGCCCGCGCCACCCGCTCGTCGTTGAAGCACCACAAATCCTCCAGCGACCCGCCCCCGCGCGCGATGATGATGGCGTCGATGTCGCCGCGCCTTGTCAGCCGCTCCAGCGCCGCGACGATTTGCGGCGGGGCCTCTAGCCCCTGCACCAGCGTCGGACTCAAGACGACTTCGGCAAGGGGAAAGCGCCGGCGCAGCACAGTCTGAATATCATGCCAGGCGGCCGCCGTCGGCGAGCTGACCACGCCGAGCCGCGTCGGAAAGGCCGGAATCGGCTGTTTCCGCGCCGGGTCAAACAAGCCTTCCGCATCCAGCTTCGCCTTCAGCGCTTCAAATTGTCGATGCAAATCCCCCAAGCCGCCGACCGCCTCTATCGCGTCGGCATAGAGCTGATACTCGCCGCGCGCCTCATAAACGCTGACGCGCCCGTGCACAAGTATCTCAGCCCCTGGCTCGACATCAATCCGCACCCGGCGCGCCGCATTGCGAAACATCACACAGCGCAACTGCGCGGCGCTATCCTTGATTGTGAAGTACCAATGCCCCGAGCGCGCCTTGGTCAAGTTCGAGACCTCGCCCCGCACCCAGACATCGGCCAAAACGCTGTCGGCGTCAAAAAGCTCGTGTATGTATCCCGTTATCTCTTGAACGGAAAAAGTTTGCACGGCAAATCCCGTTGTGATGCCGCCCGTCGACAGCTACAATTATCCCAGATTTCGCACTGATCGCCTAATGAGGATGGACGCGATGGCTCATCTCAACGAGACGGAACGCAAGGCGCTGCTCGATGAACTCAGCGGCATGAGATTTTGGCACGCCAGATTCAAGCTCCGGCTGATGGATCCCGCAGGCCAGCTGCTCTATTACCGCAATGTGCAGCAAGCCGGCGAATGGCACACCAAGTACGTCCTCGAAGGCCTCGGGACGGAAGTCACCCTGGTCGAAGTCAACCACGCCGAGAACAACCAGCCGCGCAACAAACAGAAATTCGAATTCGTCAACGTCATCGTCGAACCCACACCCGACAACCGCAGTTAGTTTGGCAATCCAGTTGCACATTGTAGCGGCGACAAATCTTGCCGCCCGCTTTGATAGTTCTCTGTCCGTCATTTGTAGTGAAGCTGCTGAATTCCTGCTTCAATCATAGCGCAATCTGTAGGGGCGACTCGGTGAGTCGCCCGCGCCGAAAGGAATTAGAATGCTACGGGCGAGCCACCGGCTCGCCCCTACAGACTGCGCTTATTGCAGGTTCATTGTCTTGTGCAAGACACGTCGTAAGTCGCGAGCGGCTGCAGCGAGAAATCAATGCTCGCCATGCTGATGCAGCGGATTGTGCTCGTGATAAATCCCCTGCCGATGCATCAGTTGATGCAGCCGAGTATGCGCCGCCTCAATCGTCGCGCGGATCTTCTTGAATTGCCGCGCCGCCGGCCGTGGCGCCAGCGTATCCACATAGGCGATCGCCCCTTCAATCTGCTCCAGCACCGCGATCGCGTCGGCTCGCTTGAAAGGACGCGCCCCGTCGACGCGCGCCTGCACGCAGCTGCTGTGCGCCGCGATCTCGCCCGCGCGCCCCCCGTGGCTGCCGCGCACGCGCAAGGCGATCCAGCTTGACCCGCTGATAGGGACGCGACAGCTGCCCGACGCCGCCAGCGCGCCATCCACCGACTGCGCCTCGACAGCGAAGCCGCCCACGACCACCTCCACCGCTTCAATCGGCATTGCCGCCGACGCGACGCGCCAGGAGACATCGACGCTGCCGCCGCCCGCGGGCAAATCAAGCCGGCCCCCGGGCGATTTCCCGGCAACTTCCAGCTCCAACAGCGGCCCCACGGTCACGAAGGTATTGCCTTGTTTGACCGCCCGCATCCAGTTCTCGTAAGTGAATTCGCGCTCGCCCAAATGCGCGTAAGTGCGGATGCCGCCCAGCAGCGACGCTGCGTCCATCTTGTCTGACCCGCCCACCACCGGAATCTGATAACCGAGATTGAGATAGCGATACCAATCCAGCAGCCCATAAGGCGTGATCTGCGTATCGAAGGGGTTGAAGCTCATCATCTCAATCGCATGCACCAGGCCCAGCACAATATCGGCAGCGCGCTCCGCCTGCGGGTTGGGCGCATGGGGCAAGACGACCAGGCCATTCTGCTCGATGCAGCGCTCCGCCCATTCGGCCATGCTCACATCCAGCGCATCGCCGATCGCCGATTCCGACGGTCCGCCGCTGCACAAGGGGTGGATCATCGCGCCGGAGTAACCCAGCAGCGAGATATGCCCCAGGACCTGCATGCGGTTCTCCGTGCCCACCCGCACCAGAAACTCGCCATCGCCGCCAAAGTCCTTGGCGCCCAGGGTCGTCCGCCCATCGAAATCAGTCACGTTGCTGAACATCTCGCCCCATTGGCTGGCCAGCAGGTTGACGACATTGACGCCCTCGGCTGCGCCCTCCAGCAGCGCCGTCTGCGGACTGAGAAAATGCACATGCGTATCGGCCGAGACCCAGCCGCGCTCGCCCCAATCCAAGAGCTTCTCCAGCTTAAACTCGATCTCGTCCGTCTCCGCTGTCACCTGGAAACTGCTCCGGATCGGCTTCATCTCATAGCCGCGGCTGATCTCGATGAAGACTTCGCCCAAAGGCAATTCCACTTCGCAATGACCGGGGATATAAGCGTATTGATTCAGCCCGTTGGCGAACTCGCCGTAATTGTCCTCAAACCAGTAGGGATTGACCCGCCGATGATTGCCTCGTGGCGGCAGGTATTCGCCATTCGCGCCATGAAAATGTATGCGCACTGCGATCTCGCGCCCGCTTTCATCCGTTGCCTTGACACGCACAAGCTGCCGCGCCTCGGCCACCTCAACCAGCGCCTCCCCATCGGCTTGGCTCAAATCATAGGCCAGCCTGTCGCCATCAGCGCCTTCCAGATAGAGCTTCGCCTGCGGATGCGCCACATACTCGATGAGCGCGGCGGTCTCCAAGCGCGCCGGCTGCGCATTCGTCGCCGGGCCGAACCAAGCCGCCCGATCATAATCCAGTTGCGCCCGCGCCGATATCACCTGGCCGAGATCGATATCGACGCCATCCAGCTCACCAATCGCGTTGAACGTCAAGCCATCCGGCAGCGTCAGCGCCAGCTTGCGCCGTGTCCAGGCCCGCAGCGGATGCGCCACGACCTGCGTCGCGCTGATGCCATAGATCAGGGCGCGCTCGCGTTTCCCTGCCAGCCGAATCTCGCTGATCGCCTTGCCCGGCTCGGGATTGGGCAGGGCGTAGAGCCAAATATGCTCGCCCGCGGCATCCCGCCCGCTGCCATGGCGCGTCTCGCCCCGTCCGTATGAGCCGATGGGAATCCGGCCCAGATCAATGTTTTCCGACGCGCTGCGCGCGACTTCATCCCCCGTATGCGGCACGGCGGCGAATGCGCTCGCGCCCCAAAAAACGCGCGCCTGCTGAATGGCGAAGCGTCGGCGAATCGGGATTGACGCCATCGTGCCATCGCCATAGTGCAGCGCGTACTCGGCGACCAAATCGCCCAGCTCATTTGCCGTTATTGCCCGTTCCCAGGGCTCAATCGCGTCGTTTTCCGCCAGATCATCCGGCAATTCCAGTAGCCTGTCCTCGACAACATGAGCGAACACGAGGTAACTCGCCTGAAGATCGCCGGTCGCAATGCTGACTTCATTGCCGTCCAGCAATATCGCGTTCGTTCGACCGGCCGCCCCGAAGACGAAGGGAATGCCGCGATAGCTTCGCGCGCCAAAAGCATCGTCCTCGCGCAGCGTCAGCCCTTCGTCCAGCGCCGCGCGGTCGCAGTTATAGGCGTTTTCAAGCGAAATAGCTGTGAACAAATCTGAGGGTGGGGCGGGCATGGCGTCACTCTCCCGTTGATTCGCATTGTCGCTCTATTCTGATTGTATCGAATGTTGGAAGATATCCCACATCGCAGGCTGTAGGGGCGTCTCGCTGAGACGCCCGCTATCCCGGCCGTCATTCGGGCGTATCGCCCAATTGCCCCTTTCTTATTCGCCAATATGGAGTTTCCTGTAGGCATGTCCCGCCGAGAAGCCCTCTTTGCAGGCCTCTCAATTATACCTGAGGGCGTTTCAGCGAAACGCCCCTACAAAATCATTGCGATATGGAATGCGGAATGAGGCGATTCCTTTTGCGTGGGTGGCGATTTCACCGCGTGCTACTCCATCACCAACTCAAAATCCGCGCCAGCCAGCACGCGCCCGTTCACCTGAATCTCCAGCCGATGCCGCCCGGGATAATATTTGCGCGTCGAAATCGGCCGGATGGCGAAGCGCTTGCTGATGCTCGCCCTGTCGCCCGCGGGCAGGCGCAGCTTCTTCAGTTTGAAGACCTTGGGCGCGGTCGATCCGTTCGCCTTGACGAAATGAATCAGAAAATCAATCATCAGGTTCTGCGCCTCAGCGCGGTCGTTGCGCAGCGAAAAACTGAATTCAATCTCATTGCCGTATTGCAGAACCCCCGGCGCCAGCCGCAAGTCTACAAGCTCAACCGCCGCCGGCCCATATCCCAGGATCGCCAGCGCGCGCCGGTCGCCCCGCTTGACCAGGGTCCGCAGCGCATGGTTGATCAGCCAGAGCCGCTCCTCGCTCGCGCCCGCCGACCAAGCCTCCATCCGCGCCAGAAGCAGTTCGGGATGATCCTTGCCGATATCGTTGAGATGATTGGCAACGGAGCGCCGGACATAGAGCGACGGGTCGTCTTTCAAGCGCTCCAGCAGCGCCAGCGTCGGCGTCGGGTCGGCGATGAAATCGGTCAACTGCGGCCACCAGGGCAAGCGCGGCCGGCTGCCTTCGCTGACCAGACGCCGCACATGCTCGTCGTCGTCCAGCGCCCATTGATGCAAACGCGCCAGCGTCGCCCGCCGATGATGGATGATGAAAGGGCGGATCGCCGACTCGCATGAGCTATGCTTTGTTATCTCATACATCGCATCCAGCGACGCGTCGATGTGAGCGAGCCCATGCCGATAAACGAATGTCGGTATCGGCAGCAGGCGAAAGCCGGCGTCTTCAATTGGCTCGAAGCGACCGTCCGCCTCATCCAGGATTTGCAACAGTATTCCCAGCGCCGTCGGATAATCATCCGGCAAGTATTCCCGCAGTTTGTCGGCGATCCAATTGAAGCGCTGCTTAAGCTCAAGGCGCTCCAGTTCCGCCACCACCGACGAAACGAAGGCGGCAGCGTCGAAGTCAGGATGCACGGCGACAATCCGCTCAGCGATCTGCTCAGCCAACTGCCGATCAATCATGTCCTTCAACAGCGGAAACTCAGCCATAATTGCCTACTGCTAAACAAGTACAAATTCTAAGGCTTGTCCGATACTGCGATTCGCCATGCAAACCCCACCCCCAGCCCCTCCCGCCATCTCTATGGCGGGCATCCGAGGCGTCAGATGCCGACCATAGAGATGGTCGGAGGGGAGCAAACGCGTGTGAATTGGAGTATTTTCCCTGGATTTCTCATCATACATACAGATCTCAGCGAAACCTTCCCCCCATTGCTATGGGGGGACCGTGGGGGGTTAGACGCGATGCGGAAATAAGCCCACAGTAGCGGACAAGCCTTGTAGGGGCGACTCAGTGAGTCGCCCGCATATCCGTTACTATGCCGTCTATCCCTGTTACTCGCTCACGCTCTGCCAGAACGCCACGCGATTCCCGGTCGGGTCAAGGAACATGCCCAGCGCGCCAAAGCCCGGCACCTCCTGACGCGGCAGAATCACCGTCCCGCCCAGCTCAGGCACGCGCGCCATATCGGCATCGAGGTCATCGCTGTGGAAATACAGAAGCACATCGCCCGGCTCCATGCCATCGCCCAAGGGCGAAAGCGCCACGCCTGTGTCGACGCCGGTATTAAACATGACGTAGGTGAAATCGTCGCCCATGGGGACTTCATTCACCTGCCATCCCAGCAGCGCGTTATAAAAAGCCTTCTGCGCATCGTTATCCGCCGAGGGAATCTCGACATGAACTATCGGACGCATAATCAATTCTCCTTCTGATGAAATTGGTCTTGCCGTTCAGTCTAGATTGTTTGTTCTAGTCCTGTCAAGCCCCTTCTCTTGATGTTCCGCGTCGGCATCCGGGCAAATCCAACGCACCTTTCGCTCGTATCCTGCGTATACTGATATGGGATTCGAAATCATCCATATTGCCACTCAACGATCACCAGCCAGAGGAGATTCAATGCGCGTCATAGTGCATACCGGCAAGGGCGGCGTCGGCAAAACCAGCATCTCGGCGGCGACCGCCCTGCGCTGCGCCGAGCTCGGCATGAAGACCATCGTCGTCAGCACGGACACCGCCCACAGCCTCGGCGACGCCCTCGATGTCGAGGTCGGGCCTGAAGCGATGCAGATCGCCGAGAATCTTTGGGCCCAGGAACTCGACACTCGTTACTCCATGCAGAAATACTGGGGCAAAATCCAGGAATACCTCGGCGCCTTCTTCAACCGCGAAGGCATCGCCAAGGTCAACGCCTCCGAAGTCACCATCATCCCGGGCTTGGAAGAGGGCGCCCAGCTGCTGTGGATCAGTGAATACTTCCAGGCCGACGAATACGATGTGCTCATCGTTGACGCCGCGCCCACCGCCGAGACGATCCGCCTGCTCAGCTTGCCCGATGTGACGCGCTGGTGGGTGGAACGCCTGATGCGCATCGCCCGCGGCCTCGACAGCGTCATCCGCCCGGTGCAGAAGCTCTTCACCCGCGGCAAGAAAAACGATATCGGCATCGACATCGCTGATAACGCCTGGGATCAGGTGCAGCTGCTCTTCGACACGCTCGACGGCGTGCGCGAATTGCTCACCGATCCAGAACACGCCAGCATCCGCCTCGTCGTCAACCCCGAACGCATGGTCATCCGCGAGACGCAGCGCACATACACCTATCTCAATCTCTACGACTACGCCACCGACGCCATCCTGGTCAACCGCATCTTTCCTGACGAAATCACCGACCCCTTCTTCAAGCGCTGGAAAGAACGCCAGGCGGAGAATATCGCCTTCGTGCGCGAAGCCTTCGGCAGCCTGCCCCTGCTCAAAGCGCCCCTATTCGGCGAAGAAATGGGCGGCCTGGAGATGCTGCGCCGCCTGGCCGATGAGCTATACGGCGATCGCAACCCGGCCGAGCGCCTGTTTGACGGCGTCGTGCACAAGCTCGAACAGCTCGATGGCGATTCCAGTTGGATGCTGCGCGTGCCCATCGGTTTCGCGCAGAAGGAGCAGCTTGACCTCTATCGCTCGCGCGAAGAAATCACCCTCAGCGTTGGTCCCTACCGCCGCAATATCGTCCTGCCCGCCGAGCTGCAGCACCTGGAAATCACCAGCGCCAAATTCGAGGAGAAATTCCTCAACATCCGCTTCGAGGAACAGGCGTCATAATGCCGCCCGCTCCACAGACATGTTGTAGGGGCGACTCTGTGAGTCGCCCGCGCCAAATAAGCAAATGACAAGGGCGAGCCACCGGCTCGCCCCTACACACACTTGAATGATTTAGCCGCGCCCCGCTGCCTGCGGCTTCAATCGTCCAACTCAACCCTGATCTTGCCGCTCTTGCTGCCTGTGTCGCCGCTTGCATCTTCTGCTTCCTCAGCCGACAGATTGGCGCGCGCCTGCGCCTCATGCTCAGCCTCGCCACGGGCATCGTGGTCTTCCATTTCGCTGGCCTTCTTGATCTCGTCGATGGCGGCGTCAATCAACACGCGGAAACCGGTGGCGAATTCAGTGCCCGCCGCCTGAGTATGCTCCTTGAAGCGGGGCGGCAGCAGCGACTCCATCGCCTTGCCAAATTCTTCCAGGCCGCGGCGCTGATGAAAAATGAACTGCTCAAGCGGCGTCCCGTCCTCTTCGCCCAGCGGTTCTTCCGGCGCCGGATTCATGTCTTCGCTCATGCCGTCGCTCCTCGTTTGCCTTCCGTTATCAATTCACTATACGCCCCATAAGCGCAATGGTTTCACTTCATCCAGGCCAAAGTCACATACGGGCGACCAACCCGGCCGCCCGCTCACAGACATTGTAGGAGCCACTAGTCAAGTCGCCCGTTATCCATCAGATCGGCTCACCCGTCCGCGCCCGCCAAGGCCTGCAGCAGCGCCAAGTCTTTCCGAAGCGCGCGCTCGCGCCAGAACAGACTGCCAACCAATGTCCCCAGGATGATGAAGGTCGCCGCCAGCCCCAGCGCCAAATAGGGCGAATTGTCCGGCGTGATGAAGAATCCGAGCAGCGTGCGATTGAAGGCGTCCGCCAGCATAGGCAGCGGCTCGCCAGCCAACTCGGCAATTGCCAAGTAGCTGTCATTGCCGAAGACCATGCCCATCGCCGTATAACGCTCACTGCTTAACAGCAACCACTCCCCGCTCGGCAGCGCAAGCGACTCCTGCCGCTCGAGGGTCGCGGGCGGGTCAAGCAGCCTGTCAATCGCAGTAGCGATCTCGCCGCTGGCGTCGGCTGCCGATTCATCCGAGCGCGTGGCCGCCAGCATGAGGATCCGACCGACCGGATCGCTCTCGACGAAGCTGATGACGACGGTTTCGCTCCCGGCAAGGCGCGCCATGACCGACGCGCTGATTCGAGCGTTCGCTTCGTAGATCAACGCCGTCCAGGTGCCATCGGCGAGATTCACTTTGTCCTGGTAAATCGGCGCTCCAAAATCGACGCCGAAAGCAGCGCTTAAGTCCGCGCCCGCCGCAGCCAGAATATCGTCCTGCGGCACAACCGCCGTGCGTATCGTCGCCCCCGCCTCCGCCAAATGAAACTGCGCGACCGTTTCAGTGCTTTGATCTTCCCACCCGGCGAGGATCGGCACATTGAATGCCCGCGACCGAAAGTAGGCGACGCCGTTCGCTTCGCCGCCTTGCGCATTGACAGCGCCGACTGAGAGCAGCGCAAAAACGAAGGTCGCCAAGGTGATTGTGATTTTCATTTTTCTTTACTCGCTCAGCGCTAGCGTCTTCAGGCGGTTCAGCGCTTCGATCCGCTTCTCCAGGCGGATGCGATGCCAGATCAGCGTGAGCGGCATGAAGATTAGCCATAGCAGCAGGCTCGGAAACAGCGCCATAACCACGCCGCTCGTCGCTTCAAAACCCCCCTGAGCATTCTGCGGGCTGGCGCCAACGATCACCGGATGGATCGTCTCGGGCACAATGCGGATGATGAAAAGCGTGATCAAAACGGTAACGAAGGCCAGAATGCCATAAACGGACATGAATGCGCGGCGCCGGTCCAAATCGTCAATGCCGGCCCGCAGCATCAGATAAGCGGCGTAGGTCAGGCACATGATGGCCGCCGATGTCAAACGCGGATCCCAAGTCCACCAGGTGTTCCAGATAGGCCGCGCCCAGATCGAGCCCGTCAGCAGATTGATCAGCGAGAAAGCCAGGCCCACCTCAACGCCGGCCAGCGCGATCCGGTCCCAATGCTCGCGCCGGCGCGCCAGATAAATCAGGCCGCCGATAAGGGTCAGGCCGAAAGCGGTGAAGGCGCCAAAAAATGACGGCATGTGGATATAGAATATCCGCTGGATCTCGCCCTGCAGAATATCGGTGCCGGCCGCCGCCAGCCCCAGGTATAAGCTCCCGGCGAATCCCAAGACGGTGATGACGGTCAATATGCGCAGGGTGCGCGGCTGCGGGCTCTCCTCTATCTGCAAATCGCTCGCCGCCAGCTTCGGTTTCTCCCACATGGGCCTCTCCCCGAATCTCGGTAAAACTGTTAAATTCTATCAATGAAAGTCAATAAATTGTAGTTTCGAGTCCTGTAGATGTCGCGGCGTCGAATCAACCCGGCCTCACTCTTCCACCACATATCGGTAGAGCAGAAGGCAGATCACAAAATAGATCACGGTGATCCCAGCCAGCATGCCCAGCGAACCCCGCCATTCCCCATCCAGCGCGCCGTTGAGCAGCCCGGTGGTGGCGCGTACCGCCGTCAGCAGAAAGGGCAGCACGATTGGCAGCATGGCAATAGGCAGCAAGGCTTCCCGCGCGCGCGTCTGCACCGTCATCGTCGCCAGGAGCGTGCCGATGGTGGCGAAGCCGAAGACGCCGATGACCGTCGTCCCGATCACCCAGGCATCCAGCAGATTCTTCCCGTAGAGCACGGTCATGAGCGGCAGCATCACCATACCCACGATCGCGGTGAAAATGAAGTTGCCCAGCAGCTTGCCGAGGTAAATCGCCGAACGAGATACAGGCGCCGCCAACATCGCGTCAAGCCCGCCCTGATCGCACTCCAGCGCCATTCCCCGATTCAATCCCAGCATGCTGGCGAAGATCAGCGTCACCCATAATACGCCACTGACCGCCTCCTCGCGCGCCTCCCGGTCCAGCTCCAGCGCAAAGCTGAAGACCAGCACGCTCAGCAAGGCGAAAAGCCCCATCACGCTGACCAACTCGCGGGCGCGGAATTCGGCGCGCAAGTCCTTCTTTATGATGGCGGCGGCACCGGTGAAAAATGGCGTTTTCATGCGCTGGCGCTGCGGTAAATCACGCTCATATCGCGGCGGCCGATAGCATCGTCAAAGCTGATTTTACCACGCGACAAGACCAGAGCGCGCTCAGCCGCTTTCGGGATGCGCGTCAATTGATGCGTGCTCATGATGATCGTGCGTCCCTCCCGTTTGGCGGCGGCCAGCATGGCATCGAGCATTTCTGCCGCCGCTTGATCCAGCCCGCTGTAGGGCTCGTCCAATAGCAGCACATCCGGCTGATGCAGGGTCGCGCGGGCGATGCTCAGGCGCTGTTTCATCCCGCGGGAAAAAGTCCGCGCCAGGCTGTCCGCCCGTTTGAGCAAGCCAAGCTCGCGCAGCAATTCCTGGATGCGCCCTTCGCGTTCGGCGCCGCTCATCCCATATAGCGCGCCGTAAAAGTCCAGGTTTTCGCGCGCGGTCAGGTTCTCATACAGCAGCGGTTGATGCGTAATCAGGCCGATCTGCGCCCGCACCGCCATCGCCTCGCCCGGCATCTCCCAGCCACCCACGCGAATCAGGCCGGCCGTCGGTTTGCCCAAGCCGCTCAGCAGGCGCAACAATGTCGACTTGCCGCTGCCATTTGCGCCCAGCAGAACCACAAATTCGCCCCGCCGCACGCTGAAGTTGATGCCCCGCAGGGCCGGCAAGCTCCCGTAGACCTTGCTCAAGCGCTCAACTTCGATGATAACAGACGCCTCAGGCATCGGGCTTCACTCGTCGCTCGCCATCAACTCGGCCAGCCGCGCCTTCAACTCGCGCCGACGATGGTGATAAAGATCGTGATTGATCCGGCCCTGATCGTGATCCGCCTCCAAGCGCACCAGCTCTCCCACCAGGCGGTCAATCTCGCCGGCCGATTCAGCTCCGCGCCGCTTCAGCAAGCCGAATCCAAGGAACAGGGCGGCCGCCACTGCCGCCACGCCGAGCAGCAGAAGCGGCAGCGCGTCGCTGGTGATGATCAAGCCTTCATCGCTGCTGAGCGCGAATGGATCGCCGTTGATGCCAAAGCGCAACTGCGGGTCCCGCTCCATCTGCAGGGCCGCCTCGTAAACGCGCGCGCCGTCAATCGTCTCTTGCTGGCGCAGCCCCTCGCCCTCGGCCTCCAGCCCATCAGACAGCGTCAGCGTCAGCGCGGCATCCAGCGAATTGCTGAAGGCTTGCTCGAAAATCGCCGCGCCGGCGTAGGGCAGCCAGTATTCCAGCAAGAGCCGGTGCCCCTCGCCCGGCATCACCGGCAGGGTGTCGATGACAGAATCCGGCAGCCGCTCCATGTCCTCGATCACAACATAGCGCCCGCCGCCATCGCCGCTCAAGAGGAGCGCCCCCTGCGGAGATTGAATCAGCAGCGCCGCTTCCCGCCCATCATCGAAGCCGCGCCCGCTCGTATAGAGTCGATCCGAATTGTTGTGATAAGTCAGAATCTGCGTGATGGCCAGGCCCGCCCCCAAGTCATCCAGCCTCAGCGGCTCAATAAACAGGTCAATGCCCGCCACGCTGAGCACGAAGGGGTCGTTCGTTTCATCGTAGACTGTGAGCCTGAGCGCGTCGGCCTCTTGGCGCAGCGCCGCCACCGACGCCCGCCGGTTGAAAAGCCGCTCGTCATAGACCGCCCCCAGCATGTATTCGAACTTGTCGGCCAGGGGAATATCGTTGAATTGGAAGCCGCCATCGCTGTCGATAGTCGTTTCGGCAAAGCTGAATCCTTCATCGATATTGCCATAGCGCAGTTGAACGGTCGTATCGCCCGGCAGGGCGCCGCCCGCCGTGCCATGAACGACGACTCCGCTGATCATGCCCAATTGCGCGGACGCGCCCGCAGCGCGCCTCCCGCCGTCGAGCGCCAGCGAAGTCATGCGCGCGTAGGCCATCGCCGCCGCCGCTTCCGCATCAGTCAAGGCCGCGCCAAAGTGGTCAGCGTTCAGGAGCGCGCCATAATCCGCATCGCTGTAAACCGGCGGGATCAGCGCCGGCAGCGCGCAATCGCCGCATGTTTCCCGCCAGAGCCGCTCCCCCAGGGCCAGCAGCGCATCATCATAAGCCAGCGTATAGGCATAAAGCGCCACATCCCAGCGTTCCGCCTCGCTGAGCGCCCCCGCCCAGGGCGGCATCAAATTCTCAATTTTGCCCCGCGTGATAATCTCAAACCATGCCAGTGGCGATTTGGCAGCCACCTGCTCGCGGTCCGTCATATCGAGCGGCCGCTCGACGCTCCCCGCCAGCACCAGGTCGCCCTGTCCGTCGCCGCTTGTGCCATGGCACTCGACGCAGCGCTCGGCGAAGATGCGCGCACCGTTCTCGATATCAGGCCGCCAGGCGTCATTAATGGAGGCAATTGCGCGCGCAGCCGGCGCCATCTGCACCGTGGCGACAATCTCCGGCTCCCCGCCCAATCCGCCGCAGGCAGCCAGCGACAGCAGCATCCATAGCAGGGCAGGCCAACCCAGGCGCTTCATGCTGACGTTTCTTCCTCGGTTCGCTCGCTTAATCGGCTCTGGCGATACGCTGCGACCGCCTCTTCTATCGCCCGCTCGACGCCATCGGCATTGTCTTCGGCGCCTTCAAGCTGATCCAGCGCCCGCAGCAGCCGTATCCCCCGCTGCGCCCAAACTTCGCGCTCCATGCGGTAATTTTCGTCGCTGATTTTGCCCGTGCTCCGGTCCTCGTCCAGGTCGCGTATATTCGTCAACACGCGCTCATAATAGCTGAGGACTTGCTCGCGCTGTTCCTGCCGGTTGCTTTCCGCAGCCCGCTCTCGGCGCGGAGGACGCAGCAGCGGGCGCGCCACAATCGCCAGGGCGACCAAGCTCAAAACCAGCGCTATGAGTAGCCCCGGCAAGCTCATCGTGCTTCCGCCAGCAGCGCTTCAATGTCGTCGCTCAAGGTGTCATAGCGAATGCTGCCGATGAAGACGCGGCGCACCTGACCGGCGCGGTCAATCAGAAAACTCTCTGGCGGCGCTTCGACCCGATACAGATTCGTCACCTTCTCGCCGATGTCCTCGCCATTCGGATAGCTGATGCCGAATTCGGCGATGAAATCGAGCGCCTTCTGCTGTGAGCTTTCCAGCATATTCACGCCGATCACCGTGAGGCCCGCGGCCCGATAATCTTGATACAGGGCCTGTAAATCGGGCGCTTCGGCGCGGCAGGGCGGGCACCAACTCGCCCAAAAGTTGATCAAGACCACTGTCCCGCGATAATCGCTCAGGCGCATGCGCTCGCCAGAAAACAGCGCCAACTCAAAATTGGGCGCCAACCCGCTCATGGGGCGGGTCGCATTCTGGCGCGAAAGCTGCAAGGCAAGCACAAGCGCCAGCGCCAGCACTCCGGCCAGCAGCGCCAGCGACCCCGGGCTCAGCCGGCGGCGTTCCGGCCCGGCCTTGGGACGATGCAAAAACTCCAATGGATCAGTCTGGCTCGACATGGTCAAGTTTCCCGCGCAGCCTCAACGCCGTCCTTGCAGGTCCGCTTCCAGACGCTGACGATAAGCGTCGTCGCTCATCTCGCCGGCAAGCGCGCGCTCTCCCGTTAGGCTGAGTTTCCGCCGCGCGCCGAAACGCCGAAATGTGAAGACGCCGACAGCGATGGCCAGCGCCGTCGCCAGCAGCGGCACTATGACGGTCAAAGCGCGCAAAACCGGATCCTGCGGCACGCCAACGACATTGTCGCCAAAGCGCGCGACGAAGCTATCGATGACGGCTTGGTCGCTCTGCCCCGCTTCCAGCTGCGCCCGGATCTCCGCCTTCCATTCGACGCAGGCAATCGTCTCGCAATCATCCAGCGGGATATTCTCGCACACCGGGCAGTACATCCGCTCCGCCACCCGGTTCACATCATTGTCCGTCACACCTCCAGCCTGCGCCCGCGAAATGGCCGCGAAGGCAAGCAACACAAGCAGGATCAGGACCAAGCAGATGTAGGGGCGTTTGGCTGAAACGCCCGCCGCCACATGTCGGCTGCCGATTGGGCGGCTCACCGAGTCGCCCCTACAGGTGATGGAATGACCTTGGGATAGGCCGCGATCACCGTGCCGATCACCAGCAGAATGCCACCCCACCAAACCAGGTTCACCAGCGGATTGACATAAATGCGGAAGGTGGCGCGCTCGATATCGCCGCTCATCAGCAGCACATAAAAGTCGTTCTCCAGCGTACTGTGCGCGCCGGCGATTTTCATCGGCAGTTGCGGATAATCGTCAATCCGCGGCCGCAAGCGCGCGATTTCTCCGCCATTCCGAGACAGCGTCACCGACGCGATGTTCATCATCCGGCCATCAACCGCTTGCGCCCGAACAAAATCGTCATAGCGCAGGCTGTAATTCAGCACATTTATCCTATCGCCACGAGCAAGCGTATGCTGCGTTTCCGTCTGAAATACTGTGCTTGCGATCACGCCGATGCCGATTACGGTCACGCCGAGATGCACGATGTAACCGCCATAACGCCGCTGATTGCGCCCGAACAGCGCCCCGACCGCCCGCAGCCAAGCCTCGCCCAAAGACCGGCGGCGCGCCTTCGCCCCGCGGTAGATCTCGAACAGCGCAACGAAACCGGCGAAGAGCACGACTCCGTAGCCAATTGTCGCCACCGCCAGGCTCGTCCCGCTCAGCGCCACCGCCACTATGCTCATGGCCGTGAGCGCCAGCGGCGCCTTCAGCGCAGCGCCCAGCCGACGGGCCGAGGTCGCGCCCCAGGCCGAAAGCGGCGCCAGACCCATCAACACATACATGGCGATGAAAAGGGGCACGACATAGAACTCAAAGGTTTCCGCCCCGATTGTCACTTCGACGCCGAGCAGCAGTTCGGACGTGATCGGCAAGCCGAAGCTGCCCCAGAATATCGCCAGGAAGAGCGCGATGAAGACCACATTGTTCAGCACAAATAAAGATTCGCGGCTGAGCAGATTGGCGAATTGATGCTCGTCGCGCAATTCACCGCGCCGCCAACGCCATAGCAATGTCGCCAGCGCCACAAAGGTCATCGCCGCCCAGAAGGCCAGCATTGGGAAGCCGACCTCGCTGCGCGCGAAGCTGTGCACGCTTTCGATGACACCGCTGCGGGTGGCGAAGGTGCCGAACATCACCGCCGAAAAAGTGGCGATCACCAACAGCATATTCCACAGCTTTAACATGCCGCGCTTTTCCTGGATCATCACGCTGTGGATGAAAGCCGTGCCCATCAGCCAGGGCAGGAAAGCCGCGTTCTCCACCGGGTCCCAACCCCAGTAGCCGCCCCAGCCCAGCACATCATAAGCCCAGCGCCCGCCCAAAATCAGCCCGGCGCTCAAACAAATCCAGGCGATCAGCGACCAGCGCCGCGTCGCCCGGATCCAACCCGTCGACAGATCCCCCGACGCCAGCGCCGACATCGCAAATGCAAAGGGGATCGTGAATCCGACGAAGCCCAGATACAGCATCGGCGGATGAATCACCATGCCGAAGTGCCGCAGCAGCGGATTCAAGCCTTCAGCCCCCGCTCGCAGATTGGCTTCTGACGGCGCGATCGCCCCCGGCGGTATCAACACGGTCGAAACCACCTGCTCGTCCGGCGGCGCGTCGGGCAAAATCCACCAGCGCGCGAACGGATTCTCCACAAACAGTGACAAACCGAGGAAAAACGCCAGCGTCGCCATCATAAAGGCGACCGCATAAGGCATCAGCCGCCGCTCCCCCCGCCAGTTCAGCCCGATGGCCGCGCTCGTGAAGGCGCTCATCAGCAGCGACCACAGCAGCAGCGAACCCTTCTGCGAGCCCCAGAGCGCCGTGAAACGATAGATCGCCGGCGTCTGCGGGTCGGTCACGCTATACACATAGGCCAACTGATATTGCTCGGTCATCAATGCGCTGACCAGGCAGCCGGTCGCCAGCAGGACGGCCGGGAACACCAAGAGCGCGGCATTGCGCCCGCTTAGCATCAGCTCGGCCGCCCCCTTGCGCGCCCCCCAGGCGGAGGCAACGATTGCGTAAAGCGCCAGCCCGAAGGCCAGCGTCAGCGATGCCAGTCCAATTTCAGCGGTCATGGCTCAAGCCGGATCTCCTGAACAATGGGTGGTTTTCGCTCCCTTGAAGTCCGTACAGGGTTTTCACCACAGCCCCTCGCAAATCGGATACTGGCTCACACAAATTAGCGAACCCGATAAAAGCGCAATGTCGTAGGGGCGAGCCATTGGGTCGCCCGTCGCAGTGAAAGACTGTGTAATCGGGCGACTTGATAAGTCGCCCCTACAGAATTCGATGCGATCGCGGATGGGATTTGGCGGTTCATCAATAATAGCGGATAAAGCGATATCTGTGATAAAGGACATCGTGCGAAGGCTACCAGGTCCGCCAGACCTACTGATGCTCCGGAATGCGGCTTAAGCCTTCGGGGGCGGTGCTCTCTTCAAAGCGGCTCGGGCATTTCAGCAGCAGTTCCGTCGCTGCGAATACGCCGTCCCGCCCCAGCGCGCCGGTCAAGATCGCCTGCGCCTCATGCTGCAGCAAATCAGGGATCGCCGCGTCTTCCACCAGGATCTTCAAGCGTCGCGCATTGCTGTCGCGCAGGGCCTCGCGCAGCGCCGTCGCCAGGTCCTCATACTCGTTAGGGATATTGACGATCTCAAAACGGATGATCGCCCGCTCGCTGTCATAGTCGATGCTCTCGCCATCCACCGCGCCGGCAATGCGGACCGTGCGCCCCTGATAGGTCGAATCGGATAGCAAATCGTCCACCGTGATGAAATAACGAGCGCCCTGCAACGTGCCCGAGATCAGCAGAACCAGCACCGCCACCAAAATCAGCAAGCCGGCGGCGATGAATTTAACGCGCTCGGAACGCTTCTTTTTCTGCGCCCCCTTTGGCTTTGCCCAGCTCACGTCGGTCATGTTTTGCCCGGTTCCGTTTCTTATCCGCTAACTCCGATTATAGCGGAATTGTGATTTCTGTCACGATGGCTTCATCAGTCGCCGCCAGCCCCGGGCGCAGCAGCCCTCAAGCCGGCTCTCGCGGATCGAGCAGCGCCAACAAGCCCATCAGACCCACATTGCAAAACAGCAGCGGCGCCAATATAGGCGAGCCGCGCAAAAAACGCTCGACCACGACCAGGCCCGTCGTGGTCAAGCTCGATTCCGCGTGCAAGACGAAACCAACGATGCCGACCAAAATCAACAGCAACATGGCGACGCTGTGAACGACAACATCGCCGGGATTCGGCCTTCGGAGGATACCCAGGCACAAGCTTGTAGTGAAGCCGAACAGCGCCGCCGCCACCGGCAGCCACACCCAGACGTTATCAAAGCGAATCCGCGCATGGTCGAGAACGCTGCTGATCAATGTCGCCAGGATGAAAATCGCCGTGATCAGCATGTAGGCGCGGGTTTTGCTGTACGGCATCTGCACATGCCGCTCGCCTAAAAGGCGCAGGCGACCGCTGTCAACCGGCGATTCCGCCCAAGCCGCGCTGATGCCCAGGATGCTAATCAGAATGAAAAAGAGCGGCCCGATCACCGGCGGCGCCCATATCAAGGCGTTGACCGCTTCCAGGCTCAGCAGGCCGCTGTCAAGCAAGACCGTGCGATCGAGATGAAAGTAAGCGCCGAGCAAGCCGACAACGACCCCTAGGAGAAACACCAGATTCGCCAGCCGCGTCGCCAGCGGACGATTATGCAGCGCAATCAGCCCGGCCAGCAAAAGCGCGATGCCGGCCAGGCCCCCGTACACGATCGGGATCCACTCGCTCGCTACAATCGCGCCGCTGATGCTGTGCGCCAGGTAAATGTCGACGGCGATGAAAATCTGATTGAAGGCGGCCAGAAGCAGGAAAGATTGATCGCGGCTGAGGGAGAGGCGGATTTGCCGCAAGCGCGGCGCCGCTAGCGCAAACAGATGCATGTCTAGCTCCCGTTCGCCTCAGCGGCATCGCTCAAGCCGCTCCGTTCCAGCAGCTCGGCGACGATCGCCTCCAGCTCAGCTTGGTCGCGCAGCATCTCATAAGCGCCATGCCACTGCACATAATCAGGCCCGCCCATCCAGGCGCCGAACTTGGCCGTCCTTCCCCAGTGATGCCAGAGGTCAAAATGGATGAAGTCTATCGGCTGATCAAAAGGCGCCTCCGTCAGCAAGCCCGCTTCCCGCGCCGGCGCAATCGTCTTATCGCTCAGCCGCACGCGCTGGTTAATCGCTTCCACCAAGGCATCGGCATCTTTATAGAATTCGTCGATGAATGCCTGGCTGTGGCATTCCCGGCATACCAGCTGCATCCGCGTCATGTTCTCTTCCCAATTCGGCCGCCGCTGGCTCTGCGGCGCGAAGAGATACCAGGTCAGCCGATCGCCCACGTCATGCGTTGTCGGCGCCCCGCCGAAGCCGCTGATGTGGCAGGTCGCGCAGGTCGGCGCCGGGAAGTCCCGCACCGTCAAGGTGCCGGGCTCGGCATCCCAATTCCAATCGGCCCCGCCGGTCAAATAGGAGATGCCGTGGTAAGACTCAATGTAGATTTCGTACTGCGGGTGATCAGGGCCGATATGACAGTGGTTGCAAGTCTCTGGCTTGCGCGCCTGCTCCAAGCTGAATTCGTGCCGCAAATGACAAGTCTGACACTGCCCCACCGATCCATCAGCGGCCGGCGCGCCGATATCATGACAGCCGGCGCAAGCGAACTTGGTGATCGCCGGGCCCTCAATTTCGAACAGCGCGTTGCGCATGCGGTCCGGATTGAAGCTGCCCTCCGCTATCGATTGATACAGCGCCAAATGCGCCTCGCTTAAGTCGGCCGCGCCCCACATAGCGACATAAGCCGGCAATCCATGGCGGCTATGACTGAATTGATCCACCTGCTCCTGATGGCATGTCGCACACTTGGCCGTCGTCGGGACGGTCAATATACTCGTCCCATGGTGCGGCTGCGAACCGGGATAACCAGCCTCGACCTCGTGGCAATTCTGGCAGCTGACATTGGCCGCCGCCATGCTGCTGCGTCTGTACTGTTCGACGATGCCGGGCGTCGTGCGCTGGTGGCAAGTCACACATTCGCCGCTGCTGCTTAGCGCGGCCGGCGCTGTTTCAGCGCGCTCGCTCGAAACGCTTTGGCCGATCGCAGCGATGATGAAGGCCAGCGACGGCACGACGATGACCACGACAATCCCCACCAGGACCAGCCTGCCAGAAGCCAGCCAACCCGAAGCGCGCGGCGTTTCTGACATGCGTTATCCCTCCCGGCAAGCGCCCGACGCAATGAAGTTTCGCTATCATCGTAAATGAGAAATCTGCCAATGAAACCGATTTGTGTGATATGTACAAGATCTGCCCAGCGGGACCGCGTTCTATCATAGCGGGCGGGCGGATATCTATGCGCAGTTAATCGCTGCGAGTGCGCCATCATGCCGCGCGAGCGCCCTTATTCTTCGTCCTCGCCCGTCGATTGACCCCAGCGAATCACGAAGACGCCGATGATGCCGGCGATGCCCAAAAACAGCACCAGCATCGTCATGCCCTCTGGCGAAGAAGCGGCCTCGCCATCCTGCGCCAGCGCCCTTCCCGCGTGAACGAGAAGCAAGGCCATCGATAGCTCGGCTCGTTTCGCAGCCCATACCCATGCCAGTGGTCTCATCAGTCTCTCCAGCATTGATTACCCCTGTGTCCTCGGCGGTAGCTTTTCCCGCGCGACCTACCGCGCCCCCAATTTCAAGATGTCGTACACCGTAAATGACGCCAGCAGAACCAGCGCCGCCGCCGCCAGAACAAGATATCGCCAGCGGTGCTCATAGCCAATCGTCCAGAATCGCCTGAGACTAAAGAAAATTGAAACCATTGCCAGGATATTGATCAACAGCAGAATCGGAACTGTCGCATCCGCCGCAATCCCTACGATGGGTAACATGAAGGGCAGCACCGCGTACTGCAAAATGCAGCGCAAGCCCGAGAACATCAGCGAAAGCGTCAGCGCATTCTCCGCCCCCCGCGTCTCCGCCGCCGCAGCGCCGCCGACCGCCGACCCGCCGCCCCTGATGAACAGCAGCCTCGCCATCACACTGTCCGCCCTGCTAACCGAAGCACTCACATTTCGCGCATTCAAATACGCCAGCCGATTCACGCATTTTATCATAGCCCGGCGCGCCATTGTAGTGACTGCTTCGGCGCGGGAACGCTTTCTTGACTCGCTCATGCTAAGATGATAGGCTTCCCTGTCTTATATCTTGGTGAGGGAATTGTGAGACATCTTTGGACAATGGTTACCACTGAACGCACAGTGACGCAGGATGCGGGCGAACCTGAATGGCTTGACTTGCCTCTTGAGGATTTCGTTGTGCCGGCCTCGCTAGATGCAGTTGAACGTCCTGCGGAACTGATGCTTGATCCTTCATGGCTGATTCAGTCAAAATGGTTGCTTGATGAGGTCGACGTTGGCCGCCCACTTATGCCAATTGTGGAATTCAGGGATCCGCTGGGAGTTACCCTCTACAGCGGTGTGCCGGCGCTCGGCGGTTTCGAAGACGCAATCATTCCACGAGAGTTTTCAGCGGTTCCGATTATGTTGGATCTGTCGTGGATCTATATATGGTATACTGTACCCGGACCCTATACATTCATCGTGCGTTGGACAGGTAGCCCTGCCACGAGAGACACCGGTCAATTTTCAATGAATATAACTCATATTGGAAGCGGAGCGAGCCATGAATGATAGATTGACCGCCAGTCAGCTTAGAGAACTTGTGAGTTTTCACAAGTCTGACCGCGCCAACCAGCGCCATATGAGGCCCACCGGCAAGATAATCACAGATCCCGATGAAATTGCCAAACGGGCTCCGCACATTCTTTCGGAATATGTCATCAGGGGCAGCCGATCCCAGCAGAATAGCAATGAGCAGCGAGACGATTAGCGCCTAAGCTTGACAGCGGCCGGAGCTCATCAAGGCTGATGAGGCAAATCCTTCGTCCCGTCAGTCTCAAGCAGCTGATCCTGGCTCTCCAGGAACGCCACCAGATCCGCCAACTGCTGAATTGTCAACTGACTGCCATAAAACTCCGGCATCACCTCGGCATATTCCGGCGTTATGTAATCCATCGGCCGCACGATGCTTTCCACCAGAAACTGCCGATGGCTGTAATCTGCGAATTGCGGCAGCTTCAGTCGCGCGTCGTCGATACGCGTCCAGGTTCCGGCGGTCAAAGGCGCGATCGCCTCATTCTCGTGGCAGCCGGCGCAGCCCAGCGGATTACCCCCCAGGGTCGCTTCCAATCCGTTGTAGAGCAATTGGCCCGTCAGCGGGTCGCCATAGACGTCCTGCAGCTCAAGCAAGATCGCCTCAACATCGTCGCCGACAGATTGCGCCGCGATCAAATCATCCAGCGAAGCGTAATCCAGCACACGCTCCAGCATCGCGTTGACCTCAGCGGCATTGGGCGCGTAACCGCAGTCCAGCGCCATCGCTTGATACAGCGCCCCCAGGCGAAAAAGATTCGCCAACGCCGTCTCCATGTCATCGGCGAAATCGAGCCTCAGATAGCCGGCCAGCGTTTCCTGCTGCCGCTGCAAAGCGCCCGCGCCACAGGCATCGTCCTGCGCCCGCGCCGGCCAGGGCAGTATGAGAATGAGGGGCAATAGAATTCGCAGCATCTTCATCCTGCGATCACCTGCCAAATGAAAAAGCCTCCGCTTCCGAAGGCGCATTTTCGCTTTGAAGTAAACCTGGAGACACACGCGCTACACAGCAGCGGCTCACGCAAAATACCTTGCTTCCCGTTAAGTTCAACTCCCCC
>WTGN01000045.1 GCA_011523545.1 Chloroflexota bacterium | reverse complement strand
TCGGCGACGCCGCCCCAACCGCCGAAGGTGATGTTGGTCACATCCTGCGCCAGCGCCGGCGGCAGATAGCCAAGCTGCGCCAGCACCGCCGCGGCAGTCGCAGACCCGCCGGTCAACTTCAAGAACTCTCTACGTGAGATACTCATTTGGATTCCTCCTCTGTTTTCACGATCAGCAATACGTTTCGCCTTTGACCACGAGCTCCAGCGTCGCCCTAGGCGCTCTATCTCAACAAGGAACTTGCACAGCGCTACATGCCCTCGCGCGCAAGCATCAAGACTTCGTTAGCTTGTCGCACGGCATCGGGGAAGACAGCTTCCGCTTGTTCACCATTGGTAAGCGCTTCGAAAGCCGGTGTGATGTAATCGTTGCGCGCTTCAATCCAACCCGGCGGCAGATGTGCGGCGACGCCATGCCTGGGCAGATAATCGGTGGCGAACTGCGAATAGTTGGTCGGATGGATGCCCTCGGTAACCCAGCCCTTCAAGCCCTCTTCCGTGAGCATGGCGCTCTGGTTGGGGATCCACAAGCCGATCTTGGCGAAGTGCTCTTGATAGAAAGGCGTCGCCAGGAAGCGCACCCAGCGCCAAGCTTGTTCCGGATGCTCGGTGGAAGCGAGCACGGAGTGGAAATGCGCTTGCATGACGCTGGCGGGCTTCGCCATTTTCGGCAGCGCGCCCGTGCCCATCGCCACATCAAGCAGGGACGGATTCATCCACGATAGCGCCCAAGAGCCATCGACGCCCATAGCCAAACGGCCAGAATTGATCATCTGGGTGTTGTTCATGCCGAGGCTCTCGATAGAGGCGGTGCGTGGGGCGACATGGTGAATGTGCACCAGATCGGCGACGCGCTGCATCGCTTCCAGCGCTTCGGGCGAATCTAGTGCGCAGAGACCGTCCTCACCTATGAACTCGCCGCCATTGGCGTGCACGGCGGCCGCTAGCGGCATCCACCACGATGTCGACCAATCCACCGCCCATTGGACAATATCCTCGCGGTCGAAGCCGGCGTCATCGGGATGGCGGCCGCCGCTGTCCTTGGTGAGCTGGTTGCAAATGGCGAGGAAGTCATCCCATTCCCAGATTTCGTCATCCTGGAAGCCGGGCGGCGCGATGCCTGCTTCATCGAATATTTCGGCGTTGTAATAGATGTGATGGGCAACCCAGGTGGAGCCGATGCCGTACCAGCGACCGTTGACCTCGCAGCGCGTCGATTCTTGCGGCTCGATAAAATAGTTAGGCGCGCCGAGGAGCGGGTCATTCTTTACGAGGTCGGTAATGTCCATGAGGACGCCGCTGGTGGCAAAAGTTTCGTAGTCGTCGGAGCGAATGAAGGAGGTGTCCGGCGCAGTGCCCGCCGCGATATTGGTCAAGGTAACGCGCGAGTAGTCGCTGGCCGATGGCGTATGCTGCCACTCGACTGTGAGATCGGTGTTCTCGGCTTCAAAGACTTCAATGGCAGCCAGAACACCTTCGTCTTCGGCGACGCCGCCCCAACCGCCGAAAGTGATATTGGTCACATCCTGGGCCAGCGCCGGCGGCAGATAGCCAAGCTGCGCCAGCATCGCCGCCGCCGTAGCCGACCCGCCGGTCAACTTCAAGAATTCTCTACGTGAGATGCTCATGACTCTGCTCCTTTATGAACACGTGCCAACAATTGCGTTTCCATCCGGGCTGCCAGACCCAGGCTACACCAATCTAGCTTGAGCGAATCCAAACGCGCATCTCGCCCGGCTCACGATTTGCCCAAAGATAATAGGGAATCGCCTTGAAGGTGAAGGCCGCCTCATTGTAGCCCGTTTGGCTGTGATGACGATAGAGAACTGGGCTCTCATCCGCCGGTTCGATCCTAAGCGCGCTTCCCGTAATCACCGAGATGCCACCCAACATTTCGTCGTCAAAACTAACGTCCAGGTCGGAACTCGCCGGGATGCAAACATTCGCCAGGCGCGAACCGTTGTCGATTTCTTCGAGACAGTACACCAGGGGTCCGCGCTGCAGCGCGATCTGACCGGCAGTCTGCCGGATGCTCGGATGCGGCATGACGCGCTCGACCGGCATCGCCAGCGTCAGCTCCACCGTGTCGCCATCGGACCAATCGCGCGACAGGATGACGTAGCCGCGCTCTGTCGCCGCCGTCTGCGCCACGCCGTTGATAGACAGCTCACAATCGTAGCACCAGTCGGGAATGCGCAGCGCCAGCTCAAAGGCTACCGATTGCGCCGAATTTACAGTGATGCGCACTGCGCCATCCCAGGGATATTGCGTCTCATTCACAAGCTGAATCTCTCCGCCACCAAGATCCAGCGTCACCGAGTTGTCGTGATACATCTGCACATAGACGCGATCGCCCGCCTGCGAGTAAGCGTATTCGCCTATGCTCGCGATTAAACGCGAAATGTTCGGCGGGCAGCAAGGGCAGTGAAACCAGGGCGTGCGCCGATGATGCCCGTTTTCCATCTCATCGTGCCAGCGGCCCTGCGGGTTGACGCCGGGATAAGCCGCCAGCGGATTGGCGTAAAAGAATTCGTCGCCGGAATGGGAAAGCCCGCTAAGCGACGAGTTGTATATGGCCAGCTCCATGACATCAATGTAGCGGCTGTCGGGATCGAGGTGGAACATGCGATGCGCCCAAAAAGCCAATGCGATGGCGGCGCAGGTCTCGCAGTAGGCGGTCTCGGTCGGCATATCGTAGGCGAAAGTGAAGCCCTCGTTATGATGCGATGGCCCCACCCCGCCATGCACATACATCTGATGGTGCGTCAGGTCGTCCCAGAGCAGGCGCGACAATTTCAGCAGGCTTTCGTCGCCGGTTTCCAATGCGATATCGGCGATGCCGGCGTAAAGATAACACGCGCGCACTGAGTGGCCGTTGGCCTCGGTGTGCTTCCGCAGGGGCAAATGCGCCTGACAATAACGGTAAGTCCGCGCCCAGTAACTCTCCGGGCCTTCGCCGCGATCATACGCCTCTTGATCGTAATAATGCGGCGCTTGTCCGCGCTCGTCTACCAGGTATGACGCCAAATCCAGGAATCGTTGCTCGCCGGTCTCACGGTACATCTTGACCAGCGCCAGCTCGATCTCGGGGTGGCCCGGATAACCGCGCCGTTTGCCGTCTTCCGTCCCGAATGTCGCGGCGATATGATCGGAAAAACGCGCGAGCACATCAAGCAGCTTGCGTTTTCCGGTGGCCTGATGATAGGCCACGGCCGCTTCCATCAGATGTCCGGCATTGTACATCTCGTGATTGTCGCGCAGGTTGGCCCACTGCCCTTCGGGGAAATGCACCGGAAAATAGGTATTGAGGTAGCCATCATCAAACTGGGCGCTGGCAATGGCGTCAATCAGCGCATCGGCGGTCGCTTCGAGTTCTTCGTCGGGATGTGCGGCGAGGCTGTAGGCGGCCGCTTCCAGCCACTTGCCCGAATCCGAATCCCAAAACACGCGCACGCCTATCCGCTCGTGTGACGGCGGAGGATCCGCCGGGCCCTCCATCGCCCAGGAAGCCACGCGCCCTGTCTCTTCCAACTTTTGATAGATGGCCGGGATGGTCACCTCGCGGTTTACGCGCTGGCGCTCGCCCCAGAAACCGCTCGTGATCTTCACCTGCTTGAGCGGCACGGGCGCCTTACCTGTGACAAATTCGCTAGTCATGGCAATCTCCTACAAATGGCAAAAGCGCGGGCGCGCGCTTCAACGGCCTCAATCGTTCCAGTCGTCCACTACCATCCAGCCTCTACCGGGGCAACGACTAGCCATAATTTCAGCCGCAAATACTATATCCGAAACTCCGCCATCATGCAAAATAATATGACACGGCGTTCTACCGTCAGAGGATCATCCGATGTACATGCACAGCCGTTCGCTATCTCACAAGGTCCGCGAGATCTGGCGCAGCCCGGGCCGCTTCACAAAGAATCCCGATATCGTCTCCCTGCCGACCGGGCGCTACCTACTGATTTACAGCGACGTGGACGCGCACTGGTCGCTGCAGGATCAAGTTCTAATCCTGCTCGCCAGCGACGATGGCGGCGCTTCATGGTATAAATATCGCGAAATCGATCGAGCCGATCTGAGCGCCGGCGACGAGCGCCTGGTCACGCCGCGTCTCAGCTTGCTGAATGACGGCCGCCTTGTCATTATCGTCGACCACGATGACGACGGTCATTTTCACGAAGAGCAAGCAATGGGCGACTGGCTATACTGGAGCGAAGATCTTGGAGACACTTGGTCGGCAGCGCAGACGGAGAGTGGCATCGGCGGTTTCGAGCCCGATCGCATCCTCGACCTGCCGGACGGCGCGCTGGGCGTCACCTCCCATTTGATGCGGGGCGCGAGCCAGGAATTCGCCCAGGTCTTGTGGACATCCGGCGATGGCGGCCGCAGCTGGAGCGAGCGCAGCACGATCGCCCACGACGGCTATCATCGCTTTTGCGAAGGCGCCATCGCGCTGCTGGACGGCGGGCGTCGGCTGGCTTGCGTCATGCGCGAGAATCATTCCGGCGGCATCCCCTCATTTGTCGCCTTTTCCGACGACTGCGGGCATAAGTGGACGCCGCCGCAGATGCTGCCCTTCGCTTTTCATCGGCCCTATGCCAAGCAGCTGCAGGATGGCCGCGTCATGGTGACCGGGCGAAATGTCAACGGCGGGCTGGGCACATATGCCTGGGTCGGCGATTTGGCGGAAGCAGCCGGCCAATATGCCGTCGGCGGTCCGCGCCGCAAATATGAAGCGAAGCTCAGCGGGGGCGCGCTGGTCATTCAAAACCGGCTGGAGCATGAATGCCGCTACAGCCTGCTGCCGCCCGAATCAACCTTCAGCGCAGTCGACTTTGAAGCCGAGCTCCGGGTTGACGCGTCGGCCGGGCGGGCCGCGGTCGCCTTCATGTCGATATCTCGGCTGGGCCAACTTGTCAAAATCGCGCCGGGGCATGTGGCTATCCAGCGCGGGAGACATGATGCTCGCTGCGCGGTCGATATGACGCGTTTTCACCGGGTCGGGCTTCACCATCGGCGCGGCTGGCTGCAGGTCAAACTGGATGGCGAAACCATCTTGCATAGCTGCGTCTTCCGCGAGGAGAAGCCGGCGAACGACTTCCACGGCGGCGACCCCATGCGGCGAACGCAATTCGGGAGCTGGGGCGAGAGCGGCAGCAGTCATTGGCGGCGCGTCTCATATCGCCTGGACAATCCGACTCTTGACGATTTCGCCTGGGACTGGCGCGCCGACGGGGGCGGGTATCCTGATCAATATCAGCGCGAGCGACTGATCCAGATGCACGGCAACCATCCGGCGCAATTGCCCTGGCCCGACCACGGATACAGCTCCTGGATACAGCGTGAGGACGGGAGCATATACCTGGTGGATTACAGTAATTGGGGCGATGTCGCCGACACGGCGCACCTGGTGGGGCTTGACATCGCGCCCGGCGACATCTGCTGACAGTTTTTTGTCATTTCTCTGGCTCGCGTTTATAATCGCGCGCAAAGTTTGTGATATTGGGAGAAAGAGGACTAACATGCCACGTCGACTCGCGGTCACAGGGATGCACGAGGCCAGCGTGCTTGAATATGAGGATGGCGCCTTGGGCAACAACGATGTGCTGGTGCGCACGGAGATCGCCTCCGGCAAGCACGGCACGACCTTCGCCATGTTTGATGGACGCAACTTCGAAGGCAAGCGCTATGACAGCGAACGCAGGCTATTCATTGACTCCGATGACGATGGCTGGGGGCGGCGCCCCACACCAGAAAACCCTTGGGGGACAGGCACCAGCGGCTATGGCTTGGTCGAAGCGGTTGGCGCGGGTGTGAGTCGCGTCGCAGTCGGCGATCGCGTGGTCGGGCTGATGGATATCCGCGAAACCAATGTTGTGCATGAAGACTGGCTCTGGGACCCCGGCGAGCTTGACCCCTTGATCGCGCTTTGCATGGAGCCGGCCCAAGTGTCCATCCATTGCGTCCGCGATTCCAACATTCGCTATGGCGACCGCGTCGCAGTTATCGGGCTGGGCGCCTTGGGTCTGCTGGCGGTGAGCATCGCCAAGGCGGCGGGCGCGGAGACTCTGATCGCCGTCGATTTCCTGCCCAAGCGGCGGGCGCTGGCCGAGGAGTTTGGCGCTGACCATAGTCTCGACCCAGGCGACGGCGATGCCGCCTTGGCCATCCGCGATTTGACCGGGGGCATGGGCGTCGATGTCTGCATCGAGTTGACCGGCGTCTACCCGGGCTTGAGCACCGCTATTGCCAGCGCGCGATTCAATGGGACAATCTGCTCGGCCGGCTTCTATCAGGGCGAGGCGCACTCCCTCTTCCTGGGCCGGGAATGGCACATGAACAATCTGACGATGATCGTGCCGAATGGCTGCGGCGGCTGGCATGAGACGCGGGGTTATCCCCATTGGAACAACCGGCGCGTCGGCGACACCATCTTGTCCATGATGCGCCAGGACCGGCTGAAGGCGCGCGGCGTCATCAACCGCGTCTACGAAGGGCTGGACGACGCGACCGGGGTCTTCCAGCACATCATCGAAGCGCCTGACGAGCTCATCAAGTTCGCGGTCGATTTGCGCCAATAAGGAATGGCTTAGAACTTGACGCCGCCTTGGGTCAAGCCTTCGACGAAGCGGCGCTGCAAAGCCAGGAATAGCACCAGAACCGGCGCGACCATCATAAAAGCGCCCGCGTTTGTCAGCGCCCAATCGCGCCCGAAGCGGTCGGTGAATTTGAAATAACTTGTCGTGACCGGGAACATCTCCGGGTTGTGCGTGAAGATCACCGCCACCTGAAATTCGCTCCAGACGCCCAAGCCTACTACCAAGCCGACAGTGAGGAAGCCGGGCCAGGCCAGCGGCACGATGATCCGCAGCAGCACCTGCAGCTCGTTGGCGCCGTCAACGCGAGCGGCGTCTTCGAGTTCAACCGGGAGGCCAATCAAATAGGAGCGCAAGAGAAAAATTGAGAAGGGCGCGTTGAAGGCCGTATAGATAAGAATGAGTCCGTGATAGGTATTCAAGAATCCAAGTTGCCGCCATAAGAAGAATAGCGGCACAAGATAGAGCCAGATCGGCACTGTGGAAGCCACCAGCAAATAAATCATGACGAAATTGGCGCCCGGCGGATTCTTGCGCGCCAGGCTGTAAGCAGCCAAGCCACAGAAAACCAGCGCCAAAGAAACTGTGCCAACCACATATATGACACTATTTTTGAAGGTGCGCTCAAATTCGCCCTGTTCCCAGGCGCGGCCGAAATTCTCCAAACGCCACTCTCGCGGCAGACCCAGCGGATTCAAGCCCATTTCCGCATTGGACTTGAATGAGTTGACGCCGAGCAAAACCACCGGACCCAGCGAAAATAAGACCAGGAGGGACAAGAAAATGTGATTGAAGACCGTGCTCTCGCGCTGTTTTTGGAAGATGAACAGCTCACGCCTGGCAATCATATATCCCACCCTCTCTTGCGCAGAAAGGCAAAGCCGCTAACGACCAAACTCGCGAAGAGACAAATCGTCATGCCCTGGGCGGCGGCGTATCCGGCTTCAAATCGTTGGAAGGCGTTTTTGTAGATGTCAATTGCGATCACCTCGGTGGCGCCCGCGGGACCGCCCCCCGTCAAAATAAAGACGTAATCAAATACGAGGAATGCCCAGATCATCACCATCATCATCATAAATAGCACCACGGGCCTGATGCCTGGCAAGGTTACATGCCAGAATTCCTGCCAGCGATTCGCGCCATCAACCTTCGCCGCGTCATAAAGCACCGGGTCAATTCCCTGCATGGCGGTCAGGAAGAGCACCATTAGGAATCCCCAGAACTGCCAATTGTCGGCGAAGGCGATCGCCCATAACGCCGTATCCGACTGGCCGAGCAAGGCTTTGTCATATCCGACCAGCGAAGGCAAGCCGAAGCGCGGATTATACAGATAACGCCAAATCGTCGCTGTTACGATGCTGGGCAGGATAAAGGGCATGAATAGCGCCGTCCGATATATCATCGCCCCGCGCTTGACCTTTGCCAGCAGGCTGGCGCCAAAAAGGGCGAAGGTAAAGGGAACGATCATGCGGAAAATCATCCACTGTACGTTTCTCGATAGCGCATCGATATAACTCTGATCTTCGAAGAACATCTCTTCGAAATTTCGCAAGCCGATGAATTTGGCCTCGCCGATGCCGGACCAATCGGTGAAGGAATAATAGACGCCCTGAATCGCCGGAAATACAACGACAAAGGCGTGCAAAGCGAGAATCGGAATGAGAAAGAGCCAGGGCACAATGTAATAGCGCATCAGACGATAGCGCGTCCAACCCCCGCCCCGCTTTGACTTTCCGCTCAGCGGGCCAGGCGGCTTTGCATAATGGCTGTCTTCGGGCATGGACATATCCCGCGCCATAAAGATTTACCTCAATAGTGCCGGTGTCTGTAAACTCAGTGATGGAAGCTGCCGTACAGAATGCAAGCCCGGCGAGGCGATCGCGAGAACAGCCGGTGTTCCAGGCGGATTGGCGCTGGAACACCGGACTGAAATCAAGCTAACGTGGTGGAATCGGCGGTATCAGCCCCTCAGCGAATTCCTCTTCGAATTCCTTCTGCATGCCGGCCAGATAATCTTCCACCGAGATCTGATCATCGTAGACGCGCGTAATCTGCTCCCAGAGCCAGACGTTGGTCCGCGCCGGCCAGAAGCTCCAACTGGTATAACCATAGTTGCCGGCGGCCGAAGCCTCGCCGAATACCTGGTACAGGCGCGCTTCACGCGGGTCGGCATTGGCGAAGACATCGCCCTCGTAAAGCAGGGGCGCTGGCGCATTGCCGCAGACGCTATGCGATTCGGCCTGGTAGCTCGTGCTGTAATAGAAGTCGAGCACGGCGGCCGCCGCGTCCGGATTTTGCGCCCATTGGCTGATGCCCCAGCTCGAGCCGACCCCGATGACGAAGTGCGGCTCTTCAGAGAAGGTCGTCGGGAAGGCGAACCAATCCCACTCATTCTCGTTGCCGCCGGGCTCGCCGAAGTAGTCGCGCTGATAATTGTCGAGCATCCAGGTGCCTTCAAAGCTCATGGCGATCTCGCCGGCGCCGAAGAGCGAATGCGCCTGCTGGAAGGTATCGGAGAAGAAAAGGTCAAGGCCGCCCATGTACCATCCGTCTTGCACGATGTCTTTCAGGGCCGTTATCGCCTCGACGAAGGCTGGGTCGGTCCAGGGGCGCTGTCCCGTCAAGGCCTCGTATGTCTTTTCGGGGCCCGCGTGGTGAGTGAAGAAGACGCTCACCGCCCATTCGAAGCAAGGCGCGCATTCACCGAAGGCCGGGCCCATCACAACCAAGCCCGCTTCGCGTATGGCGTCCGCCAAGGCGTACAGGCCATCCATGGTCGTTGGGATCTCCCAACCATGTTCTTCAAAGACGGTCTTGTTGTAATACAGAATCACCGTCTCAAGCTCTTCGGACAAGCTGTACAGCGAACCTTCGACGCGCCCGAGATCCAGCGCCCAGGGCGCGAAGCGATCGCCCCAGCCATACTCGTCGGCATAGTGATCCAGGGAAAGCAGCAGACCGGCATTGGCCAATTCCAGCATGAACGACGGGCCATGCGAGAAGGTGATATCGGGGCCGGCGCCGCCTTGCAGAGCCGTGCGCTGCGCGTCAACCAGGCTGCTGCCCGGCTGAAGCACGACATCAAGCTCAATGTCTTCGCGCGGGAAGGTATCCACCAGCAGCCGCGCCCAGCAGCTGCCCGTATCGCTGTCGGCCGCCCAGAGCGTGACTTTATTGTCCTGCGCCGATGCCGCCCCGGCCGCCAAAGTGGCAAGCAAGGCAAGCGAAACCAGCAGAATCAAACGTTTGCTAAGCATTTCAAATTCCCTCTCTTCCTCAGTTTTCGCCAACAATTCGGCATTGCTTCAGATTGTGCTCTCGATCTGCTAATGGCGCCTCCATTCGGGAATAATTGGTCATTGGTCGGTCGGCTAAATAGTAGCGCAACGACCCCTTCAATGCAAAAACCCTTCGCGTCATTGTGAAGGGTTGAGTATGGATTGCGCCAGTTGTAGCCCCTACGGGACTCGAACCCGTGTCTCCACCTTGAAAGGGTGGCATCCTAGGCCGCTAGACGAAGGGGCCATGCAACGCCGGCAGGATACACCGCTTGGCAGGCCAAGTCAAGATTTGTTTCGCCAAGTTTCGCGTTTCCTGCCTGGGCAAGCGAGAGCGCCATCCCTCAGGTTGAGCCGCCGCCGTAAGTCGAGCTGCGTTTCTGGCCCGCGATGGACTGATATTCATCCGCCGGCCCTTCACCATAGAGTTCTTGCCACAGCGCCTCCAGCGTTTCACTCTCGAATTCAGCAAATTGGCAAACATCGCATCGGTAGGCTTTGACATTGGGCAGGCTCAGCAGGTGGCCGTGGTAGACATCGGCGACTGTGGTCGTCTGCGGCGTGCAGCGTCCGACAGTGCAGCGCGGGCAGGCGTAACCCTTCGATTTGGCGTCCTTCATCGCGCCGCCCTAACTCGGTATCATTCCGATCGAATTGACGGGCCAATAGCGCAGAATAACCCTGCCAACGATGCTCGTCAACGGCACGGGGCCAAATGCGCGCGAGTCGTTGCTGTTGTTGCGGTTGTCGCCCATCATGAAGTACTCATCCTCCGCGAGCTGCCAAGCCCGGTCTTGGCAACGTCTGCGGCAGTCTTCATCCATGATGTAGGGCTCATCGAGCGCTTCGCCATTGATATGGATTTTCTGATCGCGGAATTCTACGGTGTCGCCAGGGGCGCCGATGACGCGTTTGATCAGCATAACGCCGCGTTCCAACTCCCGCTGGTTCAGCGAGTTGAAGACAAGAATGTCTCCCCGCTGCGGCTGCCCCAGCAGATAGTGTACCCGGCTGACGACCAGGCGATCATTGCCAAAAAATGTCGGTTCCATGCTGTGCCCATCGACCAGCGACCGCGGTATCGCCAAGTCGAAGAGCGCGGTAACGGCGACGATGAAGAGCAAGGTGCTGACGATCTCCAGCAGCAGACCCGGTGTCCTCAGCTTTGGCCGCGGCAATTCACCTGTGTGACTGCTAAACATCCCGTCTCCTCCCGCGTCGTCCGCTAGCGTCGCGCCCCGCGGGCGCCTAACCTGGCAGCAGGGCAAATTATAAGGTCACGCCGAAGTCAGCGCAATAGAGTCTGCGCTCGCATGAAATCGGCCCTTGCCGGCGTTCAATCCGATGAAATCACTGGCCGGCTCATTCGCCGCCCGGCTGCTCAACGGCGGGCATGCGCCTGCTCTCTCTGGCGCGGAAACTCATGCGTATCGGCGTGCCTTCAAATTCGTAAGCGGCGCGGAACTGATTCTCCAGGTAGCGTTTGTAGGTGAAATGCACCTGGGTCGGATCGTTAACATGAAAGAGGATCAGCGGCGGATCGGTGCGCACCTGCGACGCGTACAAGAATTTCAGCCGTTTTGTGCCCTTGGCATGGGGCGGGTGCCGCTCGACCGCTTCACGCAGCAGTCGATTGACATCGGATGTGGGCATACGTAGAAAACGCGCCTCCCAGACGCGGTAAGCCGCCTCCAGCACCTGATGAATGCGCTGCCCGCCCAAGGCGCTGATATAGATGATGGGCGCGTAACGCACGAAGTGCAGCCGGTCGCGGATATTGTCGGTAAAGGCGCTCATGGTGAAGGCGTCCTTGACAACCGCGTCCCATTTGTTCACGACGATGACCAGGCTCTTGTACGCTTCAATGACGAAACCGGCGATGTGTTCATCTTGCTCGGTCACGCCCAGATTGGCGTCGATGACCAGCAGGGCGACATCGGCGCGTTCGATCGCTTTCATCGCGCGGATGACGCTGTATCGCTCCACGCCCGCTTCTATGCGCCCGCGGCGGCGTATGCCAGCCGTGTCGATCAATGTCACCTTCTCAGCGAAATAACTGATTTCGGTGTCGATGGCGTCGCGCGTGGTGCCGGCGACATCGCTCACGATGGCGCGGTCCTCGCCGATGAGTTTGTTCAGCAGCGTGCTCTTGCCGGCGTTGGGGCGTCCCACGATGGCAATCTTCAAATGATCGTCCGCTTCGTCGTCCCCGGGTTCGGGCGGCAAGCTGCCAAAGGCCTGCACCAGTGCATCCAGCAGATCACCCACGCCCAAGCCGTGAATGGCGCTGATGCCGATGACATTTAAGCCGAGCGCGTAAAAATCGAAGGCTTCGGCTTCATGCGCCTTGTCGTCAATCTTGTTGGCGGCGACCAGAACCGGCTTGGCGGAGCGGCGCAGAATCTCGGCGATCGCTTCATCCGCGGCCGTCACGCCGGTTTGCGCGTCGACCAGCAGAATGATGGCATCGGCGTCGGCGATGGCGATCAGCGCCTGTTCAATGATCTCCTTGACAAAGTCTCTGCTGCCCTCGGCCAAGGGCGATTCATCGCGCGAACCGCGGGGCTGGTAGACCTCAATGCCACCGGTGTCGACCACCTGAAAAGTGACGCCGTTCCAGAAGGATTCGCCATGCAATCGATCCCGCGTTGTGCCGGGAATCTCATGCGTGACGGCAAGCCGCTCACCCACGAGCCGGTTAAAGAGCGTGCTTTTGCCGACGTTCGGGCGCCCAACGAGGGCGACAATTGGTTTACGAGACACGGTTCAAATTGGCCCCGCCGCCTATAGAGAGAATGCCGCAGCATTGTAGTCGGCAGCTGTCGGATTAGATAGGGATAAGGCGCGGATGGCCGCCGGCCGCGCCATCAGCCATTGGTAAACTGGACCGATTCCGGCGCGGTAGGTAGCGGGCGTCTAGCCGTTGACCGATGACGGCGTTGCCGCCCCGTCCGCCTCTTGCGATTCCTCTTCGGGCAGCGCGATTTCCACATTGACCACATCGGGCAACAGGGAGACATTTTCCCCGCCAAGTTCACCCTGGTTGATGGAGATTGACGGTTCGCGGTCGTATACGCCCGGCGATAGCCCGTTGAGATCGACCACGACCTGAATGTGCTCCACTGTCAGAACATCGACCATCACCACCGGACCAGTGACGATAGCTGATACAGCCTTCGGCACGATTGACACCGAATAATCGCCTTCCAAGCCGATATGCGCGACCTCGATATTGTCGATCTGTCGCGAATCGATGATCGGAATGATTTCGATTGAGACGGTTACATTATTGTCTCCACTCATGACAAATAGATCATCGCCTGGCAAGCGCACGGGCACGGTGATGTCAAAGCCCTCTTGGCGATCGACCAGGCTGATCGGCTCGGTGAAGAGCGTATCGGAAATGTTGCCCAACTGCTCGGGCGCGCCGCTGACGAAGATCGATTCGGGGTCGTAACTCTGGTTCTTCAATGTGAAGCCGGCCGGCAGCGTATCCAGCAAGACATTAGGCCGGACAGCGATCTGACGGATATCATCGCGCCGCGCGATATTGACCGAAACTGTGACCGTCTGCGGATCCAACTCAACATCGGCGATACGGCCCCCGTCCGCGTCAACCGCGTACAGACGCAGGTCAGCTTCAATCGGATTGCGGCTGGCGGATAGATCAAGCTCGCCGCGCGCGGCCACAACCTGCCCAACCCGGCTCGCCGCGCCGCTCACGAGGACCTCAGTAATATTCGGCAGCGGGTCGTCATGCCTGAAGCCGATGGGCGGCGCCCGCAGCAGCTCGATGACAATCTTCTTTTCGTGCGATTCCAGCGGTTCCAGTTCAACGATGATTTGCGATGGCTGCACAAGCGCAACCAACCGGCGCGCGGAATCGGCATCCGGCTGCGCCACGCTCACTTCGAGCGGAACAGTGTGCGTTCCCGGCCCCAGGCGCGAAAGGTCGGCGCGCACCACGATGTCTTCGGCGCGCCGAGCGGATATCGTGGTTTGCAAGCCCTGAATCGTAACGGTCGCGGTGCGCGTACGGCTGTTGGTCATCTCCGCCGTTTTGCTTGGCACAATCTGCACCGGTATGCTGCGGAAGCTCCTCTTGCCGATGGGGTCCGCCGATGTCACCGCGATGTACCAGACGCCCGACGCCAGGAGAAGCGATACCGCCAGCCAGAGCAAGTTGCCGGCCATGTCCGACTTTGATAGCCTCACGATCATGTCTGTGCCCGCTGATTGCCGCGCGTCTGAACGCGCAGCCGCAAGTCGTCCAGCATCTCGCGCAGTCGGCCACGAAAGGATACGACTGTCTGTTCAGCTGGACCGTAATAGGCGCTGAGTATGAGCCTGAGCCGCTGCGCGTCCAAATCGAGAATCATGCGCCCGGCGTTGGTGACGGATATTTTGCCGGTCTCTTCCGAAACGATCACACAGAGCGAATCGCCGACTTCGCTTATGCCGACCGCCGCCCGGTGCCTTGTGCCCAGGTTGGGGTTGGGCAGGTTGCGGCTGGCGGTGATAGGCAAGACGCTGGAAGCGGATGCGATTCGCCCGGCATTGTCGATGATGACGGCGCCATCATGCAGTTCGGTGCGCGGCCAAAAGAGCGTGACCAGCAAGTCAGCCGTCACGACGCTGTCCAATGGAATGCCGGTGCGAATGAATTCTTGCAAGCTGCTGTTGCGCTGCATAACAATGAGCGCGCCGTGCCGCCGGTCCGACAGCTTGTCCGCGGCGGCGCAGATCTCGTCAATCACCGAATCACGCACCGCCTGAGGCGCCAGGCGCGTGCCCAGAAACGCCCCGCGCCCCAAGCGTTCCAGCACACGCCGAATCTCCGGCTGGAAGATCACCGGGATGGCAATGACCAGCGCGGTCAAGCTGTTGGCCAGCAGCCAGCTTAAAGCTTCCAGGCGGAAGAGCGCCGCCACTGAAATCAAGCCGATCACCACCAATGCGATGCCACGAAATAGCGCGACCGCCTGCGTGCCGCGAAACATAAATGTGATGCTGTAAAAGAGGGTCGTCACGATGGCGATATCAACGACATCGCGCCATTGCACGCTTCCCAAAATGAGGAGAATCTGTTCCACCGCAGACCTTCCGCCTCAAGCAAATCGGCAGGCAGGTTCAGCCGGCCGATTGTTTATGTACTTGTATAAACTCGCTGATGCTGTCTTGGTTATCACACTGTAACACCTAATACAGGCCTGCGCCGACGAATCACCAGTCACTTGCAGCGGCGCGATGTGCCTGCCGGCGCGCGCGAAGTAATGGTCGTCAGCGCACCCCACCCTCCGGCCCCCTCCCGCCATCTCTATGGCGGGCATCCGACGAGTCAGGGAGGGGGAGCTAGACGGCGCAATGCAAGGTTGTATGCATGGGCAGCGGCATCGTCGCGCATGTGTCTACAACCGTCGCGTTCTTTGAATTAGACAGGGGTGTCGCGGGGAGAGGGCGCTATTTCAGCAGGCGCGCCAGTATCGCCTTCTGGGCGTGGAGGCGGTTTTCCGCCTGCTCGAAGATTTTCGACTGGGGACCATCCATGACCGCGTCCGTTATCTCATCGCCGCGGTGGGCCGGCAAGCAGTGCATCACAATCGCCTTCGGTTTGGCGGCGCCTAACAATTCTTGGTTGACCTGATAGGCGTCAAACTCGCTGGCGCGCTCGGCCGCTTCGGCTTCCTGCCCCATGCTGACCCAGGTATCGGTATAGACGACATCAGCCCCGGCCACAGCCAGTTGCGGACGCGTGCACATTTCCAGCACAGAACCATTGCGACCGGCGATGCCAAAGGCCTGCTCACGCACCGGCCGCTGCATCTCATAGCCTTCCGGCGTCGCGATGCTGAAGCTGACGCCAAAGTGAGCACAGGCCAAGGCAACGGAGGCGGCCACGTTGTTGCCATCGCCGACGAAGGCCAGGCGCAAACCATCCAGCGCGCCAAAATGCTCATGAATCGTCAGCATGTCGCCCAAAGCCTGGCAGGGATGGTAGCCGTCGCTCAAGCCGTTGATGACGGGCACGCTTGAGTGCGCCGCCAACTCGACAACGTCGGCATGATCGTAAACCCGCGCCATGATGCCATCCACATAGCTGGAGAGTACGCGCGCGACATCGGGTATGCTTTCGCGCACGCCCAGGCCGATCTCCTGCGGGCCCAGCATGATGGCGTCGCCGCCCAGATGCTTCATCGCCATTTCAAAAGAGACGCGCGTGCGCAAGGACGGCTTCTGGAAAATCATGCCGAGGGTCTTGCCCCGCAGCACCGGTTCGTTGCCGCCCGCCTGCCACTTCGCTTTCAAACGCAGCGCCGACTCCAATAGCGCGTGCAGTTCAGCGGTCGAGAAGCTGGCCAGTTCCAGAAAATGTTTCATGTGAGGGCACTGTCTTTCAAATTCGAGATCTCAAAATGCGAGAACCAGCAGTATAACACAGGTCCGCCAGTCGCTTAAACGATGTCCTCCATATCGCGCCAGTTGACGCCGCAGCTGGCGTTCGCGCGCAGCGGCACGCGCAGAGGCCGGCCATCGGGAAAGGCGGACTCCATCGTCTCGACGACAAGCGCCTTGACCGGGCCGAGCTCGTCTTCTTTCACTTCCAGGACGAGCTCATCATGCACCTGCAGGATCATCGCCGCGTCATAGCGCTCGCGCTTGAGGCGCTCAGAGAGATTGATCATCGACTGTTTCAGAATATCGGCGGCTGTGCCCTGGATCGGCATATTGATGGCGGCGCGTTCTTCGGCAGCGGTGCTGCGCCGGTTGCCATTCGCCTTGATCGCTGGATAGATCCGGCGGCGCCCGTAGAGCGTCTCGGTAAAACCGTTCTCCCAGACGAAGGCTTTCGTGCGATCGATATACTCCTTGACGCCGGGCATGCGCTCAAAGTATGTGGCGATGAATTCTTCCGCTTCCGGCAGCGTCAAGTCACTGTCGCGCGCCAGGCGGAAAGCGCCCATGCCATACATCAAGCCAAAATTGACCCGCTTGGCGAAATTGCGCTGCTCGTAGGTAACGTCGTCCGGCTCAATGCCGCTGACCGCCGCCGCCGTCGCCTGGTGGATATCCTGCCCTCGATGGAAAGCGTCAATCAATGTGGCGTCCTCGCTGATATGCGCCATCACGCGCAGTTCGATCTGGTTGTAATCGACGGCCAGCAAGACGTAGCCGGGCGGCGCCACAAAGGCCCGCCGCACTTCGAGCCCGCGTTCAGTCTGGATTGGAATCTGTTGCAGGTTGGGATCGCTGCTGCTAAAGCGACCAGTCGGCGGTCCCGCTTGGTTATACTTGGTGTGGAGTCGGCCAGTATGAGAATTCACCAACTTGGGCAACGCGTCGGCGTACGCCGTCTTTAGCTTGAATAACTCTCGATACATAACAAGCAAATCAATTATTGGGTGTTCACCGCGTAAGGCATTCAAGGTAGTGACGTCGGTCGAATAATAGCCACTCCCGGTCTTATCCAAGCCCTGCGTCGGCAATCGTAAGTCATCAAACAACACTTTGCTAAGTTGCCTCGGACTATTCAAATTAAATTCGCCGACGCCGCCTTCATCGAATATTGAGTCTCTTAAGGGCGCGATATCTGCTGTCAAGCCGGCACTCAACTGATTCAGCTGATCTACATCCAGCGACACGCCACGATATTGCATGTTGGCGACGATTGGGATAAGCGGCAGTTCCAGTGACTTGTACAACCTATATAGTTCTGCTTCCTGCAATTCGCTTCGCAGCGGTTGAACCAGTCTAAACGTCATCGTCGCGTCGGCGGCAGCGTACGGAGCCGCCTTGTCAATTTCAATCTTGTCCATCGTCGTTTGTTGCTGACCTTTACCCAGCAACTCTGCGATTTCCGTCATTTGTATTTCTAGCCGTTCAGCTACCAAGGCCTTAAGACCAAGAAATCTGCTGGTCGGGTTGCTAATCCACTCGGCTAACATCGTATCAAATACGATCGGCGCCACGTTAATCCCGTATCGTCGAAGTATCATGCAATCGTAGACGGCATTATGGGCAGTTTTGGGTATGTTTTGATTTTCCATTGGATCTCGTAAGGCTTCGATGACCGCATCCAACGGTAACTGGTCGCCTGCGGAGTGCTCAAACATTTCTATCTGCGCTTTGTCATAAACTCTACCGTGTCCCACTGGCACGTAATATCCAATGTTCTCCTCGACAGCCAACGAAATGCCTACAAGTTTCGCAGACATTTGGTCAATGCCTGTCGTCTCGGTGTCGAATGCGATCAGCTTTGCCGAATTCAATTCGTGTACCAGAGACCTAAGCTGGCTGTGTGTGCGCACAATTGCGGTTTCGATGACATCATGTGCATTTACAAGACGGCTCTCAGCCAAGTCACTATGCTGATCTTCGTAAACTTTAATCAACCGCTGGCGTCTCGTGCCGCCGAACTCCAACTTGGTTATGACATCTTCTACATTCTTCAATTCAAATTGCAAACTGCTTGAATCCAAATCAAGCCGAATATCCAAGTTTCTCTTGATTGTTGCTAGCTCTCGGCAAAGATACGCTAACTCTTTGTTCGCGACCAATTTGTTCCGTATCCGCGCACTGATGCTATCAACATTCTTGTATATTCCGTCTAAGTCTCCATACTCCAGTAAAAGGGCAGGTGCCGTCTTTGCACCAATGCCAGGAACTCCCTTGAAGTTATCTGAAGAGTCGCCAACAAGTGCCTTAAGATCAATAAGCTGCTCTGGCTCAAGCGCGTACTCTTTTTTGACAGCTTCAACATCGTATATCTTTACGTTGCCGCGCTTTCCTGGAAGCTGTACTCGAATGTGAGGTCCAACCAACTGAAGAATATCGCGATCCCCCGTGTCAATAATCACGTCCCAACCTTGATCAACTGCCTGTCGACTAATGGTCCCTAAGACATCGTCCGCTTCCATATTGGACATCGTTAACTGCGGGATGTTGAAGGCATCTACTAGTTCACGGATCCTTTCGAATTGGCTCGCCAAATCCGACGGCATCTCCGATCGGTTTGCCTTGTAATCGGGATAGATCTCCTCGCGACCACTCAATCCATCGTCAAACGTAACTGCAATATAATCGGCTTGCCGATTCTCATAAACATCAAGCAACCTAGTAAAAAAACCGGTGACGGCACTAGTGCTTTCACCCCATGACGTAGAAAGGTCTGCGCGTTGCAACGCATAATACCAGCGGTAGGCCAGGGCGTGGCCGTCGATGAGATAGAGCACGGGGCGAGAGGCCATGATCGAGACTCGGTGAAAATAGGATGAACCGTGAGGCGAGTATAGCCGATGGCGCGGTGATGTTACAGGCGAATCTGGCGGATCAAAATGGCCCGGTCAGGCGCGGGCGAAATGCAGGAAGCGCTGCAGCTCCCGTTCGCTCATGCCGCGCCCCGGTTGCAGCACGAGGTAGGCATCCGCCCAGAGCTCTTGGGGCAGGGCTTTGTCTTCCGAGCAGGCGATTGCGCGCGCGCGGTCCATCACTGTGCGCACTAGGGCGTCCGGCGAGACGCGCCCGGGCACATCGGCGCTCAAATATATGAAGTCATGGTGCACATCCAGCCGATGAATCTTCCAGTTCAGGCTGTTGAGTTGGACTTCCAGCCAGAACACCAATTGCTCGGCCACCTGCTTACGCAAGAGACGAGATGGATCATTCACCATCCAGACGAAGGCGAAAGGCTGCCGCGACTGGGCTGCCTCAGGCGGGGCGGCCTCCGCCGGCCTCTCTTCGACCGGGGCGCTGTCCAATGCCCGCAGCATGCGGTCGCCCTGCCGCCGGATCTCGCGAAGCTGGCGCCCGCCGCTGAAAACAAGGGTCAAGGAGTAGCCGGCCACCGATCCGCGCGAGTAGAGCATGTAATCCCGCCCGGCCGCAGGCGGCGTGATGAAGCGAATGCGGGATGTGCTGCTTTCGGCGGTCCAATCGTCGCCAACGGCGCGGCGCAGAGCGCGGAATTCATCGAGCGGCAACTCGCCGGAGAAGGCGACGATCTGATCCCCGCGCGTCAAGACGGTCGCATCAGCGGTCAAATCGGTCATCATCTGCGTCATCGTGACGGCAAGCTGGGCGAGCGCGGGATCTTCATTGCGGCTCCAAATCGGCGTGCGCGCTGGCTCGCTTGCACGCTCGGCGTCGGGCTGGCCGGTTGCTGCATCCGTCTCTTCAGCAGGCGCGGGAGCAGGTTCCGTTTCAGCTTCCGCATCAGCCGGCTCATCCACCACGGCGGGCGAAGTCGTCTCGCCAACGCTCTCAGGTATATCCAGCTCCTCCGCCATTTCCGCGATCTCAGACAGGAAGCTCGGTTCATCAATGAATTTTTCGGTCTCGCGCAGCCAGGCGGGCACGACGCCGGCGCCGAGCGCGCCGGGCAACTCGCGCGTGGTGTCAAAGAGTGATTCCAGCGTCAAGTTTTCGAGGGCCGTGCTCTCGTCCAAAAGGGCGCCAAGCATATCTTGAAATGCCGCGCTGTCTTCAAGGTTCGCGTCTTCGGCGGCGCCTGGCGGGCTGACATCAAGAGCCGCCGGCCCAGCCGGGCGATCGCTTGCGATAGAATTCGCCAAGTCACGTACAGTATCATTGGCGCTGCCCGTCGCGATCGGCGTTTCATCGAGTTCGGCGCTCGCAAGCTGCGTCGTCGTGGACGCGAGCGCATCATCGTCCCGGACGAATTGATATCGGATGGTATCGCCTTCTTCGTCGGGCTCGACCAGGACTTCGAGCGTGGGTTTCGCTCCCGGCGCCGCCTCGTCCGCGCCGCGCGGGTGCAAGAGTTCATACGAGGCTTGCAGCCGACGCCGCGTATAATTTAGCGCCAACTCTTCTTCAACCAGGTCATCAACCAGGGACTCGATGTATATCGTGTCCTCACCGACATCGATTGTGGGCGTTTGCTTCGTATCCGTCAGGGCTTCGGCGGATTCTTGCAGAGCGGCATCCAGGATCGGCATCAGCCTGCGCGCCATCACCGGTATGTCGACGACGCCGCTCAAGCGATATCGACGGGCGAGCTCCTGCGTATCCGGCGAATCGGGCGCGAGAACAATCGCCAGCCGCTCCCGCCGCGAGCGGACCATCTCGATCATGATTTCCGGTGAAATGGACAAGTTTGCTGTATCAAGCAGCAGCAGATGCTGCGGATGATCGCGCAGGCTTTCGATGGCATTGCGGACATCGGCGACGGCAGTCACGCTGTATTCGCCAAGCGCTTCCAAGGCGCGCTTGACATCGATGGCAAATGCCACATTGCGCGTGACCAGCATGATCCGCTTGATGGCCATGGACATTGCGCTTGCTCGCGTGTTACTCGAGGAACGATAGTCACGATTTTAGCACAATCGCTTGAGAGCGGCGACCAAACGGCGCGCTTCTCGCGCAGTTTTCTCCATCGCCGTCCTCGCGTCTTTGGCAGCGCCGCTGGTTCGATGGATTGTCGGTCAACCGGCGACCACCGGCGCCCGGCTGCAATCGCCGTACTCCGAAGTGAAATCGCCGCTGACCCAGCCGACGCGATTGTCAACATCCAGCCGCCACCAGCTATGGGCGCTGTTGCGGCCGGTGATCGGCGCCAGGGTGCCGCTGCCGAGCACGGTGATGATCTGGAAGCGGGTGCCTGGCCCGGTGCGGAAGTTCAGATTGACATTGACCAAGGCGCGGCAGACGCCGTCATTGGGTATGAAGGGCACGTTGGATTGTCGCACGGGCGTGGCGATTACCTGCGAATGCGATTCGCGCACGACTACGGTGATCTCATCTGGCTCGCTGACGACAGGGCCGCGGTAGGCGACGGCGTGTAAACTGACGACGCCAATATCGGCGCGTTGGGGCACATAATTGAGGATTGCCTGCAATGTCAGGTCGCCCTGCAAGGACTCGGAGGAAACGGTTCGGACGATCTGGTCATCTACGTAAAGCTGAACGCTGTTGACGCCGATGCTGTCCGCGGCCAGCACCGATACGAGGATTTCTTCGCCGATGACGTATTCAGCGCCTTCATTGGGCGATTCAATGCGTATTGTGGGCGGTCCGGCCGGGGTATTGGTTGGTTCGTTTTGAGCGGAGTCGGCTGCGCGCCCTTGAAGATTGCAGGCAGCCGCGCTCAGGCAAATGCCGCCCCAAAGCAAACGCCAGGCCAGTTGTATCGCGACTCGGCGGAAAGGCGCTTTCATCAACCGGCGAGGATGAGCGGCGGATGTGCCTCCGTCCGCTTCACGGGCAGGCGCGCTTGCATGCTCCACGGGCCGGTCCAGGTGATTTCAACTTGGGCCAGCCTGCCCTTCCATTCGCCCTCGGCTTCAAAGAAGACCAGCTTGTTCTGCGGCGTTCGCGCGCGCCAGCGGCCCTTGTGTTCCGCTTCAACTAGGACAGTCACAATTTGACCGAGCTGCCGCGCGTTGATCTCGGCGACGACGCGGGCTTGCAAGTCTTCCAGCATTCGAAGGCGCTCGCGCTTTTCCGCATCCGGCACATCGTCTTCCATACGCCGCTGGCTGACCGTCTGCGGCCGCGGGCTGTAGCGCGCCAGATGGGCTTTGTCGAGCTTAAGCTCTTGCAAAATCTCGTATGTCTTCATGAATTGGGCGCGCGTTTCGCCGGGGAAACCTACGATGATATCGGTGTGAATCGCGACTTGCGGGATAATATGCCGAATCTTGCTCACGAGCCGGCGGTACTGACCGGCGGTGTAGCCGCGCCGCATCCGCGCCAAAACGTCGTCGTCGCCAGCTTGGATCGGCACTTCGATATGCGGCATCACGCGCGGCAATTCGGCGACCGTTCGCAAGAGTTTCTCCGTCATCCAATTGGGATGGCTGGTGAGAAATCGAATGCGCTCAATGCCGGGGACGTCGTGCACGAGGCGCAGCAGATCGGCCAGGTCCGGGCCGTCGGGGATATCGACCCCGTAGCGGTCGACGATTTGCCCGAGCAGCGTCACTTCTTTCACACCCTGAGCCGCCAGGCTGCGCACATGCGCTACAATTTCGCCCACCCGCCGGCTGCGCTCTACGCCACGGCGGAAGGGGATAATGCAGAAGGTGCAAGCGTGGGAACAGCCGTAGACAACGGGCACATGGGCGCTGACCAGTTGTCCCCTTTCGCGCAATGGCAGCAGGAGCTCGCCGTCTTGCAGCGCGTCTCGCTGCGTCCGCGCTTCCGCCTCCATCTCGAGCGCGTCGGCTTCGGCGCGGCGCTCCTTGAGGAAATTGACCATCGGCGCCGGATCCGACGGCGGCATGAAGATATCGACGTAGGGCAGGCGCTGGCGCATCCAGAGCGGATCACGCACGCCGACCATGCAGCCCATGACGCCGATCACTTTGTCCGGCTGCGCTTCTTTGATTTTGCCCAGAAGCTGCAAGCGCCCCAGCCCCTTGTCCTCGGCGCTCTGCCGCACGACACAGGTGTTCACAATCATAATGTCCGCGTCATCGCCGTCGGCGGCGGCGCTATGGCCCAGTTTCTCCAGCTCGGAGGCCAGCAGTTGCGAATCGGCCACGTTCATCTGACAGCCGTGGGTCCAGATGTGATATTGCATGGGATCTGTCTTTACCTTTTTGGCGCTTACGGGCGTATTCTAGTCGATGGTGGCGGGCGGGTCAATTCTCGCTAGGTCTCCCCCTCGGTCCCCCCATTGCAATGGAGGGAAGCGACGCCGGGGCGAGCCCTTTGTATACCCGCCCGCCAGCACCAACTTCTAGGGGGAGATGGCGGTTAGGCCTGCCGCGATAAACCAGACATAGTTTGGCGTTTTTGGGCGACTCACCGAGTCGCCCCTACAAATTCCCCTCTGCGCAGCCTAAGCCCAGACGATCTTGCGCGGCAGGATCGAGGTATGCAGGTATTCGTGATAGGGCAAGACGCGCACCGAAAAGCCGATATTGCCGGTCTTGTGAAAGATATGGTCCGCGGCATAAGTGTAGGCGCCGTTGCCGTTTCCTGAATTCATGCGCATATCGACGGCCTGGCCCTCGCGGATGTTGCCGGCGCTGTCCAGCATGCCGTAGTAGAGCTGTACCTTGACGTCGCGCGGGCACAACTGCCCCAGGGCCACGCGGCTGTGAATCGTCGCGCTGCTGCCGATCTCGACATCGCCATCGCGAATATCGACATCCATCACAGCCACCTCATGCCAGACATGATCGAGTTGGCGCCGCCATTCGACAAAGGCGGCCGTGCCCGCGAAGTTGGCGCGAGACATCGCTCGGCTCACCTGATAGCGCGGCATGTAAAATTCTTCGGTGTATTGCTGCACCATGCGATGGGTGTTGAAGCGCGGCGCCAAGGCCTTCATGCTGCGTTTGACGCGGCGGATCCATTCACGCGGCAGCCCATCGCGCGCTTGGCGATAAAACAAAGGCACGATGTCTTGTTCCAAGAGATTGTAGAGCGCCTGGCTCTCAACGTAGTCCTGGTGCGCCCATTCGTCTTCGCGGTATTCTTCGCCATGGCCGATTGACCAGCCGATATCGCCACGATAAGCCTCCGCCCACCAGCCATCGGGGATGCTGCAATTCAGGCCGCCGTTGTAGATGACTTTCATGCCGCTGGTGCCGCTGGCTTCTTTCGGGCGGCGCGGATTGTTCAGCCAGACATCGACGCCCTGCACCATGTAACGGGCGACATTCATATCGTAGTTTTCCAGGAAGACAATTGAATTGCGGAAGTCGAGGTCGCGCGCCACATTCACGATGGTGCGGATCAATTCCTTGCCTTCGTTGTCATGCGGATGGGCTTTGCCGGCGAAGATGAACTGGACCGGGCGGTCGGCGTCCGTCACCAGCTTGCGCAGGCGCCCCAAATCGCGGAAGATTAAAGTCGCCCGTTTGTAAGTGGCGAAGCGCCTGCCGAAGCCGATCGTGAGCGCGTCGGGGTTCAGCACTTCGTCCGCCTCTTCGATCTCGGTTTGCGAGACGCCGCGGCGCTGCAGCTGCTCACGCAGGCGGTCGCGCGCGAAAGCGACCAGACGCTCGCGCCGCCGCACATGCGTCCGCCAGAGCTCGGCGTCGGGGATGGTGGCCACGCCTTCCCAGACTTCGGGCCTCGATTCTTCCGAGCGCCAGCCCGGGTCCAGGTAGCGATCGAAGAGCTGCGCCATCTCCTGGCTGACCCAGGTCTGCACATGCACGCCGTTGGTGATGGCGCGGATGGGCACTTCATGCACCGGCACGTTTGGGAAGACCCAATTCCACATATCGCGCGAGACTTCACCATGGAGCTGAGCCACGCCATTGGTGCCCGATGACAAATTCAAGGCCATGACGGACATGGAAAAGAGCTCGTAATGCCCCATATTCTCGCGCCCCAAATCGATGAACTGGTCGCGCGACAAGCCCAAGTCATGCATCAGATCGGTGAAATGCTCGTCGATGAGGTCAAAGCCAAATCGCTCCTGCCCGGCCGGCACCGGCGTGTGCACGGTGAAGACGCTGCTGGCCGCGGTCATGGCTTTGGCTTGCTCGAATGAAAGCCCATAATCGCGCATATAATTGCGGATGCGCTCCAGGAGCAGGAAGGCGGAGTGCCCCTCGTTCATGTGAAAGATATCAGCGCCGATGCCGAGGGCGCGCAGCAGCCGCACGCCGCCAACGCCCATGAGTATTTCCTGCCGAATGCGCGTGCGCCGGTCGCCCCCGTATAGCCGATCGGTCAGGTTGCGATCTTCCTCCAGCGCGTTGTCATCGATATTGGTATCGAGCAGATAAATGGAGACGCGCCCGACTTGCACCTTCCAGATCCGCGCGAAGAGCTCGCGCCCGGGCATGGGCACCGAGATCTTGATGGGCCGGCCGGCGGCATCGGTCTGCAATTTCACCGGCTGGTTGACATAGTCATTGATCGGGTAGGACTCTTGCTGAAAGCCGTCGGCGTTGAGGTATTGCTGAAAGTAGCCCTCCTGATAAAGAATGCCGACGCCGACCAGGGGAATGCCCAGGTCGCTGGCGCTCTTTAGGTGATCGCCGCTCAGCACGCCCAGGCCGCCGGAATAATTCTGCAAGCATTCAGTCAAACCGAATTCCATCGAAAAATAGGCGATGACCGGCTGCCGCTGCAATTGGCCGTATTTGGCCGCGAACCAGGTATTCCCCGCGCGCATGTATTCGTCAAAGGCGCGGCAGACGCGGGCGTAATGCGCCATGAAGGAGGTGTCGTGCACCAGGGCGTTCAGGCGCTCCTGGCTCATCCGCCCCAGCATCCATTCCGGGTTGTGCCCCGTCTCCTCCCACAGGTCGGGGTCCAGGCGGCGAAACAAGGCGATCGATTCATGATCCCAGGACCAGCGGAGGTTATAGGTTAGTTCATGCAAACGCCCCAGTTGAGGCGGCAGCTTGGGCGCGACATTGACCCGGGCGACCGGTTGTACCATTGACCCTGCTCCCTTGCGGATGGCGCTTGGTTCCGATAAACAAGTCGCCTATTCTATCGCTGTTTCGGTACAATGCCACCGCGATTTTGCTGGCCGCAAAGCGCCTCGCCTGATGGCGAAAACGCGACATTGCGCAACTGGACCGGCGAATTCGCCATCGCAGGCTGTACGTTCCTGACAAGAAAGAGCGCGGACAAATTGGCGAAATACTGCATTCATTTACAATCCGGCTGCCATGTATGATAGGATTGTAGAGTCGCGGCTTGACACATAATGTTTGCACAACAGATGGAGAGGACAAATGCTGAAGAAACGATACCTGAAAAGCAAAGACCTCTGCAACGTCACGTTTTATACCGCGCCAGAACTGGAAGCGGACAAGGCGGCGCTCGTCGGCGACTTTAACCGCTGGAGCGAATCCGCCACGCCGATGACGCCGCTAAAGGACGGTCGCTTCAAGGCGACAGTCAAATTGGCTAAGGACAGCAGTTATCAATTCCGTTATCTCATCAACGACATCGAATGGCACAACGACTGGGATGCGGACGAATATGTTCCCAATCCGTTCAACGGCGACAATTCAGTTGTTGAGGTCTAGCGATGATCACCAAGACGCAACGCACAGACGACACGGTTCAAGTCTGCTTCTACACGGAGCCGCTGCCAGAAGCCGAATCGGTTCATCTGGTCGGCAGTTTTGATGACTGGGACACCAAGGCCCATCCCATGCGGCGGCTCAAAGACGGCCGCTTTATGGCGATGCGGCGCTTTGAACCGAACTGTCGTCACGAATTTCGCTACCTGGTGGATGGCGAGAACTGGATCAACGACGCGGAAGCCGAGAGTTACACGCCCAACCCACACGGCAGCGACAATTGCGTGGTAACAACCTATGATGAAGAATCGTCCTGAGCCTGTCGAGCGCCTGGCCTAGGCGTTCGCCCGGTCGCGCCAGTTGACCAGCGCTTCCACGCGGTCGTAATTGGGCGGCGCCGCGGACATCAGGATGAAATGCCGGCAGCCCGCTTCGGCATAGGCGTCCAGGCTGTCGTCAATGTCGTCTTCGCGCGTGATTGAAACGGTCCGTTCGATGGCGGCCGGATCGCGCCCCACTTCCGTACACCAATCGTCCAGAATTCTGTTCTTTCGCGCCCAAGTCTCCGGCGGTCCGAAGCCGTTCCATGAGTCGGCGTGCATCGCGGTCAGCTTGAGGGTGACTTTCTCGCCACCGCCGCCAATCATAATGGGGATGGGATTGCGCACCGGCGGCGGCAGCTCTTTACTCATGCGCTCCTTGATGATGGGAAGGGCCGCGCCCAGGTCCCGCAGTCGGCTGCCGGCGGTGCCAAATTCATAACCGAACTCGACATAATCTTTCTCGAACCAGCCAGCGCCGATGCCAAGAATCAGGCGGCCGCCGCTGATATGGTCGACGGTGTTGGCCATCTGCGTCAAGAGCGCCGGATTGCGATAGCTGTTGCAGGTGACCAGCGTGCCGATTTCGACTGTGGAGGTCAACATGGCGATCGCGGTCAAGAGTGTCCAGCCTTCATAGTGCTCGCCCGCGCCTTCGCCATATAACGGGAAGAAGTGATCCCAATTCCAGATGGAATCGACGCTGCGCGCTTCGGTGTCTTGGACCGCCCGCGCATAGGTTGCGTAGCTGACTCGCTGCGGATGCAACTGCACCCCGACTTTTATCTTGCTCATTGCCGTGCCTTTCAACCATGTAAATCCATATAGGCAATCGGAATTCTACCACCGAGTACAGCGAGAATATAGAGGACACAGTTTCTCGCGTGTCTGAACACGGCTAACACAATTAATTGACCCGCGACATAAGGCGTCTGTAGGGGCGTTTCGCTGAAACGACCACAGAAATAATTCTGATGTATGCAAAGAGGGCGTCTCAGCGAGACGCCCCTACAACCGTCGCCGCGAGCAGTCACTGGCCGGTCAAAATCGTCAGCCCGGGCGGGACAGATACTCGATATCGCTGCCGGCCGGCACCGTCCCGTCGCTGAAGCGGGCGAAGCTTTGATGACTGCAATCGGAGCCGACGACCGTGCCCTCGCCAATCGTGAATTCGGGCGGGACGCGCGCGTTCTTGCCGATGCTGGTGATTTTGAGGTCGCCCATATCCTGCCAGGAGCCGACGCGGGCGTTCTTGCCGATGACGGCGATTTTGTCCACCAGCGCCCGTTCCAGGCGCGCGCCGGTCTCAATATAGGCGTCGTTCAAAACGACCGACTCGCGGACGACCGCGCCCGGACCAATGAATACGCCGGGCGACACAATCGAGCGCTCGATGACCGCGCCGGCGCCAATCACCGAGCCGTCGGCGATCATGCTGTCGACGATGGCGGCATCCGCGCCGACGCGCACCGGCGGGCGTTCCTCGCTGCGTGTGTGGATCACCCAGGTGCGATCATTCAAGTTCAAAGACGGCGGGCTGGACAGCAGGTCCATGTGCGCTTCCCAATAAGCGTCCACCGTTCCCACATCGATCCAGTAGCCGCCATAGGGATAGGCGAAGATGTCCATTTTGTCGGCGACCATCTTGGGCAGAATGTCCTTGCCGAAGTCATGATCCGAATCCGGCGCGTCATGGTCGGCCTGCAGGACGCGCTCCAGCACCTCATAATCGAAGACGTACACACCCATGTTCGCGAGATTGCCGGGCGGCGTCGCTGGTTTCTCGATGAAGCCGGTGACGCGATAATCGCTGTCGGTATCGACAATGCCGAAGCGGCTCGCCTCATCCAGCGGCACGCGAATGGTGCAGACGGTGGCGGCCGCGCCTTTGTCGCGATGGTATTGCACCAGCATGTCATAATCCATCTGGTAGATGTGGTCGCCGGAGAGGATGAGCACATACTCCGGCCGGCCCTGGCGCACGAAATTGAGATTCTGCGCGACTGCGTCGGCCGTGCCCGCGTACCAGTCGGTATCAAAGCGGCCCTGATACGGCTGCAGCATGCGCACGCCGCCGGTGAAGGACCGGTCCAGATCCCAGGGTCGCCCTTTTCCGATGTGGTCGTTCAGGCTGTGCGGGCGGTATTGCGTCAGAACCAGCACATCGAACACGTTGGAGTTGACGCAATTGCTGAGCGCGAAGTCAATTATTCGGTACTTGCCGCCGAAGGGCACAGCCGGCTTGGCGCGCTTGAACGTCAAGACGCCCAGGCGCGTCCCCTTGCCACCCGCGAGGATCACTGCTTTTATCTTCACCGTCCACTCCCGACATTACTCCGCGGTTTGTTGCGCGCCGCTGGAATCACAGCGCATGACCGCCCAAATGTTTCGCCAGTCAACCTGGCAGGTTAGCGCGCGCCTCGCGATAGAGTTCAATGTAGCCCATCGCGCTCTTCCGCCAACTGAAATCGACCCGCATGCCGCGTTCCTGCATCCGCCGCCAAGCTTTCGGCCGCCGCGCATAGACATCAAGCGCCCAGTTGAGCGTGCCTTCAACCGCCCCAGCCTCTTGCCATTGGAATACGAAACCTGTTCCCGCGTCGGCCTCTCCATTATCGTAGTTGACAACCGTATCCGCCAGGCCGCCGGTTTCCCGCACCAGCGGCAGCGCGCCATAACGCAGCGCCATCATCTGGCCCATGCCACAGGGTTCAAAGTGGCTCGGCATCAAAAAGATATCACAGCCGGCGTAGATTTGCTGTGCCAGGGCGCCGTCAAACTGGAGAAAGGCTCTTGCCTTGTCGCCAAAATCCTGGTCGAGCTGCCAAAATGCGACCTCCAGATCCGGCTCGCCGGTGCCCAAGACGACCAATTGCATATCCCGCCAGGCCAGGAGGTTCCGCAAAGCCGGCAGCGCGAGGTCGAAGCCCTTTTGGGCCGCCAGCCGGCTCACAATGCCGACCAGCGGTACATCGGACCGCACGGGCAAGCGCGCGAATGATTGCAAATGCCGCTTATTGTCCGGGCGTCTCGCTGCAAAATTATCGGCGCTGAACGTCGCGGCAAGCGTCGGGTCGATCTCCGGATCCCACAGTTCGACATCCAGGCCGTTGAGGATGCCGCGCAACTTGTCCGCCCGCCTCGCGATTAGGGGCGCCAACTCGTAACCGGCGTAGGGATACTGAATCTCATGGGCGTAACGCGGGCTCACGGTAGAAAGCATGTCGCTGTAGGCGATGCCGATGCCGAGCAGATTGTCAGTCAGGCCCGATTCCAGCAGGTCAGGATCATGCCGCCCGTGAATCCCCGCCTGCCATAAGAAGCCGCCGGCGTCTTTGCCCTGGTAGGCGATATTGTGAATGCTGAGGACGGTCGCCAATTCATTCCAGCGCTCGCCTTCGGCATGGTCGCGAATCAGAAAGGGCAGCAGACTGGTATGCCAGTCGTTTACATGCAGGACATGCGGAAACCAACCCAGCCGCTCGTCCAATTGCGACAAGCAGGCCATCAAAGCTTGATTGAGATAGATAAATCGCTCCATATCCCAATCCCATTGACTGTAGACTTCGCCCTCGTTTCCAAAGTATGGCGCTGACTGCAGCAAATAGAAGATGATGTCATCTCGTTGGCACGAGGCGAGCGTGACTTGGTTGACGCCAATGCGATGGTGAAAGTCGAAGCTGAATAGAGGCTCTATCTTGTATTCGAGGGGGTCGATGAAACCGTAATAGGGAATGATGACGCGAGCATCGACGCCATGCCGAGCCAATGCCGTCGGCAATGATCCGACGACATCGGCAAGGCCGCCGACCTTGGCGAATGGAACCGCCTCCGCGCTAGCCAGCAGAACCCTCATCCGTCCTCGTCTTGCCGCGGCCTCTTCGTTCGGACGGCGATTGTAACTGAACATTCGCTCATTTCAAGCAATCACTCGCGCCTTCTGATTGCCAGCCTTGTACGCCTATGCTAGGATTCCAATGTGACCGACCAGTGGCAAAGCCAAGCTAATGATTGAACGTCCGGCTTCAGCGCGGCGCCGAAACATCATTCCACAGATTATCTTCCTGTGCCTGACCTTCGCCGCCGCCGCCAGCGGAACTTTCTTCGCGCTGCAATTGCTCAGCGAAGACAGTGAAGAACTGGATGTTCCGCAAATCATTACTGTGGAGATTGTCATTACGGCGACGCCGCTGCCGCCCAAGCTGGTGACGGCTGCCCCGGCCGACGTGCAACGCAGTCAAGTCCAGTTGCCGCTCAGCATCGCGGAGGAAGCGGCGACCGAGGCGGCTGCGACGATTGACCCGGTTGAGTTGGGCGCGCGCCGGGTTGAGCTCAGCACACCGACGCTGTCGAGCGCGAGCGGACCGCCCCAGCCACAGCATTGCGTCTATCACGCTGTGCTCAGCGGCGATACGCCCTACGGCGTCGCCCTGCGCTATGGCGCCGACTTTCAGGAGCTGCTGGATGTCAATGATTTGACGCTGGAGTCAGCGGTGAACCTGCAGATCGGCGATATTCTCATTGTGCCCCTGGAAGGCTGTCTTGAGGAAGTGAGCGGTTCGCCCGCGGCCGGTTCCGAAATTTCCGAAGCGCCGGCGCTTGAAGCCACCAGCACGCCGGTAAACGCGCAGTTTGAGATTGTCGCTGTCGAAGGCTTGGGCGATATCACGGCGGAAGCCATACGCCTGCGCAATATCGGCGAGCGCGTCAATATGAGCAACTGGAGCTTGTCCGATGAAGACGGCAACACTTTCATCTTTCCAGTGACTTTGCTATTCCCGCAGGGTGAAGTCGTGATTTATACGCGCAGCGGAACCAGCACCGCCGACGCCCGCTTTTGGGGCAGAGACACGAGTATATGGGAGGCGGGCGAAGCGCTGACCCTGAGCGACGAAACGGGCCGCGCCTTGCTCACTTTGCGGATACCGGCAAACGGTGGCGAATAACGCTGACCTGGCGCCGGATCGAGGATGACGGATGGACAAATGGAAACGCATCGTCGATAGTCAAATTGCAGACATGATCGGCGATGGCGATGTATCGCATTTGCCCGGCGCTGGCCGGAAGCTGGAACTCAAAGACGGCGGCAGCACGCCGAATGAATGGCGCGCGGCGTTCAAAATCATGGAAGATCACAATGTCATGCCCGAATGGATCGAGACGGGCGCGAAGCTCGAGACGACGGCGACCGCTCTGCGCCGGCTGATAAGCGAGCGAGCGCAACGCTACCTGCGAGGGCTGCGCAAAGCGGAAGCCGCAAGCAAGCCAGCGCTAGCGGCCGAATTCGAATCACAATGGAATCGTTTTGCTGAAGATTACCGCGAGCAGGTCGAACGTTACAATCGCGAGGCGCTGGATTACAACCTGACGCTGCCCGCCGGCCTGCCACATAAGGCAATCCTGCGCCCGACAGCGCTCATTGAGCGAGCTCTTCAAGACGCGGCAAGATTGCGCTAAGCCGCGAAGGCTAAACAGTTTCGGGCTGGTCCGCCTCTTCGCTCTTGCCCTTGGCGCCTTCTTGCAGGCCCTTGCGGAAATTGGCAACCGCCGAGCCCAATTCGCCGCCGATGCGCGAGACACGGCCCACGCCAAAGAGCAAAACCACTATAATCAGCACGATGAACAATTCAGTTGGTCCCAGATTCGGCATGGTAGCTCCCTGCTCTCGTTCTAAGAATCCGGCATCATTATAACACGCTTTGCCAGAATATCGAGAGTTCGCGGTTTCAAGCCAGGGCAATCGCTTCGAAATCAATTGACGCCGTTCAACCATAAACCCAATAAAATGTAGGGGCGACTCGGTGAGTCGCCCATGATTTTAGTGACATTTTCGGGCGAGCCACCGGCTCACCCCTACATAATCTCGCATTTCTCTGTGCGCTCAGTGCCTCTGTGGTGAGTTTGCAGTTTGATGCGATTGCCCTGTGTCTCAAGCCGCTTGATGCCCGCCTAGCCGCTGCATTTTTCGCGATAGAGGCGCGAAGTAGGAATACGCTGACCATGCTATACTCGACGCGAGGCAGCCCGGCGACTGGACGGCGAGTGATGCAGGACAACACCTGGCTGGAGAGCATCCCAATTTTCTCCGGGTTGGGCCCGGCGCAACTGAGCTTGATCGCCGGCGCGCTAGAAACTGAGCGTTACCGCGCTGGCGAGGACATTTTTCTGCAAGGACAACCCGCCGACGGCATGCTGATCATGGCGGCGGGCGAGGCCCTGCTTTTCCAAACGGAGGCTGACGGCGGGCAGCGGGCACTGGCGACCTTGTCAGCCGGCCAGCACATCAATCATGAAGCCCTGTACAGCGAGGCCGTTCAATCCGCCAGCTTGCGCGCGGCGCAGCCCGTCACCATACTCAAACTCAGCCGCGCCAGCTTTCAGCGCCTGCTCAATGAACAGCCGGCACTGCGCAGCGCCTTCGGCCAACTCGACGGCGCGAGCGGGGCGCCGGTCAGCCTGCAGTTCGCGGAACAGCGCGAAGACGAAGAAATCCTCATCCAGACGCATCGCCATTGGTGGTCCTTTGTTCGGACGGCCTGGCTGCCGCTGCTGCTGATGCCGGCGATGTGGCTGGGCGCTTTCAGCCTCGAGATTGAAGCCCTGTCCCTGATTCTGCTTGGCTTATCGTTCCTGTTGCCCGGCCTGGCGTTGGTGTACTTTTACCTGGAATGGCGCAACGACTCCGTCATCGTGACGGACCAGCGCGTCATCCGCATCAACCGAACGATCCTGGCGCTGTATCGGCAGGTTACACAAGTGGGCCTGGAAAGCGTGCACGAGATCAATTTCGAGTTTCCCTCGTCTGATCCCTTCGCTCGGCTCTTCCGTTATGGAACGGTCATCGTCAAGACAGCCGGCGCGCAGGGCAACCTCGAGCTGGATTTCATGCCCAACCCGGAACAATTTCAAAAGCTAATCATAGAAGACCGGGCTTACTTTGAGAGCCGGCGGGCGCAAAGACATCACAAGATTATGCGCGCGGAAATGCAGCGCTGGCTGGCCGGCGACAGCGATGATGACGCCACAGCGACGGCGGCCGCCGCTGAAAGCCCGCCGAGGCCGGTTCCAGGCAGCAACGGTTATCTCAGCTCGCGCATCGTGATGAGCAACGGCGACATTGTCTTTCGCAAACATGTCAGCGTCTGGGCCCAGCTCACCGCCCTGCCCGTCCTGGTCATCCTCGTTTCGCTTGCCGCCCTGCTGATCAGCGCCGCCTTCATCAGCGCGGACATGCGCATCGTTACATTGCCCGTCGCATTTGTCGGCCTGCTGGCGGGCTGCCTTGCCTATTACTGGATGGATTGGGACTGGCGGAACGATCTCTATATCATCTCGGACGACACGATTACGCTGGTGCACAAGCGTCCTTTTTTCCTGCAAAGCTTGCGCGACCAGATCCTGGTCGAGCGGATCGACAATGTGGAATCGGTGACCAGCGGCTTCTTCGCCGCGCTAATGAAATACGGCGATGTACGCATGTCGCTGGTCGGCGCCGACGAACCCAAGATGTTTCACCGTGTTCCCAACCCGCAAGCCATTCAACAAGAGATCTCCCGCCGGCAGCACAACAAGAGCGAGCGGCGCGCGAAATACGACGCCCGGCAACAGCGACAGATTCTCGACGAATATCTGGGCGGAACGCTGACCGGGGACGCTGCCGCCGCGCTGCCAAACTCAGGCGCTGCAGGCCACCCGGCCGGCGCTGTCTCGGCGGAGGAGGCCGCTCTAAATGAGGGCACGATACGGGCGGCGAGCAACCCTGATCGAAACCGGCCGCCGCGCCTGCCGCGCAAGATCATGGCTGCCGCCCAGCGCGAAAGCAGCGCAATTGCCGGGATTTCAAATCCAGCGAGCGACCGCCGCCCACAGCGACTGCGCGCTGAAGGGCGCGATCATGATCGATCTTGAGCGAATGCCCGTTTGCGCCTGACTCAGAGATCAAGCCGCATGTGGCACAAATCGCGCTTGACCGTGAACTGATGACCCTTCAGCAGATCGTTCACGATCTCGTCGTCCCGCGGGTGTTCAAATTGGATCGTGGCGCGCTCGTGGCGGCTCAAGACATAGCTGATCAAGGTTTCCATATAGAGGCGCGCATCAACCTGGGGCGACGCAAACAGCCAGCCGCGGACGCTGCTGAAGCTCATGGCGCTTTCCAGCCAGCATGAGGCAAGGATCTCCCGCGCAGTCTCATCGCGAATGACCAGCCGTTCCACAGCGCTCAGGGAAAGCAGGTTGAACAGCCGCTTCCAAATCGGCGCTGCGAATGCCGCTTGATGCACCGGCTTCAGCCAGCCCAGCCCACCCAGGGCATTGGGGCGCGCCGCCTGCGCCAGGGCAAGCTCAGCCTTCCATTCACCGCCTCGCCGATGTGAGACGCGCAGGCCGGAATCCGCTGAGATGGGGGAACGCAGAAAACCGCTGCGCCGCCACAAGCGCCAGGCGCGTTCATGGATGAAGCCCAGTTTTTCATAGAGTCGCTGCGCGGCGATGTTGTCGCAGTTGACCTGGAGGATGACGCGCGCGCCCGCTCGCTTGCGGATCATTTCCAAGCTGGCGGCGACCAGATCATGGGCGATGCCGCGGCGCTGATAATCCGGGTGCACGGCGACATTGGCCAGGATCCAGGTCTCGCCCAGTGATTTCGGGTAACCAGCCGGATAAACAGAAACATTCCCCACCAGTTTACCGTCACAGACGTACACGAAACCCAGGCTGATACCGAGGGCCAGATCATTCATCCGCGCAATGAGATGCAGCCCATAACCCAAATGGCTAAGATAGCGCATTTCGCGGATAGCCGAACGACCGCTGCTATCCATCGAATCGGCGAAAACCAATTCGATCAGGTCGGCTATCGGGCGCAAATCCGAGCGCAAATTGACCGGGCGCAATCCATCGACATCGGTTGCAGGCGCGGCCGCAGTTTGAAGGCTGATTCGGGTCAAGACAAGGCGCCCCGAAATGACATTTTCAACCTAGCCTAAACCTTTGGCCAGCGCCTGTCAAGCGAAGCGAGACGCGCTGCCGGCCGCCGCCCGCTGCGATCGCCTTCTCAGGAGCGCCGCGCAAGCCACCTACGATTGCAGAACGATGAATTGTGCTTTACGCTAATAGAGACCAGCCGGCGCCAGCGTCGGGCAAGGCTCAGCAGGTCAACCTGAAGGAGAGACTGCATGTCCTATAGACCTATCGGCGGACGGCGTCAGCGCAGCGCCGCCTGGCAATGGTCGTTGATCGGCTTTATTCCCGGTCTGTTTTGCGGGTTGAGCGTCATGATCGGCATCATGCTCGAAGGCACTCTACCAGCTTACTTTCTGCCAACTGCCGAGCCGCAAGTCCATACGACCGTTGTGCATGTGGTGATGACGGCCACCGAAGACGCGAGCTTGCCCCGGGATACGCCGGTGTCGCAATTCATCGTTGTGACGGCGACGCCGGATCCTGCTTCGGCCGACGCAGGAAGGGCGCCAGCCGCGCCGCCCACTGACGGCGAAGTTATATCGGTGCAGGTGCAGCCGACGGCCATCCCCACCGACGCCCCGACCGACAGTCCTGCGCCGACGCTCGCGCCAACCAGCGAGATTCCGGAAACTCTGAGGGTGATCCGCAGCCTGACAGTGACCATCCCCGGCGGCGCCTTTGTCATGGGCACGACGCCGGGCGAAGTGACGGAAGCCGTCCGCCAATGCGTGACGCGCGATGCCGGCGTCTGTGAAGCGAGTTATGCGCAAGACTCCTTCCCCGCGCACCAGGTCACCGTCGATTCATTCCTCCTGGAATCAACCGAGGTCTCATTTGACCAGTACGTCGCCTTCCTCAACGCGCGCGGGCCTGATGCCCATATCAATCGCTGCGCCGGCTTTCCCTGCATTCAAACGCAAAACGAGAGCCCTGACGCGCCGATCATCTTTGACGGCTCGAACTACACAATTGGCGCCGGCTTGGCGCAGCATCCCGTCTACGGCGTGACCTGGTACGGCGCCCGCGAATATTGCGAAGCGGTCGGTCGCCGCCTGCCGACGGAAGCCGAGTGGGAGCGCGCCGCCCGCGCTGATGACGGGCGCATCTATCCCTGGGGCAATGCTTGGGACAACGCCCTGGCCAAGACCAACCGTCCGCTCGATTCGCCGCCCGGTTCCTTGCAGGTCGGCAGTATACCGCTGGGCGCGAGCTTCTACGGCGCCTATGACATGGCGGGCAACGTCGCCGAGTGGGTCAGCGATTATTACAGCGAGCGACATTATGCAGAGCAGGCGCGCGGCGGCAACGCCCTTAACCCGACCGGCCCGATAATCGGGCAAGAGAAGGTGCTGCGCGGCGGCTCCTGGGATGGCGTGCCCTTCTTCAGCCGCACGGTGCATCGCCAATCGGCGCGGCCAGACGACTTCTTGCGCTGGATCGGTTTCCGCTGCGCTGAAGATCCGGCTGACGAGGACGTCATCGGCTCGGCCAATTTGAACCCGGCGAATTTGGGCGTCGATGTGCCGCCCGCCCCGCCGGCAAGCACGGAGGCGATTGATGCGCAGCCGACGCTGCCGCCGCCGCCGGAAGCCAATCGGACTGATGAGACCGGCACATCCAATTCCGCCGGCTAGCGGATAGCGAGGAGCGCAGGCATGGATGGCGAATATGTCTTGGTTGTCGGCTCGGCCGTGTTGGAAATCAGCGGCAGGACGTTCGAAACGCTGCGGCCTGGCATGCGCCACTACGGGCATATCCACGCTTCCGTAAGCGGCGTCGCCCGCAATATCGCCGAGAATTTGGCGCGGCTCGATATCAATACCGTGCTGCTCTCCGCCATCGCCGACGATGACATCGGCCAGCATCTCATCACACATTCGACGCGCGCCGGCATTGATTGCAGCCGCGTGCTGCGCGTTAGCGGCGCGCATACCGCCACCTCAATGCTGCTGTATCACAAGGATGACACTTGCACGCGCGTCGATGACTTGAGCATAGCCGGTTCGCTCGATTCAGATTACTTGCTGGAACACGAGTCGCTGTTTGAAGCGGCAGCCCTGGTTGTCATCGACGCCACCCTTCCCGAAGAAGCGCTGGACACGCTGTTCGAGTTGGCGATGCGGCACCGGGCCCGCGTCTGCGCCGACCCGACATCGCCGCTGATGGCCAGCCGCCTGCGTCGTTTCATCTCCAATCTCTATCTGATTGTGCCGAACGCCAGCGAAACAGCCGCCCTCTGCTCGCTGAACGAGCCGGCCACCGAGCGCGATTCCGCCATCGGCACCGCCCAGCAGCTCGTCAACATGGGCGCCAATATCGCCGTCGTCACCCTCGGCGAGCGGGGCCTCGCTTATGCTGACAGCAGCGGCGGCGGCTACATCCGCGCGATCCACACCGAGGTCGTCGATACGGCCGGCGCGGGTGATGCGTTTTCCGGCGCGGTGATTTTCGGCATCCTCAACAATGTGCCCATTGATGAGGCGATGCGCCTGGGCGTGACCGCCGCCTCACTCACGCTGGAGAGCGAAGACACCGTGCTGCAATCGCTCAATCAGGAGCTGCTCTACGACGAGCTCTCGGCTTAGGGCGGCTTCAGCCCGCGCTAATGCGAGATCGGCGGATAGCGGTCAAGCACCCAGCGCAGCAGCGTAAAATGGCCGGCCAAACCGGCAAACTCTCCGTATTCGCCCAAGGTATCCAGAACAATCTGCGCGCTCTTCAAACGGGCGTCGTCGTGAAAGTAGTGAGCGATGGCGGCTTGCAAAGCGACATCATTCTGGCTCATGGCCGGGTACAAGCCCAGCGCCCGCCCCAGCGTATTGTTGGCGGTCCAGTGGCCGACGCCCTTGATCGCCAGCAAGCGCTCATAAGCCGCCTGTGGATCCAACGCGGCGAGCGACTCCAGATCAAGTTCGCCAGATGAGACCGCCGATGCGATGTCAATGATCATGTCGATGCGACGGTTGGTTATTTTCAGGGGCTTCAAATCCGCAGGCGCCGCGCTGGCCAACTGCCGCGGCATGGGGAAATCGTAGACCGTCGCCCGGCCGACCTTGGCGCCATCGTCATAGATTTGCATCAGCGTTTGCTGCGCGCGCATGGCGGTCTTCCAGCTGATATGCTGTTCGATGATCAGCGTGACAAGCGCCTCAAAGACGGTCTCGGTACAGAATAGCGGGGCGCCATACACAGGTTCGATGACGCGCCACAGGCGGTCATCCCCTCGGGCATATTCGTAAAACGCCGTCAGATCATGGCAAAAACCCAGGCAATGTCGAGATTTGCCCTCGATGGCCGCGGCGTCTTCGGCGTTCCAGCCGTCGCCGCAGACTGTAATCGCCTCGCCCGCCTGACGATAAGACAAGAGCCGCCCGCCGGTGAAGCGCCAAAGAGCGCCATCCTGCACGACAAGGCGCGCCGGATGGGCAATGCGCCTGACGAATGCCAGCAGCAATTCGAATCTGTAGCTGTGGGCAGGCAGAGGAAGGAGGAGCTTCCTCATTCCTCTCGGTCCGGATCGGTCGGGTCGGGCGAGCCCGGCGGCGTCTCTTGAACCCGCTCCATCTGTTCCAGCAGCTCGATCTGGCTTTGATAGCGGCGCTGCGCCAACTGCCGCAGATCCGCGACTCGGTCCAATTCATCAAGGATTTCGATGCCGAGCAGGGTCTCGACGGTGTCCTCCAGCGTGATCAAGCCAGCCGTGCCGCCATATTCATCAATGACCAGGAATATATGATCTTGCTTTCTGATGAATTCATCAAGCACTTGCGCCACCGAATTGGTTTCCGGCACCACGTCCAAGCGCCGGGCGATGTCCCGCAGCTTTACGTCATGTTCATCGGCCGCCGCCCGCCGGTAAATCTCGTGACGCAGCACGTAACCCTGGACGTCGTCAGCCGATTCGGCATAAACGGGGATGCGCGAAAAGGGCAGAAAGCGGTAGGAGCGCATGACCTCGCCGACGGTCTGTTCTTCCTGAAACATCACCACGACCGTGCGCGGCGTCATGATCGTTTCCACCTGCACATCGGCAAGCTGCAGCAAGTTGGCGACGATGCGGTTTTCGCGCTCTTGAATGCCGCCCTCTTCGGCGCTGATCCGCGCCATCACTTGCAGCTCGGAGCGGGTCACGGTCGGCGGCTCTTCGCTCGGCCGCATCGCGCGGGTGAAGAAGTCAAAGGCGAAGACGGCGGGCTTGAAGATTTGCAGCAGAATCCGCAATGAATGAGCGGTAAATGGCGTGAGCGCTTTGGCATAGACGGCGCCAAGCGTCTTCGGGATAATCTCGGAAAACACCAAAATCAGCAGTGTCAATATGGCAAAAATGAGGCCCTGGAATTGACTGCCGAATATCGCGGTGGCTTCTGCGCCGGCGCCAGCCGCCCCGACCGTATGCGCGATGGTGTTCAGCGTCAGAATCGCGGCGATGGGGTGCTCCACATTTTGCCGCAGACCTTGCATGATGAGTCCCGACTTTTTGCCTTGCTGGACCAGCAATTCAATATGCGAGACCGGCGTCGACAGCATGGCCGCTTCCCAAATGGAGCAGAGGAAGGAGAGGCCCAGGGCCATGATGACATAAGCGCCAAGCGTGCCCCATTCGCCGGCGCCGCCAGCGGCAGGGCCTACCGCCAATATGGGAATGCCTGTGAGGATGCTATCCATGAATGTCTACTGGCGGGCAAAGGCCGAGAATTCAATTTTCGCCCGCGTATTCTGATGACCTAAGCATAGCAATCCTGCCCAATGTAGACAAGCGCCAAGACCTGGTCCCGATTGCCAGATCGTCGACTGTCAAGATCAGGGCCGCGATCTAGTCGTCAACGCGCTCGCGCAATGCCAGCAGGACGCGCTTCGGCAATACATGTCGCAGGCGCCCTTCCAATTCGCTGAGCAGCATAGCCGTCGCGCCCCAGACCTTGTGGCCAGCAACATCATAATAGGGCACGCGCACTTTGACGCCTTGGATTACACGCTGCTCGACGGATTTGAAGCGCGGCTGCAGGAGGTCCTCCAGCGCGAAGCAGAAGACTTCCGCCACTTCCGCCGGATTAGGCCGGAGCGCAAGCATGCCGACGCCAGCGGCGACAATGGGATAGACATCGTGATGCGAGGCGGGAATATAAAACTGCGGCAGTTGCCCCAGTATCGACGCTTGCTCGCCACAGATTCCAATCTCCTCGCAGGTTTCGCGCAGGGCGGTCTGCTGCAAGCTCTCGTCTTGCGGATCCTGACGCCCGCCGGGAAAGCTGACTTGACCGCTGTGCCCGCGCAGGCCGGCGTTGCGCAAGGTCAAGACAGTCTGGAGGCGATCGTCGTCAGCAGCGGTTATCAAAATCAGGACGGCCGCCGGGCTTGGTGGGCTTTTGCGCTTTTGCCAGCCGCGTGGCGCCGGCGCCATGATTTGCCGGGCGGCCGCCGTATCAAAACCCGGCAGCGCCAGGGCCTGGCTGACGTGATCAAAGTTAATCAGGCGAGCCATCATCGCGAACGCGGATCTCCATGATTCCAGGTGACATGCGACAGATCCGAAGCTGAAGCGAGGCACGCTGTTTCAAGAGCCGAGAGCATGCGTCCGGCTAAGCGCGGCCGATGATCCCGTGTCGTATTTCCCTTAGGGGCAATTGTATGCGGCGCCAAGCGTGGGAAACCGCCCGCCTGCGCGCGCAAGGGCTGGTGAAGAAGGCGCTCAGCAGTCCTGCGACGGGACGGTGTCAGGCGCTTGCATACCAGGCGCGCCGTTTGCGCAGTGACACGCCAGCTTCCGCGCCCGTCCGTCGCGCAGTCCGAACGCGTCCGCGCGAATCGATATGGACTTGCCCAGCCTTCTGCAGCCGCTCGAATTCTTCCGGGGTGATCGCCGGCGCCGGTTCACCGCCAAGGCGCTCCAGCCGGTCGCCCATTTCATCCGCCGGCGTATCGTTCAGGTTTTCATCCAGGCTGTCGTTGGGATTCTTGCTCTCTTCGCTCATTTCAACCCTCTGTGTTGACGCAGTATGGCCAATTGCGCGGCGCCCAGGTACATTCTGCGCTTGCCACTACAATAACATAGTTTAGACGATTCCGGCAGGCTTTGCCAAGTTCCTTTTCATTCGCCAGTATTGGCAGTCGCTTCTATCTATACTACGCGCGCCAGCAAATGTCTGTTCATCTTGCCTGCAATTTGTCGGTGCAGGTCATGGAAACGCTCGTCAACATCATGTTTCGGGCATGCCCTGTTTCGCTTGCGCCGCTCACCGGACCGCTCAGGCCTGAGACAAGCCAGACGCCGCCAGCTGATGATAGCGCAACAGCATCTTCTCAACAACGCCGTTGAAATCCGGCCGGTCGCGCAGGTCATCGTAGGCCGCGTACAAGCCGGTGTACGCTCCATTCAGGGCCTGCGCTGGCGCCTCGACTGGCAATCGCAGATAACCGGTCGACGCCGACCAGGCATAGGCGTAGAAATAGGGTTTCTCCAAGCCCGGGCTATAGGGAGCGAAGCCGTAAGAAGTTTGCGGGGCGCTGTGTTCATCGGCCTCGGCCGTGACAAAGCAAATGAAGGCCAGATCAAAGTGATGCGGCCAAAGCACCAGCGGCGTCATTGTACCGTTCAGCTTGGCGCGGAATCTTGCCAAGGCGGTGAAGACGGCATCAAGCGCCGAGGCAAAGACGGACGCCAACTCGCGGTCGATTTCGAAGGCCTGCCCGGCGCTGATATGTTTCATCGACGGCTGAACGGTGTATCCGCATTCGTCGAAGCTGGCGAGCAGGCGGCGCATGAGCGACAGCTGCGAGTGGCCGGGCGCATCAAGCCTGAAGGCCTCATTGCCGCCACGAACATAACAGAGCTGCAGCGTATCGAATTCGAAACGCAGTTCACCGCCAAATTGCATTTCCCTCGTAGAAAGGGCCCGGGTCGATACATCCAGGCTGAAGTGAAGCTCGTTCGGCAGAGGATCGGCGCAAGCGGCGCCTATCGCCCCGACCACCTGCGCAATCTGATGCAAGCTATCGCGCGTCTTTTCCCAGTTTGCCAGAGATGCGAATGACGGCAAGCTCATGATCAAGCGCCTCCTTGCTGAATTGACTGCCTATTAATAAATCTTATGACATGATTTCAATCTCGCTGCCGGCGCCGCCCCGGCTCATCCTACAAAATGGGCGAATTCAGTGCTGAAGCAAGCGATTAAAGTCGAATACCTCATACACTCTGTAGAAATTCGGCCGTCGCAATTGAACAAAGCTGTGTGATGCTCCTCGCGCGATATTGTGATACAAAGAATGGGGCTACCGTTCTCAAGGAGACAGCATTAATGAGTCGCTACCTTTCCAGAAGCGCGCAAAAGTTGCGCCCGTCGGGCATCCGCCGCTACTTTGATATCGCCGCCACCATGGACGATGTGGTCACGCTCGGCATCGGCGAGCCGGACTTTGTGACACCGGCGCATATTGTTGAAGCGGGCGTTGAAAGTCTGCGCCAGGGGCTCACTGGTTATACCTCAAACGCGGGCAATTACGAATTGCGGGCGGCGATCGCGGCTCAGATTGAGCGGCGCTACGGCTTGCGGTATTCGCCCGACGCCGAGGTGCTGGTTACGGTCGGCGTCAGCGAAGCGCTGTATCTTGCGCTCAAGGTCCTGCTGGACCCCGGCGACGAGGTGCTGGTTGTCGAGCCTTGTTTCGTCGCCAATCCGGCGCTTGTTGAGACGGCCGGCGGCGTGCCGGTCATGGCGCCGACATCGGCCGCAGACGACTTCCAGATCACCGGGCCCGCGCTCGAAGCGAGAATCACGCCGCGCAGCAAAGCGATCCTGATCAGTTATCCCAGCAACCCGACCGGCGCGGCGCTGACGCGCGAACACTTGCTGCAGGTCGCTGATATCGCTGAGAAGCACGACCTGGTTGTCATTTCCGATGAGATCTATGAACGGCTCGTCTACGGCATTGAGCATATCAATTTCGCATCGTTGCCCAATATGTATGAGCGCACCATCGTGCTGAGCGGCATGAGCAAATCCTACGCCATGACCGGTTGGCGCATCGGCTATGTCAGCGCGCCAGCGCCCTTCACCGAAGCGATGTACAAGATACACCAGTACCTGATCATGTCGGCGCCGACCACCGGCCAGGTGGCTGCGCTGCAGGCGATCCTGCATGGGGAAAGCGATGTCGAAGCGATGCGTCAGGAATACGATCGGCGGCGCCGGCTTATCGTCGACGGCTTCAATCGGCTCGGCCTCACCTGCTTTGAACCGCGCGGCGCTTTCTACGCCTTCCCCAGCATCGCCGCAACGGGCATGGACGACGAGACCTTCTGCGAAGAGCTGCTGCGGAGCGAGCGGCTCGCCCTGATCCCGGGCAGCGCCTTTGGCGAAAGCGGCCGCGGGTTCGTCCGCGCCAGCTACGCCACCAGCGAAGCGAACATTCGCGAGGCGCTCGCGCGGCTGGAGCGCTTCCTGGCGGCGCATGGCTTCACCGAACGAGCCAGAGCAGGCGAGTTCGCCGCCTGATCGCGCCACAGCCCGGCTCCCGCGCCGGGGTTTCTCTTGACCGCCGGCATCCAGGCTGCCGTCAGCGCCAGAAGTGGCGGCGGGCAATTGCCAGAATCAGATTTACGCACCTTTTCAAAACTGCGCTTTTGTGTCAGATTAGTCCACTGTACCGAGCGCGGGCCATGGACGCTTCGATGAGCGAGTGGAAAACGGTGATCGGCCTGGAAGTCCACGCCGAGATGGAAACCGAGAGCAAAATGTTCAGCAGTTGCCCGGTCGTCGACAGCGTCGAAGCCAAGCCCAACTCCGCCGTCGACGCACTGTCGCTGGGCATGCCCGGGACGCTGCCGGTCATCAACATGCGGGCGATGGAATATGGCATCATGGTTGGCTTGGCGCTCAATTGCGAGATCCCGCCGGTCAACCAGTTCGCGCGCAAAAATTACTTCTACCCCGACCTGCCCAAGGGCTATCAAATCAGCCAGTTCGACCGGCCGCTGGCCATCAATGGCTACATCAACATTGAGCTCGAAGACGGCGCCAGCAAGCGCATCCGCGTGCGCCGCGCCCACATGGAAGAGGACACCGGCAAACTTTCACATATCGCGGGCGGCAGCCTGGTCGATTACAATCGCGCCGGCGTGCCTTTGCTGGAAATCGTCTCCGAACCCGATATCGGCAGCGCCGCGGAAGCCGAAGCCTACGCGCGCAAATTGCGCTCGATTCTGCGCTATCTCGGCGTCAATAGCGGCGACATGTCCAAGGGCGTGCTCCGTTTTGAGGCGAACGTCAGCGTGATGCATGAGCGCGATACCGAGTTGCGCGAACGCACTGAAATCAAGAATCTTAACAGCATCCGCAACATGTCAAGAGCAATCGACTATGAAGTGAAGCGGCAGATCAAACTCTATCGCGAGGGCGATTCGGTGAAGCCGGCCACGCTCGGCTGGGACGAGGCCGGGCAACGGATCACCATCCAGCGCTACAAGGAACGCGCCGACGAATATCGCTACTTCCCGGAGCCGGACCTGCCCGCAGTTGAGGTCAGCCGCGAAATGGTGGCGGAAATCGCGGCGGGATTGCCGGCGCTGCCGGACGAGCTGCAAAAGCAATTTGTCGGCGATCTGGGATTGAGCAATTATGATGCCGGCGTACTGACAGCGGAACGCGCTGTCGCCGAGTATTTTAGGGCGATAGTAGACGCCGGCGTCGATCCCAAATTAGCGGCCAACTGGTTGATCACCGATCTCTTTCGCTTGATGAATGCGAAGGAAATCGAACGCGAAGCCATCGACGGCATTCCCATCGGCGCCGAGGCTTTTGCCGGCTTGTTGAGCCTGGTGCAGCAAGGTACCATCAATCAGAACACGGCGCGCAAGAAAGTGCTGCCGGCGATGTGGTCGACCGGGGCCAGCGCCCGCGCTATCGTGGACGAGCAGGGGCTGGCGCAAGTCTCCGACCCGGCAGTCATCGCGGCGGCGGTGGACAAGGCGCTCGCTGACAACGACGACATGGCGCAGCGCTATCTCGCCGGCAACGACAAAGTGCTGAACGCGCTCTTCGGCAAGATCATGGGCGGGATGCGCGGCAAGGGCGACCCGGCGGTCCTGCGCAGCGTACTCTTGGAAAAGCTTGAGCGCATGAAACCGGGCTAAATGTTTATCAGGAGCGGACCATTATGTCTTGGCATCAAACGATTATTGTCGGCAATCTGGGCGGCGATCCTGACCTGCGTTACTTACAGAGTGGGCAAGCGGTATGTAACTTCAGCGTCGCGGTGAGCGAACGCTGGCGGGACCGCAATACCAATGAACAGCGTGAACGGACGACCTGGTATCGTGTGGCCGCCTGGGGCGGGCTCGGTGAAACCTGCAATCAATACTTGTCGCGCGGCCGGCAGGTCATGGTGGTCGGCAATGTCCAGGCGCGCGGATATGTCAATAACAATGGAGAAGCGGCGGCGTCGCTTGATCTGACGGCCCGTGATGTGCGCTTCCTGGGCGGCCGGGGCGACAGCGGCGACCAAGGCGGCGGCTGGAGCGGAGGCGGCGCGCAACGCGGTGGCGGTCAGCAGAGCCAACGTCGCGATGACCGCGCTTCGAATTATCCGGACGCGCCGACATCGGTCGATGACATTCCCTTTTAGGCGGGCGCTTTTCGCGGTTGCGCTAGTCCTTTTGCCGTGTCCAACTTGCAGGCTGACTTAAGCGGGCGGGCGGCGCTGGTTACTGGCGCCGGGGCCGGCAGCGGGCGGGCGATTGCGCTGGCCCTCGCCGCCAATGGCGCATCGCTTGCGGTTAACGATCTCAATATCGAGCGCGCCGACGCGGTCGCTGAAGCCATTCGGGCGGACGGTGGCTGCGCGGTCCCGTTGGGCGCCGATATATCCAATCGATTCCAGACGGCCAACATGATCGAGCGCGCGCGTGATGCTTTCGGCGGGCTGGACATCCTCGTCAACGCGGCCGGCATCTTTCACCCCGAACCGATGCTGACGGTCGACGAATGGAATTGGCGCCGCCAGATCGAGGTGAATATCACCGGCGCGTTTTTCTGCACTCAGTTGGTCGGGCGGGTCATGGCCGATGAAGGCGGCGGAAGCATGATTAACCTGTCAGCGGTCGAGGCTTGCAGGGCATCCCTGCCCCAAGGCATCGGCTATATCGCCAGCAAAGCGGCGATCATCGGCATGACCAGACAAGCAGCCCGCGAGTTGGCGCCGCATCACATCAGAGTCAACTGCATTGCCGCCGGGTCGACTGAAGGAGCGGAATCAAGTATCGCTGGCGCGGCCCTCTACCTATGCTCCGATGCCGCCAAGTCCATATCGGGCCAGGTGATCGTCGTCGATAGCGACAGCGCAATGCAGCGCTAAGGCCGATGGCGCGGGAGATCGATCCTGACGTCATTCGCCCGTCGAGCCGAAGCCGCCCGCGCCGCGCTCCGTGCTGCTTAGATCGTCAAGCGAGTCCACATATTCGACGGCCGGGCTGGTAACGGGCAGGATGAGCAACTGCGCGATCTTTTGCCCGGCGCTGAAGTGAACAGTGTCGTCCGTCAGATTGACCAGCAGGATCTTCAGCTCGCCTCGGTAGGCGCTGTCAATGACGCCGGCCAGCGTGTGCAGTCCCGCCGCCGCCATGCTTGAGCGGTCCTTTACCAAACCGACAAAGCCGGCCGGAATCTCCATATGCAAGCCCGTTTCCAGCAAGGCGCGCTGGCCCGGCTCGATGCGGCATCCTTCTACGGCGAAGAGGTCATAACCGGCGTCGCCCGCGCGCGGGGCGGCAAACTCGATACCCAAGGCGCGCAGCTTCTTGTTGCGATAAACGCGCATGCTCAAGCGACGCTCATCCGGCATTGGTAAGCATCGGCCAGCGTCTGCCAGGGCTGCAAATCCCACGCGCCGCGCGCCGCCCCTGAAGGCGAAGGCAGCACATAAAAGCGCGTCGACCCGAGCGCGCCCGCCTGCCATCCGTAGCTGACGGCGTCGCGCGCTGACAATCCGCGCCAGGCGCGCCAGGCGGTTTTGCTGGTGAAGGCGACGATCTCCGGCTGGAAGCGGCGCAGGCTCTCCCGCAGGCGCGCTCGGTTGAAGTCGCAGCGCTTCAGCCCACGATCGGCGCCAGAGGCGAATTTGGCCAAATCAGTCAGGCCGATGCCAAGGGCGAGCAGGTCGCGAAATTCGTCCGGGCGCAGTAAGCGCTTGGTCATGCCAACGGTATGCAGGGTGCGCCAGAACGCGTTTGTTGGATTGGCATAATAGGCGCCGAGGCGCGCCGAGATCTCGCTCGCCGCGGTGCCGCAAAAGACCAGGACAAGACCTTGATCGAGCAGATCGGGCAGGACGTCACTCATGCAAGACGAGCCCGCCATCGACGACAATCAGATTCTTCTGGTGCGTTTCCCGATAGAAGTCGTCCAACTTGTCCGGCAGGTTGAACTGCTGGTCGCCGGCCAGGGCCCGCAGATAGGCCACCGTGCCATCGAGGCTTTCGCGCCCGGCCAGGCTGCCGTGTGATGGAATCGCGCGAGTCAGGCGGTCTAGCCCCTGCAAGGACTCCAGCGCCGCCAGCCAGCCCCCCAATAGCCGGGCATTGTTGACGACGGGCAGCGGCGTCTCAATCGCGTCGCCGCCGAGCAAAACACCCCATTCCGGTATCCAGCCGATGATGCAGTCGGCCGTATGCCCGGGCAGATGATGCAAGTCCAGCGTGACGCCGCCCAGATCAAGAGACAGGCGCCAAGGAAAGGTGATATTCGGCGCTACCAGGCGGACGCTCAACCACTCGCCCAAGTCCGCCTGCTGCATCCGCTGCAAAGTGCGCGGTACATCATCGCTAAATCTGCGCAGGCAGTCGCTGTGGCCAATGACGCCCAGCCTGCCGTCGGGCAAACCGGCGCTGCCCCAGATGTGATCCCAATCAGCGTGGCTATAGACCAGGAAATATGGCTTGTCGCCAATCAATTCGACCAGCGGCGCAATGTCTTCAGGGCGCGTCAAGCTGTCCCAGACGACCGCTCGCTGCTCGCCCATCACGAGCGCGGCGCGCGTCTGCACATGCGCAGAAGTCGCATCAATTATCCACAAATTGGGAATGATCTCTTGCAGCCGCATCCTTCACGCCCAGCGGATTCACCGGCCCGTCGTTGCAGCGCCCGCGGCAAATGCCCGGCAATGTCTGTCTTATTGGACGCTCGCCTCGAGATCGGGCACAAGGCGGAAACTCGTCACCGCGCTCAACCAGGCATACTCCACCGCATCAGCAGCCAGCAGGTCTTCATCCAGATCCGGCATGCGGACATTGGCGACGTGCAGGCGATTGTCCGTACCATGCAGCAAGACGGCCAGGCCGCTGGCCACAGCGCCATCCAAGGTTCTGAGCCGATACGAAACTCTGAAGCCGGGAGCGCCGGCGACTTCCACCGCTTCCACCTGATGCGCCTTGACGCCGGGGCGCCAATTCTCGATCCAGTCCATCGCTTCTTCTTCATTCGCCAGCGCCACATCCAGCGTGCTGAGGACGAGGACGGCCGTATCGCCGACGATAGTCGCCGGCAAGCCCGCGGCCGCGTCAGTCACTTCCCAATGGGAAGGAAAGCGCGTCATGTGCCGGTCCAGCGGGTCGAAATAGGCATCCTGATCAAAAGGCGCGTCGGCGTAAATGGGCAGGCGCTCGACGCTCTCGGCCACACCGCGCAGCAGATATTTGAGTTCCTGCGCCGCGTTTTCAGCGGTGATGGCGCGCGCGCTGTAAATGTCGCCGTTCATGATCCAGGACTCTTGACGCGCGATGAGATGGGAGCGCCCGCGCCGGAGATTGAAATCGATCTGCACGCTGTCGCCCACGGTCTTGCGGCCGGTTTCATCCCAGCCGGTGTAACCGCTCCAGGTCTGCCCCAGCCAGGTATTGTCGAGGTACGCGCTAAGCGCCTCCACGTCATCCAGCCCGGCGTGGTTCTTGCTAATGCGAACTTCCAGGACGCTGAGCGCGTCGTTATTGTTCAAGCCAGCGCGCAGTTCGTCGGCGGTGCTGCTGTCGGTAGCCGGGCTCCATCCCTGGGGCACGCCAACCGTAAACAAGCCGGAGCGATGCAGGTAGCGGCTGTCAAAATCAATGGTGGCGATATCGGGCGGCGGCGGCAGGGTCGGCTCGGGAAAGGGCGTCGGCTGCGGCGTCTCAAGATAGCTGTCCCCAGTCCCCACCTGGCTCGAAAGCATCGGGAGGATCAAGCTGCCCACCATGGCAACGGTCATGACTATCCCAATGATATAGGTGAAGGTTTTCGTCGTCTTGCCCATTTAAAATAATCTCCGCGCGGCCAGCCAAACGCCGCCATCATACAGCAAAAGGGAAAGGCTGTTAAGCAACACTTTTTCTCCCTATAATGCCCGCCTGGATATTTTCGCGCTCAGCCTGACCCGGCGCAATAGCGGCTTCGGCGGGCGCGCAGGAACACAAGGAATAGCCTACAATGACCTCGGCAGATTTTGAAACACGACCGCTATCCATGGCAGACGCTTCGCGCTATGCCGAAACCAGCAACGCGATTTACGCCTTTCTCGGCCTTGATGATCGCATTCAAACGAGCGCCGTCGCCCTGGAATGGCAAGAGCCGGGTTTCGATCTCGCCACTTCCAGCCTGGGCATTTTCGATTCCAGCGGGCGGCTCGCGGGTTACGGGACATTCTGGGCGACATCGCAGACGCCTGTGCGTCCCGGCTTCGGCTGGGGCCTGCACCCGCAATACCACGACAGCGGGCTGGAGACTCAGCTCTTCACCTGGGTGGACGGGAAGTGCGGCGCGGCGATCGATCGCTGCCCGCCTGAGGCGCGCGTCAGCCTGCGCTGCGGCGTCCACGAAGGTTATGCCTTCGCCGAAAACGCGCTGGAACGGGCCGGCTTCACAAATAGCCGTTCTTACTTCGACATGGGCATCGAAATGACGGAAAAGCCAATTGCCCCGCCGTTTCCGGACGGCATAAGCACGCGTCTCTATCGCCATGACGCCGACCTACCCCTGCTCGTCGATGTCATGCGGGCGTCTTTTTCCGACCACTTCGGTTTTGTTGATGAGCCCTTCGAGAAGGATCTGGAACTGATGCGCCACTGGCTGGACAACGACCCGCACTTTGATCCGGATCTTGTCATATTTCCGGTTGCGGAAGACACAGGGGAAGTAGTCGGCTGCCTGTTAGGGCTGACCCAAGACGCGCGCAATCCAGCGGCCGGCTATATTGATACCGTGGGCGTGCGGCAGCGCTACCGGCGGCGCGGCCTGGCGACGGCGATGCTGAAGCACAGTCTGGCGATGTTTTGGGATCGGGGCATCAAGCGGGTCAACCTGGATGTTGACGGCGAAAGCCTGACCAACGCGGTGGCGTTATACGAGCGCGTGGGCATGCGCGTGTATCGGCGCTATGCAATTTACGAGAAGCTGCTGCGCGACGGCGTCGAGCTGGCGAAGGTGGCGCTGGAGTGAGGCAAGGCCGGGTTAATCCTTGCGCCGGTTGCGGCCATTCGCCGGTGAATGCCAACATAAGCTGAAGGAGAACAGCGTGCCAAAAGTCAAAGCCGGCTACGCCCAGGTCAAAGGCGCCCGCCTCTATTACGAGCTCGCCGGGGGCGGCGCGCCCTTAGTGATGATTCATGCCGGCATCGCCGACAGCCGCATGTGGGACGGCGAATTCAATGTCTTCCAAAGAAGTCACCGGGTCTTGCGCTTCGATATGCGCGGCTACGGCCGCAGCCTACCAGTCGAAGGCGAGTTTAATTTGCAAGATGATTGTGAAGCCCTGCTCAATTCGCTGGGCATCACCGACCCCATGATTCTGATAGGATGTTCGATGGGCGGCGGGCTGGCTATCGACTTTGCCCTAAGCCATCCCGAGCGGGTCGCCGCGCTGATACTTGTGGGCAGCGACCCCGCCGGGCTGGAGCTTGAAGCGGACTGGCCCGATGAACTCTTCGCTCAATCTGAAGCAGCGTTCAAAGCCGCCGATGTCCAGCGGGTCGCCGAGTTGGATATGCGGATCTGGTTTGATGGCGTCGGCCGTTCGGCGCAGGATGTTGATGCCCGCGCCCGCCAGCGGGCATTCGAAATGGCGCGTCTCGTCACTGAACACGAGCTCAAGGGCATCGGCAGACATGTCCGCAAGGGGGCATCGGTGCCAGCCGCTGAGCGCATGGGCGAGCTATTGATGCCGGCGCTGATCGTGATTGGCGAGAACGACCTGCCCTACCTGCGCCTGGCCGCTGATTATATGGCCGCAAGCATCCCGAACGCCACCAAGCTTGTGATACCGAATGCCGGCCACCTGCCGAATATGGAGCAGCCCGCGTTATTTCAAAACGCCCTGCGCGACTTCCTCGCCAAATGCTAGACGCGGAAAATCTTGGTTTCGAATTGGTCCAATATGTCCGCCGACAACAAAGCCCAGCGTTACGCTGATATCCAGCGGAGAATCGCCAAGCGCCGTCCCTTCGGAAGCCCGCCGCAAGGAGAAACACCGCAAAAGCCGACCGACCGCGTTCTTAATCTCCTGAACGCCTTTGATTCGCTCGCGGAACTTTCGCAGCGCAGCTATGGCCGCGTCCTTTGTTATGGCCCCAAGGCCCTGCATGGGCCGGCTTGGTCGGGCGTGGTCATCTGGTATCACAACCGCGGCTATCACGGCTATCAGACGTTGAATTTGCTCGGCGCCTGGGCGCATTACGAGGAAAGCCGGATCACTATCAGCATCGGCATCCGGCAGCTGCCGTATCGGGCTCCGGTCTACGACGCCGGTGTATATCGCGTCGCCATCGAAAATAATTTCCGGCTCTATTACGATGACGATGGGCATCCTCCGGAAGACGAAGACCGCCTTCTATACCGAGCGCCCTTTGAATTGAAAAAGCGCCTGACACATCGACAAGCGCTCAACAAAGTATTGGAACAATGGGGGCGGGATATTGAAGCCGGCTAATCTTCCTCTTCTTCAAAGACGATATCGGTCGTCAAGCCGGAAGCCGCCAGATCCTCCAGCGAAATGCGCCCCCGGTCCGGCCGCGCCAGTTTGTCAACGCCCTGCTTCAGCCGCTCGCCACAAACTAGACAATCGGCATCGCGCTCGATCTGGATCCATAAGCCTGTATGCGGTTCGCTCTCCTGCTCTTCTATGATTTCCATATAGCTGTTGGCGACGATGAGCGTATTGGCCGGCATTTCTTCATGCGCGCTGGTCCCGCGCAGCAATTCGTTGATGATCAGATCGGTCTGGATGCCCGCCACCTTGGTGACGTTGACCCAGAGCCCCGGTTCCGCGTCCAGCGTGCCTTGCGCCCCGATCAAACCATAATCCAGGTCGCCCTCCGAGTCAGTCGAAATCTTTACGCCTTCACGCGTCGCCTCCGACCAGCAGGCGTAACAGGGTCCTTCAAGCGGCTTGATGATAACATGATCGCCGCCTTCGCCGCGCTCATAGACGCCGGCGTATGAGGCGCTGAGGCGCATTTTCATGCATTGCTCATTGATGGCGTATTTCACCGCTTCGTTATCAACCGCCGCCACGAGGATGTCAACATCATCCAGGCAATCCCAGTTGTCCTCGATCAGGCCTTCGCGTATATCAATCGCCGCCTCCGGATTGCGCTGGCGGATCAAATCGGCGACGGCCGCCGCCTTGTTGCGCCCGACATAACGCAGGTCCGCCACATGACGCGCGACGTTGCCGGCTTCCAGCACATCATTGTCCACCAGCGTGAAATTGCCGATGCCGCTCATCGCCAGGCTTAGCGCGACGAAGCCGCCGCCGGAGCCCAAGCCAACCACGCCGACTTTCTTTTCCGCCAGGCGCTCCAGATTGTCCGAGCCGATCAACCTGCCGACCCGTTCCCAAAGATCGCTCATTTATCGCGCCTCTTCTTCAGCCTGCTCGTCAGCCGCCTCTGCTTCTGATACGCCTTCGGCGGGGGCGGCGTTGCGGCCGTCGTCCGGCGCCGCTTCGTCTTCGCCGAGAATAACCGGGATTCTTTGCACCTCCGGTTGGCGCAAACCCATTGCTACTTCAAGGGCGATCACATAATCGACCAGATATTTATCGGCCGTCCACTGCCAGCCAGGCGGATCTTCAAGTGGCTCCCTCAGTTCCCAAAGCCGGTGGAAAGTCGCCACCGGATCCATCAAATTCAAGTCGCCAACGAAGGGCGCTTGATAAGCTTGGGGCGCGCTTTGTGGATAATCATGCTGCGTCACTAACAGGAAGAAGGACGACGCGCCTTGACGGATGGCGAAGAAACAGAATTCCAGCGGCACTTCACCATCGCATTCGTAGAGCAGCCGGCGCACGAGCAAGCCATCGTCTTCCATCGCGTGCGTCTCACTCGTGAGGCGATCGGGCATCACCACGTGCCAGCCGTATTTCATCATCTTGGGCAGCTGTTCATCCGGCGCCACCTTGGGATGCACCGGCTGGAAGACGCGCACATCCCGGTGCACATACCACCAGTCCACCCGCATATCGGTGCCGTTGTCCATTGCCAGCGTGATGTAGTTGACCGGCAATTCCGTCTCGCCAAGCACCGGCGCGTAGCCGACCGTAACGATTGGCACGAGCAGGAAATCCATGTCCGTTTCTTCATCATCAAGCCAGGACAGCGCGGTCATGTGGTCGCCATGACTGGGTTGAATCATGGAACCGGGCTGTTTGTGCCAATCGCCAAGGTAACGCAGCGGCACATCAAAGCGCGCGGGCAAGGCATCGCTGCCCCGGTGCCGTTCCCGGTGAAAATGCCAGTTCTCTTGCAGCCACCAGATGATCTCATCTTGCAAGGCGTCGCCCTGCTGGAAGGTATGCGACCGGCGGACGGCTGTCTCGTCCGGCGAGATCGTGTCAAGCACGTATATCGTCGGCAGGCCTTCCGGCGTGTCATCCTCAATGATGAAACCAACCATGGCTTCGCCGGTTTCATCCGCCATGTATTGGCTCGCCGCCGAGACCATTCGCTCCACGGCCCGCCGCGACAAGACCACGTTGGGTACGATTCCGCGTGAAATCATCGCCATCCCCCGTAAGCGCTTCCTGATGTGTTCGAACTCCATCTGCATGAGCTTGAGGAATTCCGGCTCATTGGTTGACCGCATCTCTAGCGCCTCCGCCGGCGCGGCAGCGGCGTGCTCGCTTTGATGCGCTCTTCAATGCCGGGCCATTTCCCCGTGGACCGCCAGGTGTAATAGGCGTACAGCCATTGGACCGCCCAGCCGCCGACGGTCACCGCCGTAGACTTGGATGGGTTCCAGCCGTATTGTTCGCCATCTTTGGGGTTGAACAGGCAGAGCTGCCCATCCTCATATTGATGTTTTTCGCTGTAAATGCGCGGCTTGATGCAATAAGCCTCCGCCGGCCGATTGGGGTACTCCTTGGGATAAACCAGCTTCAGGCTATGGTAGGGAGAATCCAGTATGGTCATGTTGATCTCGATCGTGCCCTGCCAGTAGAGCAGGCCGCCGAAGGGAGGCACGACCAGCTTGAAGGTGTTGCCAAAGGTCGCCTTCATCGCCTCGACCTCCCAAACGAGCCGGGACGAGACATTCTTGCGCGAACCCCACCAATTTGACATCAACGCCACCCGAATTTATGGAATAGACCGGTCTTATCAATCTAACTTTATTGGCTGTCGCCCGCAATGTCTAGGTACAGCCGACTCGGCTTGTTTCGATCCTGCCGTTGGGCCGGCGGTCGACACCAGCGCGAGGGGGCTCTCGCGGCGCCCGGGCAACTGCCTATGCCACAAAGTTAACCGCCTGCAATTTTCATTCCGCCGGCGATTAAGCTGAGAGAGTAAGCGCGAACAATTTACGAGTGTCTTTTCGACAAAAGTGAAATTTACCACAAGCGTGGACGCGCGCGCGCTCCTTCTGCTAAAACGAAAAGGTCAACCGGGAGAGAAGCGACTCGCAATCCGTTCTCAAGCCCAATTGACCCTCGTATCTATGCAAATCCTATCCGGGATTTGCGCCAAACGCAAGGAGTCTGCAGTATGTTTAAGCATCGTAATGTCTATTTCGTCCTGGTTTTCGCGCTGTCCTGCTTCATGTTGTCGCCGGTGCTGGCCGATGATGTTCTGACGGTGTACTCCGGTCGCAACGAAAGCCTCGTCGGGCCCATCCTGGCGCAGTTCACTGAGGACACCGGCATCGAAGTCGAAGTGCTTTACGGCGGCACGAGCGCCGTCGCCAACCAGATCCTCACCGAGGGCGAGAACAGCCCAGCCGATGTCTTCATCGCCCAGGATGGTGGCGCGCTCGGCGCCTTGGCTGACGCTGGCATGCTGCATAAGCTGCCCGACGCCACTATCGCCCGCGTCGCCAACGCCGCTTTTGTTTCGCCCGCTGGCGTATGGGCCGGCTTGAGCGGACGCGCGCGCGTCTTCGTCTACAATCCGGAAGCGCTGGAAGAACAAGGGCTGGAGCTGCCGAACTCGATCCTCGATCTCACCGGCGAGGAATGGAGCGGCCTGGTGGGCTGGGCGCCTACCAACGCCTCCTTCGTCGCCAATGTCACCGCCATGCGCGTGCTGCTGGGCGAAGAAGCGACCGCTGGCTGGCTGGCGGGCATGATCGCAAACGGCGTCAATGCCTATCCCAAGAACACGCCAATCGTGCAAGCCACCATCGATGGCGAAGTCGTCGGCGGCCTGGTCAACCACTATTACCTCTTCCGCTTCCTGGCTGAAGATCCGGATATCACCGCAACGTTGCATTTCTTCCCGGGCGGCGACCTTGGGTCCCTGATCAATGTAGCCGGCGCGGCAATTCTGAAAACAACCGACCAGCCTTATGACGCCTTGGCCCTGGTGGATTACCTGCTCAGCGATGCGGCGCAGGAATACTTTGCCCAGAGCACCTACGAGTATCCGCTGGTGTCGACGGTCGAGCCGTCGGTCGATCTGCCGGCGCTCGCTGATATCGAAACGCCGGAATTCGACCTGTCTGATCTGGCCGATCTGCAGGGCACGCTGGAATTGATCGAGGAGAGCGGCGCGCTCGATTAAGGGGCCAATCTCAATCCTAAACGGGGCGGGTATCCCCTCGCCCCGAAATTACCGCAGAAGCAAATCATGCACCTAAGCGATGTCATACCGTCAAGATTTAGAATAAACGGCCACCAACAATACGCGCTGTCGCGCTGGCATGTCGGCCACAGGCAACTGGTGCAAATTATCAGCCTGGCCGTCGTCGCGGTAGTCATGATTCCGCTGGCCTACCTGATTATTGGCGCTGTGAGCGCGGGGCAGGAAGGCGTCGACTATTTGCTGCGCGCGCGAACGCTGCGCATCGTCGGCAACAGCATCGGCCTCACGGCGGTGGCCACCCTCTGCGCGACGGCGATCGCCATCCCCTTCGCCTGGCTGACCAGCCGCAGCGACCTGCCCGGGCGGCGCTTCTGGCTCGTGCTCGGGCTGGCGGCTATGGTCATCCCCTCATATTTGACGGCGGTGACTTACGCGGAGGCCTTTGGCCCCAAGGGCATCCTGCAATCCCTGCTTGAGCCCTTCGGCGTCGACCGTCTGCCCGGCATCAAAGGCTTCCCGGGCGCGGCGTTAACGCTGACGGTCGTCACCTTCCCGTACATCGTGCTTCCGGTTCGCGCGGCGCTGCTGCATTGCGACCGCAGCCTCGAGGAAGCGGGCCAAAGCCTGGGCTTGAATCGCTGGGGGGTCTTTCGCCAGATCATCCTGCCCCAGATGCGCCCGGCGCTTTCGACTGGTATGCTGATGACGGCGCTCTACTGTCTAAGCGATTTCGGCGCTGTCGCCGTTATGCATTTCAACGCCTTCACCCGGGCGATATTTATCCAGACCGAGTCCTTTCGCATGGACAAGGCTTCCGTGCTGGCCATTCTGCTCGTGGGCATAACGCTGGTCTTGCTGCTCATACAATCGCGTTTGCAACTGCGCGGTCGCCATTATCGCATCGGCACTGGCGCATCACGTCATCTTGAAACGCTGCCCTTGGGCAAATGGAAAATCCCCGCGCTCATATTTTGCGCCGGCGTTGTATTCATTGGCGTTGTCATCCCGCTGCTCGTGCTGTTCTCCTGGCTGGCCGGCCACCGCATCACCGATCCCGTGCAGGCGCCATTGACCTTGCTCATGAGGAACACCGTTGGTGTGAGCGCTGTTTCCGCGCTGGCGGTCACCTTTGCCGCATTCCCGCTGGCGCTGCTGGCCGCGCGTGGCGGCGGTCGTTTCAATCGCTGGTTGATACATCTGGCCTACGCGGGCAATGTCCTCCCCGGGATCGTCATCGCCCTGGCGCTGGTTATGTTCGCCTCGCAGCATTTTCTCAGCTTCTATCAAACCTTGCCCCTGCTCATCATCGGCTACGCCATCCGCTACCTGCCCTTCAGCATTGGCGCCACCGAAAGCGCCTTGGCGCAAATCAACCCGCGCTTTGATGAAGCCGCGCGCAGCCTTGGCCTGTCCGCCTGGGCCGCCCTCATGCGGATAACGGTGCCATTGGCCCGCGGCGGCATCCTGGCCGGCCTGGCGCTGGTCTTTCTGAATGTGATGAAGGAGCTGCCAACGACGCTGATCCTCCGCCCCATCGGCTTCCGCACCTTCGCCACGCGCATTTGGAGCGCTTACGATGAGGCCTTTCTATCGTCAATCGCGCTGCCCGGCCTGGTGCTGATTTTGGTTTCAGCCTTCGCTTTGGCGATCATACTCCGACGGGAAAAGGCGGTCGATTAGTGCGTCGAAGCCAGACACATTCTCGCCTCAATTGCCCCAGATCATTTCTCCCTTTATACATCTCGCTTTTGCACTATTCTTGACCAGGCAGAAAACCTACGAGCCGCCGGTTCGCTGATGGAATACTCGTTACAAGCCGATCATCTAAGCAAAGTCTTCAACGGTCAGTTGCCAGCCGTCAACGATATCACGCTGCGTGTGCGCCCAAGCGAGTTTTTCACCTTGCTCGGCCCTAGCGGCGGTGGCAAGACAACAACCTTGCGCCTGCTCGCCGGTTTTGAAAAGCCAACAAGCGGCCGCATCCAAATCGGCGATCATATTGTCGCCGACGAATCTCACTTCATCCCGCCGGAAAAGCGCAAAGTCGGCATGGTTTTTCAGGATTATGCGCTGTTCCCCCATGTCGATGTCGCGGGCAATATCGCCTTCGGTCTGCGCGGGCGGCGCAAGGAGCAGAGCAAGCAGGTCGAGCGCTTGCTCGCGCTGGTGGGCTTGAGCGAGCTTGCCGCGCGCATGCCGCACGAGCTGTCAGGCGGGCAGCAGCAGCGTGTGGCGCTGGCCCGGGCGCTGGCGCCGAATCCCGATATCCTGCTGCTGGACGAGCCATTTTCCAACCTCGACACCGGTTTGCGCGCCCAGGTGCGCAGCGAAGTCCGCCATATCTTGCTCGAAACGGGCACCACCGCCGTCTTCGTCACTCACGACCAGGAAGAAGCGCTGACATTATCGGATGAAATCGCGATTATTTTTGAGGGCAGACTCATTCAAGTAGCGACGCCGCATGTGCTCTACAATCGCCCGATCAACACCCGCGTGGCGAAGTTCGTCGGCGACGCCAACTTCTTGCCGGCTGAAGCCCATGGCATGACCGCGGACAGCCGCCTGGGCGAGGTCAAGCTATTCCATCCCAAGACGGGACGCGTCGACCTGATGATCCGCCCCGAAGCGCTGGCGGTCAGCTTCGAGGAGGGCGGCAGGCCGGCCGTGGTGCGCTGGCGCGAGTTTCATGGGCATCATCAGCGGCTGGGGCTGGAGCTGGCGGATGACACGGAGTTGATCGCGCGTACCGGCGTCGATCAGTATGTTCGCCGCGGCGACCGGGTCTGGGTGTCGCTGGCGCGGCCCGCCCTGGCTTATGACAGCGAAAGCCACAAAGTGCTGGAGTGATTTGACGATGTTACTTGACGCACGCTTGTACTAGTGGTACATTTGTTCTATCTTTTGAAATTCGAGTAAAAGTGACGTGGTCTTTTTGCATCTCAATTGCACTTGATATATTCTCCCAGATTGGCAGCATAGGAAGGACAGTGCCACCGTGATCACATATGTCAATGGTGACCTTTTTGCTAGCCCGGCTAAAGTTTTAGTTAACACGGTGAATACAGTAGGAGTTATGGGCAAAGGAATTGCCTATGATTTTAAACGTGTCTATCCTGAGATGTTCGGACTTTACCAGCGATTCTGCGAAAACAGGCAGTTTGACGTAGGTAAGCTATGGATCTACAAGACGTCGCACAAGTGGATTCTAAATTTTCCCACCAAGAAACACTGGCGCAACAAATCCAAAACAGAATACATCAGGTCTGGACTACGAAAGTTTGTTGATACATACGATTCGAAGGGCATTGTATCAATTTCGTTTCCCATGTTAGGTTGCGGTAACGGCGAACTTGAATGGGATTCACAAGTTCAGCCGCTAATGGAAGAATATCTTCGGCCACTTCCCATCGACATCTACATACATCTTTACCGAGCCGGTACGGGGTTTGTACCAGAGCATCGCAACACTAGTGAGATGAGGAAGTGGCTTCGCAGCGAACCGCGTTTTTTGCCCTTTGTCGAATTCTGGGACGATATTGTTAGCCTTGCCACGACAGAAACTGAGATTCTGTCCTTAGACAAAAGCAATCGCTTTACCGTCACGACTGATCTCTTCAGACAGACTCTTCAATTTGAATACGGTTCAGGCTCGTTCCAGATTCACAAAGACGCCTTTGAAGATTTATGGACTCAGATCAGACCCTCTGGATATTTTCCTATCCGTGACCTAGCGTTTGACAAATCCACATACGACATGATTGTTGCGAGTTTCCTGCGCGAGCTTCCGTACGTGTCGCCAATACAGCTTACGCAGAGTCCGGAGGCCAAACGATGGGATATCGGCCTTTTACTCTCTGTTCAGCCGAGTGAAGCAGTGTCTGAATCACATGTGGTACTATCCGCATGAGCAACGATGCCCTCAAAGTCGATTCCGCCAGATTTGATGTATTCCTCAACAAATTGAGACGTGAACCGTGGCTCGGAACGAGAGCCTGGTGGTCCAAATATCTTTTTCATTTCTCTGACATCAAGAATGCAGTCAACGTGTTGAATTTGGGTTTTCTGTATTCGAGACACGAAGCCTTGAAAAAGAACATCATTGTAGAAGATAGCGCAAGCTCCCACATTATCGGCAACACTGAAAGCGCACTTACAGACTTCGTTAGGTTTTACTTCAGGCCACTTACACCAACTTCATATATGAATGAAGGATTCAGGCCAGCGCATGAACTATATCAAGGCGCGCATTGCCCGGTGCCAATATACTTCTTGTTCGATCTAATCAAGGTCATAACTCACAGAGATACAAGGTTCAGTGACGGTAGTCTGGCGCGGTATGATCACCGAATCTTGGATTCAGCCGATGAATTTGCGAACCTACCATTTCGCGACATCTATCACAACAGTGGTTGGGGACACGAGAATCTTGAGAGACAAGATGAGATTAAGAATCGGAGACATGCGGAAGCCATTTATCCAACCAGAGTATCACTCAACAATTTGGAGTACATTGTTTGTCGTTCACAGGCCGAATATGAAACGCTCTACAACCTGCTGTCGCCGTCGGTTTGGAATCGTTGGAAGAACAAGGTTGCAGTAAGCAAATATCGCAAATTGTTTCACAACGAATGGCTATTTATAAAGGAAGTCAACTTAGCTCTACACCACATCGACGTGGGATTCAATTTTCCAGCTCGGTCGCGTTCCTACGGTCCGTTTTCCCTCAGAGTCGATATAAGTGATAACATAACAGGGCTCACTGCGTTTTATGAGAAGTACTACGAAGACATAGTTTCTGAGTTGGTCAAACCACATCTAGAACTCAATGTGTCCAAACTCAATTCAAGTAACTATTCCGTGAGAATTACGATCAACGGAATCCTAGCCTATCTCGGGAAGTACACTGGAGACGAGATCCCATTCTAAGAGGCGCAAATCCTTCAACGCTTAGTTTGCTACGTTCAAAGTATTATCCGCCGGCAGCCAAACTCGAAACTCCGCGCCTCGATCGCGCCCGCGGCTCGTCACCGTGATGCGCCCGCCATGCGCCTCGACAATCTCCCGCGCGATCGCCAGGCCGAGGCCGGTCCCGCGCTCTGGCCCGCGCGCTTTGTCTACCTGGTAGAAGCGTTCAAAGACGCGCGACAATTCTTCCCGCGGTATGCCGATGCCGCTGTCATTTATCGAGACCGCCACGCCCGCCCCGGCCCGCTCCACAGCGACCCGCACCTCGCCGCCAGCCGGCGTGTACTTCAGCGAATTGCTGATCAAATTCATCAGCACCTGGGCCAGCCGGTCGCCATCGCCGGTGACCACGGGCGCCGGCTCAATCGACGATTCCAGCTTGATTTGCCGCTGCTCCGCCACAACCAGCAGGCTCTGCACCACCGCCTCACCGAGCTGCGCCATATCAATGGGGTCGCTGGCCATCGAAAGCTTGCCCGCTTGCAGGCGTTCCAGGTCCGCCAACTCGAGCACCATCCGGTTCAGCAAACCCGCTTCTTCGTAGATTATCTGCGCCGCCTGACCGGTGTCTTCGGCCGCGCCGTCTATGATAGCCTGGGCATAGCCTTGAATTGATGTGAGCGGCGTCTTGAGGTCGTGCGAGACATTGCTCAAAAAATCGCGTTGAGCGGTATTGGCCGCCAGCACCTCGGCCGTCATCCGATTGAAAGAGGTGGCGAGCGCGCGCGCTTCCGGCGGCCCGCTTACAGGCGCTTGTGCCGAATAATCGCCGCGCGCAACCGCTGTGGCCGCTTCGGCGACGGTTTGCAGCGGCCCAGCGATGTGACGGCTGATCAACGCCGCCAAGAGTATCGCAAAGGCAAAGCCGGCAATTCCGGCTTGAATCAAGGGCGGCGCCAGGGCGCTGCTGAATACCGCCAGCGTGTCATGCAGGCTCACAGTGGGTTGGGGCTCCGCCAACAGCCACAGGTCATTATGATCCACGCGCTCGGCAAAGAAGCGCTGCTGGCCAAAGACGACGCCGCCATAAAGCCACTGGCGCCCGTCGGGGTCATTGAAGCCGCCGAAGAACTGTCGGCTGCCGAGGGACAGGACGTTCGCCAGTTGTTTGCTGCGGTAACTGTCTCCCTGCAAGCGGATTTGATCGCCGCGACCATATTGCCGCGCGCTGTCGTACATGACCGCCGCGTGGTCTTGAGTGAGCAGAATATGAAGCGTCCGCACATTCCGCGTTCGGGCGAAGACGGCCAGCAGCTCGTGCACCTGATCCTGCAAAAAGCGTTGATTGGCGCCGCTGGCGAGATCGTCGATGGCGTCAATGTAGTTCAAGCCTTGCGTCAGCGCGGCCAGGCGCTCGAAGGTGGGCTGCGGTGGCGCGGCGCGGTTGCCGATCAAGAAGAACAGGGCCAGCGCAATCACGCCCAGCGTCACGAGCATCAGCACAAGATAAGACGTCAGCAGCCGCAAGCGCAAGTTGAAGCTGAAACGGGGCCTTCTAGCGGTCGTCAAGTTTGTAACCTACCCCCCAAATGGTATCGATTGTCGGGTCCATGCCGCGCAGCTTGTGGCGCAAATGGGCGATATGAACATCAACCGTGCGCGTCTCGCCAGCGAAATCATAACCCCAGACGACTTCGAGCAGCCGGTCCCGACTGTAGACGACGCCTTTGTTGTTCGCCAGTGTCTTCAGCAGGTCGAATTCTTTCATGCGCAGGTCAACGGCGCGACCGGCAACTTCCACGCGGCGGCGCTGCGCGTCAATATGCAGGTTGCCGATGTTAATCGGCGGCGGCGCTTCGTCGCGCATTTCGCCGCGGTCGGCGCGGCGGAGGATCGCTCGGATGCGCGCCACCAATTCACGCGGATTGAAGGGCTTGGTCAAATAATCATCGGCGCCCAATTCCAGCCCGACGATCTTGTCGATATCGTCGTCCCGCGCCGTCAGCATGATGATGGGCACATCTGACACTTCCCGCACGCGGCGGCAGACTTCCAGGCCGTCCATGCCGGGCAGCATCAAATCCAGCACGACAAGATTCGGTTTTTCATTCAAGATCATGTGCTTGGCCACGTTTCCGTCAGTAGCGCTGGTGACCTGGAAACCGTCCTGCTCAAGATACATCCTGGCCAGATCGATGATGCGTTTTTCGTCATCGACTACCAAAATGCTGTCCTTCATGCTGCTGTCAGCCGCGGCCATCGTTAATCCCGCCTGTCCTTGGGCGGGATCCGACCATAGGCCGAGTTTTCGTCCAGCAGGGCCTTCAGCTGCTCCAGGCAATACAATATCTCCGTGATCGCTTCGTTCCGCCTTCTCACGTAGTCAGCCGCCAACTCATCCAACGCATCCATGTTCAACTCGCTTTCGATGTACTGCTCAAATGCATCCCGTTCCATCATTACCTACGTACCCTTTCATTCGACAGGCCATTGCGACGCCGTCCCTGTTCTTTAAGTATGTCTCAGTTTGGCCACAGCTGTGTAAACGGGGTGTAAACTCCGTGTAAAATCCTAGTCTCGAGTCTTTTTTCTCAACCTGAGAATGTATGCCTGTGGCGAATTCTGAAGCCTGGGCAATTCATCCATACATTGCCTGGCTATTCTGCGATAGAATACCGGCTCAACTTGCAGTCATATACGCTGGATAAGCAATGACGGTGCTGCCAATCATCCAACCGGACAACCCGCTTTTGCGACGCCCGGCCGCGCGGATTCACGATTTTGGGCCCGCGCTGCAGCAGTTGATTGATGACATGCTCGATACCATGACTGATGTCGATGGCGTTGGACTGGCCGGGCCGCAGGTCGCGCGCAGCTGGCGCCTGATTTTAGCGCGCTTGCCGGACGACGAGGATTGCCGGGCGAAATACGCTGATGACGCGGGCCGGCTTTACATATTGGCCAACCCCAAGATCATCAGGCGCAGCCGAGAGAAGGTCACCGGCGTCGAAGCCTGCCCGTCTCTGCCCGGTTTGCTGGGTGATGTCGAGCGTCATGAAAGCATTGAAGTCGCTGGTCAGGATCGCGACGGCATGCCGATTAGATTGTCGGCGGCGGGTTGGCTGGCGCGCCTGCTTCAACATGAGATTGACCATCTGGATGGCATCTTGTATATCGACATCGCCAGCAATGTTTGGCGCCAGCGCGAGGAAGACGAAGCCGCCAGCCCCATGTTTTCCGAGCTGCGATGAACGCCGTCATCCGCCTGGCGTCCGCCTCAGACGCGGCGGCCATCTGCCAAATCTACCGACCGATCGTCCGCGATACGCACATCTCATTTGAGCAGACCGCGCCTGGCGCAAGCGAAATTGCCGCGCGCATTGAGAAGACCTTGACCCAGTACCCCTGGCTCGTCTGCGAGATCGGCGGGCAGTTGGCCGGTTACGCCTACGCCAGCGCATTTCGCAGCCGCGCCGCCTATCAGTGGACTGCTGAAACCACCGTTTATATCCATGCCGGTTTCCAGCGGCGCGGCGTATCACGAGCCCTGTACACCTCCCTTCTCGCGCTCCTGCGTGAACAGGGATATTGCCAGGCAGTCGGCGTCATTGCGCTGCCGAATGACGCCAGTATACGCGCGCACGAAGCGCTCGGCTTTAGCAGGATCGGCGTCTTCAAAAGCGCCGGCTACAAGGCGGGCGCCTGGCGCGATACCGGCTGGTGGCAGCTAGAACTGCGTCCGCCGCCAGCGGACCCGAGGCCGCCCCGCCCGCTTTCTTCCCTGCGGCAGGCCGGCCATCTAGCCGCCCTGCTTCAAACCGGAATAACGTGCCTCAAACACTGAACTCAAGGAGACCGCCAGTGACCGCAGACAAACGTCCAATCAGCGCCGAAGACCTCAACAAGATTCACACTGTGCAAGAGCCGCAAATCAGCCCCGATGGCAGGTTTGTCGCCTTCGTCAAAGTCAGGCCGGATCAGCTGGAGAAGACCTACAAACGCAACATCTGGCTGCTGCCATTGCCCGACGGCGACGCATTTCAATTGACCCGAGGCGGCACAGACAGCGGTCCGCGCTGGTCGCCTGACGGAAGGCAGTTGGCTTTCGTCTCCTCGCGTGTCGACCAGCCGCAAATCTACCTGCTGCCCACCGCCGCGCCGGGTGGAGAAGCGCGCCCCTTGACCAGCATGGAAAACGGCGCGCACAGCCCCGAATGGTCGCCTGATGGCGCGCGCATCGCCTTCCTTTCGCCGCTGCGCCAGGACGAACGCGCCGCTGAAGATGCCGGGGTCAAGAAGCCGCCGGAACCAAAGGACAAGCTAGAGAGCAAACAGCGCAAAGAGCGCAAAGCAGAAGACGAGCTGAATAGCTGGGATCCGCGGCCGATGTGGCGCATCCCCTATCGACAAGGCGTCAGCTATGTCGACGAGCGTTACGACCAGATCTACGTCCTTGATACGGCAGAATCCGCGGAAGCCAAACCGCGGCGGCTGACAGATCTGAACGCCAGTTATTCGCAGCCGCGCTGGTCTCTCGACGGCAGCGCCATCTATACATCACGGACGACCGCGCCCGAAGGCGACGAGCCCTGGCGCGCCATGAACATCTTCCGAATCCAGGCAGAGACCGGCGCGGAAGAAGCGCTGACCGCCGGCAGCTATACCGCTTATGGGCCGACGCCATCGCCCGATGGCAAGTGGATCGCCTATAGACGTGGCCATATCGGCGTCACTGATCTACCGGAACGGCTGGTCCTGATGTCGGCGGATGGCGCCGAAACGCGCGTCATCAACGCGGATTTGGATCGCGAAGTCATTGACCTGGCCTGGTCGCCGGACAGCGAACTCCTTCTCAGCATTGAGGGCGAAGGCAACATCCTGCCCTGGCTTTATCAACCCGAGTCTGCCGAGCTGGCGCAGTTGCACGACGGCATCTTTGAGATAGAGCAGATCGCTGCCGGGGCCAATGGGCTGGCGGCGCTGACCCTTTCGACGCCGCGCAATCCGCAGGAACTCTACCTGCTTTCCAATGGGGGCTTGCGCGAGGCGACGACATTCAATCATGATTGGCTTGCGGAAGTCTTTGTGCAAGATGTACATGAACTGCGATATGAGTCGCCTCAGGGCCCGGTTCAGGGTTGGTATCTGCTGCCGCTGGATTACGAGGCGGGAAAGCGCTATCCGCTTGCCGTGAACATTCACGGCGGTCCGCACGCCGCCTGGGGCTTCTCGACCAAGACCATGTGGCATGAGTGGCAATTCCACGCCGCCCGCGGTTACGCCGTCTTCTACTGCAATCCGCATGGCAGCGGCGGATACGGTGAAGCATTCATGCGCAAGCTGCATGCCGCCTGGGGGCCGGTGGCCATGGATGACATCATGGCCGGGGTCGACGCCTTTCTCGAACTGGGCATCGCCGATGGAAATCGCATGGCGATCACCGGCGGCTCATACGGCGGTTACATGACCGCCTGGATCATTGCGCATACTGACCGCTTCAAAGCAGCTGTATCCCAGCGGGGCGTCTACAATATCGCCAGCTTTTACGGCACATCCGATGTGCCGCTGTTGATGTCCAACGAGTTTGATGCCGAACCCTGGGAGCGGCACGACGTCTATTGGGATAACTCGCCCTTGAAATATGCGGCGAACATCAAGACGCCGCTTCTCTTGATTCACTCCGAGAACGATTTCCGCGTGCCGATTGAGCAGGCGGAGCAGCTTTTCGCCTGGGTGCGCCGCGCCACCGACACGCCAAATCACATGCTCCGTTATCCACGCGAAGGGCATGAGCTCTCGCGCAGCGGCGAGCCCGGCCACCGCATCAGCCGGCTGACCGAAATGATCGAGTGGTTCGATCGCTACGTTAACAGCTGAGCTGGGCTTGCAGCGGGGCTAGAGGCGGTCCAGGGGAAATTGCTGGGAAAAGACGGTGAAATACTGGCGGACTTTGGCGATGATATCGCGCCGCTCCGCATCGGGCAAAAGACCAAATACCGCTCGCAGTTGATCCATCAATCCGCGCTGCACCGAAACGAAGCGGTCATGACCGGCCGCCGTGAGGATGACATCGACTGAGCGGCCATCACTCTGATTGCGCCGGCGCCGAACCAGGGGCGGGTCCATCGCCTCCAAGCGTTTGATTAGGCCCGTCATTGTGGCGCTGGTCAAATGATGATCGCGCGCGATATCGCCAATGCGGCATTCACCCGCATTCTCGGACAGGGTCTTCAATACGTAAAACTGCGGCGGCGTAAGCTGATGCGCTTCAAAGTGGCTGGCCAGGCGTTTTTCGCCGTCGGACACGATGTCGAACAACGTCGACCAAAGTTCGCTCACATCGCGGTCCAGGTTCTTGTCCACAGCCAGCCGCCTTCCCTAGCGCGCTATTCGCCTAGGGCATCCCACACGTCCAGTTTACCACGCGCCTCGCGAATCACCTCATCCACAAATTCTGACGTGCTGGCTTGCCCGCCCAAATCCGGTGTTTTGACGCCGTTGTAAACCGCCTCCAGGGCCGACTCATAAATGGCGCGGCTGGCGAGCGCGGCTTCCTTGCCCTCGATGTTGCGCAGCAAAGCGCCGCATGCCAGGATCATCGCAATTGGGTTGGCGATATTCTTGCCTTGCAGGCTGGGCGCGGTGCCGTGTGGCGCTTCCGTCAAGGCCACCTTCACCTTGAAATCGTCGTCGAATCCGAAGACGATGGATTCTGCGCCGGCGATCGTGCCAAACATCTTGATGACCAAATCGCTCAAATTGTCTCCATCGCGGTTCAGGGCGGGAATCACCAGCGCTTCGCCATGCGTCTCCAAAAGCAGCGCATAAGTCGCGTCGATCAATTGCGGATTATAACGGACGTTCCTGTGATTGTTCGCCGCGCGGTCCAGCTCTTCTTTGAACATGCCTTCGTAAATCGGGCTGACCGTATATTTGGGACCGCCGAAAACAGTAGCGCGATGATCGGACGCATAGCGGAAGGTGAACTCGGCCACCGCGCGACAGGTCCGGCGCGTGATGAAGCGCTTGTTGTAAGCCACCTCGTCAAGGCCTTCGCCTTCACGCCATTCTTCCGCCGCGTAGGCGCCCTCAACCGCCATGCGCACCACCGCAATGGGCGCATGCACACCCGCCAGCGGCATCACTGAGGGGATCCGCCGTCCTGTGCGCAAGACGACGCTGCCATCCACCAGTTCCCGCAGCAGCGCGTTCGGGCTGCCCACATCATCGGGGTCGCCCGGCGTGATGGTGGCTGCCTTGATCCCGAGGCCGGTTTCCAGGATCCGCGCCGCCGCCTCGCGCACGACCTCATTCTTCGTCCGCCGCCGGTTTTCCAGCGACAGGTCGAAGGTCTCAAAGGCCAACTGGCTCATGCCTATAACAGAAGGATCCATCACGCGCAGGGCTTCATCCAATAACTCCTGCCCGGTCTGATCGCCCTGCAAAACGCAGATTGTAATCATGTCTGTTGAATTCACTGGCTACTGTCCATTTTGCCCGACCACAGTTATTATTGTATGTTAAGTCGCTAAAGCGCGTGCGTGCTTTTGATGCCACTGTCTTGCGAGAAAATGCTGAGCAATTTGCCTATTTGCGGTAGAATACATGTGGACGGCAATCCGTATCGAATGTTCCAGGATAAGGATCTCATGCCTAAACTCAAGGTTTTTCTTGGCCTGATTCTGCTCTTCACCCCGATATTCGCGGGAAGCGCGCAAGAAGACAGCGGCTATACCTCGACGGTCAATTGGTTTTACAGCGCTTGTGAAGACCGTATGGTCATCGACTTCAGCGGCGCCATGCAGCTCGGTTACGATTTGTATTTCCAGGCATTTGACACTTATGGCGGCGCGGGCGAAGCGATCACCGGCTTGCGGCGCATCAGCGTCAATGGGGATTACGCCGTCAGCCAGGTGCTGCAATGGCTCAATGGCCAGACGCGCGCGCTGGGGACGCCAATTAGCGTTGTCATCCGCATCGGGAGCGAGAGCGACCCCAATAACACGCTCTTCCAACAGCCATCTGACGATGTGCTCGGCGAATGTGAAGAGCCGGGCAGCACATTGGTTGAAGGCGCGGAAGTTGATACCGGCCCCGAAATGCTGTCGAGCTCAGGCGTCTTCACGCCCGATGGCAATTTGTTGAACCCGGTGTACGCGAGCCCGCCGGAAACGCTCGTGCAAATTGGCGCCCGCCGCAGCGAAACCGACGCGCCGGAGCGAACCGCCAATCCGGGCTTGATATTCGCATTGTGCCACGATGTCGACGGCGCAGATCCCGGCCTCCTTTACGATACGGATGAGATCATTCTCTTCTGGTCCTGGTACGCCAAGACCGCCCTCGAAGTACGGTCTCATATCGACAACGCGCAATACGCGGTGACGCTGAACAATGAGTCCTTCCCCATCGTGCACGTCAGCCATATCAAGCAGATACCCGGCAGCGTCGACTGGTGGGTCTTCTATACCGTCAAGCTGGGCGATAAGTGGCGGCCCGGCTCTTATGACATTAAATTCGGCCTCAGCTGGGCAAACGCGATCACCGATGGTTATGAAGATTTTGGCCCCGGCACAGCAAACGAACGGATAGACAGCAGCTGCCAATTCACCATTGAGCCCAATCCATACGGGCTCGAATTCATGCACGAGCAGCCAACCGTCCCCTTGACGTCTTATCCCTAGGCGCGGCTGCAGCGTCTGCGCGGCGAACTATGCCGCGTCGCCGCCGTCCGCCGAGGTATCAATGACCTCGCTGAGCCATTACGCAAAGACCTTGCTTGATCAGGAATTGTCGGTCAAGCAAGTCCGGCAATTTGACCGGCTCACAGACCTGCTGCTGGAGTGGAACAAACGCATGAACTTAACCGCTATCACCGATCAGCGGGAGATTGCGGTCATGCATTATCTGGACGCCTTGACGCTGAAGCGCGTGCTTCCGCTAGCAGACGGCCGCCGCTTGATTGACGTGGGCGCCGGCGCCGGCTTTCCGGGCCTGCCGCTGGCGATCGCCTACCCGCGCCTGCAAGTCACGCTTATGGACTCGACCGCCAAGAAATTGCGCTTCATCGATCAGGCTTGCTCTGACCTGGGGCTTAAGAATGCGCGCAGCCTTCATGCCCGCGCCGAAGATGCCGGGCGAGACAAGCGCCATCGCGAAGCATACGATTTTGTCGTCGCCCGCGCCGTCGGCAGATTGCCCGCGCTATCTGAGTACACACTTCCTCTGGCCAAGCTCGGCGGCCAGGCAGTCGCCATGAAGGGACGCTCCGCCTATGAGGAAACCAACGCCGCCGCCAAAGCGATCGATAGGCTGGGTGGAGAGCTATTCACCATTGAAGAGCTGCAGCTGCCCACGCTCGACAACCCGCGTTATCTTGTCGTAATTGATAAAGTAAAGCCGACGCCGCGCCGCTATCCGCGCAAAGCTGGCGTCCCTTCGCGCCAGCCCATCCTTTAGATTTCCCGCGTTTCGACCAACTCAAAAGGCCGGCTGCGGTAAGTGTAGTACAGCGTCGGCGATTCGCTTCGCAGCAGGTCGCGCAGGCATACAAGCAGTATCGGATGACGTATCAAGTCCAGCGCCGTCTGCGCGTCCGCCCAACGGACCGCCGGCGTTTCTTCGCTCGGGCGCAGTTCGCCGCTCACATAGGTCGCCTCAAAGCAGAAGATGACGATGGAGGAACTCAGATTGCTGCGCACATGGAGCAGCCGACCGATATCGACATCAAGGCCGCATTCTTCGTGCACCTCGCGCTTGAGCCCGTCGATCAAGGATTCGCCTGATTCGATTTGCCCGCCCGGCAGCTCCCAGCCTCTGCGCTCCGTTCGCACCAGCGCGATCTCGCCCTTGTCATTTCGTATCAAGGCGCTGGCGGCGACAATATGCCGTGGTGAGTCGTCCTGCATCATCTACGCCTCTCCGCAATTTTCCGGCGCGTGCAGAGCGATGCGATAGGGCTGCCATTCGGCGCGAAAGAGCTTCTGCGCCACGCCAGGATCTCCGGCGACGATCTGACGCATCTGCTCATCATCGCGCGCCTGAAAGATCGCGATGCCAAAAGCCGAATAATCGACATTGAGCGTGCGCCCGGCCAAAATCAACAGACCCTCGTCCATCAAGCGCTTGAGATAAGCAAAATGCTCGCCGGTAATACGAGCCTCCTCGGCTGTCGGCCCCTCGGAAAGCATCTCTGGCCGCACCGGCTGAATTCGATAAATGTAGGTCGGCATTATGAACTCCCTTATGACAACGAGCGAAATCGCCGCGGCAAGGATAATCGCGGACTTCGCCGGCGGGCAGTCTAATTCCGGGCGATTCCGCGCATGGCTGTCGCTTATCGCATGTCGGCGACATCGGCTATAATGGCGGCGTTACCGGGCGCTGATGAGTCAAGGACGGCGGCGCGCCAGAAAGAGCAAGCATGACTGGATTGAGCGAAATCTGCAATGCCATCCGTGAAGACCTTGAGCAACGCAACGCCGCGCGCGACCGCGCCATTGTGCTCTCGCGGCAGCTCATCAGGCATTGCTCCGAGTGCATCCGCGCCATCCATCGCCGTAATTGGGATGGCGCCGACGGCAAGCTGAATGATGTCGAAGCCGGCGCCGCCGAGCTAAAGGCGGTGGTCCAGGAATATCCCGACCTCTATCACACCGGCTACACCCAGGACGCGCTCAAGGAAGTCGCCGAAGCCTTCATCACCCGCGCGATAATCAGCGGCCGGCCGCTGCCATCCGCCGCCGAGCTGAACATTGAAAGCGCGACCTATCTGAAGGGCTTGGGCGAAGCCGCAACCGAGCTGCGCCGCTTCATCCTGGATATCATGCGGCGGGAAGACGGGCACAGCGCCGAAGCCGAGCGCCTGCTCAAGGTGATGGACGACATTTACGACCAACTCGTCACATTTGATTTCCCCGACGCGCTTACGCATGGGCTGCGCCGCCAAACCGATATCGTGCGTGGCGTGCTGGAACGGACGCGCGGCGACCTGACCCAAAGCCTGCGCCAACAGAAGCTGCAAGATGCGCTTCAAAAGCTCGAGAAGGAGCTTGACCTTGAAGCTGGCAGCGAACCATAGCGCCGCCAAGTGCTCGCCCGCGCTAAGCGAAGCGTGTCCACTCAATTAGCGCGCCGGCTACCCAAGTCGGCTTCGGCTGGTCATAAAGTTCGGAAGAGTCGGTATAGCTGATATCCAGGACTTCACCGGTCATGGGACCGCGCAAATAACGATAGACCTGGCCGCTGTCGCGCGCGTCGCTCTTCGCCTCAAGACAATGCTGGTTGTAGCCCCAATAATCGCCCTTTTCCAGCAGGCGCATGCCTTCCTCGATGACCGCTTTAGCATGAGCCAGGCCCGTCGCATCGTGATCGTAGGCGTCGTCCGGCGCGTCGCCATAGCCGATGCCATGATGGAAGGGGTCGGCCGTTGACACGATAACGGCGTCTTCGGCCAGGCGGGCCAGCTCATCAATGCCGGGCAAATCTTGAGGCCTTCCGCCAGCCAGATATGGATAGCGCTCGTAGACCCGGGGCGCGTCGCTCTCGGAGATGCCGCGCTGTTTTAAGGCCGCGCGCCAGAAATGCCGCCAGCTAATCAAGGCATGATCGCCGGTCCATTCATCGCGCCCGTCTATGCCCGGCCCATGTATGCCCCAGAATTCGAAGTTGGCCGGCTCTTCGCCGGCAGCGACGGCGACGCGCGCCGCTTCCATCGCCGGCGTGAAAGCGTGGAGAACACTGAGCACGATGACTTTGTCCGCCCCGCTGTCCAGCGCCGCATGCACGCAGGCCGCAATTTGATAGCCGCAGTCATGCACGCCGGCATGAGGGAAGACGAGCACGCCGCCCGCGCTCAGCGTCGGCGCCAGATCCCACTGACGCCCGCGCTCCAGGTGTGCGATCGTGCCGCGCTCGCCCAGTTCAGCGTGCTCGCGGGCGTAGAGTTCATGCACTTTCTCTTGTAGAGCATCGCGATCCAGTTCCATTTGTCCACCGTCCCGGTCGATATTCCAACGCCTACATTTTTGCGCACAGGTCTATTGGCGTCAACTCGGCAGATTGATAGGACAATCACGTCATAATTGAAATCCACAACGACAAGAATAACCGATTGTAGATTTACCACCGAGTTCACCGAGTTAGATTAAGGTCACAGAGAGACGGCTCATTTCGACCACTTCTCAACAGTTGCCGCCGTCAGGTAGCGAAGACTGTCGCTAATGCCGAACTGCGCTATACAGAATCCCTCGGTGTACTCTTTTCTCTCGGTGTCCTCGGTGGTAAAAGAATGAAGCGATTGATCTGAGCAGATTGAGCCTTGATCTGGCTTCAGGCCGCTTTATAATCCCGCCGTGGGTAACAACCGCATAGCGACGTGAACCGTAGACAGCAGGTGGGCGGCCGCCCTTAATTGCCTGCCGAGGGGCGCTCCAAGATCTACCTGCAAAGAGACATGGCAGAGTTTTGAAGCGGCCTGGATAGGCGGGTCGCTTGTTTGTTTGGGTGGCCTATGGCTTGCCGGGCTCGCCATAGCCTGGCCCGTTCGAGGAAAGGAGCGCCAATTGCCAGTTTCAAGAGAGCGCAAGGAAGAGCTTGTCGAAAGCTACGTTGAGATTCTCAATGACTGCGACGGCTTCATTATCGTCAAGACACAGGGCTTGAGCGTGCCGCAGATCCAAGGCCTGCGCAACACCGTGCGCGAGCACAACGGGCAGTACCTCGTGGCCAAGAACACGCTGATGCGCAAGGCGCTGCGGGACGCCCAGTGGATTGTGCCGGAAGACCTGCTGGTAGGCCCGGTAGCGATCGTCTTCGGGCGCGACAACATGCCGGGTGTTTCCAAAGCCTTGCTCAAGCACATAGAGGACGAAGATTTCAACGAAAGGATGCAGGTGACCGGCGGTGTAATGGCCGGCGATCTGCTGGATGCGCAGCAGGTGGACGCCATATCGAAGCTGCCCACGCTCGACGAATTGCGCGCGCAGCTGGCCGGGCTGGTCGTCTCGCCGGCGCAAGGCATCGTCAACGTGCTGCACCAGGCGACCGGCGGCGTCGTCAACGTCCTGCAAGCCTATTTGGACAAACAAGAAGAGACGGCCGACCTGAGCGCATAAGCGGGCCGGCAAAGCGATACACGCAAACAGTTTCAGCAAGCAAGACAAGAACCTGAAGAAAGGCGAAGACAATGGCAGACCTGGACAAGTTGGTAGAGGAGCTCAGCGCGCTCACCATTTTAGAAGCGGCTGATCTCAAGAAAAAGCTGGAAGACGCCTGGGGCGTTGAAGCGGCTGCCGGCGGCGGCATGATGATGATGGCGCCGGGCGCGGGCGCGGCTGTTGAAGCCGAACCGGAAGAAGAAAAGACCGAGTTCGACCTGGTGCTGAAGGAAATCGGCCCCAAGAAAATCAACGTCATCAAGGCCATCCGCGGCATTACCCCACTCGGCTTGAAAGAAGCCAAGGAATTGGTCGAATCCGCCCCGGCGGTCGTGCTGGAAGAAGTCAGCAAGGACCTGGCCGAAGACGGCAAATCCAAGCTGGAAGATGCCGGCGCAGTCGTCGAACTCAAGTAACTCTAGCGACAGGCGCCCGCGCAATTCGCCTTGAAGCGCGCGGAGAACAGTTGAAGAACATGTAGCAGTCGGCAGGTTGTCGGCTGCTTCCTTTTTCAGCATCTGGAACTGCCGGCGCGCCCCCGCCACTTTCAATGCGGATCCCCAACCTCGGCGGCCCCGGCCTATTTCAGCAAACCCGCAACAGAGGCCCGCGCAAAGGCCAAAATGCGACTTTCGGACTTCATCTGCTATAATTGTAGCTGCACTGGAATCCGAGCATGCGCGCGTGGCAAACATAACTTACAGCAAACTTCTCGACCCCGTCAGCGATATCATCACGCTCATGGAATCCATGTTGGAGGGTTCCTTCGGCCCGACCTCCGGCGATCAACGCGAGTGCTACAAGCGAATCCATGCCTATTGCTGGGGCTTGCACACCTTGGTGATGGATGTCATCACCGCTCTGGGCATCGAAAACACCGCAACCCGGCCGGCTGTGCTGGAGCGTTTTGTCGCGCTGAATGATCCCATCAAGCTCACGCTGGACAATTTGGCGGCCGGCTTCGACGGCCACTTGACCGACGAGCAGGATGCAATCATCGAATATGTGCTTGAGTCAGTGCTGTCAATCGAACACATGATGACCAATATCTGGCACTATTCGCTCTTGAAGCATGACATGATGGTCTACGCCAACGACGAGTTTGATGGCCGGGTTTTGATTCAGCGCATGAACTCGGTCCTCAAGCATCTGGTGTTGAGCGAGCCGTCCGCGCGCTTTCTGGTCATCGGCGATGAAGCGCGCCTTAGCTATGCCTTTGCCGAGCTTGCGAACAATGTACACAGACACAGTGGCGCCAACCGCGTGACCCTTGACACGCAAGATTTCGGTTATCGGACGGATTTCACCCTGTACGACCGCGGCAAAGGCTTCCGGCTGCGTGGCAAAGCGACGGCCTTTCTCCCCTTCTGGCAAGCAGCGGCCGACGATCCTGGGCTGGGTTTGGGTTTGTACCTGGCCAAGCAGTTTATTGAAGGCTGCGGCGGCTCGATTGCCGTGCACAGCGAGCCCTATCGCGGCACATTGGTTAAGGTCTCGCTCAACACCGTGCCCTGAAATACCGATTCACGCCAGCAGTCCACGGCGATCAACCGCTTGAGGCGCGGCATCCCAGGCGAGTGTGCGTCGAGCTTTATGCCTGCCTCAATCCGCGCTATAATCTGGGCCGGGAAAACTCGTCTGGAGCGCAAACATGAGCGATTTCAAGGTCTTCGTCACCCGTGAAATGCCGGCTGCGGCGCTGGACCGCCTGTCAGAGCACTGCCAAATGGAAGTGTGGGACGCCTTCCTCCCGCCTGATTACGACGTTATTTTGAAAAAAATGGGCGACCTGTCAGGCTTGCTCTGTTTGCTCACCGACCGCATCGACGCCCGCTTGATGGATGCCGCCCCCAACTTGAAAGTCATCAGCAACATGGCGGTGGGTTACGACAATATCGATGTGGCCGCCGCCAACGAGCGCCGCATCCCGGTCGGCAATACACCGGGCGTCCTGACCGAAACGACGGCTGATTTCGCCTTCGCCCTGCTGATGGCGGTGGCGCGCCGCATCCCGGAAGGGCGGCAATACGTTCAGGATGGCAAGTGGCTGACCTGGCATCCGACCGTATTGTCCGGCCAGGATGTCTTCGGCGCTACCCTGGGCATCATCGGCAGCGGGCGCATCGGGGCGGCGGTCGCGCGGCGAGCGCAAGGTTTCAACATGCGCATCCTGGTGAATAGCCTGGAAAGCGAAGAAGATATCCGCCAGCTCGGCGGCGAAAAAGTCAGCCTGGACCAGCTGCTGGTCGAGAGCGATTTCGTCAGCTTGCACGTTCCGCTCACCGACGAAACCCACCATCTGATCAGCGAGCGCGAGTTGGCGCTGATGAAGCCAACGTCTATTCTGATCAATACCGCGCGTGGCAGCGTGCTCGATCCCAAGGCGCTCTACGCAGCACTGAAAAATGGCCAGATTCTGGCGGCCGGCCTGGATGTCACCGACCCCGAACCGATCCCGCTGGATGACCCGCTGCTAAGTTTGGACAACTGCCTGGTTGTGCCCCATATCGCCAGCGCCAGCGTGGCCACGCGCGCGAAGATGGCCGAGATGGCGGTGGACAACGTCATCGCCGGGCTTCTCGGCGAGCCGCTTCCGACTTGCGTCAACCCGGAGGTTTTTGACGGCGCCTAGCGGCATTTGCCCAATCCGCTGCCAAGCGGCGCATCGCCGTGGAAAGACAGCTGCCGCCCGAGATTTGATTTTTCTGTCGTTCTCTACTATAATTTCAGAAATCTGATTCAACGAGTGTCGGCAGACGTCCTGTCCAGTGGGCAGGGCGTTTCATCTACTACAGGCGCTTGCAAACGATTTGCGCGCTAGATAAGACCTTTTGCTCCGGTCACCGTATAGAATTGGTGATTGCAATTCGAAAGGAAGTGGTCATGGCGGAAAGACGCATTCAATTGACGCGGCAGGGCTTTCAGAAACTGCAGCGCGAGCTAAATATTCTCACCAGCGAAGAGAACTCGAAGGTCGCCGAGATGCTGGCCGAAGCGCGGGAAGACGACCAGGGCGAAGAAGCGGTCTTCTTTGATGCCATGATATCAAAGGAACGCCTAGATGAACGCGTATCCCACCTGCAGAATGTGCTCGCGCGCGCCGAGATCATCGACGCTGATGAAGACCCGAATACGATAACGCCGGGCAACCGCGTTACAGTCTATGACAGCTCGGAGAAGGAAGAATTCACATTGGATCTGCTCGATCACGAAGAGATTACTCACGGGCGCCGCGGCGTTTCCCTCGAGTCCCCGGTCGGCAAAGCCCTGCTGGGCAAGAAAGTGGGCGACCGCGTCAAGGTCGAAGTGCCCGACGGTCTGGTCACCTACAAGGTGCGCAAGATCGAAATGATCCCTGAAGGCGCCGACTGACGCCCACAAGCATCACAGAGAAAAACGAGGGTTGCGCCAAGCCAGCGCAGCCCTCTTGTTTTTCCCGTTCCCAGTTTTCACCTAGGGGCGCAGCACCGGTTTGTGGCGAAGTTAAGCCTTCAGCGGCAGTTCATCGAGGTAATCCAGCATTGACCGCAGCAAATATGGCGTGAGCGCGAGCGTGGCCGTCGCGATTTCGGGTTCGCTGCGGGCGCGGTTCCCCGCATCATCCAGCAACTGAATCAAGGCATCGGTCACAAGGGTCATCCAGCTAATCGTCTCGATCATCACATTGCTCAATAGTTCGGGGTCGCGCCGCGCGTTAAGCACCAGCCAGGAGGCCGCTTCCATCATGGGCATCATCGCCATCATGGAGGCGGACAAGCAGAGCATCATCGCTTGCTGCGCCTCGGGCGGCAGGTCGCTCAAGTCCGCCTCGGCTTGTACGCGCTGCGCCAGACGCGCCATGATGGTAGCCGCCAGACGGGCGGGCGCGCGCTGCTGGGGCGCTCGCTTCAGCAAGCTGTCCACCCGCTGCAAGCGATCATACTCCCGCGCCGCCTTCTGGTCGCGCCCCAGGATCTCGACAAGCTTTCCCACCATGTTCTCGCTTAGTTGCCCATCGATCGCGTCTTGCATGATCCGCTGCCGCTGGCTTCCCTCTTCGGCCATCTCAACTTCCTTTCGTCATGGGGTCCGCTAACCGGTCTTCGCCCGTCTTATCGAGTTCATCCACCGTGTCCAGCAGCCCCGCCAGCTTTTTGCGCGCCCGATGCAGCCGGCTTTTGATGGCGCTTTCGGTTGTGTCCATCATTTCCGCAATCTCGGCATAAGAATATTGGTACCAATAGCGATAGACGACGGCCAGCCGGTAATGCTCATCCAACTGTAGCAAGAGACGCTGCACATAGCTGCTGATTTCGCCGGTCAGCGCGGCTTGTTCCGGCGTTGGGTCGCTGCTGCGCAAGGCCAGGGCGGCTGCGGTGGGTTCATCGTCCAATGAAACGAACTGCATGCGCCGCTTCCGCAGGCGGTCAATGCAGTGGTTTGACGCGATAGACAGCAGCCAGGTCTTGAAAGGGCGCGTCGTATCGTAGCGCTCCAGATTCCTGAAAACGCGCAGGAAAGTCTCCTGGGTCGCGTCTTCCGCCTCGCCGCTTTCCCCCAGCATGCGGTAGCAAAGGTTGTACACGGGATCTTGATACAGGTAGACCAACTCGGAGAAGGCATCCTGGTCACCCGATTTTGCCCGCGTCACCCACTCAAGAATGACATTATCAACTTCAGGCACAGTCTGACCCTATTTCAGCATGTTGACTTTGCGCGCCGGCTCCCGGTCTGTTACAGGAAATGCCGCTGGCGGTTCGGCCTTCAGCGTCATTATGTCTGCTGAACGCTGGCTGGTGAAGCAAGAAATACGTAAGATCGGCGCGCATTCAAGCGTTGATCAGCAATACGGCGGTTGCGATATTAGTCGCCAATGGCACATTATGCACATTGCAGATCCGCAACAGACCCTGAATATCGGGGTCATGCGGATGCTTGCCCAATGGATCGAGAAAGAAAAACACGGCGTTGACGCGCCCCTCCGCCACCTGCGCCGCGATTTGCGCATCGCCTCCGTAGGGCCCCGAGAGCATGCAGCGCACATCAAGTCCGGTCTTTTCCTGGATTAGCGTCCCCGTCGTTTGGGTCGCCACCAGCTCAAAATCGCGCAGGCGCGCCCGGTGGTCCATCACGAAAGCCACCATATCGGCTTTCTTGCCATCATGGGATATCAGCGCCAGGGTCTTTCGTTTCGTTTCCGTCGGCATGATGCTGCGGCCTCGTTCTAATTCTCAAGAAAGATTGCGGGGCCGGCGCACCAGCTGGGCCGGAATCGACAGTGGCAAGTGATAACGCGTGAAACCGAACAAGCGCTTGAAGCGCTGATTCATGGTGAATGCCTCTTCGTAGTAGCTCTCCAACTGCGCCATCAGCGCCGACCAGGGCCGCTGCTCCGCCATTTCGCGCGCTTTGAAACTCAGCGCCAACCGCTGCGACGGCTGGTCGCGCAATTGCCGAATCACCGAGGCGAAGGCGCTGGTGGTCGGCTCAACGACGATGCCGCTGAGGCCATGGTTGATGACATCGGGCGCGCCGCCGGCGTTGACGACAACCGTTGGCAAACCCGACGCCATCGCTTCCTGGATGACCTGGCCGAAGGTTTCGTATTGGCCCGGAAAGACGAAGACGTCGGCGCTGGCATAGGCTTGCGCCAGCTCGTCACCGATCAGATAACCGGTGAAATTGGCGTCGGTGTCGGCGAATACAGTCTCCAGTTCTTCACGCAGCGCGCCATCGCCGATGATGCTCAAGGCCACGCCCGGCGTCTGCGCGACCTCGCGCAGCAGGTCGATGCGTTTTTCATTGGCGAGCCGCCCGACGAATATGCAGAGAAGAGAATCGGGGTCGCGCCCATTCAGGAGCCGCCGACGCATCGCCGGGCGGGCATGCCGCGGATTAAAGCGCTCGGTGTTCACGCCCCGTCCCCAATGCCGTACGCGGCGATAGCCAACTGAGCGCAGCTGGCTGATGATGGTGCGCGTCGGCGCCAGCGTCAGATGGCAACCGTTGTGAATATAACGCAGCCAGCGATTGACCGGCCCCGACAGCATGGGAAAGCCGTAATTCTCGGTGTAGCCGGGCAAGTCGGTCTGATAGTTTGCGATCACGGGAAGATTGAGGTGGCGCCCGACCGCCATGCCATTGACCGCCATCGCCGCCGGACTGAAGAGATGAATCAGATCCGGATTGAAATCTTCGATGTGCCGAGCCACGACCGGGTTCGGCAAGGCCAGGCGCGTCTCCGGCGCTTGCGGCACACCGATAGATGGCAGGGCTATCACTTGCGAGCTGCCGATATGGTCGACCGCGATATCAGGCGCGAACACCAATACCTCGCGCCCGGTTGCTTGCAAGTAGCGCACCGTCAGGTAGGTTGTTTTGACGACCCCATCCACCTTCGGCAAGAAGGACTCGGTCAAGATCGCCACCCGCTTAACAGCATCAAAGGGCGTCCTGGAGTGGGCGTCTTCAATCAGGCGCGGGTTGCCGAAGAAATCATCCAGCGCCGTATCCTGCTGAGCATGCAGATTGTCGAGTAATCGCTGCGCTTGCATCGCCACCTTTCTTGCAAATGTCTCCCACAGTTTCAGTTTAGCACAGCAAAATCACTTGCTGCGTCCTAGCTCATCATTATTCATAACCCGCAATTGAACCTGGAGATATGCCGTTCAGCGCGCTCGCTGTCAATGCGCGGCGCGGCCGGGAAAAGAGCAGCGCTCAGCCGTCGTCCAGGCCGTATAGCTCGCGATAGATATTGTAGTTGCGATAGATGAACTGCACATAATGACGCGTTGAATTAATCGTTATCGTCGTCATAAACAGGTCAGGATCGCCGCCGGAAAGCGCGTTCCAATCGTAGGCGCGGCCGGGGCCGGCGTTGTAGGCGGCGAGCGCAACCACGGCGTTCCGGTCGAAAAGTTCCAGCTGTTCATGGAGGTAGTCAATGCCGAATCCGATGCCCGCGTATGGGCGAAACAGATCGGCGTGCTGATAATCGGGCCAGTTGAGTTTTTCGGCGATGTACTCGCCGGTTGAAGGAATCACCTGCGTCAAGCCTTTTTCGCCCGCGCCCGCTGTCGCGTTAGTGTTGAAAAGGCTCTCCTGCCGGATCAATGAAAGCATCAGCAAGGGATCGACTTCGCGTTCAGCGGCCGCCGACTGGATGACGTTGATGTAGTAAGCGGGGAAGCGCAAGCGGGCGATGGCGGGCGGCGCCTGCAGCGTGCCCTGCCCCGACGCGATTATCACATCGGCGGCCGCGATAATGCTCTCGCGATAAGCGCCCAGAGCACGCAAATGGATCGCCAGGCGGAAGCTGCTCAAGACATCGCCCCGCTCGCGCGCCTCATCGACCAACTCTTCGAATTCTGTGTAGGCTTCCTGGAAGGCGCCCACGGCCAGGAGCTCGCGCCCGCGGATCATACGCGGATCGCCATCCAGCGGCTCTGGCAGGCGCCACAATTCGCCCGCTCCTTCTATGGCGAACCTGCCGCGCAGCCAATCCTCAGACGCCTGCAATTCGGCTGTTTCGTCGAAATCAAATCGGACGCGCTCGGGCGCCAGGAAGGGCTGCCGGCCGATGCGGAAATCGCCGGCGCGCGCCGCAAAATAACTGTCGGGCGCCGCCGCGATCGCCTGATCAAACGCCGCGTTGGCCGCCGCATTGTCGGCGCGATCCAGGGCGATACGGCCGATCCACAGATAAGCCGCCGCCCGATCCTCGCCGCTCGTCAAGGCCGCGATCCGCTCATAGAGGCTCTCGGCGATGTTCCACGCTTCGTCGCGCACGGCGGCCGATGCCGCAATGAACAAGCCGTTGGTGGTCAATTCATGATCGGGATAGCTATCGGCCAGGCGGATGAAGATTTCCCGCGATAAGGCCGTCTCGCCCTTCGTCCCGTGGAGATAACCCGCCCGCCAAAGCGCTTCGCCCGCCGCCGTCGCCAGCGCCTCATAATCCTCAGCAATCGACAAATAGATTTGGATCGCCGCCGGGATATCGCCCGCCAGAAAGCGCGTACGCCCCCGCTCCAGCAGCGCGTCGCCAAAAAGCGGATCCCCCGGATAGCGATCAATTAATGTCTTAAAAGCGACGGATGCCGCGTCGAAATTGCCGATCTGGCGATAGGCGCGCCCGAGCAGCAGGTAAAGCTCAGCTGGAACCGCCGTCGACTCGACTTCGGTCGTGAATTGGTTCAAAGCTTCGATCGCCGCTTGATAATCCCCGGCGACGCTGGCCGCCCGGCCCCGTTGGAAACCGTCATAAACCTGGCCATGCCGCCGCAATTGATCCTGCGCCTGCCAGGCTGCGGCCGTTCCGGGGTAATTCTCGACCACCGCCCGCATCCGCGCCAGGCCGGTATCGGCATCGACGCTGTTCAGTGCGACTTGCGCCGCCGACAAGGAGATATCGGCGCGGTATGGGATATTGCGCGCTACCGACAGAATCGCGTCATATTGCGCGACCGCGTCGGCATGCCGCCCCAGGTTGATATAGATTTGAGCCAGCTTCTCACGCAGAATCAGCAGCGGCACTTTCGAGCGCTTGGCGTTTATCGCGCGCTCGTAATTGCCCAGCGCGCCCTCGGTCTGCCCCAAGGCGATCTGCGCATCGGCAATGCGCTCGTAGACGTAGCTGTCAATCAATGAAGGGCGAAGCGCCAAATACTGCTGCAAATCCGCGATGGCCGCGCCCCACTGCGAGAGACCCAGCCGGGCATCGGCGCGCAAAAAATAAGCCCGCGCCAATTGCCTATCGTCAGGAAACTCGTCGATGAACAGCGTGAAGCTGTCGAGTGCCTGCTCAAAAAAGCCGGCGCGCAAGGCGGCCTGCCCCAGTCGAAATCGTGCCAGGGCCCGATCCTGCGGCCCGACGGCATCGCCGTAATTGAGCAAACTGCGATAGATGCCCGCCGCCTCTTCCAGATAGCCGTTGCGAGCCAGGTTTTCACCAGATTGCAGCAATTGCGCCGCATCAATGCCCGGCGCTGTTGGCGCGGCCGCTGGCATCTCGGTCGGCGTTTTGCTGGGCGCCGCCTGGATCGCGAATGGGCGCGGCGTCGCCGTGACGTAGATGATATTGTCGGCATCCGGCGTCGGCAGCGCCGCCTCCAAGCTGCGAAAATTGCAGGCGTTAGCGCAAATTATCAGAGCCAGGAAAAAGATGCTTGAACGGAGCACGTGGCTGAAACCGCCCGAATGAAACCTATCCGTCATAGTACGAAGCGCCGTATTGCTTGTCAAGCAAAGTCAAATGGTTTTAATCCGCCGGTGGAACCAGGTCGCCCGCCAGCCAGGGAATGCCGTAACCGATAATCAGGTGGCCGGCTTCCGCCAACGCGGCGCCCAAGGAGTCGGTGTCTTGGAAACTCCACCAGTGATCAGCGGCGGGCAGAATCGCCACCGCGAAATCCTCTACCACCAACTGACCGAGCCCGCGCGTCGCATAACCGGCGCTATCGCTGGCCATGCCATGACGATCGGGCGAGCGCGTGAGCTGCACCTTGAAGCGCGACGGCGCCCCGGCCGACCACATCGTGTCGCTGTAAACCAGCGCCTGGAAATCGATCAGGCCGTAGTAGCCATCTTGAAAGTCTTTCACGAAGCGATACTTCCCGCCCGCCCACTGGTAGGGGTTTTCCCGCAAGTGATAACCTGCAGCGTTGAAAGCCTGCCCCACCACGGTCTGCAGCAACGTCCGAAAATAATCTTGACCGGCCTGCCGCTCCTGCGCCATCAACCGGCCCTCGCGGCGCTCACCATGCCGACAGCAATGCCTCGACTTCGGCTGCCGTCGTCACCGGGAGCCGACAGGCAAAGTTGCGGCAGACGTAGACGGTCGTCTTGCCCTCAAGTCTTTTGCGCGCGTTTAACAGTGGAATGCTCTCGTGTTTGTCAACATCGTTTTCCGCCAGCGCCGCAATCAGGTTCGGTCGATACCGCCGTTGTATGACATTCAGAATTGCAGCGCTCGGCTCGCCGGTGATATCGCCGATGATGGCCACTTCGGCGATTCCCCCCGCCAGCATGTCGGCGGCATTCAGTGATTCAGCGAATGCCTGGGGATATTGCCGCATGGCGTCCGAAAGTTTCCGCAAGACCGAGCGCGCCGCTTCATCATAGCGCGTTTCACCGGTGTAGGCGGCGAGACGCAGAAGCTGCTTCGCCATCATGCCGTTGCCCGACGGCGTGACGTTGTCCTGCAAGTTCCGCGGGCGAACAATCAGCGCTTCGTGGTCGTCGCTGGTATCGTAGAATCCGCCATCGTCCGCCCGGAAGCGCTCAAGCGCGACATCGGCAAGCCCCCTCGCAGCGCGGAACCAGCTTGCCTCAAATGTGGATTGATAGAGCTCAAGCAGGGCGTCAATCATGTTGGCATAATCTTCAAGGTAGCCGTTCAGCTTGCTGCGCCCATCTTTGTGGCTGCGATACAATCGCCCGTTCTCATTCACCATCTGCTCAAGCAGGAAAGCGCCCGCGCGCCGCGCCGCCGCCAGATAATCATCGCGCTCCAAGACCCGGGCCGCTTCCGCCAGGCTCGCCAGCATCATGCCATTCCACGAGGTCAGAATCTTGTCGTCCAGACCGGGTGGCACGCGCTCGGCCCGCGCGGCATAGAGACGCCGCTTTATCAGCCCGATGGCAGCCGACAAGTCCGCCGAGGACAGTCCCAAGGCGTCGGCCGTCTCGTCCAGTGGCCTCGGCACATGCAGAATGTTGGAGCCCTCGAAGTTTCCCTGAGTTGTCATGCCGAAAGTCTCGATGGCGATCTCCAGCGCGCGCGGCAATTCCTCGCTGATCGGCTCAAGCGCCTCGGCCACTTCTTCAATGGTCCAGACGAAGAATTTGCCTTCTTCGCCTTCGCTGTCGGCGTCGGTCGCGCTGTAGAATCCGCCGCCGGCCGCCGTCATCTCGCGCAGGATGTAATCGTAAATGTCCTCGGCAATCGCGCGGAAAAACCGGTCGCCGGTGATCTGCCAGGCATGCAGATAGAGCCGGCTCAACTGGGCGTTGTCATAGAGCATCTTCTCAAAATGCGGCACCAGCCAATGCGCGTCGACGCTGTAACGGGCGAAGCCGCCGCCGACCTGGTCATAAATCCCGCCCATGGCCATTTGACGCAGCGTGAAGGCCACCAAATTCAGGGACTCGTCCGCCCCCGTGCGCGCATGATGGCGCAGCAGGAACTCCAGACTGATGGGGTTGGGGAACTTCGGCTGGCTGCCAAAGCCGCCGTTCTGCCGGTCGATGCTCGCCAGCAGACCGCGCGCCGCTTCGTCGAGCATGTCGCCGGTCAAGCCGCTGTCGTCCGCCCGTCCAATCGCCAGCACATCGCGCTTCAGCGCCTCGTGCAACTGGCTGGCCTGCTGATCCAGATTCTCGCGTTGATTGCGGTAAGCCTCATGAACGGCGCCCATCAGCTGGGTGAAGGAAGGCATCCCAAAGCGGCGCTCTTTTGGAAAGTAAGTCCCGCCATAAAATGGACGGCCGTCGGGCAACAGAAAAACCGTCATCGGCCAGCCGCCCTGCCCGGCGATCGCCTGCACCGCGCCCATATATATGTCATCCACATCGGGCCGCTCTTCCCGATCCACTTTGACGTTGATGAAGAGCGCGTTCATCATTTCCGCCGTCGCGTCGTCTTCAAAGCTCTCATGCGCCATTACATGACACCAGTGACAAGCGCTGTAGCCGACGCTTAGCAGAATCGGCATGTCTTGTTCCCGGGCGATGCGGAAAGCTTCATCGCCCCAGGGATACCATTCCACCGGATTATCCGCGTGCTGCAGCAAATAGGGGCTGGTCTCGTTCTTTAGTCGATTCATGCCTGCTCTCAAATGCTATGCTGAGGCGCGGCGCCGCGCACATCCGCAAGCATAGCGGAGTTTAACCGGAAGCGATATTGCCACTTCCGCGCCACGCCTCCCCGCCTTTGCAGCCCGGTGCGGCTCGCTGCCTGGCCTGAGCCGATCCGCAACCGGGCAACCCATTAGTCCGTAATTCGTGGTATTATCGGCTGTCAACGCAAGCTGTCCGCCGCTTTCTAAGACAAATTTTGCACAATTTGGGCCGCTGATAAGGTATAATCAGACTACACATTCCGTATTTCGCAGGTACTATCTCTCCATGCAATTTTGGGAAAACAACGATAACGACGAAAGTCGTGAGGGCGGAAGCGGCGGGCGCCCGCCTCAACCGCCGCCGAATTGGCGCAAGTGGATCTCGCCGGGTCTGCTCGTCCTGGTGATGCTGCTGGCATTGATATCCTCACCCGGTATCTTGGGTGGTTTCTCCTCCACGCCGGAAATCTCTTACTCCGATGTCTACGAGCAATTGACGCAGAACAACATCAGCCGCCTGCATTTTCAGGACAGCATCGCCGTAAGCGGCAGTTTCAAAAGCAGCATCATCGTCTCGACCGCGTCCGGCCGCATGCAGAGCGTGACGCGCTTTACTGCGCAGCTCCCGCCTTATGCCGGCGCTGAACTATTGCGGATGGCGCAGGAACGGGGCGTGGAAGACATTGACGCCGGCTGGACGCAGCCCTCGACCTGGCTGACGCTGCTCATCAATTTCCTGCCGCTCGTGCTCATCATCGCCTTCTTCGTTTGGATGGGGCGCCGCGCGCAAGGCCAGATGAACGGCATCTTCTCATTCGGCCAGTCGCAAGCGCGCGAGAAAACGCCGGAGATGCCATCGATCAAGTTTGAAGATGTCGCCGGCCAGGACGCCGCCAAGATGGAGCTCGAAGAAGTCGTCGATTTCCTCAAGCAGCCGGAGAAGTACGTCAAGGTCGGCGCCAAAGTGCCGCGGGGCGTGCTGTTGATTGGCCCGCCCGGCACCGGCAAAACCTTGATGGCGCGTGCCGTCGCCGGGGAAGCCAATGTCGCGTTTTTCAGCATCGCCGCCTCTGAGTTCGTGGAAATGTTCGTTGGCGTTGGCGCCTCGCGCGTTCGTGATCTCTTCAAGCGCGCCAAGGAAAACGCGCCCGCCATCATCTTCGTCGATGAGATCGACGCCGTCGGCCGGCGCCGCGGCACCGGTTTGGGCGGCGGCCACGACGAGCGCGAGCAAACCCTGAATCAATTGCTGTCTGAAATGGATGGCTTCGACAACGACACCAACATTGTTATGATCGCCGCCACCAACCGGCCCGATGTGCTGGACCCCGCCCTGCTGCGGCCCGGCCGCTTCGACCGGCAAATTACTGTGGACCTGCCCGATGTCAAGGGAAGGCACGAGATCCTCAAGATCCACACCAAGAACAAGCCGCTGGGCAACAATGTCGAGCTCGAGTCCCTGGCGCGCGCCACCATCGGCTTTTCCGGCGCCGACATCGCCAACCTCGCCAATGAAGCCGCCATGCACGCCGCCCGCTTCGACCGCCGCCTCATCACCATGTCCGACTTTACGACCGCTTATGAACGCATCCGCCTGGGCACCAAGCGCCCGCCGCTCTCCAACGACAAAGACCGGCGCATCACCGCCTATCACGAAGCCGGCCACGCCATTGTTTCCTTCCTGATACCCGATGCGATGGCCCTGTTGAAGACGACCATCATCCCGCGCGGGCGCGCGCTTGGCGTCGCGTTCTACATGCCCAAAGATGATTCGCTCCATCAATCGCGCAAACAGCTGGAAGCCTTCATCCGCGTCGGCCTGGCGGGAAGGATCGCCGAAGAAATCGTCTTTGACGATGTCACCACCGGCGCCGCCAATGACATTCAGCAGGTGACGCAGATCGCCCGGCGCATGGTCAAGATGTTCGGCATGAGCGACTCGGTCGGCATGGTCAACTACGGCGACGACTCCGAACAGCCCTTCCTCGGTTATGCCATCGCCAGCGGGCGCGATTACAGTGATGACACCGCCGCCAAGCTCGACGCCGAAATCAAGCGCATCATTGATGTCGCCTATCAGGAAACGCGCGAATTGCTGGAAGACCACCGCGATGAATTGGACGCGCTGGCCGACGCCCTGCTCGGAAAAGAGACCGTCGAGCGCGAAGAAATTCTGCGAATCATGGGCATTGAAGACGATGAGGACAACATCGTGCCCGATTCAGTCGCCAAGCACCTGCGCGAGCCGCAAGCCGCCGACAACAACGGCTCGAATACCAAAGAAACCGCCGAGGTGGAAAGCGAGCCCGGTTAGAGAATCCGGCGGTGTGCTACAAAAAACATAAGGGCGGGACCGACTGATCCCGCCCTTTTTTATTGTGAACGGTGCGCCTATTCACTCGCCTCCGCCTCGACCTCAGCGATGATCTCGCCTTGCACATAGGCCGGCACGCGGTCGTAACGGTTGAAATCCATCGCGTAGATGCCGCGCCCGCCGGTCATGGAGCGCAAGTCGTTGCCATAGCGCAGCATCTCCGCCAGCGGCACCTCCGCCGTGACCACGCTCTTGATGCCGATCGTATCCATGCCCTGCACCCGCCCGCGCCGCGTATTGAGATCGCTCATGATGTCGCCCATCATCGACTCGGGCACGGTGATCTTAACATCCATGATCGGCTCAAGCAGCACCGGTTTCGCCTTGCGAAAGGCATCGCGAAAAGCCTCGCGCCCGGCGATTTGGAAAGCGATGTCCTTAGAATCGACCGGGTGCTCCTTGCCATCAAAGACAATGACCTTCACCCGTACGACCGGGAAGCCGGCGATCACGCCATCAGCCAGCACGGCGCGGATGCCTTTCTCGGTCGAGGCAACAAATTGCTGCGAGATCGCCCCGCCGAAGACCGACGATTCAAATTCAAAGCCCTCCGGCGTCGGCTCGACTTTCAGATCAACGCGGCCATATTGCCCGGCGCCGCCCGTCTGTTTCTTGTGCGTATAGCTGGATTCGGCATTGCCCGTAATTGTCTCTCGATAGGGAACTTTCGGCGTGTCTGTATCAATGCCGACGCCGAGCGCTTCCGCCCGCTTCAGCATGACCTCCAGATGAATCTGACCCATGCCCTCAAGGACCGTCTGCCGCGTGTCGCCGTCCTGGCGCCAGCGCAATGTCGGGTCGGCATCGCATAGGTTGCTCAGGGTCGGTCCCATCTTCGCGCTGTCGGCTTGCGTCCGCGGCGTGACCGCCAACATATACAGCGGCGCCGGGAAATCGGGCGCGATGACGCGAATATCGGATGCGGAGTCCACAAAGGTGTCGCCCGTCTTGGTGTCGGCGAGCTTGGCCACCACGCCGATGTCGCCGGCATGAAGGCTATCAACCGGAAACTGTTCCTTGCCGCGCATTACAAAGAGCGAATTGAAGCGCTCGGCCGCCTCGCTGCTTGAATTTAAATAGCGCCCATCACTGGAAATCGCGCCGGAAAAGATGCGGAAGTAATTGAGCGTGCCCACGAAGCGATCATTCACCGTCTTAAATACATAGGCGGCCAATGGACCGTCATCGTTGTGCGGCGGGCGCAGCGCGTCGGCCTCACCGCCCCGGCTGATATCGACGCGCCGCTCGCTGGGTGGCGCGGTGTAGGCGACAAGCGCTTCCATCAGCGGGACCGTGCCAATGTTCTCCGTGCTGGACAGCGTGAACACGGGAACCGTCTTCAATTCCGGCGAACGCGATGCCTTGCGCATGCCGGCGCGGATCTCGTCGAAAGACAAGGTCTCTTCCTCGAAATACTTCTCCAGCAAATCATCATCTGCTTCGGCCGCCGCTTCCAGCAATGCCATGTGCGCTTCTTCCAGCGCGTCGGCATATTCCGCCGGCAGGTCAGAGCGGTCAGCGCCGGCGCCGAAATAGGCCTTCTGCGTCAGCGCATTGGCGACGCCCTGGAAATCGGCTTGCTGGCCAATTGGCAGCATTACGGGAATGAATTTGTAGTCGTCAAATTGACCGCGCAATTGCTCGAGAACGGCTTCGTAATTGGCGTTCTCGCGGTCCATCTTGTTGATGGCCACAATGATCGGCTGCTCGCACATGCGCGCGTATTCCCAAGCCAGCTCCGTGCCCACTTCCACGCCGGCCACGGCGTCAACTACCACAATCACCGAATCAGCCGCCAGGATCGCATTCTTGAGCTCACCCTGAAAATCGGTGAAGCCCGGCGTGTCCAAGACGTTAATCTTCATGTCTTCGAATTCAACCGGCGCCAATGAAGTGGAAAGCGACAGGCCGCGCTCCCGTTCTTCATCATCCCAGTCCGAAACCATATTCGATTCGGAAATATGGCCCATCCGGGTTGTCGCGCCGGTGCTGAACAACAGCGCCTCAACCAGCGATGTCTTGCCACAGCCTTGATGGCCCACCAAGGCGACGTTTCTTATATTTTCCGTCCGGTATTCCTTCATTGGGCGATCGCCTCCAAACAAGCCTTGATCCGGTTTCCAGTATTTGAAAGTCAGCGGCTCATGGCGAGCCGTAAGCGTACTGGATTGTATAGACCTGACGCGCGATTGTCAAAGACTCATCTCTGAATCTGTCGGCAGTCTTTGCTCGGCAATGTCACATCAACTGTATAATCAGTTGACCATAATGCTTGATCGCGAGACGCCAGCACGCCCATCGACTTGCCGGACTGCTCTCGCTGGAGAATCACTTGCGCCGAACTATTTTCACCAATGTATTGATCGCGGCCGGCGCTATTCTACTGACGCTGATTCTGCTGGAACTCGCCGTCCGCGCCGCCGGAAAGACCGACGCCGATGGCCGGTTCACCCTGCTGAATTTCACGCTGGAGCCGCAAGCGCTGCCGGTCAACGAACTGCGCGGGCAAGTCGAGGGATATATCGCCAACGAAGACATCGCCGTCGTGATTTACGATGAGTGGCTCGGCTGGAGCTTCCGCCCCAACTCAACGCGTCAGGGCGGCGAATTCACGATTAACAGCGCCGGTTTCCGCTCTCTGCGCGATTACGAAGCGAGGCCGCCAGCGAACACATTGCGCATCGCCGTCTTCGGGGATTCGTTCACGGCGGGAGACGATGTGACCGATGACGAGGTCTGGGGCGCCCTCCTTGAGCGCGAGTTAATAGATGTTGGCGTCCGAGCCGAAGTGCTGAACTTTGGCGTCGGCGCCTATGGCATGGGCCAGGCATTCCTGCGCTGGCAGCGCCTGGGAAAAAGCTTTGCGCCCGATATTGTCATTTTCGGCCTGCAGCCGGAAAACCTCAAACGGAATGTGAATGTCTTTCGTCAATTGCTCCATCGAAGCGGGCCTGCCTTCTCCAAACCCCGTTTCGCCCTGATTGATGACGAGCTGCAATTGCTTAATGTGCCGACGCTGCCGCCTGAACAACTCATTGATGCCTTCGAAACCTTCGACAGTCACCCGCTCGCGCCTTTCGAGTTCTGGTACCAGAACCGCTTCCGGGCAGCGCGCTGGTGGTCATCAAGTCGGCTCGCCAGCATCGTCTTCGAAGCGCTGCGACAACATGAAGAAGAACCGGGCATCTATACACCCGGCAGCGAAGGCGGCGAATTAGGGAAAGCGATCGTCGATGCATTCGCCCAAGACGTCCTGGAAGCGGGCGCCGACTTCGTCGTCCTGCACCTGCCCTTGCAAAGTCATCTGGCCCGCTACTTCAGCAACTTGCCGCGCCCCCGGCCCATTTACGATTTCCTGCTGGAACATAGCCGCGACGCTTACAATTACATCGCCTTCGAAGAACGCCTGGCGCCGCATCACATCGACGACGCCTACTGGAGCACGACCAAACACTATGGACCGCCCCTGCACGCGCTGTTGGCTGAAGTCCTTGCCGGCGAGATCGTGCAATGCATCGAAAGCGGCGCCTGTCGTTTGCCCCGTTTCGACGATCTCGACGACTTCGCGATCGCTGGCCCACCCGCCGCAAACTAGCATTTTCCGTTTGCAATGCGGTACTCCGCATAGTTCGCCGTGGAGAGCCGTGATAGAATCGCCAGGCGCGCGAGACGATACAGGAGCCGGTTCGAGCCATGACCAACAATGACTATCTCTTCCGCGGAAGCGTCAAGGAACTGGACCCGGATCTTGCTGATCTGATCCGCCATGAGACGGCGCGGCAGCAGGAAAAACTGATTCTGATCCCATCGGAAAGCACCGTGCCCTTCGCCGTAAGGGACGCGCTCAGTTCGCCCTTCCACAATATCTACGCCGAGGGTTACCCGCTGGAAAACTCGCGCTTAATGACCGAGCCCGAGATTCTGAATTACCCGGCGCGCCTGGCCGAGTATCGCCGCCATGCGGACCAGCGTTACTACAAGGGCGTTGAATACGCCAATATCCTGGAAGCGCTCGCCCGCCGCCGCGTCGCTGAGCGCTTCGCCGGAAACGGCTTAAGCCCGGAAGACCTCCACGTCAACGTGCAGCCGCTCTCCGGCGCGCCCGCCAACAACGCCGTTTACAGCGCCTTGCTCGATGTCGGCGATACCGTCATGGGCATGGACTTGATTATGGGCGGGCACCTCACCCATGGCAGCCCGGTCAACCGCAGCGGCATCAACTACAACATTGTCAGCTATGGGATCGACCCGGCGACTGAAGGCCTCGATTACGACCAGATGCTGGCGCTCGCCCGCAAACATAAACCGCGCCTTATCATCGGCGGCTTCAGCAGCTACCCATTCGCGGCCGACTGGGGGGCATACCGGGAGATCGCCGACGCCGTCGGCGCGCTTCTGCTCGCTGACGTCGCCCACGTCGCCGGCCTGATCGCGGCGGGCCTCTACCCCAACCCGGTCGGCATCGCCGATGTCGTCAGCTTCACCACCCACAAGACATTAAACGGGCCGCGCGGCGCCGTGCTCATCAGCCATCGCAAGGACCTGTCGCGCAAGCTCGACCGGGCCGTTTTCCCCGGCGAGCAAGGCGGTCCTCATATCAATGCGATGGCCGGGCTGGCGGTTGCGCTGCGCATCGCCGGCACAGACCAGTTTCATGATCTGCAGCGGCAAACCCTCGCCAATGCCCGGCGCCTGGCCGCCAAGCTGGCGGAACGCGGCTTCCACTTGCCCTGCGGCGGGACCGACACGCACCTGTTCCTGCTCGATTGCAAGTCGATCATCGGGCCGGACGGGACGACGCTCAGCGGCGATATGGCGGCGCGCATCCTCGACCTGGCCGGCATCGTCGTCAACCGGCAGACGATCCCGGGCGATACCTCGGCGCTGCGGCCGAGCGGCATTCGACTGGGCGCGACCTGGGTCACCCAGCGCGGCATGGGCCCAAGCGAAATTGACACGCTCGCCAATATCATCGCCGATGTGCTGGACGCCTGCCTGCCCTTCAGCCTCACCGGACGCATCCGGCCGCTGCCGCGCGCCAAGATCGACTTCGACGCGCTGGTTTCAGCCAGCCGACGCGCCCGCCAACTGTCCGCGAGCCTCGGCATCGACACTGACGCAGCAGCCGACGGCTACCCGCACTTTTACGCCGGGGAATATGAACGTGTAGGGGCGACCAACCTGGTCGCCCGTGATTCGCTGAGGGACGGCGGGCGACATGATATGTCGCCCCTACAGGCGTCGCATCGCGAGGGGCCGGGGGGAGGGGTAGATCCCGCGCCCTGCCTCGAAGTCAGCGTCGAGGGCGCCGCCGCCGGCGACTTTATGCATGCCGCGGCCACCAGCGATGTCGCCGCCTTGAATGATGGCGAAAGCCAGCCGACGCGGCTCCTCGAGAAAGACGGCTCAGTGATGGCGGCCGGCTCAGTCACGCGACATTCAGCGACCGAGTTCCGCCTCAACCTCGCTGGACGCGCCGACCGCGCCGTCGCCTGGCTGCGGGCGCTCAGCGATGGCTTCGTCCACTTCGATGACAGCGACATCCACGCCAAACTTCCCGGGCCGGTCGCCGTCAATGTCTTGGGCGAGGCCGAGCCGCTTGCCCTGGCCGATTTGGAAGGCTATGCGCGGAAAGCCTACCATATCGGCATCAATGGGGACAATTTTTTCCCTGCGACAGCGGACCCCAAGGTGGGAAATGTAGGGGCGACCAATCTGGTCGCCCGAACACCGGCGATGGAATGCGGGCGACATGATTTGTCGCCCCTACAGGAGTCGCAACTTGAGGGGGGTTCGCATCCCCTGCCCAAATTCGCACCCGAGATCGCCACGGCGGACATGCTAAGGGAAACGCCCTTGCATAGCTTGCACCTGGACTTGGGCGCGAAGATGGCGCCCTTCGCCGGCTATGATATGCCGCTCTGGTACAGATCGGTCAGCGAGGAGCACCAGGCCGTGCGCGCCCAGGCCGGCATCTTCGACGTGGCGCACATGGGCGTATTCGACGTGCAGGGCAGCGGGGCGGAGCGCTTCCTCGACCAGGTGACATCGAACGACGTCAAGCGGCTCGAGGTCGGCGATTCCCAATATACCTTTCTGCTTGATGTCGACGGCATCCCGCTGGATGACCTTTTGATCTACCGTCTGGCTGATGAGCGCTTTCTCGCCGTCGTCAACGCCTCCAACAATGACAAGAATTGGGCCTGGCTCAATGCCGTTGTCGCCGGCGACGTCATGATCGACCCCAGCGCGCCCGGCCGGCGCCTTGAAGGGGCGGATCGCTTTCAGCTGCGCGACCTTCGCTTGAAGCAATGGGGCGCGGAACGCCGCGTCGATATCGCCCTCCAGGGCCCCAAAAGCCGCGACTGCCTGCTGCAGCTCGGCGGGGACGCAGCAGACCTGGCCGCGGTCAAGCGCTTGAAATGGGCCGGGGTCGTCGAGGTGAAGCTGGGCGGCTTTGACCTGATCGTCTCACGCACAGGCTATACCGGCGAGCGCGTCGCTTACGAACTGTTTGTGCATCCCGATCAAGCGGCTGCGCTCTTCAAAGCGCTTATCGACATGGGCGTGACGCCTTGCGGCCTGGCGGCCCGGGACAGCCTGCGCACCGAAGCCGGCTTGCCCCTCTATGGCCTGGAACTGGCCGGTGACCTGAACATGAACCCGGCCGACGCCGGCTTTGGCGCCTATGTCAAGCTCTACAAACCCTTCTTCATCGGCAAGCGCGCATTCCTTGACTACGAAGCAAAGCGCAAAACGCAAGTCAGCCGCTTTCGCCTGGATAACCGCGGCGCCCGCCCCGCACATTACGGCGACCCAATCGTCAACGCGCGCGGGCGAGTCGTCGGCGTCGTCACCAGTTGTAATATCGATGTGGATGGCTATCAGCTTGGCCAGGCCTTGATGGACCGCGCCTACCGCAAGCCGGGGACAGCGCTGCATGTATTCGCCGGCGCCGCCCGCGCCAAATCAACAGACTATGCCAGCCTCTCGCTCGGCGCCCGCGTCAAAATGCCCGAGCCGCTTACGATTCTCTCCCGCTTCCCCAAGAGGAAATAAGGCGGTTGACAATGCATGGGATTAAGCGATAGACGTAGAAAACTTGCGCCGCAGGTATTAAATGGGATATAAGTTTAACTCCGGGTTCAATAAGGAATTAAGGAGATTCATGATTATGTCCGAAAATAAACTTTCACTTCTGCTGCAACGGCTGTCCATGATTGTGCTGATCGCGCTGCTCGCGAGCGCATTCGCCATGGCCCCAGCCGCCGCGCAAGACGCGACCGATATCCTCGTCTGGTCGCTGGGTTACGGTGGCGATTACAACGATAGCCTGGTCGAGCGCTTCAACGAGGCGCATGACGATGTGCAGATTACCTATGAAGACGTCTTGACCGGCACCTTCACCGAGAACAATCAGAAGGTGCGCATCGCACTGGAAAACGAAGCCGGCCCGCACGTGCTCGGCGGCGTTGATGTCGGCGCCAACTTGCAGGCCCTGGTCTCGACCGGACAAGTGCGAGATCTGACCGAGTACTATCGCGCTTCCGGCTTGATCGAGCGCATCCCGGCAAATCTGCTGTCTCAGGTCACGGTCGAGGGGCGTATATACGCCATCCCGCAGAATTTGGAATCGGTCGGCATCTTCTACAACAAAGACGTCTTCGCCGAATTGGAGCTGGATGTCCCGACGGAATGGGCGGAATACATTGATGTCCTGGAGGCGGTCAAAGACGCCGGTTATTATGGCTATACCATGGGCCTCGCCGGTGGCTGGCCCTCGGCATTGATGGCCTCCATGTTTATGTATAGCAGCGCCGGCTCGGAGTACATTGACGTGCTTAGCAGCACACAGCCATGGACCGACTGCGACAACTGCCTCGATGGAATGGACGCCTTCTATGGCATGGTCGCCAACGGCTACGCCAATCCGGAACCGCTGGGCATTGACTACAATCAGTCGCTTGACCTGTTCTATCAGGGGATCACCGTCATGGTGCTCAACGGCCCCTGGTTCATCGACGACGCGTTCGCGGCCGAGCCCGACTTCGAAATCGGCTTCTTCTACTTGCCGGCGGTCAATCCCAACACCGATATCAAGACCTTGGGCGGCATCGGCGGCTCGCTGATCATCGCCGAATACGCCGATGTGGACGCCGCATTCAAGGTTGTAGATTGGTTAACGACCGAGGAGACAGCCGTGCAAGCGCTGCGCGAAGTCTCTGTGCTGCCGGCATTCTCCATTGAAGTACCCGATGACATTGACCCGTTGACCTTCCAGATCGCATCGGAAACGGCCGCCAACGTTGATAAACTCGGCTTCTGGCCCGTCACATACCTGCCGCCCAAGGTCTTCGGCGATATGAACCAAATCGTGCAAGGCATGATCGGCGGCATGCTGACGCCCGAAGAGTTCATGAGTGAAATGCAGGAGACGCACAGCACGTATCTGGCGGAGAACTAAGCGCACGCCTTTCCGAGACTTGTAGGGGCGAGACTTCTATCGCCCTATTGAAACAACGGCTATGCGGGCGAGCCACCGGCTCGCCCCTACACATAGACATAAGTACGAGCCTGTAGCGGCGAGAATTTGCTCGCCCAATTGGACCAGTTAGCATGGCGCACTCGTTAAGCGCTCCAGCAAAAGTAAAATCAAGCCCTCGCTTCCGCATCGACCTGATGCCCTATCTGTTCATCTTGCCCGCCGTCATCATCTATGTGGTCTTCAACCTGGGTCCGGTGCTGGCCTCCTTCTTTTTGAGCTTCTTCCGCTGGGATCTGTTGTCGCCGACCTCTGAGTTCATCGGCTTTAACCATTACAACTTCATCCTCAATGACGACCGCTTCTGGAATGCGCTCAGTCACAACTTCATTTTTTTGGGGCTGGCTGTGGTCATTCCGGTGTCGATGGGGCTGTTTCTCGCCGTATTCATTTACGAGATTCGCACGGGACGCGTCTTCTTCCGCGCTGCGCTGTTCCTGCCCGCGATCTTCTCAGGTGTGGTGATCGCTTACGTCTGGAAGTGGATCTATCATCCCTTCGCCGGCGTGCTGAACCCGACCCTGGAACTGATCGGTTTGGGCGCCTTCACGCAATCCTGGCTGGGCAATCCCAAGATCGCGCTCTATTCCACCTTCATCGCCTACACCTGGGCCAGCTTCGGTTACTCGATGGTCATTTTTCTCGCCGGTCTGCAGGATATCTCCACCGACATATTCGACGCGGCGCGCGTCGATGGCGCCAACTTCCGGCAGAAGCTTTTTCATATCACCATCCCCTGCCTCTATGACGTTTTCACCTTCGTCATCACGCTGCGCATATTCACGGCAATGGGCGTCTTCGGCGTGATCTACATTTTGACCGGTGGCGGCCCCTTCTATTCTTCCGATGTCATCGATATCTACGTCTTCCGTATGATCGGCAACTTCGAGATGGGCTGGGCGACGGCCGCCGCGACGGTCAACACGGTCGTGGTCGTCTTTCTCTCGACCGGATTCATCAAGTACCGGGAGTGGCGCTCATGGAGTTCCTGAGCGGAAGCGCGCAGCGGCGGCTGCAGGGCGCGCCGTTCTACCTGCTGCTGACGCTGGCGACCGTCATCACCCTGGTGCCCATCATCTGGGTCTTCGCCAGCGCGCTCAAGTCCAACAAGGAAATCCGCGCGAACGCCCTCGCCCTGCCCCAGGAATGGCGCTTTCAAAATTACATCGACGCCTGGTTCGGCGCCAGCTTTGACGCCTATTTCTTCAACAGCATCTTCATCACCGTGACGAGCGTTGGACTGGTGCTGATATTGAGCTCGCTGGCTGCTTATTCCTTCGCCAAGATGCGCTTTCGCGGCAATCAACTGTTATTTTTCATCTTCCTTTTCGGCATGGCTTTTCCGCTTTCCGCCAAGCTCGGCCCGCTGCTCTCGCTGATGTATGAACTGAACCTGGCCAACAGCCGCTTTGGCTTGATCCTGGTTTACGTGGCCGGCAGCCTGCCCTTCGCCATTCTGATGCTGCGCGCCTTCTTCCAGGGCTTCCCGCAAGAACTGGAAGACTCGGCCTTCCTGGACGGCTGCAGCCGCTTCCAGTTTTACCTGCGCATCCTGCTGCCGCTCTCCAGGCCATCGCTGATGGCGTTGGGCATATTCGTCTTCATGGGCACCTGGAATGAATTCTTCCAGGCTTTGCTGCTCATCAATGAAGACAGCAAGCGCACCCTGCCGCTCGGCTTGACCGCCTTCCAGGACGAATACTTCACCGATTTCGCCCTGTCCTTCGCCGGCATCAACATTACGGCCGTGCCGGTCATCATCGTTTACATCATGTTTCAGCGCAATCTCATCGAAGGCATCACCGTAGGCTCGCTAAAATGAGACAGCACATTTGCATTCACTTCTGGAAAAGGACCTTTGAGCATGGCTAATTCAAAGCCAAACATCGTCTTCATCATCACCGATCATCAGGCCTTCTACGGGCATGATCGCGAAGGCGAATACGAATACAAATGGGAAAACTTCGAGCGATTCGCTGCCGAAGGCATTCGCTTCGACCGCGCCTATTCCGTCTGCCCGCTCTGCTCGCCGGCGCGCAGCAGCATGATGACCGGCGTCTATCCCAGTTCACACGGCATCATCATGAACACGGAAGCGGAATTCTTCGGCAACCAGGCAGACCTCGATTCGGGCCAGCAGCTCTACAGCCATTACCTGTCGCAGGCCGGCTATCGCAACGGCTACGTCGGCAAGTGGCACTGCGGCCGCCAGCGCCTGCCCATCGACTATGGCATCGAGGGCTGGAGCCTGCCCGATTACGGCAAAATCTACATGTCCGATGAATACAAGCGCTACGCCGATGAACGCGGCTTCGGCGACGCGCGCGCGCAAATCGAGTACAACATCAATTATCCGGAGTGGCGGGGGCAGGAGATCGTCCTGCATGATCCGTCGCCCTGGAAGTTCATGAATGGCTCAGGCATCCTCGCCGGCCCGCCGGAAGCGCACGAAGAGCAATTCGTCGCCCACCTCGCCTGCGAAAAATTGCGCGAGTTTGCCCAGGCCGATCAGCCTTTCAGCCTGGTCGTCAGCCTCTGGGGGCCGCACCAGCCGTATTATCCCTCAGCCGAATACGCCGACCTGGTCGACCCGTGCGATATCCCGGAGTATCCGAGCTTCCGCGACGACTTGAGCGGCCGTCCCTTCCGCCATCGCTATCACCGGGATATCTCCCACCGAAGCGCGCAATCCTTCCCGGAATGGTCGACCTGGCAAGAGATCCTCGCCCGCTGTTACGCGCAAGGGCATCAGACTGACGCCGCGATTGGCAATGTGCTTGATACGCTGGATGAGCTGTCGCTGACCGAGGACACAATTGTGATCTGGCTGGCCGATCATGGCGACGCGGTGGCCAGCCACGGCGGCTTATGGGATAAGTCCTCGACATTTATTGAGGAAGTCGCGCGCGTGCCGATGGCGATTCGCTGGCCCGCTGCAATCGACGCCGGCGGACGGACGGACCAGCTAGTCTCCAACATGGACGCCACCGCCACGATGCTGGACGCGGCCGGCGTCGCCGTGCCCGAGCACATGCACAGCCGCAGCGTGCTGCCGCTCTGCCAAAGCCCCGCCGATGCCGACTGGTCTGACGAGTTGATCTGCGAGCACATGGGGCACAGCTACCTGTTTCCGATGCGTATGATCCTGCAAGACCGCTACAAATATGTCTTCTCGATTCATGACATGAACGAGCTCTACGACCTGGAGACCGACCCCTTCGAAATGAGCAATCTGGTTCATGAGCGCCAGTACGCTGAGCTCATCGCCGATATGAAGCAGCGCCTTGCCCGGCATTTTGAAGCGTCAACCATGCGCAATCAGCGAATGAAGCGCCTTTTCCAACTGGCTTTGGAATATGATCAGTAAGCAAGGACACAATTCTAAGGCGCCGTAGGGGCGAGACGGTGGCTCGCCCGACATCGCATCCCGTAGCGACGAAGGGCGAGACAAGAGTCGCGTAGACACTGACCGTCCCTCGCCCCGACAAATTCCGGATTCCCAGCTGCTCAGATTAGCCGCTGCTTCATCCAGTCGGCGCTATTGTGGAAGCTCGCGACCGCGCTCCCGGGCGGAACCAAATTGTCGCAGGCGTCGGCCAAGTCCTCACTGAGTGTCATATCCAGAACGGGCAGCAGATGCTCAAGCTGTTCGAGCGTGCGCGGGCCAATGATGGGGGCGGTGATGCCCGGCTGGTCCTTCACCCATAGCGTCGCCAGCTGGGCCGGGGCGATGCCATGCTCATGGGCAAGGGCGACCACACGCGCTCCGATCTCGATGCCGGGCTGGGTGATGCGCTCGGAATAAATCCCCCCGCGCAGGGCGCCGCGCGAATCGGCGGGCAGATCACGCGCATTGGCATAACGCCCAGCCAGGACGCCCTGCGCCAAGGGCGACCATGTGATCAAACCCAGCCCGTGCGCCTGGCACATCGGCACAACTTCGTTTTCAATCCGCCGATCGAGAAGATTGTAGGGCGGCTGCTCGCAGACGACGCGGGCATAACCCTTCAACTCGCTGACCATGATGGCTTCCATGATCTTCCAGGCCGGATGCACCGAACTGCCGATATAACGCACCTTGCCCTGGCGCTGCAAATCGGTAAGCGCGCTCAAGGTCTCATCCAGCGGGATCGCCGGCGACGGCCGATGCATCTGATACAGGTCGATGCAGTCCGTTTTCAATCGCCGCAAGGAGTCTTCACAAGCGCGCATGAGATGGAGGCGCGACAAGTCTTCATCGTTCGGGCCAGATCCGACTCTATAGAAGGCTTTGGTCGCCAGGAATACTTCGTGCCGGCGCTTGCTTTTGGCCAAAGCCCGGCCAACGAAGCGCTCGCTCTCGCCGTCGCTGTACGAATTGCTGGTATCGATTAGATTGATGCCGCCGTCAACAGCGCGGTTTATGATGCGGCCAGCTTCGTCTTCAGTTGTGGGGTCGGCAAAGTTGCCGGTGCCCAGCGCGAGCGGCGCCACCTTGACGCCGGACCGACCCAAGACTCGATACTCCATACGCGCTTCTCCTTAACTTGTCATAATCCCTATCTCGGCGACAGCTTATAGCGGCAGCGAGCTAATCGCGCCCCGATTCATTGCGTCCGATGATTTCAGTGATGAGGTCATGATGCGAAAAGAGCACGATGGTGTCCCCGCCGCGCACGATGATATCCCCGCGCGGATGCACATCGGGCGAGCCGTTGTCCTGCCGGTGCAGCAGCACGATATCGACGCCCTCGCGGTCCTGAATATCAGCGACTGACTTGCCGTCCATGAACGAGCCGCGGCGCACCACTAGACGAATCATGCTGTATTCCATACCGGCAATGTGCAGATTCTGCGTGATCTCCGCGCCGACCGCCGCCCCAGCGAACGCGGGCGCCGCCAAATCGGAAGCGCTCAACACTTCCACATTGAGGAAGTTTTCGATCTGGCGGGCCAGGCGTCGATCCCACATGCGCGTGACCAGGCGCGCGCTCATGTTCATGTCGCGCAAGCGCATGGTGACTTCAAGGTTCACATAGTCGTCTGAGGTACAAACGATCGCGGCCGCCGCGTGATCAAGCCGCGCCGTCTCCAGGACATGCACATCACGCGCGTCCCCGCTGATCAAGGGCACATCCAAGCCGTGAAGGCTCTCGTGCGCGCTCTTGCTGATCGATTTATCCACCGCCACCACTTCGAAACCCATCTGACGCAGCTCGCGCACGATGCGCATGCCGGTGTGGCCGATGCCGATCACGATGATATGCCGCTTAAATGTCGATGCCACCGCCACCTCCCAAGCGCCTCGCCGCTGCTCTCGGTCAATAAACAAACGCAGAAAATCGGCCGCGCCACGCCCCAGCACATAAACCGCCAGCAGCGGCAGCGCATACCAGAACAGCACCAGGTAGGGCTCATCAGGCACGCTGATGGGCGATTCCAGGACCATGAGCGCCAGCATGAAATAGGGCATATCAACCAGCTTCAGCGCTTCATTGTCCGAATATGTATTGTTGAGATACATATAGACCAGGCCGCCGGCGAAAATCGCCAGGAAAAACACCGCCAGCGGCTTGCGGAATTCATGAATCAGCGCCCGCGTATCATGCCAGCCGACGCGCAGCACCTGCCAACTTCGCCGGCGCCTCCGCGGCGAAATTGCCTCAACCAGCCGATTGCTTGTCACCTGCCCCGCCCTGCGCTTGCCATGCAAAGATTATAAAAAGGCGTCACTCCTTTGCAAAGTGACTTGCGGATTTTGTGGCTGTCGCTTTAGATGATGCCATTCTGCAGCAGGTAAATCAGAACTGTCAGCGTCAACGGGCTGATCAGCGTTGAAGTCACGATGAAGCTGAGCGTAAGGTCGCGATCGGTGTCAAATTGATGCGCCAGCACCAGCGTCAATACCGCCGTCGGCATGCCCGCCTGCACTATAAAGGCGAAGCGAGCCGGCCCTGTAAACTCGAACAGGGGCGCGACAATGACCGCTAACAGCGGCGCCAACAGCAGCCGCAGCACCGTGCCCAAGGCGACCAGCCGCCAGCGCGCCGGCTTTGCGAAACGCCCCAGCTGCAAGCCCAGCAGCACCAGCATCAGCGGTATCGCCGCGTCAGCCAGCAGTCGTGACGTGCGGCCAAGCGCCTGCGGCAATTCGTCGACGCCGAGCGCCTTCAATGCGAATGCCAGCGCCAGCGCGTATATCACCGGCGTGGCCAATACATTCCGCAGCGCCGCCCGCATGGACAGCGCGCCTTTTGAGGAGACGTAGACGCCGACGGTCCAGGCCACCGTCGAGCCCGCCACATAAACGATGACGGCGTAGCTGAGCGCTTCGGCGCCAAAGGCGAAACTGACGATGGACAGCCCGAAATTCGCGCCGTTGAAGACGAAACTGCCGACCAGAGCCGCGGCCCGCTCGCTCGGTCTGATGTTCTGCGGGCGCAGGACGGCGTATGAAATCAGGGCGATCAGGGCCAGGAGCGTGAGCGTGCCCAGATACATGCGCAGGAACTCAGCGCCGCTGATGTCCTGGGTGAACACAGCATAAAATGCCAGCGCCGGCGAAAACACATAGAACATCATGCGAGAGATGGCCGCCGGCTCTATGTGGAAGCGGCGCCGCAATGCCACACCGACCGCCGCGATCGCCAGCACCGGGATCATGTTGTCAACAAAAATATTGAGCAGCTCAAGAGCCGCGCTCATACGACCTTCCGATTCAGGAAGTCAAGCTAATATGATTCATCAAGTCATCAATAGTTGCAGGGGCGATCGATCAGGCCGACCGATATTGCCACTGTGTCGGCGCACAACACGATATGTCGCCCCTGCAATCGCGGGCCGCGCCTACTAGGCCAATCACCCGCCCGCTGGCCGCGCCGGCGCGCAGCAGAGCACCAGCTCCTTGGCCGCCCGCACCTCATCGAGCCGCTTGACGGGCGCGGTGTGCGGCGCATTTCGCAGCAGCTCCGGCTCCCTCCTTGCTTCAACCGCGATCGCCTCCATCGCCTCAATGAACGCGTCCAGGTCGGCTTTGGCCTCGGTCTCGGTCGGCTCAATCAGCAGCGCCTCCGGCACGATCAATGGGAAGTAGTTGGTCGGCGGATGAAAGCCGTAATCCATCAGCCGCTTCGAGATGTCGAGCGCGTGCACATCGTCGGCGTCCTCAAAATGGCCTTCGAGCACGAATTCATGCCCGCAATAACGCGGGTATGGCACAGTGTAGGTCTGCATCAGTTTGGCGCGCAGATAATTGGCGTTGAGCACGGCGTAGCGCGTCACATCGCGGATGCCGCTGTCGCCGTAAACGCGGATGTAGGCATAAGCGCGCAGGTGCATGCCGAAATTGCCCTGGAAGGCTTTCATACGCCCGATGCTCTTCTCCGGCATGACGAAGCCGTAGAGAGGCGGTTCGTCGGGTTCACCCCCCTCAACCCCATCC
>WTGN01000036.1 GCA_011523545.1 Chloroflexota bacterium | reverse complement strand
TCGGAAATCTTTCATACAGATCCGCACCATCTCACTTCGGGACTATACACCTAGTAATAGCGCGAGCTCGTAGGGCGACTCACCGAGTCGCCCCTACAGATTTCGTTCTGAGTGACGACGGATTATAGTAGGTTCATCTTAAAGGTGAATGCAGATCTTACAGAGAACACTCTAATGCCAGAATTGTTTAGGCAACGTTGGGTCGCGCATCACATAATTTTGTATACTTGGACATATCGACTCAATTAAGGGATCATCATGGCCACAACCGACATCCGCTTCAAACGCATGAACGACGAATACCAAAGCGTGCGCAAGGCCCAGGACGATCTCTTCGACAAAGTTGATACCGTTGAAGCCGCGCTCTTGGGATTGACGGAAATGGTCAGCGAAAACCGTGAGATGCTTCAGGCGATCATCAAGCATCTCGATGTGCCCTACAAGCCGCCAGATGGCTTCGTCAAGGACTGACTTGCCAGTTGCCCCAGAACCTGGCCAGCCACGGTTTTCCCCAGCTTAGTCGCCATTTAATCAACCGAATGTGACAGCACGTCCCGCCCGCTACTGGCGCCGTTTTGCAATCTCTGGCGCGCGGGATATAATCGCGTCAGATTAAGGCTTCGCATTTTAGAATATATCCATAAAGGAGCAAGAAAATGAGCAAAGTTATTGATATTTCGAATCAGGCAGTAGAAGGACAAGAACCAGAGCAAAGGACAGTTCAGGACAATCAAGCTCGGCGCATTGACCGGCGCACCTTCCTCAAGCTCATGGGCTTGACGGCGGGGGGCGCTGCCATGCCCGGCGCCTTGATTGCGGCAGGCACGGCGCTTGCGCAGGACATGGGCGGCGGCACCCTGAATTTCGGGCACCTTGGGGATTTCCAGTACTTTGACCCCTACCTGCTTCCCCTGGCCGATTGGCCGATGTTCAACCAAATCTACAACGTCCTGGTGCGCTACGACGACACGCTGACTCCGCAGCCCGAACTCGCCGAAAGCTGGGAGCTGAGCGACGACGGCTTGACCCTCACCTTCAAGCTGCGGCCCGGCGTCAAGTTTCACAACGGGCGCGACTTCGTGGCCGACGATGTCAAGTTCAGCCTCGAGTATGCGCAAGACCCGGAGACCGGCGCCAACATCAGAACCCTGGCCCGCGCCGTCGCATCGGTGGAGGTCGTGGACGACCATACCGTCGCCTTCCACTTCGCTGAACCAACGCCGGCCGCCTTTGACCTCATCGACCTGCTCTTCATCGTCAACAACGAGTCGATCGAAGAGATCAACTCGAACCCGATTGGGACCGGCCCCTTCCGCTTCGCCGAGTGGGCGCCGGGCGATTTCGCTCGCTTCGAACGCTTCGAGGACTACTGGCGGGAGGACCGTCCCCACTTGAATGAGGTCATCGTGCGCGCCATCCCGGATTCCGCAACCATGATCGCCAACCTCGAAGGCGGCACGCTCGACCTGATCGCGGCCCCGCCAGCGAGCGAGTTCGAGCGCCTTGAAGCCGCCGACGGCATCAAAGTCGTCAGAGGTTTCCCCGGCGGCCTCGTCTGGGATCTCTCTCTGAATACCGGGCGGGCGCCCTTCGACAACAAGCTCGTCCGCCAGGCGCTTCAGCACGCCCTCGACCGCCAGCGCATCGTTGACATCGTTTTCTTCAACGTCAGCGACCCCTGGCTCCAGCCCCAGTCCGACAAGTCGCCGCTCTATGACGCGGATCTCGAGGGCTACTACACCTTCGATCTCGACAAGGCAAGGAGCCTGCTTGAAGAGGCCGGCCACGCCGATGGCTTTGAAATGACCGTGCTCACCGCCACCACCAACCCCGACGGCGCGCGCCTGCTGCAAGTCTTCCAGGCGGACCTGGCGCAGCTCGGCATCACGCTCCACATCGACGAGGTGGAACCGGCGCAGTATCGCCCACGCGCGCTCGACCTTGATTTTGACGGGGCGATATTCACCTATGGGCGCGCATCGAAAGACCCGGCCTCGCTCTTCGGCACCACCGGCGTCTGGCGCCCCGGGCCCGACCCGATCAACTTGTCAGGCTTCAGCACCGAGGAATACCGGCGGCTTATCGCCGAGGGCCAACGCGAGATCGATCCCGTGCGGCGGCAAGAGATCTATCAGGAGTTGAACCGCTATCAGTTGGAGGAATCCTTCATCCTCGTGATCGCGCCGGTTGTGCGCTGGTGGGCGATGAAGGACACAGTTGACGGTTTCGCAAGCAATCTTGACAGCATGCCGATTCTGGAGCGGGTCACGATTGAGGGCTGAGCGCTTGAGCCCGTGGCGCGCCGGCGCAGCGCTGAGCCGCTGAAAGCGCGTCGCCAATGAGGGTCTATTTTCTCAGGCGGGTCCTTGAGCTGCTGCCGGTCCTCTTTCTGGCGTCTATCGCTGTCTTCCTGCTCCTGCACCTGGCGCCGGGCGACCCGTCGTATTTCGTGGCCGGGCGCGACGCGACGCCGGAAGTGCTCGAAGCGGTACGGCAGAAAATGGGCCTCGACAAGCCCCTGCACATTCAATATCTCATCTGGTTATGGGATATCCTGCGCGGGGATCTCGGGCAATCGGCCCTGAGCGACCAGCCGGTAGCCAAGCTGATTTGGGCGCGGCTGCCGGCCACCCTGCATTTGACTGTCGGCGGCTTGATCGCGACGATCCTGCTATCGCTGCTGGCGGGCTTGCCGGGCGCGCTCCGGCCTAACTCCAAAGTGGACCACTTCTGCTCCGCCTACAGCGCGGCCGCCTTCGGCATTCCAGTCTTCTGGCTGGGGATCCTGTTCATCCTGCTCTTTTCGGTCCGCCTTCGCTGGCTGCCCCCATCCGGCTATGTCAGCTTCCTGGAAGATCCCGCGCGCAGTCTGCGCTTCTTGCTGATGCCCGCGCTCACCCTCGGCATCGCCAATTCGGGCGTCCTCTCCCGCTTCATCAAGTTTTCCGTATTGGAGACCTTGCGCCAGGACTACATTCGTACCGCGCGTTCGAAGGGCTTGGCCGAGCGGATCGTCATCCGGCGCCACGCGCTCAGGAATGCGCTGATTCCGGTGGTGACCGTCGCCGCCCTCATGGTGGGCCGGCTGCTCGGCGGCGCCGTGGTTATCGAGGTCGTATTCGCCTGGCCCGGGCTGGGCCGGCTGCTCCTGCAGGGCATCAACAACCGCGATTATCCGGTTGTGCAAGCGACCTTGCTCTTCGTCGTGCTCATCTTTGTGACCGTTAATCTCGTCACGGATATGCTCTATGTTTATCTCGATCCGCGGGTCCAGCTGGATCGAAGCGGCGCCGCATGAACCTGAGCGATGAGGCCGATGGCGCCCGTTCCGCCAGCGGGGCTGCCGCTTTCCCTATGGACACATCGAATGCGCGGCATCCCGCGCGCGCCTTTCTGAAGCGGCTCCTGCGCAGCCGGTCGGGCCGCTTCGGCCTGTTCCTCGTGCTTGCGCTGGTCCTGCTCGCGCTTTTCGCGCCGCTGTTGGTCCCGTTTTCGCCCCTGGAGATGAACCGCGGCGACGAGTTTGAGCCGCCGTCCGCCCGCTACATTTTCGGCACCGACCAATTCGGGCGCGATATTTTCAGCCGGGTCCTGCACGGCGGGCGGATCTCGCTGCTGGTTGGCTTCGGCAGCATTGGCGTCGCCGGCATGATCGGGGTGGGCAGCGGGCTGCTGGCCGGCTACATGCTGGGCCTGGTGGATTCGCTGGTTATGCGGCTCTGGGATGTGCTGCTCGCCTTCCCTAACATATTCCTGGGCATCGCTGTGGTGGCGGTCCTGGGGCCGGGGCCGCTCGTCTCCGCCCTTGCGATCGCGGTCATGAACATGCCACACTTCTCCCGCATTGCGCGCGCTGCCGTCATCGCCGAGAAGCAGCAGGAATATGTCGAAGCGGCCCGCGCGCTTGGCGCAAGCAATCGGCGCATCGTCATCAGGAGCATCCTGCCGAACACAGTTCCACCCTTGCTCGCTCAGATCGCTACCGCCATCCCGCGGGCCATCCTGCTGGAGGCGTCGCTGAGCTTCCTCGGCCTGGGCACACAGCCCCCGCGCCCGTCCTGGGGCAACATGCTGGAGGATAGCCGCGAGTTCCTCACGCGCGCCCCCTGGTACGGGCTCTTCCCTGGCCTGGCGCTCTTCCTCCTGGTGCTCGGCTTGATCTTCCTGGCCGACGCCATCCGCGACCTCCTGGACCCGACCCGCCAAAATATTGACTGAGGACGACTATGAATCGCGACTTGCAAAGCACGATGGGCATTTATCAAGAATTGGGACTGGGGCAGGTAATCGTCGCCACCGGCAACTTCACCGAGCTGGGCGGCTCGCTCATGCCGACGGAGGTCCTGGAAGCGATGCAAGACGCGGCGCGCTCCTTCGTGAGCATCCCGGCATTGCAGGAGCGGGCGGGGCAGGTCATCGCCGAGCACGCCGGGGCCGAGGCCGGTTATGTGACATCGGGCGCGGCGGCGGGCCTGGTGCTGGCGACGGCCGCCTGCATGACCGGCAGCGATCCGGCGGCCATCCACCAACTGCCGGATACCGCTGGCTTGAAGAATGAGGTCCTCATCCACAAGGCGCATAGCAACAATTACAACCGCATGTTTCGGCTGGCCGGGGCGACGGTCAAAGAGCTGGGATACAGCGCGCACCGTACCCAACCCTGGCAGTTGGAAAGCGCCCTGACCGAAAAAACCGCCGCCATCATTTACGTGGTGGCGCAATTTCTGCTGAGCAAGTCGGCGCTGCCCTTGACGGATGTCCTGCGAATCGCTCAGGACCGGGGCGTACCCGTCATCGTGGACGCGGCCAACGAGCTCCCGCCGGTGGAGAATCTGCGGAAATTCACCGATTTGGGGGCGGATCTGGTCATCTTCAGCGGCGGGAAGGACCTGCAGGGACCGCAGCCCACCGGCATTATCTGCGGCCGCCGCGAGCTGGTCGCCGCCTGTGCCCTGAACGGCGCCCCCAATCATGGCATCGGGCGACCGATGAAGGTGGGAAAAGAAGAGATCGTCGGCTTGCTGGCGGCGCTGGACCGCTATGTCCAGCTTGATCATCAAGCCCGCATCGCGCGCTGGGAACAACAGGTCTCCCTGATCCTCGATGCTCTGGCGGATATCGACGGCCTGCATCTGCGCCGTGTCTTCCCGGATTACACCGGCCGTCCGGTGCCGCGCGCCTGGCTGACATGGGAGGAAAATGCAACCGGCCTCTCCAAGCCGGCGGTGCTGGATGCCCTGGCAAATGGCTCGCCCACGATCCGCCTGCTGGAGGAATACGGCGGCGACGGGCTGCTCATCGACCCGACGACCCTTCTCGAAGGACAGGAATCAATCATCGCCGAGCGCCTCCGGGCGATCTTCACCAGTCCAGGTACACTTTAGGTCTGGCTCCCCTTCCCTAGCTCGCTGGGTCACGTAGACATAGACCTTCGGGAAGGGGCCGGGGGATGGGGTAAAAAAGCGCGATAGCATGACCCATTACAGGACAAGCCTTTTAGGGGCGACCTACCAGGTCGCCCGTGCTTGCGATAGCGCGGGCTTTAGGGCGAGACAAGTCTCGCCTCTACAGATTTCGCTATAATATACGGTTGGAAATAGGCACGTTCATCAAAAAAGAGAACACAGAGAAAGCCCAATCGGATATTAGTTGATACTCAGCAAGAACAATCCTGATGCTTGATATCATCATTCGCAACGGTCGCATCGTTGATGGCAGCGGCAACCCCTCATATTACGGGGACGTCGGCGTCAGCGGCGAGGTAATCGAGACCATTGGCGATCTGTCAGCGGCGCAGGCCGCCCGCGTCATCGATGCCCGCGGCAAGATCGTCTGCCCCGGCTTCATTGATATGCACGCCCTCTCCGATATCATGCTGCTCGCTGAACCGGCGCAGGAAGGCAAGATCCGCCAGGGCATCACCAGCGAGCTGCTCGGCAACGACGGCCTCTCATACGCGCCGGTCTCGCCCCCGCTCCTTCAGGAACTGCGCCGCTATCTTTCCGGCCTCTATGGCAATCCAGATATCGCCTGGGATTGGACTTCTGTCCGCGATTACCTCTCCCGCTTCGACCGCCGCGTGGCCGTCAACATCGCCTATCTCATTCCGCAATGCGTGCTTCGCCTGGCAGCCATGGGTTGGCAGCGGCGCGCCCCCTCCGCGCGCGAAATCGCGGACATGCAAGCCATGATTGAGCGGGGCATGGAGGACGGCGCCCTCGGTTTTTCAACCGGCCTGTCTTATCCGCCCAATTCTTATGCCGATACCGATGAGCTGATCGCGCTCTGCCGCGCGGTGGCAAAACATGACGGATTCTATGTCACGCACATGAGGAATTATTTCGACGGGATATTCGAGGCGCTCAATGAGGCGATTCGCATTGGCCGCGAGGCGCAGATCCCGGTGATGATCTCGCATCTGAAGATCGGCTCGGCGCGCCATCGGGGCAAAGCGGGGGAGCTCCTGGCGCTCATCGAGCGGGCGCGCCGCGACGGCCTTGATGTGACGATGAACTGCTACCCGTACCAGGCCGGCAGCGGTCCGCTCTTCCGCCTGCTGCCCGATTGGAGCGCGCAAGGCGGGCCAGAAGCCATGACCGCGAGGCTCTCCCAGCGGGCGACCAGGCGCGCGATCGCAGCCTATTTCCGCGAGGCCGATTTCGACTGGCGGGTCTGCGCCATTGCCGCCGTCGGCAGCGAGAGCAACAAGCCCTTGGAAGGCCAGACTTTCGACCGCGCGATCGGCGAATCCGGGAAGGATCCGGTCGATTACATCTGTGATCTGCTCCTCCAGGAGGACTTCGAGGTCTCGATCATAAACTTCGCGGGCGATGAAGATGCCGCCGCCGAAGACATCCAGGCGGTGATGACGCATCCCGCCACCATGGTCTGCAGCGACGGACTGCTAACCGGGCGCAGCCCCCATCCGCGGACATTCGGCGCCTTCACCCGCTACCTGCGGCTATACGCCCGCGAGCAGCGAGCGCTCAGCTGGGAGGAGGCGATTCGCAAGATCACCTCGTTGCCGGCTCAACAGCTGCGGCTCGGGAGGCGCGGCCTGCTGAAGCGCGGATTTATGGCCGATATCGTCGTGCTCGATCCTGAACGCGTCGCCGATCGCGCCACATTTGAAGACGGTCGCCAGCACGCGGAAGGCATCGACACCGTGATCGTCAATGGGCGTCTGACGCTTGACGGCGGGCGCCAAAGCGCGGCGACGGCCGGCCGGGCATTGAGAGGCTAAGCCAATGCGCATCGCTGTGGCAGGCATCATGCACGAGTCGAATACCTTTAACCCGCAGCCGACCCCGCTCGAGGCTTTTCGCGTGCAGCGTGGCGCCGAGCTGCTGAGCTGGTGGCGAGACTCGCCCCATGAAGTGGGCGGCTTTATCGCCGGCGCCCAGAAATTCGGCTATGAGATATTCTCGACATTGATGGCGCAGGCGACCCCGGGCGGCCCGGTCACCGGCGACGCTTTCGAGCGCTTGACGCGGGAGCTGCAGGAGCGCCTCGCGCGCGCGCCTCGGTTGGACGGGCTGCTGCTCGCCCTGCACGGCGCCATGGTCAGCGAAGACCATGCGGACGCCGACGGCGAGCTGCTGCGGCGGCTGCGGGCGCGCTTCGGCCCGGACTTCCCGCTGGTGGTCACTCATGATTACCACGCCAATATCGCCCAGCGAGTCGTGGACTTGAGCACGGTGCTCATCATCTACAAAACTTATCCCCACCTCGATCACCGCGAACGGGGCCTGCAGGCCGCCAGCTTAATCGCCCGGACGATAAGGGGCGAGATTCGGCCGGTTCAGGCGCTGGTGAAGCCTCCTATGCTGCTGAATATCGTGCGCCAGAATACAAACCTGCCGCCGATGGATGGCGTCATGGCGGCGGCGCGCGCGCTGGAGGCTGAGCCGGCTGTCCTGGCGGCCAGTGTGGCCGGTGGCTACCAGTATGCTGATGTGCCCGAGCTGGGGCCGGCGGCGGTCGTGGTGACCGATGGGGCGCCCGCCCTAGCGCGGGATGCGGCGGGGCAACTGGCTGACCATCTGTGGGCTATCCGCGAGCGGCTGCATTTCAAGCTGCCCGATGTGGCGCAGGCGGTGCGGCAAGCCGGGGCGAGCGAGCGCCGGCCAGTCATCCTCGTCGACATGGGCGATAATATCGGCGGCGGCTCCAGTGGCGACAGCACTTTCATTCTCCACGAGCTGCTGCGGCAGGGCCTGAGCGGCTGGGTCGTTGTGCTCGCTGACCCGGAGGCGGCTGCCGCCTGCGCGCGCGCCGGGGTTGGCGCCGCACTGCGCCTTGCTGTTGGCGGAAAGCGTTACCGCCTGCATGGCGAGCCGGTCGAAGTCAGCGGGCGCGTAAAATGCCTGCACGACGGGCGTTATGAAGAAAGCGAAGTCCGCCATGACGGGCAACGCTACCATGACCAAGGCCTTAGCGCCCTGCTGGAAATGGACGGCCCGCCCGCTGAGATTGCGAGCTACCTCCTGCTGACCAGCCGGCGGCAGACCCCCTTCAGCCTGGGGCAGCTGCTCAGCGTCGGCTTGCAGCCGGCCCGACAGCGCGTCTTGGTCGTCAAAGCCGCTATCGCCTGGCGCGCCGCTTACGAAGCGATCGCTGGCGAAATAATCGAGGTCGACAGCCCGGGCGTCACCGCCGTCAATCCAGCCCACTTCCGCTATTTCAGAGCGCCCGCGCTTTGGGGGCTGCCCGCCAGCGCTGATTCGGACGAGGTCAAGTATGACAAGCCGCATTGAATTGACGCCCATGCGCGAAATGGGCGCGGAGCAAATTGAAACGCTCTACGGGACTATGGCGCTCAGGCCCGCCGGCCCCATTGTCGCCGGCAGTTGGGGCAGCTGGCAGCTCATTTACAGCGCCGGCGCCTTCGGCATTGATGAGGGCGGCACGCTGCTGGTCGCCCCCCGCTTCGCCAGCGATTGGGGAAAGCCGCAGACGTCCGACCCCGCGGGCGCCAATTATGTGAGCGCGAAAACGGACAGCCGCTCCTGCAAGGTCGCCCCCCGCTTTGATGCCAAGGGCTACATCCGCCCCTGGCGTGCCGGCCTCGCCGTCGACATTGTCGATGGCCCGCTGCTGCCCGGCGAGACGATTACCATAACTTATGGGGACAAGAGCGGCGGGTCGCCCGGGACGCGCGCCCAGACTTTCCAGGAGCACGCCTTCCGCTTCCGAACCCTGATCGACGCGCAAGGCAGCGGGCAATATGTGACGCTGCCCAGCTCACCCGTTACCGAGATCATCGCCGGCGAGGCGACGCGGCTGCTCGCGATCCTGCCCAGCGAAACTGAAATCGGCCGGCCATTCGCGCTCCTGGTCAAAGCTGAAGACGCTTGGGGCAACCCCGCCGCCAGCTATGCCGGCACGCTCGCGCTGGAGGGCGGCGGCGCCTTTGACAACCTGCCCGCCCGCTGCGCATTCCAACCGGCTGACCGGGGCATCCGTCGCCTTGAAAACATCACTGCCAAGCGGCCCGGCATCTTCACGATACAGGCCCGCTCACGGGACGGCGCGCTCGCCGGCGAGAGCAATCCCTTGAAAGCGCTCCCGGCGCCCGGCCTCCATCGTCCATTCTGGGCCGACCTGCACGGCCAGAGCGGCGAGACCGTCGGCGCCAACAGCGTGCGTGATTACTTCGCCTTTGCCCGTGATGTCAGCGCGCTGGATGTCTCCGGCCATCAAGCCAACGATTTCCAGATTACCGCGCCGATCTGGCACGAGATCAAAGCCGCCGCCAATGACGCGAACGAGCCCGGGCGCTTTGTCGCCTTCGTCGGCTATGAATGGTCCGGCAACACGGCCGGCGGTGGCGACCGCAACGTCTATTTTCTCGGCCAGCAAGCCGAGCTCTTGCGGTCCAGCCACGCCCAGATCTGCGACCTCTCCGACTTGGCGACGGATCGCTATCCCGTCACTGAATTGCACGCCGCGCTGGCCGGGCGGGGCGATGTCTTTATCATCCCCCACGTGGGCGGCCGCCCCAGCGACCTGGCCCATCACAGTCCGCCGCTGGAGCCGCTGGTCGAAATTTACTCTTCCTGGGGCGAATTCGAGTGGATGCTGCGCGAGGCCATCACGCGCGGATACCATGTCGGGGTCACAGCCGGCAGCGACGGACACAAAGGCAGGCCCGGCAGCAGCTACCCCGGCGCCAGCAGTTTCGGCGTTTACGGCGGGCTCACTTGCATTCTGGCGAGCGAGCTCACCCGCAGCGCTATCGGCGCAGCCCTGAAAGCGCGCCGCTGCTATGCCACCAGCGGCCAGCGCATCATCCTGCGGGCAAGCTGTGACGGCCAGCCAATCGGCGCGCGATTTAGCCTGGACAATGCACCGACATTCGACCTCGAGATTGTCGGCACGGACGAGCTGGAACAAATCGAACTCTGGCGCGGGAACGAACTGCTGCATCGCTGGCCCCCGATCCAGCAGCGCAGCCCGAATCAACTCAGAGTCAGTTGGAAAGGCGCGCGCGTTCGCGGCCGGGCGCGCATGGCCCGCTGGGACGGCGCGCTCACAGTTGACCGCGGCCGGATCCTCGCTGTTGAGGGTTATGCCTTCGATTCGCCCGCCGAGGGCATCCAGGCTTGGGACGCCAAGCGCGTGAGCTGGCGCTCCATCACCACCGGCGACAGCGATGGCATTCACCTGACGCTGGAGGCGGGCGCCGAAACCAGGCTGGCAGTCGATACGGCCCTGGTCTCAACGGCAGTCAACTGGGCTGACTTGGCGGCGGAAGGCAAGCGCATCAAGGCCGGCGGGCTTGACCTGGAGCTAGCGATCGAGCGCCGCCCCCTCGGCCTGAAAACGCGGCATTTCAGCGCCCGCTACCGGCCCGACAGCAGCCCGTCCGGCGAGCATGCCTACTGGATTCGCGTGCTGCAGCGCGACGGCGCCAAAGCCTGGTCCAGCCCCTGGTATGTGACGCATTAGTGTGGCACTTCCAAAGGAGCCTGTAGGGGCGAGCCGCTGGGTCGCCCGCAATTCGCCACAAAGGCACAGAGGCGCAGAGGATTTATTCAATCGGAAAGCCGGGGATCACGTTGTCGATTTCTGACATGATGCCCCTGGTTTCGTACAGGGCGACGATGATTTTCTGATAATGCGTCAGGTCTTCATAAGATAGCTTGCGGCCGCGCCGGTCCTTGAGCCATTTCTCCGCCACGCGATAACCGCCGATGTGAAAGTCCCAGATCTCGGGAGCGACGCCGCCGAAGTATTGCGTCTTGTTTATGTAGACGCGCTGCTTGGCTTCGACGTACTTCGGATGTCCGCGCGCCACTTCATTGTCGCCCTCGATGTCGAAACTGGATATGAAGTTTGACAGCCCGGGCGATTTCATCAGGTGCAGGCCGACCAATTCCGCGCCCAGTTTCACCAGCGCGGCGAAGAGCTCGACGTCTGATGTCAGCGGCAGGCGCGGGAAGTCGATCTTGAGGAACTCGGCATAGCGTTCGCGGTAGGTCGGGCTGTGGAAGATGGCGTAGGCGAAATAGAAGAGATCTTCGGGGCCGAACCAACCACCGCCCTCGGCGCCCCCGTTTCGACCCCCCTCGGTCCCCCCATCGCAATGGGGGGATGACTGCTGCTCTGGCGGATTTCGGCTCTTGTCGGCGGCGCTCCCCTCTCCAATGCCTTGGGGAGGGGCAGGGGGTGGGGTTAGAAACGCGCTGCCTTCGGTTTGGAATGTCAGACCGAGCTTGGCTTCCATCTCGCTGACGAAAGCTTTGGAGAGGTTGGGTCGGCGGCCCTTGTGGCTTAGGGGGAATTCGCTGGGGTCGGTCAGTTCTTTCTGTTTAGTAGGATAGAGGTACAGTGGGAAAACCTGATTTACCTCGCGGCTCTTGTTCGAAATAACGCAGTCGTTTGCAGGCAACTTGGTAATCCATACATGGCGAAATCCAGCTTGCCCCTGTTGGCGGGGGACTAGTAGGCACAGATTGTCCTTGTGTAATACGTTCTCGACCAATTCTCTGCGCGGAAGATCCATCATTACAGTGCTCAAATAACAGAATCGGTTGTCAAACAGACGATAAGCACACTTCGTTACCTTTTCCTTCCAACTGTTGTCTTCAGCTATCTGTTGAACAGCACGTTCCAGATTCCAGTCGCGTGTATCTTTTAGCAAATTGACCTCCCGGAACAGGGAAACTGTATTGCTGGCTGTCCGCATTTGTTCTGCTCGCTGTAGAATCGTTGCTAGGTCAAATGCTACAGCAAATTTGTCGCGATGGGTTTTGAATCCGTTTACATTTACTGGCGCCATTTCGTTCAACCGCCAGCCGCTTTGGTATTCGGCGACTTTGGTGGTGTCTTGAGGTACGAAGAGATAGTATGGCTTGGAAGGCTCGATGACTGCCCACTCCGAAATGTCAGCACAATCCAAGGACTTGTACTTGACGGCGCGACTCCCTATGAGCTCATGATAATGTATTGATGCAGAATCGACTTGAGATTGATCTTTGATAAGAATGACTATTGACACCCCTTGTTGGATTTGAAAGACGTTTTCATCATTCATGCCGTCGCGACTGATCTTGCGCTTTACGCTTCCGTGCAAGTTGAGAATGTAAATTGCGTTGAACACACTCATCAAACTTTGCCGCATCCCTCGAAATGTTGGCGCATCCAAATAGCTGTTGTTAGTGATAAAGCCGATTACTCCTTCGCCAGATTTCTCGATTCGCCACTGAGCGAACCGTATGAACTTGACATAATCATCTTGTAGATACTTCGGATTGCGCTCGCCCAAAGGTTCGCCATCGACGAAATAGTAGTCGCGCACGAGCTTGCCGATCCATTCGCCTTTGTTGGCGCTGTGACCGCTGTAAGGCGGATTGCCCAGCACGACCATAATCGGCTTGTCGCGCTTGATTTCGGCGGCGGTGTTGGCTTCTTCGGCGATGAAATTGGCGAATGGGAGGGGCGGCGCTTCGACCGCTTCTTCCAGCGAGTTGGTCAAGTAGATGCCCAGCCGTTCGCCTTCTTTGAAGTCGTAGCCGGCGTCCTTGAGCTGCAAGCTCAGGTTCATGTGAGCCACCGTGTAGGGCGCCATCAGCAGCTCAAAACCGAAGATGCGTGGCAGCAGGTGCTTCTCAACGTAGCTTTTCCACAAGCCCTGCTGACCGGCGAAAGCCTCTTTTATCTGCTCGATGACGAAATACAAGAATGTGCCTGTTCCAGCGGCCGGGTCGAGAACGAGCGCATTTTCGTCTGCCAGTCCGCGCGGGCGATGGAAGCGCGTTTTGAGGATGTGGTCGACGCTGCGCACGATGTATTTCACCACCGGCTCGGGCGTGTAATAGACGCCACGCGTCTCGCGCAGGCTGGGATTGTAGGCGCTGAGAAAAGTCTCGTAGAAGTGAACGACCGGGTCGGTCTGCTGGGTTCGTTGGCCGAAGTGAGCGAGTATCCCCTCCATGTCCGTGTGGCGCAGAATCTCGACCAGGCTCTCCGCCATCCATGTCAGTCGTTTGCCGATGTCGAAGCGGCTGTGATAGAAAAGGTCGCGCAGGAAGGGATTGGTTTGGGGTATGTCTTCAGCGGCGCCGCGCAAGCTGAATGTGGCGGGATCGCCGGGAAAATACACGCGTGACGCAAACAGCCCGTAGGCAAGAGTTTGGGCGTACATATCGGCGAAACGGGGAATATCGAGACCGGGCAATAGCGTTTTCTCGAATGCGGCCATCTGATTTTGAAGGTTCGCGCTGGGCTTATCGCTCTTGAGATCTTTTTCGATAAAGTGCGCGATGAATTGGGCGCTGCGAGCTAGCCGTTCGGCTAATTCTTGGGCGCTGTTGACCGATCGGGTCGTCTGCTGGACGAATCGACGCAGCATATCGGTCAAGTCGGCGTAGGCGGTAGAGACGCGCGTTATCTTGCCGTTCTTCACGTTGGCTATGCGGACGGTGTCGATCTTCTCGCCGTCCACATACCAGCGAAATTCGAGGTAGTCCGTCAGAATCAGATTGCCCTGCGCCATGTAGCGCTTGATTTGTTCGCTCTTTTCGGTACGGTTCAAACGGTTGCCGATGTCTTTCGCCTCGACGATGCCGATGGGGACATTGCCCTGTTTACGCAAGACGACATAATCAGGCATGCCGATTTCTGTGCGCGCTGGGTCATTGACGGCGTTTAGTCCGGTGCCTGGCGATTCCAGCAACTTTTCCAAAGCTGGACGATAGGCGTGTTCGCCAGCGACACCCGTTCTGTACTTGTTTCGAATCTCGTTGAGATAATCGCGAACTTCGCTCATGCTTTCTCTCTGCGCCCTCAGCGCCCTCTGTAGTTCAACCCTACTTCCGCAACAGCAAATTCACCACGCCCATGCCGCGCAGCAAACGCGCCGTCTCCCGCTCCACCAGCGCCCTATCGCCCCAATCCCGCAGCGAGCCATCCGCCTCGATCGCCTCGACCCGCCCAAAACCCATGCCCAGCGCCTCCGCCAGCGCCTCCGCCGGCTCATGCCCGAAGGCCTGCAGCGCGCTCGGGTTGTACTCCATCACCAGCGCCAGCGCGGGCGAATCGGCAATCGTGCGCCGCATTCCGCGCAGGGCCGCAAGCTCCGCCCCTTCAATGTCCATCTTCACCAGGTCGACGCGCCCGACGCCCAGCTCGGCCAGGCAATCGTCAATCGCCACCGTTTGCACCTGATATCGCTGCGGCTCGAAGTCGCGCCCGCCCCGCGGCGCCAGGTCATCAGCGCCCATGCGCGCCCGCTGCTGCTGCGCCAGTTTCTCGTCATAATGCAGCGAGCCGCTGGCCGACATCATCAGATAGTCATGCAGGGCGGCCCGGCCCCCCGCTTGCGCCGCCGCCACTTGCAGCGCCGTCACATTGGGCAGGCCGCGCGTGTTCTGCCGAAGCGCCTGATAAGTGCCCGGGTGCGGCTCCAGCGCGATGACATGCCCCGCCGCGCCAACCCGGCGGGCGAGCAACCGACTGTGATAGCCGATGTGCGCGCCGACATCGAGCGCCGTCATGCCCGGCCCCGCCAGCCGCTCCAGCAGCCGCCGCGTCTCGTTTTCGTGCTGCCCGGTCAAGAGCTCCAGGCGGAACCAGAAGGGGTCGTCGGCGATGGTGCGCAGGTCCGCCGCCCGCTCCAGGCCAGGCAGCACAATGCTGTTCATCAAGCGGTGCATGGCGATGTGGGCCGGGCGGATCCGCTTCAGCGTCTTGCGGTAGAGCTTGAGTCCGATATCGAAAGCGCGCATGGTTATCTTTTACAGCAAACTCCCCAGCGCGCGCAAGCCGAAAACGGATGTGGCGCTTCGAATCCGTCCAGGCAGATCCAGGATGCTCATGCGATTCACCTTCTCACTTAGTAGGCTCCCCTTCCCTAGCTTGCTGGGGAAGGGGTTGGGGGATGGGGTTAAGCCGGCGCATCCGGTCAATCCTGAATGGTCACCGGTTCAACCGCGTCGTCGATGCACTTGGGGTCGGATTCGATCGCGTCCAGGCCCTGCAGGATGTTGCCGAGTGTAATCTCATCGCCGCTGGCCCGCGCCAGATCCAGCGAGTCCCGCAGCAGCCCCCAGCCGGTCGTGCAATCGCCGGTGTAATAATGCGACAGCCCCAGGCGATAGCGGCAGGACAAGTCATAAACCCCGTCATCGTGATTCAGGCACTGCTGGAAAGCGGCGCGCGAACCCTCAAAACGGCGCTCGCGGTAATAGAGCAGGCCGAGTTGGAATTGCGCTTCCGGGTCCGTCTCGTCGTTGGTCACCGAGTCCTCACAGAAGCCGAGCGCGCGCGCGAATTCGCCGACCTTGCGGTATGCCAGGCAGAGCCGCAGCATGGCGCGGGCGTTGCGCGGGTCGATAGCCAGGATGTGATCGTAGATGTCGATGGCGCTCTGGTCTTCATCTCGCGCCAGATACAAGCCGGCCAACTCAAAATGGGTCGGCAAATAGGCCGGGCGCAGCTCAATGGCGCGCTGCAGATGCCTGATGGAGTCGCCATAAGAGCCGACCGATTGCAGGGCGTAGGCATAGGCGCGGTTCAGCTCGGCGTCATCGCCGCTGATGGACAAGCCGCGCTCGCCCGCCTCCAGCCCATCCGCCCAGCGCTGTTCGTCCACGTAGGCGCGCGCCAGCGTCGCGTGCAGCGGGATGAAGCGCGGGTTCAGCTCCAGGCCCGCCAGCGCGATCGGGATGGCGCTCGCCGGCTGCCCGCCCCAGGTCAAGGCGGTCGCTTTCAGCGCGAAGCCGCGCGGGTCGCGGGCGTCGATGCCGGTGATGGCGTCGCTGAGCGCAAGCGCCTCTTGGCTGCGCCCCAGCTCAATCAGGGCGCGCCCGCGTTGATAGAGGAAAGCGACATCTTGCGGCCGTTCAGCCACCGCCGTCGCCAGAAGCGCCTCCGCGCCCGGGATATCGCCATCGAGCAAGCGTTCAGAAGCGCGCGCTGCCAATTCTTCCGGCCGTGGCGTGGGGCTGGCGCCGCCCCCGGCGATGCCCGCGACAAGGCCGACCACCGTCTCACGCTGCCAAACGATGGCCAGGCCGAGCAGCAGACCAAGGACGACGGTGATAAACAGGTTGCGAATGGGATGGCGCTTGGGCTGGCGGAAGAAGGGCTGCGTGTAATCACGCCTGATCTTCATCGCCTAGATGCCCCCGATGGGCGTCGGCGGTATGGGCGTCGGCGGTATCGGCGTCGGCAGGCGGACGTCCTCAAAGCCCGGGCAGTTGGCGCGCACGCTGGCCAGGCCGTCTTCGATGATGCTGATGATATGCGGCTCGCGCGTGTATTGCAGCGCTTCCTGCAGCACGTCCCAGGCTTTCGGGCACTGATCCAGCACGTAGTAGGACCAGCCGCGCATGTAGTAACACTCGACCGCCGTGCTGCCCAGCTCAACGCAGCGCTCCATCGCCTCAAGCGTGCCCTCGTAGTTGCGGCGCGTGTAACGCATCTGCCCCAGCCACTGCCAGGCGTCGGCGTAATTCTCGTCAAGGTCGGTCGCCGTCTCGCAGAACGGGGTCGCGCTCAGGAACTCGCCGACTTCGGCATAAGTCTGGCAGATGCGGAGATAGGCTTTGGCGTTGCCCGGCTCCAACTCCAGGATGCGGCGATAGATGCCGACTGCCATCTCCTGATACTCGCCCTGGCGGTATTGCAGCGCGAGCTCAAAATAGGGCGCGGTTAGATTGGGGTTGATGGCGACGGCCGTTTCCAGCGCGGCGATCGCTTCATTGCGCCGGTCGGTGTAAATCAGCGGGATGGCGAAGGCGCGGTGGCTGAAGGAATCGAGCGGGTCAAGCTGCGTCGCCAGCAGGCCCCGCTGATAACCTTCGCTGTAACGCCCGATGTTGGTGTAAGCGATGGCGAGCGCGGCGTGCAGGGGGGCAAAATCGGCATCGCGCTCCAAGCCGGAAACGGCCAGGGGGATGGCGGCCCCGGGGTCGCTCCACATCAGCGCGCGCGCCATCAAAGCATGCCCGCGCGGGTCATCATCAGGCGCGGCCGCGATGGCAAGTTCGCCGATTTCGACCGCGCGCTCAAAGTCTGCCAGTTCGATCAAAATAAGGCCGAATTCATAAAGGTAGTCGATGTTGTCCGGCCGCTGCTCGACAGCCAACTCAAACTCGGCAAGCGCTTCTTCGACCTTGCCTTCGGTATACAAGCTAATGCCTTGCTGGGCGTGCTGGCTGGGGAAGAGCGTGGCGGTGGCGCGCGCCAGCCCAAGCAGACCGCGCGCGGCGTAATCGATGTCATCGCGCGAGGCGAATGCCACCGCCAGCATGCCAATCGTGGCGCTGATGATGGCAAGGGTGAACAGCAGAAGTGGAACGCCGGACAGGCCGCGCCGGCGATTGCTGAAAAATGGCTTGTTGTAGTTGCGCTTAATCTTGCGGTACGGTGGCATCGGCATCGTCCCTCATGCCAGCAGCGTCTATTTTACCACATTGCCGCGCGTCTCTTTTTTGCCCTTCATTTGCTGTGCGTAGGGGCGAGACGGCGGCTCGCCCTTACATGGCTTGCCCTATTATTTGATGTGATTGCCCCTGCTTTGGTCTACCCCACCCCCGGCCCCTCCCCGAAGCATCAGGGAGGGGAGCTAAGTTACCCGGATTTGGGAGGTAAATATCGCAACCATAGATATAGCTGAGTAGGGGCGACTCACCGAGTCGCCCAATGGCGCGCACAATTGCAAGCTAGAGCGGGACGGCGGCTCGCCCACCCGCGCGACAGCCGGAATCAGGGAGAAATACTTAATCGGCGCTGTATAATGACCGAGCGAAATCGACAAGACAAAGGCGGATAATGAGCAATCAAGTGGAATGGGCCAAGCGCGTCGCGGCCCTGGCCAAGACGGGGCTGCACTACGCGCGGAACCATTACGACGAAGAACGCTACTAGCAGCTTTTGGACATCGCGGCCGACATGCTGGCCGGCGCGGCTGATGACGATGCGGCCCGCGTGAAGATGATCCTGGGCGCGGACGACGGCTACATCACGCCAAAGGTGGATGTGCGCGGCGCGGTATTCCAGAATGGCAAGATTCTGCTGGTGCGGGAAGCGGTCGACGGGCGCTGGACCCTGCCGGGCGGCTGGGCCGATGTCGGCGATGCGCCGTCGGAAGCGGTCGAGCGTGAGATACGCGAAGAAAGCGGCTACGAAGCGAAGGCGGTAAAATTACTGGCGCTGGAAGATCGCAAGCGGCGTCATCCGCCTTCGGTGAATGAAGTATACAAAGTCGCCTTCCTCTGCGAACTGGTCGGCGGCGAGGCGCAAACGAGCGCCGAAACGACAGCTGTCGACTGGTTCAGCGAGGATAATCTCCCGCCCCTATCGGAAGGCCGCAGCACAGCCGGGCAGATCCGGCGCTGGTTCAAGCATTGGCGCCGGCCCGATCTGCCGACTGAATTTGATTGATATCGCTTCAACGCTCCCTGCCCAGCGGCATGAACTTCTGATGAAACGGAGAATACTGCTGACCTTATAGCCACCGGGACGAGCCGGCATTTTCGCCATTTTCAGCGCGCTCGACCGGGTTATTTTGTTGACAGCAGAGCGCGGAAACAGTAAAGTTATAGTCTAACAAATGTAATTGTATCGCTAATGATACGAGGTATCTTTAGCGAGGTGGGTCGATGGAAACGCGTCAATACAAAATCGGAAATATGGATTGCACCGGCTGTGCGCGCGAGGTGGAGAACGCCCTGTGCAAGCTCGACGGCGTGCAATTCGCCCGCGTCGATTTTTTCAGCAATTCGGTGCATTTAATCGGCGATGTGGCATTTGATCGCTTGCGGGCGCAGGTCGAAGCGGTCGGCAAAACGATCAGCGCTGAGCCAGACAGGGCGGAGCAGCCGCCGAAGCGGGCCGGCATACTGGGCTTCCGGGATTATCTGCTGGCGCGGCCGGATAGCCGCCTGGCTGTTGCCGGCGGGGTTCTGCTGCTGGTCGCCATCTTTGCCGATGTACTGCGCTTGCTGCCGGCCGATGCGGGCAATCTGCTCTATGCGCTGGCGATGCTGGTGGCGATCAAACCCATTGCGCTAAGCGGCATCCGGGCGCTGCGCGTCAGCCGCGAGTTCAACGTCAATCTGCTGATGACGGTCGCGGCCCTGGGCGCGCTCTTCCTGGGTGAGTACCTGGAAGCGGCCACGGTGATCTTCCTGTTCGCCATTGGCGAGGCGCTGGAAGGCTACACGGCCGATCGGGCGCGGGACAGCCTGCGCTCCCTCATCGCGCTGAAGCCGCCTATTGCGCATCGCGTCAGTGGCGACGAGACAGAGCTCGTCCCGGTCGAGGCGCTGCAACTTGCGGATCAGATCCGCGTGCTGCCCGGCGAACGGATCCCGATGGATGGCGAAGTGACCGCCGGGCACAGCTCCGTTGACCAGGCGCATATCACCGGCGAGAGCCTGCCCGCCCCCAAGGCGCCGGGGGACGATGTCTTCGCCGGATCGATAAATGGCGCGGCCGCGCTTGAGCTGCGCGTGACCCGTTTGTCAAAGGACAGCACGCTCAGCCGCATCATTGATATGCTGCAGGAGGCCGGGGCGCGCCGGGCGCCGAGCCAGCGGTTGATCGATAGATTCGCTCATTTCTATACGCCGACCGTGGCTTTGGCCGCGCTGGCCATCGCCTTCATTCCGCCCTTATTCTTCGGCGGCAGCTTCTGGAACAGCGCCGACGGCAGCGGCTGGCTCTATCGGGCCCTGTCTATGCTGGTGATCGCCTGCCCCTGCGCGCTGGTGATCAGCACACCGGTGACCGTCATCAGCGCCATCACCGCAGCGGCGCGGCGCGGCGTGTTGATCAAAGGCGGGACCGCATTGGAAACCCTCGCGGGCAGCCGCGTCGTCGCCTTTGACAAAACAGGCACCCTAACGCGCGGCGCGCTGCAGGTCGAGGCGACCTATACCGACTTCTGTGATGACAGCCCCGATTGCGAGCCTTGTGATGAATTGATTTCGCTGGCGGCGTCAGTGGAAGCGCAGAGCACGCATCCCTTCGCCGGCGCGATCACCAGGTTGGCGGCGGATGAGGGCCTGCAATTTGCGCGGGCGACCGGCGTGGAAACCATGGCCGGCCATGGCGTGCGCGGCAATGTCGACGGCAAGGTGGTAACCGTTGGCAGCCACAACTATTTCGACGGCGAGTTCGAGCATAGCGAGAATCTTTGCGGTCTGGCGGCGACGATTGAGGATTCGGGCAAGAGCGCGGTCTTGGTGCACGATGGCGAGCTCGTGCGCGGCGTGATCGCCCTGGCCGATACCGCCCGGGACGAAAGCGCGGCCGTGCTGTCCGAGCTGGGTGACATGGGCATCGAGTCGGTCATGCTTAGCGGCGACAACCGCCGTGTGGCGGAAGCAATCGCCGAACAGGTCGGTGTCGATCGCTATTATGGCGAGCTGCTGCCGGAGGACAAGGTAAGCGCGGTCGAGAATCTGGCTGCGAAGCACGGGACTGTGGCGATGGTTGGCGATGGCATCAACGATAGTCCGGCCTTGGCGCGGGCGTCAGTTGGCATAGCCATGGGCGGCGCCGGCAGCGCGCAAGCGATGGAGACCGCCGATATCGTCTTGCTGGCCGACGGGCTGCGTCAATTGCCGCGCACGATGCGGCGGGCGCGTTTCGCCCGCAATCTGATCCGCGAGAATATCGCGCTGTCAATCGGCTTGAAGCTGGTTTTTCTGCTGCTGGCTGCCACCGGCAACGTGACGATGCTGGCGGCCGTCTTCGCCGATATGGGCATGTCGCTGGCGGTGACGCTGAACGGGATGCGGGCGCTGCGGGATTTAGGTTAGAGGAGCAGCCCACGTGGGAGCATTTCGTCAAAGAAATCTTGCATGAGCGCCTGCGGATTCTGCTCGCGGATTCTTTTGTCACCCGCAAACTCGATGAACTTGCGGGCGTCTATGTCATAACCCAATTGATAACTGTCGGGCGTTTGGACCGGGATATCCTCATCCTGCTGAAAAGCGTCAGTTGATGGATTCACCGTGAGCTGGATCATGAGCGCAACCGGAGCGCGCTGACGCACCGGAGGGTTCGCAACGCCAAAACTGAAGGCGTAGAGTTGACGCTTGGCGGCGCTAGTCGCCTCGATGCCAAAATATCTTGTTTTTCTCGCCGGCACGCCATCACGCAAGGCGTCGTACTTTTCCAAGTCTAGCTCGCCATAATCAATAAAACGCAGCCTTAACTGACCTTGCATATTCGACGCGTTGAGATTGTCAATAGTATGCCTGAACAGGCTCTTCAGGTATGCCATGGCGTTGCGCCAGATTCTGTATTCGCGTTCTACGTCCGGAGCGACGATTTGTTCTAGCCGTGCACTTAGAGACACCAGCCAGTCTCGGCCTTTCAGCTGTTCATTTACGTTTTCGTGCGCAAGTTCAATGAACGAAGTGAGGTTTCCGCTCTCCCAGGAGCTCTCAAGCGCGTCTATGTAACGGGGCCGGTCGTCTTCGGTAATGATGCACGGTGGATAACCGCGCCGCATGAGAATCAGATTCATCAATGCCCGGGCTGCGCGACCGTTCCCGTCCGTAAAGGGGTGAATCTGCGCCAGCCAGGCATGCGCAGCCGCCGCGCAGAATACCGGCGAGTCGCCATACGCCCATCCCGGGCTGGTCACCTGTTTCGCATAGTCGCTCAACTCAGTCATCATGGCGGGCACCTGAAACGCCTCTGGTGGCGAAAACCTTGACCCGGTAATCTCGATTTGTGTTGTGCGGTAGATGCCCGCATCGGCCTGTAATTCGTTCAGTATTAGCGAGTGGATTCTGCGCAATGTGATTTGCGTTAGCGCTATAGAATTGTCCATGCCGATTTCATGCACATAATCCAGCGCGGCGGAGAGATTGCGCGCTTCCTGCTGGTCCTTTAGGGACTTGCCCGGGATTTCCTTGTGGGATTCAATGACTTCGGCCGTTTCGCCAAAAGTGAGAGAGTTGCCTTCAATCTTGTTCGAATGATATAGTTCGTCGAGTTTCACTCGTTTATACATTTCGATCAGTAGCGACGGATCAAGCTCTCCATGTACCCACATGTTACCGACTTGCTCGTCCAAGGCTTGGAGCAGCCCCTTGGCGGAACCGTCAACGGTAAATGGTTTTCCAGATACAGCCCTCGGCGAAAGCATCACACGACCCTTAGCCGCTAGTCTACGACATTCATCATACAACTTGTACTTCAATCTTGTAAGGAAGATTGGTCAAATAGCGGTAGCGACAACTACCGCCAAGGACGCGCATTCCAGCTGTAACTATCGCGGAAGTCATGCTTTGCCAGCAACTCATCATAAAGCCGGGCGAAGCGGCGGCGCGTATCCTTGTCCAGCGCCACCCGCATCTCCCAGGCGTCCTCGTTGTCGCTGCGGTAATAATTCCGCCGGCGCCCAAAGCGGCTGAAACCATATTTCTGGTACAGGCTTTGCGCCACCGCATTGCTGACGCGCACCTCAAGCACGATGAACTCAGCGTTCAGGCGCAGCGCCTTGCCGAACATGCCGGCGAGCAAGATCTCGCCAAAGCCCTTGCCACGCCAGCGCGGATGGGTGGCGATGGTGCTGATATGCGCTTCGCCTTCGATCTTCCACAGGCCGCCATACCCGATGATGTCGCCCTGTCCGTTTGGCGCGGGCCGGCCGCCACGAAGCATGTCGCTGAGATGTGAACGCCATCCATTGCGCTGCGGCGGCGGCTGATGCGCCCCGCTGTCGAGCACGACCATGTGGCTGATGCGGGACTCATTGATTTCGAAAATGTACGAATCGCGCGACCAGGGCGGTTGGAAACAGGACTGGTCAATGGCTGCGACTTGCTGGATATCCGCCAGGCGCATATAGCGCAGAGTGAGAGACATAACAGAAATTTGGCAAAGGACGCTTACGGGCGAAGTTTAGCCCGTAATGGACTGAACTACAAAACTTGCAACTGCCATTCTAACGCGCTGGTGCTAAGGGAGGGGGTGAATGCCTGCCGTTTGCCTCTGACATGTGCAGCGGCAGGCGTGCGCGGCCTAAAGGGTCATTTCGAAGATCTGCACCACATCAAGGGCGGCCACCTCGATATACGGGCAGCGCTTGGCGATCTCGATGGCGGCGGCCATATCCTCGGCTTCGACGATCGTGAGCCCAGTCAGGCGATCGGCCCGGTCGTCGCTGGACACGCCGCTGGCGTCAACGCGGGTGGGCGGTCCCATGGGAATGCCTCTGTTGACGGCGGCGTCACCGAGGCCGTTGAGCCAGGCCATGTATCTCTGGTAGTTGTCTTGCCCCTCTTCCTCGCTGCTGAATTGTGGTTCTCCTACATAGAGCAATCCAAATTGTGGCACGTTGGCTTCTCCTCGTCTGTTCTGTTTTCACTGCCTTGAAAGCGTCGCCAAGCATATATGCGCTGCGTATCTGGTCAATACCAAAGTCGGCGGGCGTCAACAAAGCGGCACTTGCCCGGATGCGGCCGGCTGTGATAATTTTGGGGCGCGGCGGGGGATCATTGCTAAAGATTCTGAAATGTGTCGAGCTTAAAACAGACCGCCCGCCTCTGTAATTTCAAGGTGCCAAATATGCTCTCCATTGATGATCTGAAGACGCTGCGCGAGGCTTATCGCGCGAATGACCAAGCAAGGCTCATTGACGCAATGGGCCGCATCGGCAATCCTTCTGAGGAGGCGATTGTCGCTTCCGCACTTGAGCAGATGCGTCATCCCGATCGCAACAGGCGCGTATTGGCGCTGCGCATCCTGGCGCGTCAGCGGGGTGAGCGGGCCAAGCACGGCGTCCTGGCGGGCCTGCAAGATGAGGTGCGGCGCGTCTGCACGGTCGCGATCCAAGCCTGCCCCAACTTTCTGGCTTATGAAGCGATTGTGGCGCAACTGGAAGCGATGACGCGCGATGCCGGGCGCAAGCGCAAGCTGCGTCGGCGCGCCCTGAGCATGCTCGCGGGCGACGAGGGGCGGCTGCCGGGCGACTTGACGCCGGCGGTCTCAGGGGCGCTCTGGCGGCTGATGACCGAGCCGGATTATCGCTTTGGCATTGTTTTCGGTCTGGTTCGCCTGGAGTTGGCGCCGCGTGGCAAACTGCTGCTGGAAGCCTTTGCCCGGTCGGCGGATGACGTCGAGCGCGGCTTGGCGGAAAGGCGCTTGGCCGGCGAGCGCGTCATCCATATCGGCGCCTATGAGCGGGATGAAGCGCGGCAGCGCTGGATCATGGCAAGCTGCGATGTGGCGCATGGGAGGATGTACTATTGGCTGCCGCCCGAGCCTTCTCCGGCTGCCCATTCAGCGAAATGAGCGCGCCCGATCCAGCGTCAGGCTTCGAATTTGCGGCTCAGAATAGCGGGATGCCGGCGATGCGCGCCCGCACCCGGTACAGCGTCGTGATGCCAGTGAGATAGATGCCGCGCAGGTCTTCATCGCCAAAGGTGAAATTGGTCACTTGCATAGGCGTGCGCAGGCGTCCGAGCAGCGTGCCTTCCGCTGTGAAGATGTGCAAGCCACCAGCGGCGCAGCAATAGAGATTACCCGCGCTGTCAATTTTCATGCCATCCGGCCCGCCCGGTCCATCACCGCTGGTTTCCGCGAAAAGCCGGCCGTTTGCGAGCGAACCGTCAGCCTCGACATCAAAGACGCGAATGAGACTCTCGGGCGTGTCATTGATGAACAGGCGCGTTTCATCCAGCGAGAAGCACAAGCCATTGGGACGATTGAAGTCCGCCGTCAGCAGGGTCAGGGCATTGCTGCCCGGTTCCAGGCGGTAGACGCCGTTGAAATCCAGCTCGCGTTCACGCGGGATGCCGACCTTGCCTTCGCGGCCGTAGGGCGGGTCGGTGAAATAAATCGCGCCGTCGCTTTTGACCACGATGTCGTTGGGGCTGTTTAAGGCTTTGCCCTCGTAATGCGAGGCGAGCGCGGTCATGGTCTGCTCGTCGTCCATGCGGGTGACACGGCTGCTGGCATGATGGCAGCTGAGGAAGCGCCCCTCGCGGTCATAGGTATTGCCGTTGGCCATGTGGCTGTTGGCGCGGTAAACGCTCAAGCCGTCGGCCTCCGACCATTGCAGCGTCGCGTTGCCGAGGATGTCGCTGAAGCGCAGGTGCTTTTCATAAGGGTGCCAAACCGGCCCCTCAAGGAATCGATGGCCGGCGGAGATGGCTTCAATCTCGGCGGCGGCCGGGATGATGTCGGACAGGCGCTTGTCACGAATATCTAGATCTACAGTTGGCATCAGTCTTCCTCACCCTTTGCGTTTGCGCGGCTGTGGCTTGAGCGTCTTGGCATAAGCATAACTCTGTTCGAGATAAGGCAGCAAGCGCTGCGCATCCTCCAGCAGGCTGTCCGGCACCGCGACATACTCTTTCATCACCGTGCCATAAGTCTCCAACAGCGCCCCGTTGTATTTTGCGAGGAAAGCTTCCCGCTCGGCTTTGCCCATGCGCAAGCCCAGCACGCCGGCTTTGGTCAATTGGCTGAACATATTGCCCTGGTATGACGTGTAGGGCAGCTTCAGCCCGCCTTTGAGTTCAATCTCGGGATGCAGGTCGAGCAGCTTCTTGTATAGCGCCAGCTTGTCCGCCGGGACTTGATTTCTGCGTTTGCTCATCTTCAGTCTCCAGAAATTTGCGTCGGTCCCAGCCAGTATCATGCTTCGAACGGGAGGCTCTGGCAATGGGGGGAGTGGAAATGAGCGGGCATCAAGGGCCATTTGCCGCATGTACGCGCTTTTCACTACAGCGGACAAGATGCTGCACAGGGTTCACAGAGTTTTAGGCTTACCTTGTGAACGGATCGCTTGGACGGGACGCGCCATTTGTGCCCGGCCGAGAAAACAGGCGGCTTGATTTCGTTCACACGGAAGGCGGCCGAAAGTACGCTGAGTCCTTGTGTTCAAAAGCTTTGGCGATGAGCGTCTTGTGGATCGGATAGGTATTTTCCGGCAGCTCATCGGGCCGGAAATAGCGCACTTCGACTGACTCGTCGTCGTTTGGCCGCGGGCTTCTGTCATCGGCGGGACGGCAGCGGAAGCAGATATTGACGATCGCCACTTGATGACCGTTGTCATAGGTATGAAAGTGGTCGCGCCCGGAAAGCACGGCGATGATGTGTTCGGGCAGAACGCTGATGCCCGCTTCCTCGCGCACTTCGCGGATGATGCCGTCCGCGACATCTTCGCCCGGATCGAGATAACCGCCCAGAATCGTCCAGACATCGACATCACTGCGCAGCTGCAGCAGGACCTCCTCGCGCTCATTGATGACGATGGCGCTGGTACCGGTGAGGATCAGCAAGTCATTGCCGATCTTGGCGCGGATGTCGTGGATATATTCTGAAATCGGCATATTTGCCGCCATTCCAATCTGTGCCTATACGCCGTCAGATACAGCGTCGCGGCTAAAATGTCTCATGGTCGCGCTGAACGGCTTAAGCATCAGGAAGGCGGATTGAAGTAGGCGCCCTCGTCTCCATTCAACGCCAGGCGGATAATCACACGGTGGCGGGCGAGCATGTTTTGCGGCAGCGCATCCAGCGCGAAATAGCGAATCGCCTGCGATTCATCGTCGTTCACGCGCGGCGCCCCGGCAGGCAGCGGGCGGCAGCGGAAAACTGTCGTGACCGTCGCCATTTGGTCGCCGTTGGGGTAAGTCACATTGTATGCTTCGCCGGATAGCACAGCGACAATGCGTTCGGGCACGATCTCAATGCCAGTTTCTTCAAGCACCTCACGCCGTGCGCTTTCGGCGACGGTTTCGCCCGGTTCGACGCCGCCGCTCGGTGGCGCCCAGGTTCCAGTGTCGCGGCGGAGTTGCAGCAGGACTTCGTCGCGGTCATTAATGACGACGGCGGTCACACCAGGCAGGAGTAAGAGATCATTGCCGATCTTGGCGCGGATGTTTCTGATGTAGTCGGAGATTGGCATAGCGCAAATCTCTTGAATGCTTGCCGGTGCCGGTACTCGCAACGTTCTCGCGCGGATGCAGTTCCGACATGGTTTCGCAAAAGCGCATTGGTATATTTATCGTCAACGAGAGCGAGATTACGGCTCGCCCCTAATCGCTCTGCATTCTGTTCAAGATTTCATTCAATTAAAGATAGCTTCCGTTAGATATGTAGAACTACCGATGTCTCAGCCGTAGTTTTCCTGGATGCTGTATAGATGGTGAAGCTCGTGCCCGGCTATGTCGTAGACAAGCGCGCGCACGGTAGTCCTGTGCCCATTGCAGACTGCGCTGCGTATCAGGGCGCCGCTGTCGAAACTTCTAATCAGGCTGAGCGTTGCCCCTCTTGCTGAAGCGTACTCGTCAAGGATATCGCCGAGAGAGCGGCGATTCGCCATGGCCGCTGTCACATATTCTTCATGTGGATAGCCGGGCAGCTCGGTCTTGTCGCCGCGCCCGATGCGCAAGGCGCGATATGCGAAGACGCGCTCGCTGTCGATCAGATGCGCCAGGATATCCTTGACCGTCCATTCGCCGGGGGCATGGGGCGCGCTTAGCTTGTGGCCCGGCATTGACCGCACATAGTCGCTAATGCGCCGGCAGTTCTCCGCCAGATGCCGCAGCACCTCTCCGTCATCGGGCACGAGTTTGATGTAGGCGATGGCGGCGGGTTCGTATTCGCTGGGCGATGGCCTGGGAATAAGCATAGTCAGCCGACGGAGACTGTCAGATCCACCGCGCCTTTGAGCGTGTTGGCGACGATGCAGGCGCGCTCCGACATGAGCACCAGCTTCTCCAGCGCGTCGCGGTCTTCATACGCTGATTTGACCACCATGTCAATGGATGCGAAACGGGCCGGCGCCTCGGCCAATTCTCCGCTGACCTCGATGGCAATATCGCTTATCGGCAGATCGCGGGCACGGATAGCGGCGAGCAGGTTGCTGTTGAAGCAGCCGCCCAGCGAAGCCAGCATCAATTCACCCCCCATAGCGCCTTTGTCGTGGCCGCCCTTGGCTTCTGGCCGGTCGATGTCGATGGCGTGACTGCGGATTTGGGCGGCGGTGGTGGCGTCATTTACTTGACTGAGATTTACACTGATTGTTGGCATGTTGCTTTCCTGTCAACCCCACCCCCGGCCCCTCCCCGAAGCATCAGGGAGGGCTGACTCTCTTGGTGAGGTGATGAGTCATTGGCATCGGACTGTGGATGGCAATTGTACCCTGCAAAATGAATTGAGTAGGCGCGGCGGCGCTGTCGCTTGCGATTCAATTGGACTATCAACCCTTAACAGCGCCCATGGTAAAGCCTTGCACCAGGCTGTCAAGGAAGAGGTTGTATGCCAGGCCAACGGGCACGGCGATGATCAGAGCGGCCGCCAGCAGCGGCTGCCAGAAGTAGACATCGCCCAGAATGAGCTCGGTCGGCACGCCGACGCTGAGCGTTCGCTGGGAGGTATCGGCGATGAAGACCAGCCCGTAAATGAACTCATGCAGCGTCAGCGTAAACGTGAAGACGATGGTGGAGATGATGCCGGGCAGGGACAGCGGCAGGACGACGCGCAGGAAAGCCTCGACCCGATTGTAGCCATCAACCAGCGCCGCCTCTTCCAATTCCGGCGGCACCGCTTTGAAAAAGCCGCTCAACAGCCACATGCTGAAGGGCACGGTGAAAGATGGATAAACGACAATGAGCGACATCGGGCTGTCCTTCAACCCGAGCAAAACGACAATGCGGAACATAGGGATGAAGAGCAGCGTGGGCGGCACCAGATACACCAGAAACATAAGGATGCCGGCGCGCTCGCCCCAGCGGCCCGTCAAGCGCGCCAGGGCGTAGGCGGCCGGCAAGGACAGCAGCAATGTGATAAAAACGACTGCAACGCCGACCAGGACCGAATTGCGGATGAACTCGAGATAGGCGGTGTTGTTGAAGAGGGCGTCCAGATGCTCAAGTGTGGGCTCCTGCCGGAAGACAAAAGGCTGGGGACGGCGGTAAAGATCGCCATCGGTCTTGAAAGTGTGCATGAACATGATGAGGAAGGGCGCGGCGGCGAAGAAACAAAAGGTCAGCACGACCAGATAAAAGGGGCTGCGCTGCAGGATGTACGACAGCTCCGCGCGGGTGGCGCCGTACCGGTGAACACGCCAGGCGATGCGCAGCGCGACCAGCGCCAAGAACAGTATGACGAGCAGCGACCAAAAGTTCTGCAGCGCCCAGCCTAGCAATCCCATCATTGCACCTCCGCCCGGCTGGCGGTGCGCAGCATCAGAATGGCCATCGCCAGCAGCAGCGGAAAAGCGAACAGCGATATCGCCGCGCCTTGCGCCAGGTTGCCGCCTTCAATGCCGACCTGGAAGGAATAGAGACCGAGAACGCGCGTATAATCCACCGGTCCGCCGCGCGTCAAAACGTAGACGACGGTCATATCGCCGAACATGGTGATCATGCTGAAGAGCAGGGCGATGACCATGATGGGCAAGATCAGCGGCAGCTTGATTTGCAGCAGCGTGCGCATGAAGCGGGAACCGTCGACCTCGGCCTGGTCGAGGATATCGGTGGGAATGGAGGACAAGCCCGCCATCAGAATCACCGTCGCCAACGGCGTCATGCGCCAGACTTGCACAAAGATGACGCTGATCTGCGACAGGTCCGGCGTCGCCAGCCAAAATAGATTGCGGTTCTTGCTGAGTATGCCATTGGGCCCAAGGAAGCCAGTCTGCAGCAAGAGATAATCTATCGGGCTGTATTTGGTATCGAGCATCCAAAGCCAGCCGATCATCGCCAGCGAAACCGGCGTCGCCCAGGGCAAGATGAAGATGAAGCGGGCGAACCATTTGCCGGTGAAATCCTGGGTGAAAATGATGGCGAGGATATTGGCGAATATCAGGATGAAAACCTGCGATATTAACGTGAAGCGGACGGTGGTCTCGAAGACTTGGCGGAAAATATCATTCTCCCAGACCGCCAGGTAATTCCGCAGGCCGACAAAATTGAGGTCGGTGTTGCCGACGGTCACGTCAGAGAAGCCGAAGGCGATCGCCAGCAGAAAGGGCAAACCCACGATGAGCACAATGTAGAGCAGGGCCGGCGCCAGGAACAGCGCCCCAACGAGACGCCGGTTGTCGAATGGATGCGCCCGGCCGAGCATCAGACCGCCTCAGCCAGATCTTGCGCTTCTATGCGCCGCCCGCTGCGCTTGTCGAAGAATTTGATGTCGCTGTTGTGCACGGCGAATTCATAATCGCCCTCGATATCCAGCGAGACGCGCACGTTGGACGGCACCTTTGCCAACGTGAGATCATTATCGTGGCCGTGGATGTAACCATAAACCAACCGGTCGGAACCGAGGTATTCGACGCGCTTGATGTAGTACTGGAAAATGCGCGAGTTTTCCGGCTTGTCATGCAGGGTCTTGGGCAAAAAGTGCTCGGGCCGGAAGCCGAATCGAAAGCTGTCGCTGCTGAGGATATTCATGCTGGGAGAGCCGAGAAAGGTGGCGACGAATTCATTGGCCGGGTCGTCGTAGATGCGCTGGGGACTGCCGATTTGCTGAATCTTGCCCTCAGCCATGACAACGATCCGGTCGCCCAAGCCCATCGCTTCAATCTGGTCATGCGTGACGAAGACGGCGGTGATGTCCGATGAACGCTGGAAATCTTTCAGCTCGTCGCGGGCGTTGGCGCGCAGCTTGGCGTCGAGGTTCGAGAGCGGCTCATCAAGCAGCAGCACCGCCGGCTGCGTGACCATGGCGCGGGCGATGGCGACGCGCTGGCGCTGGCCGCCGGAAAGCTGGCGCGGCCGCCGGTCAAGCAGCATATCGATTTCCAGCAGGCGCGCGGTGCTCTCCACCTTTTCGCGGATGATGCGATTGTTGAACTTTTTCTCACGCCGCTGCGCCTTCAGCGGGAAGGCGATGTTATTGAAAACGTTCATGTGCGGGTAAAGGGCGTAACTCTGGAATACCATGGACACGCCCCGTTTGCGCGGCGGCAAGTCGGTCACGTCGTCCCCGCCGATGTGAATCCGGCCGGCGGTCGGCTTCTCCAAGCCGGCGATCATGCGCATGAGCGTCGTCTTCCCGCAGCCGGATGGCCCAAGGATGACGAGGAACTCGCCCTGGTCGATGGCGAGGTCGACGCCATCCACCGCGTGAACGGCGTCGAAGTATTTCTTTAATCCGCTGAGTTGGACGATGGACATGGGTTAACAGAACCCCCGGCCCCTTCCCCAGCGAGCTAGGGAAGGGGAGTCGTTGGGCGTACTTTCGAGGCTGATCGAGACTGGATTTTCAGGTTGAGCTATCAATCCAACGTGTTGGCTCTACATTGCTCCCCCTTCCTCAGTTTACTGGGGAAGGGGGTTGGGGGGATGGGGTTATCCACCGCCGACCATGCCGCGAGCGCGCCATTCGTTGAAGATCTCTTCGACGCGTTCATGAGCTTGCGCAACCGCTTCTTCCGCGCTCAACTCGCCCAGGGCGACCTTGGCCGTCATGTTCGGGATGACGCTCTCGGCGAAGACCTGGCTGATGGCCGGATTGGTGACACCCGGGAAGCCAAGATGCACCGACCAATCATTGACCGTCTTCAGCACCTCGAATTTGTTGGGCGGCATCGAACCCCAGGGATCTTCTTCCAGCCAGCCATCCAGCTCGGGCACCGTGCTCGCGTGGCAGGGGAAGTTGTAGAGTTCGCTGTGGTAGGTCGCGTCGCTGTAGTTGGCCGAGTGATCGAGAATGAATTGCTTGGCGGCTGCCAGTTCATCGCCCTCGACATAATTGGGGATGACGTAAATCTGCCAAACATGCGATGACGCCCAGGCGCCCGCCGGCCCCTCCAGCGCGCTGGTGAAGCCGATATTGGCGGCCGCCGCCTCGTCGATCTTCTGCAAGCTGCGATAGGCGGAATTCGAGTTCAGAATATAACTGAGCTCACCGGCGATCAGCCCCTGATTGTTGCTGGCGGCCGTCCAGCCGAAGACCTCGTCGGTCATGGCTTCGTTCTGCAACTGCGCCAGATATTTGACGGCGGCGATGGTCTCTTCGCT
>WTGN01000029.1 GCA_011523545.1 Chloroflexota bacterium | reverse complement strand
GCTTCAGTGCATTGTAGACACACAGTACCATGTCGCCGCCCACGCAAAGTGCGTGGCAACCCGCAATGTTTAGCTCCCCTCCCTAACTCGCTGGGGAGGGGCCGGGGGGGGGGTTGGTTGCCCGCCTACTTGCTGCCCGACGAGATGACGACGCCTTGAATATAATAACGCTGCAAGAGTATGAAGACCAAGATGCTGGGCAGGGTCATCACCATTGACGCCGCCATCAGTAGATGCTCGGTCGCCTGGCCGCCGGCGGAAACGACCCGCTGGAAGTTCGCTAACCCCAGCGACAGGGTATATTTCTCGGGCGTATTCAGGTAAATCAGCGGACCGAAGAAATCGTTCCAGCTTTCGAGGAAGCCGATGACGATCATGGTGATGACCACCGGCTTCGACAGGGGCAAGATGATGCGGATGAAGATCCATAGCGTATTCGCCCCGTCGATTTTCGCCGCTTCGTCCAGGTCCTTGGGAATCGTCAAGAAGAACTGCCGGAACAAAAATATGGCGAAGGCGCCGCCGCCGAACCAATTGGGAATGATCAGCGGATTGTAGGTATCCAGCCAGCCGAAAGCTTTGAAGAGCAGGAATGTCGGGATGATGGTGACCTGGTAGGGCAGCATCAGCGTGCTCAGCAGCAGCAGGAAGAGGAAGTTGCGGAAGGGAAAGCGAAAGCGCGCGAAACCGTAGGCGACCAATGCCGCCGACAGGATGCGGCCCGAAACCGAGAATACCGTCACAAAAACGGTGTTGACGAAGAAGCGCGCCAGCGGCGCCACATGCCAGATTTCGATGTAATTTTCAAAACGCCAGGTCTTGGGAATCAACTGCGGCGGCCACAGAAACAATTCGTTGACCGGCTTCAAAGAGGACGAAACCGCCCACAGAAAAGGCAGGGCGAATATGATCGTCAACCCATAGGCGACGGCGTAGAGCAAAGCGTAACGGATGATGCGCTTCACCCGCCAGGCGGGCAGCATCTGGCTTAACACAGCCGCAGACTCCTTGATGTCAAGCCCGAACTGGATTGCGCTTCGTAGGGGCGAGGCGGCGACTCGCCCACTGCATGCGCAAGGCATTGGGCGCGGGCGACATGATACCGCGCGTAGACACTGCGGTTCTGTCGCCCTACAGATTTCGTTCTATGAAGGGTCATTTCCACGGGAATCTAATTGTCCTCCCCTTCGTAGTAGACCCAGCGGCGGGACGTCCACAATTGAAAGCCGGTGATGGCCAGCACGATGACAAAGAAGACCCAGGCCAGCGCCGAAGCGTAACCCATCTCCCAGAAATCAAAGGCGCTGTTGTACAAATGCAAGACATAGAACAAGGTGGAGTTCAGCGGACCGCCCGGTGAAAATTGCTGCTGCCGGCCGCTGCTGGCGACATAAGCCAGCGTGAACATCTGCAGCGCCCCGATGACGCCGAGCACGGTGTTGAAGAGGATGACCGGCGATATGCTGGGCACGGTGATATAGCGGAATTTACCGACGCCGCCGGCGCCGTCAATATCGGCCGATTCGTAGAGCTCCTTGGGGATGCCCTGCAGCGACGCCAGGAAGATCAGCATGGTGTTGCCGCCGAGCGCGCCCCAGAGGCTGATGATGATGAGGGCCGGCTTGGAGGAACCGGGATGCCCGAGCCAGAGCGGACCATTGCCCAAACCCAGCGCCGAGATGATGGCGTTCATCAAGCCGATCTGCGGCTGGAAGATCCACAGCCAGAGAAAGGCGGCCGCCACGACCGGCGTCACCGATGGCAGAAAATACAGCGTCCGCAAAGCGACGCGCCCGGCGATCCGCTGGTTGAGCAGCATCGCCAAAGCCAGCGAGCCGGCGATGGCGATAGGCACGAAGACGACGGTGTAATAGAGCGTGTTTTCGATGGATTTCCAGAAGAGCCGGTCGCCGAACATGTATTCATAATTGCCCAGGCCGGCCCAGCGCGGCGGCGTGACGATGTTGTAATCGGTCAGGCTCAGGTATGCCGACGCGATCATCGGCCCGACCGTGAAGACCAGGAAGCCGATGATCCAGGGGGAGATGTAGATAAAGCCTTGCAGCGCTTCCCGTTGACTCAAGGTCAAGGGCGTACTCAAGCCAAGGCGCCGCTTGATGGGGACGATCATCCGGATTCTCGCGCAAATCTAAGTTGTAGGGGCGAGCCGGCGGTTAGTGTCCACGATACCGATCAACTCGCCCGACACTGAATGTGTGTAGGGGCGAGCCGGCGGCTCGCCCGTACGCAAACCAGAATGGAAATTCTAGCCCGAGAGATCGTCTCGCAGGCAAGAGAATTGCGATAGTGGACTATCCCAGCGCCGGCTTATCCAGGATCGCCTGGGCGCCGGAGTTGAGATCCTCGATGATGTCATCGACGGACGCCAAACCCAGCCACAACGCTTGAATCTGGTCGCCGATGAATTTGAAGTGCTCGGTTTCGCGGAAGTTCGCCGGCAGCACCAAGGGCAAGGCATCGGCCATGACGCCGGAGAAGACGCGCAAGGTGTCGCTCTCCTGCACCACTTCGTCCGCCATCACCGCCGGGCGGCTGGCCGTGACGTTGTGCAGCTTGGTCACGCGCAGCTGCGCATCGAAGCCGGTGTTGTAATCCACCCATTTGAAGGAATTTTCCGGATGCTCGGTGAAGGAGGTCACGCAGAGTGGATCAAATTCAAACATGCTGCCGCGCTGGCCCGATGGCCCGATCGGCATCGGCGCGACGCCGACGATGCTCGGGTCTTCAACGAATTGGGCGACGCCGCTGCCCCAGAAGCCCGACTGGAACATCGCCAGCTGATTGGCGGCGAAGAGCTGGTAGGGACCCTGAAGCGCGGTGCCAGGCACGGGCGCGACCTTGTGCTCGTTATAGAGCGCGCTCTGGAACTTCAGCGCCGCAATCGCCTCTTCCGAATTCAGCAGGGACTCGGTGCCGTCCGCGTTGAGCGTGTCGCCGCCAAAGGCGCGGATGAAGACGATCGAGGTGAAGTAAGAGCCTTCCGGATCAACGAAGCCCCAGATGCGCCGGTCGGGGTCGGTCACCTCGATGGCGGCGGCCAGGAAGTCATCCATCGTCCAGGTCTCGTCCGGGTAGTCGACGCCCGCGTCATCAAAGATGGTCTTGTTGAAGAACAAGCCGACGCGCCCCGGATGCGCCAGAATTGGAATGCCGTACAGTTGTCCATTCAAGCGCGCTGCCGAAGTCGTCGCCGGGTAATGCTCGTCTAGGTTATAGCCCAAGCTTTCAATCACATCGTCGATCGGCTGGAGGACGCCGGTCGCCGCCAGCCGGAAGTAGCCTTCAATGGACGAGATCCAGATGACATCGCCCATGGTGCCGCCGGCCGCCAACGTGTTGATCTTCTGGAAATACTCCGAGCCCGGGAAATCTTCGATGACGACCTGGGCCTCGCCGGCCATGTCCTCATTGAAGCGCTCGGCCCAGAATTTCTGCGCGTCCGCCTGCCGGCCGCTGCGCGTGTGTGAACGGATGGTGACGCCGTCCTGAGCGAAGGCCAGCAAACCGCCGGCCGCCAATCCGCCCGATGCCTTCAGGAAGTCGCGCCTGCTAATTGACCTTCTCTTGATTAACTCTCCTTAAAACATACTCTTTTTCGATAAATGCTTCTTGGCGCGTGGCTTTACGTGGACCGATGATCAGCATCCCATGCCCGATAGAAGATTCGCAGATACTCGTCGAGCGCAGATGACTGCCCACCTGCTTCATGCCCCAGCCGCGCCCATATCTCGCGCTCGACATCGTTAATGTCAATCGTCACATGCTCGCTGTCGCGAATCACCCACTGGCCGCCGACCATCACATGCCGCAGATGTTCCCGCTTGGCCCGGCGCAACAGAAAAGCCGGCAGCAAATCGCGCGCCGGGTAATCGGCCGGCGCCCATTTTCCCGTTATCGCCGCCAGGTCCAGCAAGACGAGATCGGCAAGCCCGCCAACTTCGAGCAGGCCCAGCGGCGCGCCCGCGCCAAAGGTGATCTCGGCAGCGGCGCTTGTGCCCATCCGCCATACCGCTTCCGCGCTGAGATCGGCCGCCGCCATGCCGCTCTGGTTGGCGATGGTCCAAGCCAGCCGCATTTCGCGCAGGAAGTCCTGATCATCGTCCAGGCTATGCCCATCCAGGCCAATGCCGACCTTGACGCCAGCCGCCGCCATCTTGGCGATTGGCGCGATGCCGCTGCGCAGGCGCAGGTTGCTGCTGATATTGTGCGCAATGCCAACGCCGCGCTCGGCCAGCAGTTCAATGTCCTCGTCCTCAACCCAGACCACATGCGCAAGCGTGAGCCAGCCGCCCAACGCGCCGATGTCTTCAAGATGTCGAATGAAACTCAGGCCCCATTTCTTGTAGGCGTAGCGCCGCTGATAAGGCGTTTCCAGCAGGTGCATCTGCACGCGCGTTTGCTGGCGGCGCGCCCACTCGCAGGCGCGAATAATCAGGGCGTCACTGCACCATTGCCCACCGGCCGGGCTGGCCTGAACATGCGCGAGGTGGCGCAGCGGGTCATGATATTTGCTGTACAGCTCGTCCAACGCGGCGAAGTACTCATCAGCGCTCAAATCGATATCGCTCCTGCCGCCTAACTCGTCACGAGTTTCCGCCGGCAGCAGGTCGAGGAAGCGCTGACGCTCGGCGTATACCAGCAGATTCTGGTCGATTATCGGCGGGTGCATGGCGACGCGAATCCCGGCGTCGGCGTAACCGCGCATGGCCTCCGGCAATTCAGACGGGAGGCTCGGCCAGGAGCTGGGATTATGGCTATGCGCGACCGCCGTCACGCCGGAAGCCAGCAATTGCAGCCCGGAGTACAGCGCCGCCAGGTACGGCGGTATGCTCGGCAGGCGCCCCAGATGCCCGAGCCAAACTTCGAGGAAATTGTCGGGAAGGCCGAGCGCCAATGTGCCCAAGGCCCGCCCATGGTCATGCGCATTGGTGAAAGCCGGCAGGAGCGCAAACTCGTCGCCGCCGATGCGTTCGGCCGCCGGATAGCGGGCCGCCAGCTCCGACAGCGATCCGGCATCCACAATGAAGTCGCCGTCAACGCAGAGCGCCAAGTCATCCACCGGGGCGCCGGCGCATAAGGCATAGCGCGCATGCACGATGGTAGGCATCAGGCGTAAAGACCGGCCTGCTGGCCGCCATCCAGCACGAAGACCCCGCCGGTGATCATGCTCGCGGCGTCAGATGCGAGATACAGCGCCATCTCGGCGATGGCCTCCGCGCCGATCAAGCCGGGCAGCGGCTGATATACTTCAAGAAAGGCGTCGCGCGCTGGCGGCGGAAAACTGTCATTCAGTGGCGTATCGACATAGCCCGGGCAGATGGCGTTGCAGCGAATGCCGTCGCGGGCATAATCGAGGGCGATCGAGCGCGTCAGGTTGATGACACCGGCTTTGGCGACCGAATAAGCCGCTTTGTTCCTGGCGGCGCGGATGCCGAAGGTGCCGGCTGTGTTGAGGATGACGCCGCCGCCCGCCTCAATCATCGGGGGGATCAGGCAGCGGGCGGCCAGGAAAACCGACTTGAGATCGATATTGAGGCAGTCGTCCCAGTCGGCTTCGCTGATATCGGTGACGCGGCCGGAGGGGCTGACGCCGGCGTTGTTGAACAAGATATCCGGCACGCCATACGCTGCGATGGTCCGGTCGATCATGCGCTGAACGTCGGCGCTGAGGGAGACATCGGCGCGCAAGGCGATTGCGCGGCCGCCTTCCGCCTCAATAGCGCGGACGACGCTTTCCGCCTTCGCCAGGGTCCGATTCGCCACCGCGACCCGCGCGCCTTCCCGGGCAAAGGCAACAGAACTGGCCGCGCCGATGCCGGACCCGGCGCCGGTGACAAGCGCGATCTTGCCCCGCAGCTTCATGGCCCGTCCCCAGCCGAGTAAGTCACGCGCTCAATTGAGCATCCAGCCGCCGTCGACAAAGATCATTTCTCCGGTGATATAACGCGATTCGTCCGACGCCAGAAAGAGGGCTACATCGGCGACATCGCTCGGCTCGCCCAATCGGCGCAGGGGGATGGTCGTCTTAGCCCAGCGTTCATTGTCTTCCTGGCTGGGCAGCATGGGCGTGTCGATGATGCCGGGGGCGATTGAATTGGCGCGAATGCCGCGCGGTCCGTATTCCAGGGCGATGCAGCGCGTCATCGCCGCGACGGCGCCCTTGGTCGCGCAATAGGCGGATGAATCGACAAAGGCGACGGCCGCTCCAATGGAAGCCAGATTGACGATCGCGCCTTTGACGCCGCGCCGCAGCCAATGCCGGATCACGATCTGCGAGACGAGGAAGACGCTCTTCACGTTAACCGCCATGATGCGGTCATATTGCTCATCGCTGGTCTGCTCAAAGGGCGCGTTGAAGAAGATGCCGGCGTTGTTCACCAGCGCATCGATCATGCCAAATTCGGCCATGCCCTCATCAACGAGACCTTGCACTTGCTCGCGCGCCGCCACATCCGTTCGCCGGCAAAGCGTCTTCACCCCGCTCGCCTCCGCCTCCATGGCGACTTGACGCAAGCCGTCCAGATTCAGGTCACAGAGAACGAGATTGGCGCCTTCTTGGGCGAAGCGCAGCGCAATCGCGCGCCCGATGCCTTGAGCGGCGCCGGTGATCAGCGCGGTCTTTCCGGTCAAGCGGCCCATGATCATGCCGACTCGATATAGGCGATGACCGTGCCGACGGGGACCTCGTCATCGACTTCGCAGCTCAATTCCACCACCTGGCCGGCGGAGGGCGCTTCCAATTCTGTGCTGACCTTTTCTGTTTCGATCAAGACGATGCCATCGCCCTCGGCCACCGTATCGCCTTCCGCCACCAGCCACTCGACGATCAAGCCTTCTTCCATCGTCATTCCAAATTTCGGCATATAGATTGGAATCAGGGGCACATCATTCTCCTATCGAGGTCAACACCACGTCACCGACGACTTCAGGCCAGCGTTCGGCGCGCCGCCGCGACCACATCGTCAGCGGATGGCAGGGCCGCCTTCTCCAGAACAGGACTGAAAGGCATGGGCACATCCTTGTTGGTCACGCGTTGTACCGGCGCCTTCAGTTGATGAAAAGCCTCTTCCGCCACCGTCGCCGCCCATTCACTGGCGGCGCTGCATGTCGGGAAGCTCTCATCGACGGCGACGAAGCGCCCGGTCTTGGCGACGCTCTCTAGGACCGCCCCCTTGTCCCAAGGCGACAGGCTGCGCAGGTCGATCACTTCCGCGTCGACGCCGGCGGAGGCCAGCGCCTGGGCAGCGGCCAGCGCGGTATACACGGTTGGGCCGGCGGCGCAGATGGTGACGTCCTTCCCCGCGCGCTTGATATCGGCAGCGCCAATCGGGATGAGGTATTCCTCAGTTGGCACGTCGCTTCGCTTCCCGCCCAGCGAGAGCGAATGCAGGAAGAGCACCGGATTGTCATCGCGTATCGCCGATTTGAGCAAGCCCTTGCCATCATAGGGGCTGCTCGGCAAGACGACTTTGATCTGGGGCATATTCATGAAGAACTGATGCACGGCCTGGCTGTGATGATGCCCGGCGCTGCTGCCGGCGCCATTTTGCACCATGAAGACCAGCGGCGCCTTTGTCTGTCCCCCATACATGTAACGCATCGCGCCCGCCTGATTGGCGATCTGGTCGAATGCGAGATAAAGAAAGGTGCCAAACATCAGGTCAACGATGGGCCGCAAGCCGGTGATCGCCGCGCCAATCCCGGCGCCAGCCACCGCCAATTCAGAAATCGGCGTATCGATGACGCGCTTGTCCCCAAACTCGGCGTGGAGCCCGCGCGTGCTCGGGAAGACGCCAATGCGCACATCTTCGCCGATGAGAAATACAGACGGGTCGCGCCGCATCTCCTCAGCCAAGGCCTCTTGAATCGCCGCTACGTATGTCTTGCGAGGCACTCAATTTCTCCCGGTCATTTGACGCCTGTCTATACCCACAGGTCTTCATACAGTGAATCGATTTCGGGCTCGGGGCTTTCGCGCGCGGCGGCGACCGCTTTCTGAACCGAAGCTGTGATTTCCCCGTCTAGCGCTTCCAGCTTATCGGCAGGCAAGATTTCCTTTTCGCTGACATAGGTATGCAGCAGGAGCAGCGGGTCTTTGGCTTGCGCCGCCGCCAGCTCCGCTTCATCGCGATAGGTCTGCCCGCCGAGGAAGGCTTCTTCGCCCTCGGCATGGCTGCCGCGGCGGTGGGTCTTGGCTTCGATCAGCGTCGGGCCGCCGCCAGCGCGCGCGCGCTCCACCGCCGCCCGCGCGACGCGGTAGATTTCGAGCGCGTCAACGCCATCGGCGACCAGGCCCGGGATGCCATAGCCGGCAGCGCGATCGGCGATATCGCTGATATTCATCGCGTGGCGCGCTGGTGTGAACTCGCCATATTGATTGTTCTCGCAGACAAAAATCACCGGCAGCGTGAGCGTCGAGGCCAGATTCAGCGATTCATGAAAACTGCCTTCGTTGGCGGCGCCGTCGCCGAAAAAGCAGACAGACACCCGGTCGCTGTTCCTGTACCAGGCGCTTAAACCGGCGCCCACCGCAATCGGCATGCCACCGCCGACGATGCCAATCGCCCCCAGCATGCCGATATCAAAATCGGCGATGTGCATCGAACCGCCCTTGCCTTTGCAATAGCCGCTGGCCTTGCCGAACAACTCCGCCATCATGCGCTTGAAGTCGCCGCCTTTGGCGATCACATGACCATGGCCGCGGTGCGTGCTGACGATGGTGTCTTCGTCCGTTAGCGCGGCGCAGACACCGGCAGCGACCGCTTCCTCGCCGATGTACAGATGCACAAAACCGGGCAATTGGCCTTGCCGGAAGAGCCGGCCGACTTCTTCTTCAAAGCGGCGGATGCGCAAGACGCGCGTATAAATGTCGATCACAACATCAGCCGGAATGCCTTGATGATGCATTTGGCCTCCTCAGGTCAGCAGCGCCGCGGCCGTCAGCGCCAGCGTCTTCGTCGCGGTGAGAACCTGCTCAATGCTAACGCATTCGTCAACCATCGGCCAAATGGGGATGTAACCGGGTCCATATTCGACGCAGGAGATGCCGACGCCCTTGAAATGGCAGGTGTCGGCGGTCGCTCCGATGCGATGGCCAGCGCCGACTTTGGGCTCGACGCCGGTCACTTGTCGATGGGCCGCGATCAGCTCGGCGACCACCGGCGCATCCATCGGCGTCGCTTCGCGCGCGGGCATGTTCGGCTGCTGGTCGCTCTGCGGGATCAGCAATTCATAGTCAAATTCGCCGTCTTCCCGCCGGATCCGCTCAAGGCGCTCAGTCATATCCGCGCGCACGCCCGCCTCCGTCATGCCCGGTATGATGCGCAAGTCAAAGCTGACCGCCGTCACATCCTGATGGTGTTCGATGTTGCGGATGGCCATCGACGGATAACCCGGAAGCAGCGGGTGCGGCCGGTAACGCAGCCAGCCGCCGTCTTGCTGGCGCCGGATCTGCCGGTATGAAGGGCTGAAAGCGTCGATGACCTTGGTCGCTTTCTCGATCGGATTCACATAAGGCACGCGGTGTTTGAATTCGCCGAGCACCCGTATCGTGCCTTGAACGTATCCGACCGAGATGACGCCGACATCCAGGTCCCCCGCTTCGGTGACGATGCAGGCGTCAGGACGGCAGCCGCTCTCGATCAAATGCAGAGCGCCGACCCCGCCACCGGTCTCGGCGACGACGCAGGCGAGAATGAGATCGCCCTTGAGCGGGCGCCCGGAACGGCGAACGGCCTCCGCCGCCATCAGCATTGATGCCAGGCCCGCCTTCATATTCAGCGCGCCCAGCCCATAGATCATGCCCTTGTGAAGCTCGCCGCCGAAGGGGTCATAGCGCCATTGATCGCGCCGGAAGACTGCGCCCTGCCAGTCGCTGGTATCGGTATGGCCGCAGAGCATGAGCGAGGGGCCGCCGCCGCCGCGCAGCCTGCCTATCGCCTGATGGGTTGCGCCGCCATCGGCCAGGGGCACTTCTTGCAGCTCAACTTCGTAGCCGCGCTCTGACATCCAGTCGGCGAGCCAGCGCCCGATTGCCGACTCGCGCCATAAGAATGACGGAATGCGGATCAACTGCCGCGTCAATTCGATGGCTTCATGATCTTGAATATGCTCGAGCATTGCGGGCATGGGTTTCATTCGGCGTCGATGACGGCCCAAACATCAAAGCCGATTTGAGCGCCGCCCCAGAGTTCCTTGACGCCGATGGTATTGCGGCTGGGATACGGCTCGCTGAAGTATTCGCGGTAGATGGCGTCCATTTCAGCGAAGCGCTTGATATCGGTCAGCGAGACATTAACGCGGATGACGTCGGTCATGGCGCAGCCGGCCGCTTCCAGCACGGCTCTGATATTGTCCAGCGCCTGCCGCGTTTCCGCCTCGAAGCCGCCGCTGACCAGGCCGGAGCCGTCGGGCGCGCTGCCGAGAAAACCCGATGTCGCTAACAGGCTGCCATAGCGCAGCGCTTGACTGTAGGCGCTCGTAGGGACCGGCGCTTTTTCAGTCAGGACGATACGCGAATCCGTCATCGTTTACGCTCCAACATGCCCGTCGCCGCCGCTCTTTTCGCGCGCCTCGGTCAGATAATTGTAAATGGTTGAGCGGCTCAATCCCAATTCCTCGGCGATCAGCGGCACGGCCCGTTTCACCTGAAACGCGCCCTTCTCGTCAAGCCGCGCGATAAGTTCAATCTTGTCCTCTTTGGACATGATCGGCAGCTCGGCGCCCACGTCGTTGACGGCTTCGCGCAAGATGCTGTGGATCGTGCTTTGTATATCGTCGGAGAGCGTCTCGCTGACTTCCGCGCCAGCGTCCAGCGCCAGGAACTCGCCCAGGATTCGATGGGCAGTTTCGAAGATGCCGACATCGAGATTGATGCACAAGGCGCCGTAGGCCGCCCCACCCTCATCACGGAGGAACATGGTGCAGGATTTCATTTTGCGGCCGTTGGGCAAGGAGGTTTGGTAATTGTGGAAGTCGCGCGCGAAATTGCCGTTCCGCGCTTCCGTCAGCAGGAGATCGGTCGCGCCCCCGCCGACCTGGCGCCCGCTGATATCGCCTTCGATATGAATGATGGAACACTCGAGGTCGCTGAAGTCATGAATCACGACCTCGCAATGTGGCGCGAATAGCCTGGCGATGCCCACCGACAATTGCTTGAGCAGGGCGAAGGTCGCTGCTCTGTCCACTGTAGAGATGGATTGGTAAGGATTCATTGAGGCGTCTAACTCTCGCGTCGCTTCCATTGTGATGACCCTGCTAAATTCCGTCTTCAATCCTGTCGAAATCTGTAGGGGCGAGAGACGGTTAGTGTCTACGCTACCCTTGTCTCGCCCAAAGAAACTCACCGTACGCGAGCAGGAAATCAACCCCACCCCCCGGCCCCCTCCCCGACGAGTCAGGGAGGGGGAGCTAAACCCAGCGGGACGCAAAGTATTTTACGTGGATGGCAACTGTGGAGCATGTATGTCTACAGACTCCCCCCTGTCGCAAATTTGCATTTGCGCGCGACATGGTAAACAATGTATCCAAGAATTATACAAATTGTAAAGAGGCGGCGCAAATTATGGCGGCTGGCGCTGATAAGCAAGACAAGATACTGTATTCGCAGAAGGGACCGCCCACGCTTGATGAAATGACGGGGCCGGCAGTCGAGGCGGCCTTGACCGAGACGGATGTGCTGCTGCTGCCCGTCGGCGCCACGGAGGCGCACGGCGCGCACTTGCCGCTGGGAACCGATTCCTTTGAAGCGCGGGAGAACTGCCGCCGGGCGGCGATACGCCTCGAGGCGCTTGGCTGCCCGGTCATCATCGGGCCAGTCATCCCCTTCGGCACATCCAGCTTCCATCTGGGTTTCGCCGGTACGATCAGCCTCAGCTCGCAAACGATGATCAATCTCTTGAAAGAAGTCTGCCTGAGCCTGTATGAGACCGGCTTCCGCAAGTTCGCCCTCGTTCATGGCCACGACGGCAACCTGCCCGTTATGATGGTCGCGGCGCAGGAAGTCGTTGACAGCAGCGCCGATGCGCAAGCAATGGTACTCAACTGGCTGACGCCGCTCAGCAAGGTCTATCACCGCATTCAGACATCCAGCAAGCAGGAAGGCCACGGCGGCGAAGGCGAGACCGCCCGCATCCTCGTCACGCATCCGGAGCTCGTGCATTTGGATCGGTCGATCAAACACCACGTTCCGCCGGAAGACATGCGCAAGATTCAAGGGCCGGAGCATATCAAGACCGGCGGCGGCATCTTCTACGCCACGCGCCGCTACAAAGACCATACGCCCTATGGTCATATTGGCGACCCGGCGCTGGCGACCGCCGAGACTGGCGACAAAGGCTACGAAGTCATCGCCGAGTGGCTGGCCCGGGTCATCGCCCGCGATTATTTTGATCGGGATATTGATCCGAATGAAATACTTCGGCTAGAGGAATGATCTACTCCGGCGGCTCACCCCTCACAAACCATCGTGCGTACGGGCGAGCCGGTGGCTGGCCCACACTTGCAATCGATTTGTAATCGCAGATTTCACCAGGCCCATGTTTCTTCCATTTTTTGACTTCAGGCGCATACCGGTTATAATCACGCCACTGATGGACAGTTTGTTGAGTATCTGTACACAATGTACAATTGCCTGAACAAACTATCCCCTCAGGCGGCTGTTTCTGTCGCACAGTTGTGGCGACGCATAGCGAAAGGTTATGAGACATGAATAGACGACGCACACTCAGCGCAATCTTGCTTCTCCCGATGCTTTTGTTCATGCTTGGGCCGGCCACCGCCCAGGAGCCGCAGTACGGCGGCACGCTGGTATTCGGCGCCGAGTCTATGGGCGATTCATTTGACATCGGCTTTTGGCATGGTTTTGGCGGCGTGCATGTGATTGACAGCATCGGCGAAGGTCTGGTGCGCGCCGATTTCGAAAATGGCGGGGCGCTGCCCGGCCTGGCCGAATCCTGGGAGATATCGGATGACGGCCTGGTTTACACCTTCCACATCCGCGAGGGCATGAGCTTCCATGATGGCGAACCGGTGAACGCCGCCGCCATCGTCCGCAGCATGAAGCGCCCCATCAACCCGGAGGACCCGAGCTACATCGACGGCATGTACATGTACGGCAATCAAGGCACGAGCAATTGGGAATCGCTGGAGGCGGTCGATGAGCATACGGTTGTATTGACGCTGATGCAGCCCAACGCGACGCAGCTTCTGGTCTTCTCCCGCCCTGATGGCGTCATCATCAGCCCGAAGGCGCTGGACGAATACGGCACGGAAGTCGGCTTGAATATGTCGGCCGCGGGCCCCTTCAAGATCGAGCGCTTTGTGCCGGGGCAAGAGGCGGTCTTGGCCGCCAATGAAGATTATTGGGCGGGCCGGCCTTATGTCGATCGCATCGTCATCCGCGCTTACCCCGATGAAGCGTCCATCCTGGCTGCGCTGGAGGCGGGCGAAATCGACATGACGCTCTACGCGCCCTTCACATCGGTGCCGCGCCTGCAAAGCTCGGAGAGTATCCGCGTCGAGGTTGGGGCGCCGCTGGTCAACTTGTTCGCGGGCGCCAACGTGGCCATGGCGCCGCTGGACAATGTGCTTATTCGCCGCGCGATCAACTACGCGCTCGACCGCGATGTCTTGATCGAAGCCGGCTTGAATGGCTTCGCGGAAAGGCCGGCCAGCTTGATTGGTCCGCTCGACCTGGGCTTTGACGAAGGCGGGCGCGAAATCAGCGTCTACGATCCCGAGCGGGCGCGTGAGCTGATCGCGGAATCGGGCATGGAGACGCCGATTCCACTGGAAGTCGCCTACGAGAATAATCGCTTCTGGCCGCAGTTGGCGGAGCTGATCGCCGCGGACTTGGAGGCGGTTGGATTCGATGTCACGCTGGATCGGCTGGACACGGGCTCATTCTGGGGCAAGGTTGGCGATGGTCAAACGCAATTGAGCATCAATCAGCGCTCCACCTTCGTGCCCGACCCGCACGGCAAGGCGATCTTGATGGCGCGGGCCGGCGCCGAAGGCAGCCAGACCCAGCATCAGGCGCTCGAGGTCGCTGACGAGATCGACGCGCTGATAACCGCCGGCATTTCAACCGCCGTCGCGGACGAACGGGCGGAAATCTACAAACAGTTCCAGGCGCTGATGCTGGAACAGTTGCCCTATATCTATATCGGGTATCTGACGCCGCCGATCTTTGTCAACGCGCGGGTACAGAATGTCGAGACCTTCGGCACCGCAGGCGGGCGCATTAACCTGCGCGAAGTCTGGCTGTCGGAGTAGCGCTTCATCAATTGCGGCGAATATGGCTTTGTCCCTTTGGAGGCTGAGGCCATATTTGCCTTTTGCAGCCGCATAACACTAAACTAAATCAACGCCGAGATCGTGCCCCAAGCGCCGGTTTGGTCGCGTATGCAGGCTGAAATAAATACATCAGCGCGGATGGCCGCCTTCTGGCGCCGCTACGATATCGCCCTCGTGGGCAGCGCCGTTTTCGGTTTCGTTTTGCTCGTTACTGTCTTCGCGTCCCTTGTCGCGCCTTATGATCCCATGGCGCGGGACATCAAGAACCGCTTCGCCGGGCCTTCAGCAGCGCATGCATTCGGGACCGATCAGCTGGGGCGCGATGTCTTCTCCCGCGTGATTCACGGCGGGCGCCCCATTCTCAGCGCCAGTTTCAGCGCTGTTGTATGTGCGCTGGCAATCGGCGCCTCAATCGGCATCGCCGGCGGTTATCTTCGCGGCTGGCTCGATACCGCGCTCATGCGGCTGATGGATGTGATGCTGAGCTTTCCCTCCATTCTGCTGGCGATCCTCATCGTCGCGACCCTCGGCGTGGGTTTGCTTAATGTAACGGTCGCCATCGGCTTCGCCATGGTGCCTGTGTTCGCGCGGCTGGCGCGTTCAATCGTCATCACGCTGGTCTTCGAAGAATATGTCCTGGCGGCGCGTTCCCTGGGCGCGTCTGACCGGCACATCGTCTGGAAACATATCCTGCCCAATATGATGCCACCCATCATCGTGCAAGCCTCGGCGATGCTGGCGGTTGCGATTGGCACCGCGTCGGCCTTGAATTTCATCGGGTTGGGCGTTGAGCCGGGCAGTCCCGATTGGGGCATGATGGTCGCCGAAGGGCAGCGGCTGATCTTTGACGCGCCTCATGTACCGCTCTTTCCCGGGCTGGTCATCACCATCACCGTGTTGAGCGTCAATTACATGGGCGACGGCCTGCGCGATCATCTCGATCCCAAGCTGCGTCGCCAGGGCGATTGACGGCGCGCGGCATGATAGCCTACCTGCTCAAACGGCTCATCTGGCTGCCCGTCGTCTTGTGGGCTGTGAGCAGCCTCACCTTTCTCGCCCTGCGCATCGTGCCGGGGAATCCCATTCAAACGGTGCAGAACCAGGTGATGGACAAGCGCCAATTGGCGCAGGTGGAAGCGGTATGGGGCTTAAACCGGCCCATTGGCGAGCAGTACCTGAACTTTCTCTCGAAGCTGGCGCGGGGCGACCTCGGCTTGTCGATGAGCAGCGGCGTACCAATTCGACGCATGATCTTTGAAAGGATGCCGCCGACCATTGAACTGGCCATCGTATCGCTGGTCATCAGCACGGGCATCGGTGTCTTGTCCGGCGTCGCCTCAGTGGCGATACGCAATCGCGCCATTGATTACAGCGTCAGAACGGCTTCTATTCTGGGGCTGTCCCTGCCGCTCTTTTGGGTCGGCATCATGTTGATCATTCTCTTCTCGGTCAACTTGCGCTGGACGCCGACGAGCGGGCGCATCGGCGCCGGCGTCGATTATGAAGTCATCACCAATTTCATGTTTTATGACCTGATTGCGACCGGCAATTGGGAAGCCTTCAGCAGTTTCTTGCGCCACCTTGTTTTGCCCGGCGTGACCATCGGCTTGACATCGGCCGGCTTCGTCGCTCGCCTGACGCGCTCGGCCATGTTGGAGGTCATGAGCTCGGACTTTATACGCACCGCGCGCGCCAAGGGCCTGCATGAGCGCCGCGTCATCTGGCAGCATGCCATGCGCAACGCCATGCTGCCGATCATCACCTTGCAGGGATTGCAGTTCGGCGCGATCCTCGGCGGCGCTGTCATCACCGAGCGCGTATTCTCTTATCCGGGCATGGGCACCTGGCTGCTTGACGGCATTCTTGAGCGCGATTACTCCGTGGTGCAAGGCGGGATCATTTTCGTGGCGCTGGCTTATGTGCTGATGAATATGCTAGTCGACCTGCTCTACCACATTATTGACCCGCGGCTGCGCCAGCCCGGCGCGTGATGGCGGGAGGGGGGCGGGGGCTGGGGTTGGTTCTGCCCGAAACACCCGTCGATTGACCTACCGAGGGTTCTACATACGCTCCATCAAGCCCTCTTCTAGCTCAAATCGGCAATTTTCTTTGAGCCACGCAGCCAGATTTCTGAATCCAGTGCTGACAGTTGTGCGCGTCTGTAAATTCAATGATACAGTGACGGTGATTTAGCATTGTTTACTGCGTAAATGGCCAAGTGCCAAGCTGTGGCAGCGTAACCTGTCATGCTGGCAGGCCGCCAAGCGAGGGCGCGACAACGAGTCTCGGTCATTTCGCCGCTCGGAATTTAATGGAGAGTGCTATGCGACTTTCATTTCTCAAGATATTCCAAAGATTCGCGTCGCTCCCTGCCTTGAGGGATAACGCCGATCGCCACACCGGCGCGAAACGCCGGGAAAGCGCGCGCCTGCGGGGCAAGTTCCCGCGTTTGGCTCTCGCGCTGGCTTGCCTTTTCCTGCTATCCGCCGCGGCGCAAAGCCCGACCCTGGCACAGAACACGCCAGCGCTGGCAGCCCCCACTGATTTAACGGCCAGCATCAGCGCCGAGGGCGTCACCATAAGCTGGACGGCGCCGGAAGGAACCGTGGACGGATATGAAATCTTGCGCCAGCGCCCCCAGCAAGACGAAACCGAGCTTAGCACCTTGGTGGACGACACCGAGAGCAGTGACGTCACTTATTCCGATACCAGCGCCACCACGCTCGGTGAACAGTATGTCTACGCCGTCAAGACCATTCGCGGCAGCGAGCGAAGCGCCGCGTCAGACTCGTTGACGGTCGATTATCCAACTGTTCGGCCGGTCGCGGTATCTCTAAGCTGTGAAGGCTTCACCGGCATCACCCAGTACATTCTGCGCTGCCGGGTGACCGCAGAGGAACTAAGCATCACGTCCGCTACCTGGACCCCCAGTTACGAGACAGAATTCGAGCAAACGACCGCCGGGCCGATGGCCTCCTGGGTGATCGCCGATGAATTCTGCGGCCAGAGCACGACCGTCGAAGTGGATGCGCTAGCCGGCGAAAGGGAACTGCCGACGGCTGAAACAACGGTGACGCTTGACTGCCCGCCGCCCGCGGATGCGAACACAGTATCCGTTAGCTGCGACACCGTAATCGAAAACAGCCAGCACAAGCTGAGCTGCCAGGCGAGCGCCGGCGAGCAAAGCATCGACACCGCCTATTGGACCGCTCATTTCGAAACGGAGAATGCTCAAGAGACATCCGACCTGGAGGCGACTTGGGATATCGCCGATGACCAATGCGGCCAGAGCATTCGCGTCGAGGTAAGCCTGCTTTCGGGCTCAAAGCTGCTGCCAACAGCTGAAACAACGATCTCGATTCCCTGCGTCATCACAGTCGACAATGACTGCAGCCTGGCCAACGCCATCCGCTCCGCCAATGGCAACGCCCAGGTGGAAGAAAGCGGCGACTCCGATGGCAATGACGATTGTGAAGACGGGATCGAGCCCGATGACAGCGCCACGCCGCCCAAGAATGGCGAAGACATCATCCACATGACGCGGAATACCACCTTGACAGCGACCTTGCCTTCCATAACGAGCCTCATTCGCATCGAAGGCGCCGACCGCCAAATCTCCGGCGATGACAGTTACCAGATTTTCAATGTCAGTGGCGGCGAGCTTGAAATTCGTGATTTGACCCTGATCAATGGCTTGTCTTCCACCTTCGGCGGCGCGATATATATCAACAGCGGTTCATTGACCATAAGCGACAGCAAGATCAAAGACAGCCAGGCCAGCGATATCGGCGGCGCCATCTACGCCATCGACAGCGATGTTCATATTGTCGACAGCGAAATCAGCGGCAACTCCACCTTGAAGAGCCACGGCGGCGGCGTCTACTTCATCAGCTCTACCGGCCTGAACACGCTGAATATTTCGGGCGTCACCTTCAAGAACAACACTGCGACTGAAGACGGCGGCGCTTTGAAAACCGCCGGCGGCGTCGTGACCATTACGAAAAGCTCCTTTGTCGGCAACACGGGCGACGAAGGCGGCGCCATCGAGAGCAGTGAAACGACCCTGTTCATCGAAAACAGCACCTTCAGCGCCAACAGCGCCAGAGAGGGCGGCGGCTTAAGCTCGTTCAGCTCCGATGTTACGCTCACACACACAACCTGGGCAAAAAATTCCGCGGATGAACAAGGCGGCGGCATCGCCATCATCGGCTGGACCGGCTCGGTCAAGATACGCAATACATTGATCAGCGGCAGCACAAGCGGCGGCGATTGCCACAGCGGGCCCAACCCGGACATCATCACCGAGTTCACCGGCAACCACATCGAGGACGGTTCGTGCACGCCAATCGTAGCGGACAGCCAAGCGGCGCCCGCCGATGACACGGCGCAGGCGCAGCAAATCCAAATCGCCGAGGCGCAGATCTCAGGTGGTGACGGTGATCCCATGTTAGGTGGACTCACCGGTGACCCGCCTCATCACCCGCTGCAAGAGGGCAGCCCGGCCATCAACGCCGCTGACCCGGTTTACTGTTTGTTGGACGATCAACCGGACACCGCCCGCCCGCAATTCGGCAATTGTGACATCGGCGCCTACGAATTCCCGCGCGCGCCCGATCCGCCGCAGCAGCCCCCCGATCCGCCCGACGAAGATGAAGAAGAACCCGAAGACGAGCCGACCGATACCCCGACGCCGCCAACACCGGAGGGCCCTACGCCCACGCCGACCCCGCAGCCCAACATCTGCCCGGTGAACGAGCGCATCATGGTGCGGACGCCTAACGATGATGTGGAATGCGCCGAGATCGACACGATCTCGCTCGATAAACACCCGGCGCTGCAAGGCGCGCGCTTGGCCATGCGCCTGTGGCGGTCGAACAACAATGTTTGCACCCACATTGTCTCTAGCGAAGAGAACCTGTATCGCCTGGCGATCCACTATGAAACGACGGTGGAAGTGCTCAGGCGTCACAACAATCTCGCGACAGATATATTGACCGTCGGTCAATCGCTGCTGCTGCCTGCATGTGAGGCGGAGGATGCCTATTTCGCGCCCGGCACGGAAGTCTGCTTCGCGGACCCGGGCGGGCTGGTCTTTGTCGATACATCAGCGCCGGAGCGGCCTGTCCATACTGTCGCAACCTATGTCAGCGATGGTATGACCTGCGGCGCGATCAACAAATCAGGCACTGTCGTGCTGGTCGCGAGCGCTGCCAGTTAACTGCGCCGCGACACAGGTCGCGTAGACACTAACCGCCGACACAACGGGTCAACCGCCCAAATGATCTGACTGGAAATGTGGGCGTCTCAGCGAGACGCCCCTACAAGTCCACGTACGCACGCGCATACAATCCCGTCGCTGGGCAAGCGCAACAGGCGCGCCGCCCTCCGTTTTGGGTATGGCGAAAGCCCCCAACGCGCCTATAATCCACGCATTGTCACAATTCCGAATTCCAACCTGATGGAGGTTGCAGCATGTCACTCGACGAAAAAGTCAGGGCGATGGGCATTGACATCGAAGATTTCAGCCCCTCAGCTACGCTGGCGCCGGCGACCCGCATCGGCGATACGGTCCTTGTCTCCGGGCACGTCTCCACCGGTTATGTGGGCAAGCTCGGCCGCGACCTGGACGTGGAGACCGGCAAGCAGGCCGCGCGCGTCTGCGCCATTGATCTGCTGAAAGCCGCCTATACCGTCACCGGTTCGGTCGATAAGCTGCGCCTGCGCAAGCTCTTGGGCGCCGTCAATTCTATGCCCGAGTTCACCGACCAGCACCTGGTCATCAATGGCGCGTCGGAGTTGTTCTGGGAGCTCTACGATGGCGAGCTGCACGCCCGCAGCGCGCTGGGTTTCGCCTCCCTGCCCAACGGTTTCGCCGTCGAAATCGAAGCGATATTCGAGATCGTGGACTGAGACGAAAAGTGTAGGGGCGAGCCAGTGGGTCGCCCACCGTTAAAATCTGGACGACTTGCTCGGCTCGCGGCGGGTCAGCCACCGGCTGCCCCCTACAGGCAGCATTTACTTTAAAGGCTGTAGGGGCGAGGGGTACAAACGACGGCACATGCTCAGACGCCTCCTCAGCCCGCTGCAAACCATGAATCCACAGGCGCGGCTCTTCTTCGCCGTGCTCGTCGGCTTGACCTTTGTCGTCGACGGCCTCTATTCCGTGCTGCTCAATCTCTATCTGCTGCGCCTGGATTACGGCACCGAATTCATCGGGTTGGTGAACGCGGTCGGCTTGCTGACTTTCGGCTTGGCCGCCATGCCAGCCGGCATCCTCGGCTCGCGCATGTCCACCACGGCGCTGATGAAATTCGGCGCATTTTTATGCCTCTTGGGCGGGCTGCTGCTGCCGATGGCCGAGTGGCTGCCGCCTGGCTGGCGCGAGCTGGGGCTGGCCCTGCCGCCGGCATTGATGTTTGGCGGGTTCGCCTTTTTCTTTGTCAATGGCGCGCCCTACTTGATCAACGTGGTGGACGATGCCCACAAGCATCAGGCCTTCGCCTTCAAGGCGGCGCACTGGTCCCTGGCCGGTTTCGCCGGCAGCCTGGTGGGCGGGGTCCTGCCCGGCGCAATTGCCGCCACAAATGGCTGGACGCTGGCTGACCCCAACCCTTATCGCATCACCTTTGCCCTGGCGAGCGTCGTGCTGGGGCTGGCGGCCGCCCTCTCCTTGCGCATGCTTCCGCTTCCGCCGAAAGCCGCGCCGGCGCACGTGGACCGCCGGGATAGACACGGCGGCATCGGCGGCGGCTGGGCGACTTCAATCTTGACGCTGATCGTCATCATGACCGTGATTCGCCTGTTTCAAGTCTCGAGCTCGGCGACGGCGATGGTCTATTTCAATGTGTACATGGATCAGCACCTGGCGGTTTCGACCGCCCTGATCGGCGCGATGGCCGCGATTGGACGCTTGACCGGCGTGCCGACCGCGCTGCTGACGCCGGCCTTGGTCAGGCGTTGGGGGGATGTCGGGGTCGTCATCGGCGCATCCTTGCTGGCGACCATTTGCCTGATCCCGATGGCGCTGGTTGCGCATTGGCTGGCGGCCTCATTTGGTTACATCGGCGCGGTCAGCATGATGGCCGTCCGCTTCACCGCCTTCACCGTCCATATTCTCGAGCTCGTGCCCCAGCGTCATCAAGCCTTGATGGCGGGCATGGGCGAAGCGGCGGCCGGTTTGAGCTTCGCCATGATGGCGCTGGGCGGCGGATTGCTGCTGACAGCCTTCACTTTTCGCGATCTCTTCCTGCTGGGCACGCTGTTCGGCTTCATCGGCACGGCGCTTTTCTGGCTCTACGTTGTCGTAAGCAGACGCAAGCGCAAGCTCAAGCCAGCGCTCTAAAGCCAGCACGAACAGATACACGCATTCTTGAAGGGACCAACGGTCGCCCGAATCCTCCGGGTCTGGGCGCGAATTCTGCGATGGGCGACTCTGCGCCGCAGGTAGACACTGCGGGTCAGCCGCCCCTGCATGTTCTCTTTCTTGTGGAGTCTGTATGATGCTTCAGCCGTTTGCTGACGCGCCGCGCACGTAGCCGCGCTGTTCGGCTTTTTCCAGCAGGGCGATGACATCGCCGCGGTCGGTCTCGTCTTCAAATTGCGAGCGCGCCAATTCCAGCGGCCTGCGTCCGTTCTCGCTTTCGCGCGCGCTCAAGTCTGCGCCATGCTGGATCAGGAAACGCGGCACATCGGTCAGCAGACGGTAAACACCGATGTCTTGACCGGCTTCGTTCAAGGCGGGCAGCGGATCCAGAAACTGCCTGGGACCAAAGCAGATGGCGAAGTGCAGCGGCGTATAGGCATTGGCGTCGCGAGCGTTGACATCGGCGCCTTGCCCGAGCAGCGCATCCATCGTCTCAATGTGCCCGCCCTGCGCCGCCAGATGCAGCGGGCTCAAGCCGGCGCCTAATACGTGATCGGCCGGCGTAACGGCGGACACAAGACCGCCATCCGTGGCGAGCAATTCTTGCGTCCGCGCCAGGTCGCCCATGATGCTGGCCCAGAAGACATCGACCGCCCAGCCCAGATGCCGCAGCAGATGCCGTGTCGCCTCGTAGTTGCGGCGATAGGCGATATCGCGCAGCGGCGTTGTGCGCCCGTATTTGCCCGATCGCTGGTATTCGCGCAGCGGGTCAGCGCCATAGTCGAGGTAGAACTGAATCGTCTCGACATCGCGGCAGAACGAGAGCAGGGTGCTGGGGCCGGGTCCGATTTCATTCACCAGCGCCGGCGTCTCATCCAGCCGCCTCTTGACGCCCGCCATGTCGCCGAGCCAGGCGCATGCCCAGACATCCAGCTCGGCGCCGCGCTCCAGCAGAAAGTCGACCATGCCCAAGGCGGCGTATTCTGGCATGAAATCGGCCAGGTCGATGGCGTGGATCAGGGCGTTGAAGCGGTACTTTTCATCGCGGGCGTTGATATCGGCGCCATGCGCGAGCAGCAGATCGACGATATCCTTGCGCCCGTGCATCACCGCCACATGCAGCGCCAGCGCGTCCGAGCCCCAGAGCGAGGTGCGAACGGTGCCGCTGGCATTGGCCAGGCCGCTGTCTTCGATGAGCAAGCGCTTGACGGCGGCGCTGTCGCCCGCTTTGGCGGCGTCAAAGAGGCGCATGACCTTTTCCATAAATTGACTGTCCCGCGAGGGACGGCGTGTTGATAAGTCGCTCAAAGCTGTCATCCTTTCCTTCATCGTTTTCCGCGCGTGATACAAGCGCGATTTGACCGTGCCCAGCGGTATCTCCAAAAACGAAGCGATCTCGCGCTGGCGAAAGTCATTCATATAGTGCAATAAGACGACGGTGCGCTGCGCCTCCGGCAAGGCTTCCAAGGCCGCCGCGACTTCGTCATTCACCCGCTTCTGCTCGGTTTCATCCAGCGCAATCTCGCCCACCTGGTCTAGCGAAACAAGCAGCGGCTCTTTGACGCGCAGCCGCCGATACGCCTGTGTATAAACGATGCGCCTGAACCAACCGGGGAAGGCGGCCGCATCCCGGAGGTTGACCAAGCCGACCCAGGCCGCGATGAAGGCTTCCTGCGCCGCGTCTTCGGCTTCCTGCCAATCGCCCAATGTCGCGTAGGCATAACCGACCGCCATATCCTGAAAGCGTTTCACCACTTCTTCAAAGGCATCGCTGTCTCCTTTGCGCGCCTTCACCACCAAACCGCTCAATTCTCCCATAAGCGCTCCTATCGCTATGCTTACACTGGAAAGAGCCACGTCGAGCGCCGGAAGGTTCATTCCATTTACCGGCGCCCCGCAATCCCGGCGAAACCAGCCCCGCTCCATTCCACCGCCGCGTGAAATTCGCTCAGCTGCTGGTAGAGGCTGACGGCGATCTCATCATCGCGCCAGTCATAATCGGCCAGCGCCGCAAACGGGCTCTTCCCGGTGCGCGCGCCGCGGCTGCCATCGCCGACGGCGAAAGTGTCGATGACGATGCGCTGGGCGCCGGTCTCCAGCAGGCGCTCGGCAAAGGACTCCGAATAAGGCAAGCAGGGTGATACCGCGATCTGCACCGACAGGCCGAATTCAACCGCCCGTTTCACCGCCGCCAGCCGGCGCTCCACCTGCGACTTCGTCGGCCCATAGGGTAAATTGTGCCGGTCGGTCTCGATGGTCATGCCCAGCCAGGCGTAGGGAATGGCGCCGATCCATTCCAGGTCATCGAGCACGGCCGGCGCGCGCGTCTGAATCAGCAGCAGATCCAGGTCATCATAGCGGGCGAAGACCGCCAGGCAGCGGCGCGTCAGCCGCAGTTTTCGCTCGATCGGCTGGTAGGGGTCGGTGACCGGGCTCATGAAGATGCGCATGTCATGGCGCTTGCGGGCGCGCGAGAGCTGCCTTTCCAGCAATTCGGGCGCATTCTCCTTGATGATGAGCGCCTCGCCCCAAGCTTCGCCTTCCTGGCGTCCGAAATGCCAATTGGGCAGCATCTGCGCATAACAGTAAGCGCCGCAATAAAGCGCGCCCAGCTGGCAGCCGGTCGCCCAGGAGAGGCTGTGGGTGTAGGGTCGCTCGCCCGCCGTGAGGAAGCCGCGCCTTTGGGGACTGAGGATGGACTTGGCTTGGGTGTAGCGGATGTTCATAAGCTGCCGGACAAAGACCTGATGCACATGCAGGAAGCACACTAGCTCGATTCTCAACTCGTGCCTATGGTATCATAGGCCATACAGTCGCCGGAAAGGAACCTGACCGGAGTGCGAGACCATGAACCCTAAAGGATATATCTACAACGTTGAAGTTATGGGGAAGATTATCACTGTTAAGTGGAAGCATGACGAGGAAAGCGAGACCTGGAGTCGATATCCGGAGATTGAATTCAGCTTTGATTATTTGAACATCTCTGCGGATACGGTAAGAGCGATGTTGCGCGACATGGAAGTTCCCGATTTCCTAGCCAACGCAGTAATGACCCGAATTACGGCTGACGCTTCTTGAAATGGCGCAAGACTATATCATCCGCAATAGCTTTGATATCCAATGGCTGCGGGGTCAAGCTCTCACAGACACCCTATTGCGCGAAACGCGAGAAACCCTCGGCGTATCGTACCTGCCCGTTCATGGCGATCCAATCCTGCGCCGCCTGGACGACTACGATCTCTTGTGCTACTTCGTCTACACCCTAAGCAGTTGGTGGGAGATACCGCTTATCGACCGCATCAATTCCAACAGGGACGACAATAACTTCGCCATCATTATGGACATCAATCCCACACCCGAAACATACTACCGCCTTGGCCATCAAGAATCCGCTCGACCAGCAACTCGCTACAAATCCGGTCTACTGGAGATGTTTCCGAGCTTGAAGTCAAACGTCGCCGATGCCATGTACAACTCGCTTCGGAATGGATTCGGCCATAATCTCTTCGGTAGAGAGCCGGGCAAAATTCGATTTGACAACAAGTATGACTGCCCACCCGCGCTGGATGAAGACAACGTTCTCCTTATACCGCCTGTTGCATTGGCAATGTCCATGGTGACGTCCTTTCTCCCTAGAATCGGCATGCTGCTCGCCTTCCCGGATCATCCGAATATGCAAGTATTCAGGAATTACATGACCGGCAGCGCCTAGCTCGCAGTCGCAAAAGCGCGTCCATCCAGTCGCCCTTTTCCCGCCCCTCCCCGCTGCACTCGCTTCATGACCGCCTGCGCCCACATCCCAACTCCGCCCTCGACATCAGCCGCTCGTCGTGTATAATCTTTGGCTCATATTGGAAGACGGGAGCAGGACCATGCCCGGCAAACGGAAAATCACCGGCACCAAGCCGCTTTTCGGCCAATCGCGCAGCAAAGCCTTCAACACGGTCAAGCGGCAGTTCAAGCCGAATTTACAGAACAAGCGCATTTATGTGCCCGAGCTTGATCGCTGGGTGCGCGTCAAGATCACGGCCAAAGAGATCAAAACGATCGACAAGATCGGCTTCATGGAATTCCTCAAGCGCCGCAACATCCCGCTCAAGCAGCTGCTATAGCCGAGCGTCTCAGTATTTCGAAATTGCGTCTGCGGGCGACCTATTAGGTCGCCCCTACATTTTCTGGCGATAATGATGAACCCCCATCATCAGGCTATCCTGAGCGAAATCCAGACCGCTGTCCCGGGCCGCGGCCAGGTCAAGCAGCGCCCCGAGCACCTGGGCACGACGCGCAAATGGTATGGGCTGAGGAATGCGCAGAGCCGCGCCATCCTGCTCGCCTTCATCGCCGCGCACAAAGCCCTCAGCTACGATGACTGGCTGGCGCTGCTTGATTCGCTTTACCAGGGCGACTCTTATGAGGAGCGCTGCGCGCCGCGGACGCTATTGGGCAAGTTCCCACGCTACCGCCGTCAACTGCCGCTGGCCCGGCTGGATGCCTGGCTCGGCTGCTTGAATGGCTGGGCTGAGGTCGATAGCACCTGCCAGACCGTCTTCACTGACAAAGACTTGCTGGCGGATTGGGACGCCTGGTCCGCCCTTCTCAGGTCGCTGGCGGGCGACGAGAATGCCAACAAGCGCCGCGCCGCGCTCGTCCTGCTGACGGCGCCCATCTCGCAGTCGCCGGACCTGCGCATCCTCGAGCTGTCCTTGCAATTGATTGACCGCCTCAAAGGGGAAAAGGACGGGCGCATCACCAAGGCGATCTCCTGGCTCTTGCGCAAAGGCATCAAGCAGCACCGTGAAGCCATCGCTGCTTATCTCGAAGCCAATGCCGCCGCCCTGCCCGCCATCGCCCTGCGCGAAACCCGCCGGAAACTGGCTACCGGCAAGAAGTAGCCTAGCGGCCGATTCTATCGGCGTAATAGTCCTCGACGAGATAATGCGTGTCGCGTGGCGGACGCCCCATGTATTCGGCCTGTGGCGGCACATCTGGCAGGGTCGTCGGGCCCGGGATCACGTTGTCGTAGGGGATCGCTTCCAGCATGTCGCGAATGACATTCAGGCGCAAGCGCCGTTTGTCATTCGAGTTGACTTGACGCCAGCGGCATTCGGGAATGTCGGTATGCTCGATCATGGCGTCCTTGGCCCGGGTGTATTCCATCCAGCGGTTGCGGCCCTCGATATCAATCGGGCTGAGCTTCCAACGGCGCGCCGGGTTGGCGGCCCGCGCCTGGAAGCGGCGCTCCTGCTCGTCATCATCCACCGAGAGCCAATACTTGAGCAAGACGATGCCGTCATTGATCAGCAAGCGTTCGAAATTGGGCGCGTCGCGCAGGAAATCCCAATACTGCCGATCGCTGCAAAAGCCCATCACCCGCTCAACCGTGGCGCGGTTGTACCAACTGCGATCGAAGAGCACGATCTCGCCCGCCGCCGGCAAATGCGTGACATAGCGCTGGAAATACCACTGCGTCAGTTCGCGGTCCGATGGCTTGCCCAGCGCAACCAGGCGAATATCGCGCGGCTGCAGCGGCGCCATGATGCGCTTGATCGTGCCGCCTTTGCCCGCGGCGTCGCGCCCGTCAAAGGTGATCATCACCCGCATGTCGTTATGCTTGATCCAGTACTGCCACTTCACCAACTCAAACTGCAGCCGCGCCAGTTCTCGCTCATAGAATTTCTTCTTCAAGCGCGGGGGCCGGGCAGGCTTGGACGCCTTCTTTTTGGACATAGGACGCTCCGCTTACTTCCTAAAGCCGCTGCTTTTGATAGCTTAACAGATTTTAACGCGGGCGGGCGGCAAGTGGCAAAATTCGCGCCGGGCTAAGGGCCTGCTTTTCCACCATCCCGGCAGGCTACCTAGGCCTGTGTTTTATACTATAATCCACTGGTATCGTTTCGGGAGGCAGCGCAACAGCCTATGGCGCAACACGCGCGCGAGTTTCGTGCCAACGCTCTGGCCGGCCGAGCCAAACCAAATTTCTTCATCGTTGGCGCGCCAAAATGCGGCACGACCTCCTTGCATGAGTACCTGCAGCGCCATCCTGATGTTTACATGCCCTTCTTCAAGGAGCCCCATTTCTTCGGCTCTGATTTAGAGGGATCGCGCTTTCGCCAATTCCGCGCCAAGCCGGAGCGTTATCTCAAGCTGTTTCGCGACGCCCGCGGCGAGAAACGCATCGGCGAGTCGTCCCCCTGGTATCTGGTCAGCCAGCGCGCCGCCGAAGAAATCCACGCCTATAACCCGGCGGCCAAGATCATCATCATGCTGCGCAACCCAATCGACATGATGTACTCGATGTGGTCGCAGTTTCGTTACAGCGGCAATGAACAGATTGAAGATTTCGAAGAGGCGCTGGCGGCCGAGGCGGACCGGCGAGACGGGCGGCGCATCCGGCGCGCAGCGCACTGCGTCACCGGCTTGTATTATCGCGAGATGGCTGGCTTCAGCGACCAGGTGCGGCGCTATTTCGACCTCTTTGGCCGCGAGAACGTCAAGGTAATCATCTTTGACGATTTCAAGGCTGATACGGCAGCAGTCTACCGCGATGTGCTGGAATTCCTGGATGTCGACGCCAGCTTCGAGACGAGCTTTGATATTGTCAATCCGAACAAAGAGGTGCGGCTGGAATGGTTGCAAAGGTTGATCGTCAGCGGCGGATTCTCACTGATGCTCTTGAAAGACCGCCTGACCTACCTGGCGACGACCCATACGCTGATGCCATATTCTTATCGGACGCGGGCCGTGCAGGGGGTCATCGCCGTTTACACCAAATACGAGCGGCGCTCGCCATTGACCGCCGAACTGCAGGAGAGGCTGGCGCGGGAATTCCAAAGCGAAATCGACAACTTGAGCGACTTGCTCGGGCGAGATCTTTCACACTGGTATCGTGATCTTGGCCCGGCAAAAGCCCGCGGCGGCGCAGAGGCCGCACAAAGCAAAGCCGCCGCAAAGGCCAGCGGGCGCCAACAGTTGGCATGGCGCTTGCTCAGCGTCGCGATCACCGCCATCCTGCTGTATTTTGTCATCAATGAATTGGGGGGCGCGGATATCGGCGCGCTCATCACGCGCGTCCCGGCATGGAGTTGGATCGGAGCGCTGCTGGTGTATTTGACGCTCAATCTCTTGCGGGCATTGCGCTTCCGCATATTGCTCGACAAGCGTGATTCGCCCATGCGCCTGCTGATACCGATCACCCTCTATCACAATGGCCTGGTGCGCGTGATACCGTTCAAACTGGGCGAGATCTCCTACATCGTCTTGCTGAAGACGCGGCTCAACTACAGTATGCAAGAAGGCCTGGGCAGCTTGTTTGGCGCGCGCGTCCTGGAAATGCTGATTATCATAATGGTATTCGCTTTTGGCATTCTCATGAGCGGCGACCAATTCGCCGAACAGCGCGACCAATTGATGCTGGTTGTGACGATTGTATTTCTGGCGTCAGTCGCTGGCCTCTATTACGCCGGCAGTCTGATGCGCCTGGCGCTGCGGATTTTGCAGAAACTGGCGCCGATACTCGCTGGCGGGGAGCGCGCTTACTACGCCGCCGCAGAGACGAAACTGCTGGAGCTGGCGGCCGAATTCGATCGCATTCGTCAGGCGCGGCTCTTCTTTTCTGCGCTGTTCATCAGTTTTTTCACCTATTCCAGTTCTTTTTTCACCAACTATATTTTGCTGCGCGCGGTGGGGCTTGAGGCCGATCTGCCAATCGCCATCACCGTCATCAGCCTGGGCATGTTCGGCTCGGCTTTTCCCTTCACGCTCAGCGGTTTCGGCATCGTCGAAACGGCCTGGTGGACGGGGCTGACGCGCTTCGCCGGCTATCCGGGCAGCGAAGCCGCCGCCATCGGCATCGTCTTGCATGGTTTCCAAATCTTCGCTGCGGTATTATTCGGGCTGGCGGGCTATCTGCTGATTCGCATCGTACCGCCGCTGCGCCACAATCCAGAATAAGCGCTACATTTGTATACATTAGAGCCGGTGGAGTTTCACAATGCCCTATCCACTTGATCCGGACAAGATGTACCGCATGCCAACACATTTTGGCCCACGCACAGGACCCAGGCAGGGGCCGGACGGGCGCAAGTTCGAGTGCATCGACAATCCCTTCGGCACCGCCTACAGCGTCAGCTTTCTCAGCGACGCGCGCCAGTTAAAAGCCTTTCTGCCGCCCGGTTTTTCTCTCGATGGCGAGCCGGTCGTTACAGTCTCCTCAAACCACATGACGGCGATCGAGTGGTTGGCGGGCCGCGGCTACAATGTGCTCGGCCTGAGTTTTCCTGTCCGCTTTGACGGCGAGCAAGATCACGTGCGCGGCAGCTTCCTCACCGTACTCTGGGAAAACCTGACGGACCCGATTCTCACCGGCCGCGAAGAAATCGGCTTCTCCAAGATTTATTGCGAGCTGCCCACGCCGACCTGCCTGCGCGGCGATTATCACCTCATTGCCAGTTGGCTCGGCTTCAAATTTCTCGATATGCGCCTGACGGACCTGCGTGAACTTTCGCGCGAAGAAATTGACAAGCGCCAGGCCACCGCCGGCAGCGACGGCACATTGCATTACAAATACATGCCACGCACGGGTGAGTGGGGTACGGCGGATATCGCTTATCCGGTGTTGACGCCGGCGGCCAACTCCAACCAGCGCATCCTTGAGCAGCACGTCGGTTCGGGCCGCATTGAGTTTCATCGGGCGCGCTGGGAGGACATGCCGACGCAGTACAATATCGTCAACGCCTTTGCCGACCTGGATATCCTGGAATATCGCGGCGCCAGCCTCACAAAGACCGTCGGCGGCAAAGACCTCAGCGATCAGCGGATTCTGCGTTAAAAGTCACGGGAGCGGACGATGTATGACTTGAGCGGCAAAGTTGCGCTGGTAACGGGCGCGGCAGGCGCAGCGGGGCTAGGTCGCGCAATTGCCCTGCGACTGGCAGCTGAAGGCGCCGATCTGGCAGTCAACGACCTCAGCGAAGACGCCGGTTCCCGCACTGGCCTGCCCGATGTCGTCAAGGAGATTGAGGCTTTGGGCCAAGCCGCCATCCCGGTCTATGCCGATGTGGCGGACGCGCGGCAAGTGGAGGACGTGGTTGAGCGGACACTGGAGCGCTTCGGCAGGATCGACATCCTGGTCAATAATGCGGGCGCGCCGGCCGGGCGGGATCGCGTGCCGGTGGTTGAGCTGCAAGAAGAAGCCTTCGATTTTGTGCAGCGCGTCAATGTCAAAGGCGTCTTTCTCTGTTGTCGGGCGGTGGCGCGGCACATGCTGCAACGCGGCGGTGGCGGCACGATCATCAATATCTCGTCGACATCGGGCAAGCACGGCGTGCCCCGCTTCGCCGCTTATTGCGCGTCTAAATTTGCCGTGCGCGGCTTCAGCCAATCCCTCGCCCACGAGCTTGGACCGGAGGGCATCACCGTCTACGCCATCTGCCCGGGTCTGATAGAAAGCGAAAGAATCGATGATATGGCGGCTGCCCTCGCGCCCGCTGGTATGGCTGCTGCCGACTATCGCGAACAAATGATCGCCACTGAAATCCGCAAGTCGCCTTTGGGGCGCATGACCGGGCAGGATGAGATCGCCAAGGTGGCCGCCTTCCTCGCCTCTGATCAGTCAGACTTCATGACGGGCGCCTCACTGATTGTCGATGGCGGCATCCACATGGAATAACATCACTATCGCAAGCAAAAGGGGCTCTGTCGATGGACAAAGCGCGCTTGCAAGACAAGGTTGCTCTCGTAGTCGGCGCCGGATCACGCGGCGAACCGGCCGGCACCGGCTACGCGACGGCGATGCTTTTCGCCCGGCATGGCGCAACCGTCCTCCTGGTCGATAACAATCGCGAGCGCGCCGAAGTCACCGAGCGAGAGATCCTCGACGATGGCGGCCGCGCTTCCTGCTTCCTGGCCGATGTCACCAGCGAAGACGATTGCCAAGACATGGTCGCCGCCTGCCGCGAGCGTTATGGCCGCTTGGACATCCTCGTCAACAACGTCGCTACCCATGGCTCGGGCAAAGTGACCGACGTCAGCAGCGATGACCTGGATCAGGTTTTCGCCATCAACTTGCGAAGCATGATGCTGGCTTGCAAATACGCTATTCCCCTGATGAAAGCGAGTGGCGGCGGTTCAATCGTCAACATTGCCTCGATCGATGGCTTGCGCGCCGGCATGTCTCAGAATGTACCTTACTCGGTGACTAAAGCGGGCGCCGCCCACCTCGCCCGCCTGATGGCAGTGCACCATGGACGCGATAATATCCGCGCCAATTGCATCGCGCCCGGGCACATCTATGCGCCATTTGTAAGCCAAATATCTCAAGCACATCGAAGCTTGCGCGCTAAGGTTGCCCCGCTCGGCACTGAGGGCACGGCCTGGGATGTGGCTTCCGCAGCGCTCTTCCTCGCGAGCGACGAAGCGCGCTGGATATCGGGCGTCGTTTTGCCTGTTGATGGCGGTCTCCTAGCCGCCACACCCCTGGCCGTCCACGAGAACCTCGTCTGATTACAGCCGCCTGCGCCCGGCCGCCTACTATCCACTGAAACTTTCGTTCTACTGACGTCGCCAGCCCACGAAGGCAAGCAACACAGTTAAAATGATCAATCTATTGCCAAGCACCTCGACTGCGTGTATACTGTATAAATCAATCGAGTGCAATAAACGAACGAGCGTGAAGCTCGCTTTGGATCGAGTTCTCTGCGCCAGTAGGGACGTCCAGGATCATTAGAGTTCAGACGGTACATTAGCGCAACTTTTCCCGCTTGTCATGGTCGATTAGACGATAGAATACTGTCAGTTTTGCATCCAACTCACAGACTTTTGTCCCGTGACAGTTGACTAAAGGCAAGCGGAACATGAACGGCGAAGATCGCCCCTGAGAACCTCCGTTAGGTTTGCTGCACTCAAGAAGAGGATCGGCCGGTGGTAGCGCAGCAGCCGATCCATCTAGGTCCGCATCTGCCCATTATGGAGCAGTCTGCTTCTCTTTTATTGTACCGGTAAGACTGACCTTTAGCAACAATTTGTCGGAAAAACCGAGCGGAAACCGAAGGAAAATTGCGTGAATTCTTTACGAAAACAGCTCATTGAACGGGCGAAACATCTCGCGCGCTCCGGTTACTCGCCGATTCCAGTACAAGGCAACAGCTCACCGACGGAGCCCAAACGACCGGCCATCGTCTGGAAGAAGTATCAGCGGCTGATCGCCAGCGAGAGCGAGCTCGAAACGTCATTCGGCGAGCAGGCCAGTGCCCTGGGCATCGTCTGCGGGCGGGTGTCGAGGCTGCTGGTGATTGACTTTGATGATTTGCTTCGCTATCAACGCTTCTGTCGACATTTGCCGCAGTACAGCGACACGTATACGGTGAAGACGCGGCGGGGATTCCATCTGTATTTCCGAACTGCTGAGAAGGTGCCAAGTCACCAGTTTGACGGCGGCGATATCAAAGGCGAGAAGTCATACATCATCGCGCCTCCATCGATGATCGGCAACTTCACCTATCATTGCACGAAGAATGTCGCGGAAGTGGAATTGCATAAAGATGATGTGGACCGCTTGCTCAACTATTTTCATGTCCAGGCTTCAGTGCACTGTGTCGCCGGGAAGCGCATCCGCGAGTCAAGCGATGTGGATTTGCAGCGCTTATACCGACGTTTGGCGCCAAGGATTGGACGGAACAACGCGCTCTATCGCACAGCATCCATCGCTCGCGAGGCGGGCTTGGACCGGTCGGCTGTGGAAGCGGAGTTGCTGCCAATGCACGCTCGCATGCCCGGGCGACCTGGGCATAAGACAGAGAGCTGGCATGAGCGTCAGGAAGAAGGTCTGCGCACAATAATGAGCGCCTATCGATCTAGTCGGATTGGGCGATCGGCCAAAGGGGGGATACCAAATTCTGTGCGCGAGCGGCTCCTGCAAGTTCAGGGATCTACCGTGGTCTGCCGCTTGTTGGATGCCTTTGCATTGGCGGGCTGGGAAACGGATGCCTATTTCACTTTGCGCGAGGGAATTGAGTTGGGGCGTCGTTACGGGCTGAACAGGAAGAGTGTGCTGCAGGCGCTGACCGGGGAACTGTGCAGCTTCGATGGGCGACATATTATCAGTAGAAGATATGTAGAATACCTGGACATTAGGGGACTTAATTCTCGGAAGCGCGGCCGTCCGGTGGAGCTGGTGTTTCAGGCGCCAGGGACTGCACGGTTGCTGAAGCTGCTGAACGTCCAGTGGTCGCCTTGCGATCCGCTGTGGGAAGCGGACTTGCGTTCGGCAAAAGCGTATCGCCTGGCAATGCATCGTGAATACGTTTCGAGGCTGTCGCCGCGCGCCTCCTTGGCGTATTTGGCCGGACGCCTAGGCGTGAATGAGCGTACGATTCGGCGATACAACCGGGCGCTGGATGTGAAAGTGAGCGCCTGTGTTGGTCGTTTGAGCTTGACGCGGGAGCTGGTGCGCGCCTTGCCCAAGCGCAACTGGCGGACTGAGAGCAATGCAACCAAGGGTTTCTGGCTGGAGGCGGCGGACGGAAGGCGAATGCCCGCCTGGAGGCATATCGCCAGCAAGCTCTTGAGTGAAGACGGCGAAGGCGGCCGGGTGTGCGCGCGCTTGACCTCAGTTTTTAGTCTGGGGTCGGGTGCGCGGGCGCGGACTCAGTTTGAAAGGTTGAGCGTCGCAGAATTGGCGCGTTTGATTCAGCTGCGCGGGCATCGTTCTGGCGCCGGTGGCATGATAGGGCGGTTGGCGGGCGCGATCGAGGCTGCTCGTGAGCGCGCGCGGGCGGTTCGCTATGAGAAGATTCAACTGTTCTTCGGGAATGTGGCCTCGCGGGTTGCGGATGATAAGGTGGCCGAGACCATCAACGGCTATCTGTTTGCGCTGGACGCTGGCGGCGCTGAAGTGCGGCGGCCGGCGAAACGGGGCATAGCCTACCGGATGTTGAAGGAATTCGGCGACGGCAATGTGTATTTGGCCTTGCGGAGTTCATACCGGGCAGTGATGCAGTCCTTGGCGCGGCATGCGCTGCGTGCTGGGGATGCGCCGCAGAGCTTGGAGCTTCTTGCGCGGTCGGCGGGGTGATGCGTTGTGGCGGCGGCAGGTCGCGCCGGCTGTAGCGTTACAGGTGTAACGGTAGCGCTCGGGGAGATAGGAAGGCACATCGGCGGATGTGCTTTTTTGTTGGATCGGTTGCGGCGGCTCGGATGCCACGCAGGTGAGAGAAGACTTTGCCCTGGCGGTGCATGGGTCCGCCCGCGTGATCTGGTTCAGGGGATGCTGCGCAACGGTACTCGGGCAAAAGCCAGCGCTTCGAGAAAATGTATTTGTATCGCGTCGACTGCTTACATCCGGTCGCTTGCTCGCGGGATGCCCGTCGTAGATTTGGCGGGAGGAGGTGAGGATGGGCTTGGCTGCCTAGTGTGACTGCGCGCGGCGGGAGCGCACGTATTGCGCTTGCTGTATTCAGTCGCCCGTGAAGATGGCGATAGCTGAGGAGACTTTGGGGGAGCGGGTCAGCTCTCAGATTCGTCGATATCGGCCATGAGCCGGAGAAGTTGGCGAATCTCGGCTTCAATGAGTTTGCGTATCCGGGGTCGAGTGCCGGAGTCAACGGAGTTGATCTCTTTGCGGAGTTTGTTGCGCCAGAGGGTGGCATCGGTTGCGAGCCGGGCGAGGGCATCCTTTTTTCGTTTCTCACGCGGTACCGTTACACGTGTAACGCTATCGAGCGAGGCCTTCATACGGCGCAGCTCGCCCTCGCTGAGATCTTCATCATCGCCTTTGCGCCAAAGATCGCCCGGCAGCCGCAAGAGGGCGCGGTACTGACGGAGCTGCCCGGCGTCGGAAAGTCCCATGGCATTGACGAGACGTTCGCCTTGGCCGCGCGGTATGCGCCAGGCTTTGCCATCGGCCACTTGCGAGTAGAAGGCTTGTTCATTTGCGCAAGCTTGAATCTGGCTGAAATGCTGCCAACCGTGCAGATCCATCAGCAGGAGGGCGAGCTGCCGCGCGCGGCTGATGGCGTTGAGATTGTCGCGAGCGTTGTTTTCGCTGGCTTGCCGCCAGACGTCCACCTGCTTCACGATCCGCGCCGGAATGCGCGACCAGTTGACGATGCTGCCATCGCCGCGTTTGTCGCCATCACCGAACTTCCAATAGAGGATGTGATAAGCGAGCCAGCGGCGTTCGCCAGTCTCGATCTCGTAGCCGTTGTCGCGCTGCACCAGGCTGATGGGATTGGACAGGCCGTCGCGCCGGATGCTGGCGGCCAGGTCAATGAGTTTCATCAGAGCCAGCTCTTTGGTGGATGCCGGCAGCCCGCCATGGCTAGCGTCGCCGTCTTCGGATTCGGCGCGTTCGCCGCGGTCGGTTTCGGTCCCTAGCAGGTAGTTGAGAACGTCATAATCTTTTTGGCCGCGTTCGAGCTGAACTTCAACAATCCAACGCTCGAAAATGTCGACGATATTCTTGGGATGGAGGACGAAGATCTCGGCGAGATCATGCGGAATGCTATAACGCGGCTGGATGGAGTTGGGATGGATCTCGTGGATGCTGACCGCTTCAATCGGCTGAAACTCGCTGTCGGCGGCGGCGATGTCGAGCGCCAATTCTCCCAGGCCGAATCCGATGGCATCGGCGGTCTTGGGGTCGAGCGTGTTCGGATTGGCAAAGAGCAGATTTTCCTCGTCCTGAATTTTGCGCCGGCGCTCACGACTGCTCATAGATACGCTCCTCCAGTTGCTGAACCAGCCGCCAGGCATCTTCGGCCGTGCTGCTGCCGGGCGCCAGCGAGAAGACTGTGCGGCGGGCGCTGGCCACTTCGGTCCAAATGGTGCGGACGGGAAGGGGCCTCCAAACGAGACTGCCGAAGGTGTCCTGCAAGCGGCGTAGGTTGTCCTGGTGTTCCAGCGTGCGGCCGCGGTACATCGTCGGTACGACCCCCAAGACCTTGATGTCGTTCAAATTGTATTGCTGGCGAATGGGGCTGAATTGGTCTTTATGCGTGAGGCTCTCGCGCAAGCCGTCGAAGCTCCAGGCTTCGCATTTTGTCGGATAAATGATCCCGTCGGTTGCCATGTAAATGGACGAATGCAGCAGCGATGGGGTCGGCGATGTGTCGAAAAAAACAAAATCAATCGCATTGCGCAATTGATTGAATCGCTTCAAAACGGTGAAGGCATCGGATATATTGCCGGCAATGCTGCGCGTCTCAATATTAGACGGGACGATCAGCAGCTGGCCCGATGTCGCGTCCGCCTCGTCCGGCACGTTGAAGCGCTCGGGCGGGACCGGCCGCAGCACCTGCCGGAAGGGGGCGTTGCGCACGATGAGGTCGTAAAAGCCCGGCTCCTTCGACAAGCCGAAGGCGATGGTGGCATGTCCCTGCGGGTCAGCATCGACCAGAATGACGCGCTTGCCGCGTATGGCTAAACCGGCGGCCAGGTGCGTCGCCAGGGTTGTTTTGCCGACGCCGCCTTTTTCATTCAGGAGCGTGATAATTTTCATGGCGATCAACCTATTCTTTCTCGTACGCTTGGGCTACGGAATAAACGTAACCGGTGACGCCATTGTTGAAGGTATGAATATTGCGCTGGAAAACACCTTCGTCCACCAGCACATCCATCATGGTGATGAGGTGCGGGGTTTTCTTTCGATTTAGCCGGTTGACAATTTCAGTGCGTGTGAGAGGGCGCTCGCTCCGAACGACGATGTCGATCATCAACTGTCGGGTTTCGGAACGAGGACGGTGGTCTTGGGACATAAGCATACTGGCTCCGTCATTAGACAGTATAGATACAATTTAACTGTAGCGCGTTTCCGCCGTTTGCGCAAGAGTCAAGATGAAACTTCAGCAAAACGAAGATAAAGGTATATTACAGGCACGCTGCTGAGAATCCAAGCGCCAGAAGCAGGCTCAAGCATTAGCACAGGCGTTCGAGGCTTATTTGCGCCGGAAGAGATTGCCGACAGGATATCGCAGTCGCTCCTGTGTCGCCATATAATCGGTGCAGGATTTCCAGTATGAAAGGTCGGCCTAAACTGAGCGAAGGAAGGGCAATCAGCCTGAGCGCGGCGCAGGACGAGGTGGTCGGTGAGCCGGTTCGGCGCCGGATATGGCTGGAAGGCATGGCGGGCAGTGGCAAGACCAGCGTCGGCGTCCGGCGCGTGCTGCGCTTGATCGAGGGTGGTGTGCCGGCCGAGTCGATCCTGATCATGGTGCCGCAGCGTTCTCTGGCCCAGCCTTATATCCGAGCGCTGCGCGGCTGGACGGAGCATCGCGGCGGCCAGGTGTCCGTGCACACCATCGGCAGCCTGTCATTGCAAATGGTGGAGACTTTTTGGTTCCTCATCGCCGAGGCGGCTGGTTTTCAGCATCCGCGCCAACTGCCGAATTTCATCGGCTTGGAACTGGTGCAATATTTTATGGCGCGCGTCATCGAGCCGCTGGTTGACGAAAGGGAGTACTTCAACAGCGTTCGCATCGACCGGCAGCGGCTATACAGCCAGATTATCGACAACATGAACAAAGCGGCCATGGTGGGCTTCCCCATCAGCGAGATCGGCGCGCGTTTGAAAGCGGCGCTGGCCGGCGGTGTGGAGCAGGCGCATATTTTTGATGACGCGCAGACTTGCGCCTTGGCTTTCCGCCGATATTGCCTGTCACATAATCTGCTTGACTTTTCCTTGCAGCTGGAAGTATTCCGCGATCAGGTCTGGCCGACGGCGCAGGCGCAGGATTATCTGCGCGGCCGCTACAAGCACGTCATCGCGGACAATGTCGAAGAAGACAATCCGGTCACACACAGGTTTTTGCGCGAATTGCTGGAGAGCAGCTTGTCGGCGCTGATCATATTTGACCGCGACGCCGGTTTCCGCCGTTTCTTGGGCGCGGATCCAGCCGAAGCGCGGCGCCTGCAAGACCAGTGCGATAGCTGCGTGACCTTCAACAAAAGCTTCGTGATGAGTGAAAATGTGGCGTCGCTGGGCGGGCATTTGGCGGCGCAGTTGGGCGCGCCCGCAGCGCATGAGATTGACGGCGATCCGCGGCCGGCATTAAAGGCGGAAGCGCATCGTTATCATCCGCAGATGGTGGATTGGGTGACGCGGGAAGTGCAGCGGCTGGTCAACGAAGACGATGTGCCGCCCGCGGAAATCGTGATCCTGGCGCCCTTTCTATCCGATGCGCTGCGCTTCGGCCTGGCCGAGGGTTTGGCTGGGCGCGGCATCCCGCTGCGCTCGCACCGGCCGTCGCGGGCCCTGCGCGATGAGCCGGCCGCCCGCACCCTGCTGACCCTGGCGCGCATCGCGCATCCACACTGGGATATGCCGCCCACCAATTTCGATGTGGTCTGCGCCTTGATGACGGCGATCCAGGATCTCGATTTGGTACGCGCCAAGCTCTTGACCGAAATGCTATACCGTAAAGGCCGACTGTCCCCCTTTGCCGAGATTCGCTCGGCGGCGATGCAGGAACGCATCACCTACGATCTGGGCGAACGTTACGACCGGCTGGCGGCCTGGCTGAACCGCTACATCGACGGGGCGCCGGTGGACGCCATTGACATCTTCTTCCGGCGGTTATACGGCGGTTTGCTCGCGCGCGCCGGCTTCGGCTTTCATGCTGATGTCGATGCCGGCAATACCGCCCAGAATCTCGTCGATTCGGCGCGCAATTTCCGCTGGTCCCTCGATTTCATGAGCCGCTATGATGAGAAGCTCGATCTGGGCTCGGACTATGTGAAGATGGTGGACCGCGGCGTCATCGCCAATTTCTACCTGCGCGATTGGATCGCCGATGCCGAAACGGGTGTGCTGATCGCGCCGGCTTATACCTTCCTGCTCAACAATCGCGCGGTCGATTATCAATTCTGGCTGAACATCGGCAGCGAAGGCTGGGCGCGCCGTTTGTATCAGCCATTGACTCATCCCTACGTCTTGAGCCGGGGCTGGGAGGCGGGCGCGGTCTGGACCGACGAAGACGAGCGGGAGTTGAACCGGGGGACATTGCGCCGGCTGATGCTGGCCTTGACGCGCCGCTGCCGCAAAGCGATTTATCTGGGACACAGCGAGCTCAGCGAAAGCGGTTATGAAGGGCGCGGCCTGCTGCTGGAGACGCTCCAGAGCCTGCTGCGTCGGCTGGCGCGGGAGGGGCAGGATGTTTAAGCCGCGGCCAAAACAGCAAGAGGTGCTGGCTTATCGCCGCGGTTTCATGGGCGTGGCGGCTGTGCCCGGCAGCGGGAAGACGGCCACGCTGTCTTATTTGACGGCGATGCTGCTGGCGGAGACCGAGCTGGAGGAAGGGCAGGAGATTCTCATCGTCACGCTGGTGAACTCGGCCGTATCAAACTTTGCCCGCCAGGTGAACGAATACGTCAAGAGCGACGGGCTTCTGCCGGGTTATGGCTACCGTGTGCGCACCTTGCACAGCCTGGCGAACGATATCGTCCGCGGCAAACCGAGCGCCGCCGGCCTGGACGATCAATTCAGCATTGTCGATGAACGCGAGAGCAACGAGATCCTGGCGGAAGCGGTCGATGCCTGGGCCCGCCGCCATCCGGAAGCGGCTGACGCTTACCTGGCGCCCAAATATATCGACAACGCTCACTATCGAAGCCAGAAATGGGTGGAAATCCTGAGCGAGACGGCGCGCAGCTTCATCCGTCAGGCCAAGGACGAGCTGTTGACGCCCGCTGACTTGGGCGGCAAACTCGCGGATTACCGCGGCGAGCTGACCCTGGCCGAGAGCTGCGTTGACATTTATAAGGATTATGAAAGCGCGCTGGCTTATCGCGGCGCCGTTGACTTTCAAGACTTGATCCGCCTGGCCTTGAAGGTGCTGCGGGAGGAGCCCGATTATCTCGCGGCCCTCCAGCGCAAGTGGGTCTACATCCTCGAGGATGAAGCGCAGGACAGCTCGCGCCTGCAGGAAGACATCCTGCGGCTGCTGGCCGGCGATGGCGGCAACTGGGCGCGGGTGGGCGATCCCAATCAAGCGATCTTCGAGACCTTCACCACCGCCGACCCCAAATATCTGCGCGCATTCATCGCCGATGAACAGGTCGACGGGCGCGAGCTGCCCAATTCCGGACGCAGCATGCGCAGCATCCAGCGGCTGGCCAACCACTTGATCGATTGGTCCCTGGCGCATCCCCATGCCAAGATTCGCGAGCGCGGCCCCCTGAGCCCACCCCATATTCAGCCCACGCCAGCAGGCGATCCGCAGCCTAACCCGCCCGACGATCCCGACGCCGTCGTCTTGTTTGGCGAAGCCTACAGCGCGACAAAAGAAGCGATGGTCGTGACCGAATCTTGCAAACGCTGGCTGGCGGCGAACCCGGAGGCGACGGCGGCCATCCTGGTGGCGCGCAATTCTCGCGGCTCGGAAATCGTCAAATTCTTGCGGCAAAAGGCGGTGCCCTATGTCGAGAATCTCAACAGCAGTTCGTCGACGCGGGCGGTGGTTGGGGCGCTGGCGCGGGTGCTGGCTTATTTGGCGGACCCCAAGAGCGCCGGAAAACTGGCCGAGGTGTATCGCGTGTGGCGGCGCGACGAGCGCGATGACCCGGCGGCGGCCGCGGCGATCAAGACGGTGCTGAGCGCGTTGAAGCGTGTCAAGCATGTGGAGGATTTGGTCGCGCCCCGGCTGATTGACTGGCTTGATGAAGCCATCGCCGGCGAGGAAGGGGGCACGCATTTTGAAACGCTGGAAGCCTTTCGCGCGCGCGTTGGCAGCTGGCTGCGGGCGGCGGAGATGCCCATCGATCAACTGATCTTGACGATCGCGGGCGAGCTGTTCCGCGATGTGGGGGAGATCGCCACGTCCCACATGGTGGCCTTGCACCTGTCGCGCCTGGCTGATGCCCATCCGCTGATGCGCCTGCCCGAGTTCGCGGCCGAGCTCTACGACATCGCCGGCAATAAACGGCGCTTCAGCGGCCTGGGCGACGACGAAGGTCAATTTGACCCCGATGCGCGCAAGGGGGTCGTAACCGTGACCACGCTGCACAAAGCCAAGGGCTTGGAATGGGACCGGGTCTACTTGATCTCGGTCAACAATTACGACTTTCCTTCAGCCGAGCCGAACGACAGTTTCATCGGCGAGAAATGGTTCATTCGCGACGATCTCAATTTATCCGCCGAAGCCCTGGCGCAGTTGACGGCCCTGGATGACGGGAGCGCCTATCGGGAAGGCTTCGCCAGCCTGGACGCGCGCATCGATTACGCCGCCGAGCGATTGCGCCTGCTTTACGTCGGCATCACGCGCGCCCGCAAAGCCCTGACCATCACCTGGAACACGGGCCGCGGCACGGCGACCGAAGCCACGCCCTTGATTGCGCTGCGCACCTTCTGGGAAGGCGAGCGGGAGAAGGAGGCTCTTCATGAAGCTCCAGGTTGATTTCGCCTTCACCCAAGGCAGCCTGGGCGATTATGCCGATTGCGCCCGCCGCTTTGAAATGCGCTATATCAAGCGGATGCGTTACCCGGCCCTGCAAGCCGGTGATCCGCTGCAATTTGAGGCGCGGCTGCGGCAAGGCGCGCGCTTCCACAAGCTGGTGCAGCAGCATCTGCTCGGCGTGCCGGCTGAGGCGCTGGCGGCTTCGCTTTCCGATGACGCCGAACTGGCCCGCTGGTGGTCGCATTATCAGTCAAGCGGCTTGACGGATTTGCCGCCGCGGCGCTACAGCGAGATCACATTGCAGACGCATTTGGCGGGCCGCCGCCTGCTGGCGAAGTATGACCTGCTGGCGCTGGCGCCGGGCGGGCCGGCGGTCATCGTCGATTGGAAGACCGGATCGCGCGTGCCGTCACGGTCCGTCTTGCGCGGGCGCATGCAGACGGTCGTCTACCGTTACGTACTGGCGCAGGCCGGCGCCCATCTGCTCGCTGGCGAGGCTATCGCGCCGGAGCGCATCCGCATGGATTATGTTTACGTGGCCCTGGAAGGCGAGCGCCTCAGCTTCGATTATTCGGCGGCGCAGATGCGCGAAGACGAAGCCCTGCTCTCCGATATGATCGCCGCGATTGACCGCGCCGACGCCTTCCCGCTGACCGACGAAGAGCGCCGCTGCCGCTTCTGCAGCTACCGGTCCCACTGTGACCGGGGCGGGGCCGGGCGCCTGGAAGATGCCGACTTTGATGAATTTGAGGACGTCGAAGAAGAAGACGCCTTCTCGCTGGATTTGGATCAGATCGCTGAGATTGAGTTTTAGCCCGGCGTTAAACGGGGTTGAAACAGTGATGTCAGAGGCTGCCGTGTACGAATCCAGCCTTGCGTTACAAATCCTGCGATTGCCTAATTCTCGCTTGGCGGCCAGAGGCCAGCCCGACGTAACGCTCGGAGAAGCGTACTTGCGGGTACCGTATCCCCATCCTTGCGAAGCTGAATATGTACTAGCCAAATTACGGTATCTGTAACAAAGAAATAAACGCGAAAACCTCCGCGCTTTCCACGATTCGACGAGCTATCCTGCATACGAGAAGTCCAAAGTGGCGCATCGTCGGCATCGCTGACGCGATTCCAAATTTGATGGGACGCCTCCAGATTGACAACGAAGTCTTTATAGTCTGATTGCAGCCCGTGACGATTCTTACTTAGCTTCTTAAGTTGCCTTTCAAAATCGCTCAGTGCGCGCACTTCTTTAGTCATCTACCGCCCCGCGGAAAGTTCGTCGGCCAACTCAAGCGCTGGCCGACCTCCGCCGGCAGAAATTTCTGAGAATCCTCGCTGAAAGCTCTCTTCCTGTGCCTTCTCATCGGTGTAGCCTTGAAAGACGCTGTTCTCTCTCTGGTCAGGGTACAGGTAATAGATTGCTCGCACGAGTTCGTCGAACGTCATGCTCGTCACCCATTCCACTATTCTTCTGACAACCGACTTCAGATTTTCCGTCAAACCTGGCGTTTCGGGCGCGGCGCCAACCGCCAAGCGGTAAATTGGGCGTCCATCGTCTCCGGGAAAGATCTGAATCATCGGGCCGTCGCTCAAGCGCTCAATATCCGCGTATACACGCTGCGCGAATGGTCCGTACATATACGGCTGAAACTGATAGAAATCCGATGGCAACTCTCCATCATACTCCTCGCCTACCAAAAACGCTGATTTCTGCAACTGCGCTCGATCAAGACCAGACTCTCCCGCAGCTGCAACGATGGCAATCAACACACTTTCTTTGGTCACCATCTGTTCACCCACAACTCACCTCCTAGGGACTTGAACATTCAAGTCAAATATACCATGACAGATAGGCAAGCCAAATAGAATTCAGGAATAAGCAGAGCAAATGAGCTAACATTGGTTGGCTAAATGCACCTGCAGGCCGCTTCACTTTGCATTGGGCAGTCAATTGCTCGTAAAATCATGAAAGGTTAATGTCTGAGCATCGCGACTGCGGAAGCGGCGTCCGGATAGCAGCGCCGGCATGACGCGCATTGGTTTGCGCGGCAGTAAATCCGCTCCAACGGTCGGCGCGTGCCACAAACTGTCCTGGATAGCAAACGCATGTTTGTGGCGATATAGCCTTCGGATGACACTGATAGTGAATAGGAGCCCGTAGTTATGAAAATCGACCGCGTACGCAGCCTGCATGTCAGCGCCGAGTGGGATTATCACGAGCCCCTTGGCGAAGCTCACCTCTCGCGCCCGGCCAGCATCTACCCGGAATTGGCGGCCGACCCGCCCTGGCCCATCGGCACATCAAGCGGACCTCCTTACCCGGTCGACGCCCACTTCCTACTCATTGATACCGATCAAGGCGCGACCGGCGTCTGCGGCCCGGTCGGCGACGAAGACATCGCCATCATCAATCGCTATTTTGTCGACATCCTCCTGGGCGAAGATCCACAGGCGATCGAGCGCATCTGGGACAAGATGTACCGCCATTCGATCCATGGGCGCAAAGGCACGCCGATGATGGCCCTGAGCAAGGTTGATCTGGCGCTCTGGGACCTGAAGGGCAAGCTCTTGAACGCGCCGGTCTACCAACTGCTGGGCGGGCCCACGCGCAGCCGAATCCGCGCTTATGCGTCGATGCTGGGTTACTCGGTCGAGCCGAACAAGGTCGTTGAGCGCACGCGGCACTTCCTGGCGCAGGGCTTCACCGCCTTCAAGTGGTTCCTGCCATGCGCGCCCAAAGATGGCGAGGCGGGCATCAGGCAGAATCTGGCGGTCATCCGCGCCGCGCGCGAGGCGGCCGGCCCCGATTGCGATCTGATGTTCGACGCCTGGAGCAGCTGGAACCTGCCCTACACGCTGCGCATGATAGAACTCTCGCGCGAGTATCGCCCCTACTGGTTTGAAGAGGCGGTGCTGGCGGATCTGATCCCGCAATACGCCGAACTGAGACAGAACGCCCGCGGCGTCTTCATCTCCGGCGGCGAGCATGAATATACCCGCTGGGGCATCAAAGCCCTGCTTGACGCGCGCGCGGTGGATGTCTTGCAGGCCGATGTCACCTGGGCCGGCGGCTTGAGCGAAATGACCAAGATCTGCGCCTTGGCCTCGGCTTATGATATTCCGGTGATTCCCCATCACGGCGGCTGGCCGTCGACCCATCTCATCGCGTCGCAAACGCTGACGACCTGCCCGATGCAGGAGTGGCTCTTCCAAATCGGCCGCCTGACAAATGTATTTTATGAGCACAAGCTCGTGCCGGTTGATGGACATATCGAAGTACCGGATGCGCCCGGCCTGAATATGGATCTGGCGCAAGACGGCCTGACCGTCGTCGAAGAACGGACGCTGACCGGCTGATGCCCCGGATGGAACGCGCGCGCCGCGAATGGCGGGAGCCGGCGCCCGTTGACCTGCCGGGGGCGCTCGCTGATCATGTCGGCGGGCATGCGCTGGTGGCGCAATATCTAGCGCGCAAGGGCATCACATCCGTGACGGCAGCCGAGCGCTTCCTTTCACCCGAGAAGTACAGCCCGGCCTCGCCCTCCGAGCTGCCCGATATCGACCGCGCCGTCGACCGGCTGGAGCGCGCGCTGCGTGATAAAGACCGCATCCTGATTTGGGGCGACTTTGATGTTGACGGGCAGACCTCAACTGCGCTGCTCTATTCGGCGTTGAAGCGGCGCGGCGCGCGACTGCGCTACCACGTGCCGAATCGCTTCCGCGAGGGCCACGGCATCCACCCGCCGACGCTGAAGCGTCATCTGGATGGCGACGTCGACCTCCTCCTCACCTGCGACACCGGCGTGAGCGCACATGACGCTGTTCAACATGCCGCGGACCGCGGTGTCGATACCATCATCACCGATCATCATGCGCTGCCAGAGACGCTGCCGGAGGCCGCCGCCGTCGTCAACCCGCGCCGCTTGCCGGCCGGCCACCCCTTGCGCGAGTTGCCCGGCGTCGGCGTCGCCTTCAAGCTCATGGAAGCGCTGAACGGGCGGGCGGCGAGCGACAACTTGCTTGACCTGGTGGCTCTGGGCATCGTCGCCGATGTCATGCCGCAGGTGGACGACACGCGTTATCTCTTGCAGCGCGGCCTGGCGCTGCTGCGGGAGAACCGGCGGCCCGGCGTGAAGGCGATCCTGGAACGGGCGGATATTGCGGCGGATGAGCTCAACGAGGGGCATATCGGCTTCGGCATTGCGCCGCGCTTGAACGCGCTGGGGCGGCTCGACGACGCCAACCCGGCGGTTGAATTGCTGACCACGAGCGATTGGGCGCGGGCGCGCATATTGGCCAATTCGCTGGAGAGCTACAACGCGCGCCGGAAGTTTCTCTCGAATCAGGTATATGAATCGGCCATCGCCCAGATCGAGAATGAACCCTGGCTGCTGGACTACGCCGCCCTTGTGCTAAGCCACGAAGATTGGCACAGCGGCGTCATCGGCATTGTAGCAAGCCGGCTTGTCGAAGAGTTCGGCCTGCCTGCCGCGCTTATCGCGACGCCTGATGAGACCGGGCGCGGCTCGGCCCGTTCGCTGGAGGGGATCGATCTCACAGCCGCTTTGGGGCGCGCGTCAGAGCAGCTCATCCGCTTTGGCGGGCACAGCATGGCGGCTGGCTTCAGCTTGCCCGCTGATAAGATATTTCAATTCCGGCGGGCGCTGTCTCGCGCCGTGCGGGCGATGGCGGGGGACGCTCCGGCCGCGCCGGCACTGACTCTTGACGGTTATCTTGAGCTATCTGATATCTCGTTGGCGCTGACGGCCGATATCGAGCGCCTGGCGCCTTTTGGCAACGGCAACCCGCCTTTGACTCTGGCGACGCGTAACTTGAAAGTGGCGAGCGGCAAGGGGCTGGGCCGCCGCGGCGAACATCTGCAAGTTGAAGTCGAGGATGCGGGTGGGCGGCGGCAGCGGGTCATCTGGTGGCGCGGCGCCAAAGCCGACTTGCCGAGCGGGCGCTTCGACCTGGCTTATACCCTCCGCAGCAGCCGCTACAAGGGCGAACGGGAAGCGCTCGTCGAATGGCTGGACTGTCGTCCGCTCGACGCCGCGCCAATCGATGTCGAGGCGCCGGCGCCCGCCTACGAGCTGCAAGACTTCCGTCATTGCGCAGAGCCGCTGAACATGCTGGCGCAAGCGCGGGAAGACTATCCGACGGCGACAATCTGGTCGGAAGTGGAAGCGATCGACGGCGCTGTCGATCGGCTTCAGCTTGCGCCGAGCGAAACGCTGATCGTCTGGCGGGGGACGCTCCGGCCGCGCCGGCACTGACTCTTGACGGTTATCTTGAGCTATCTGATATCTCGTTGGCGCTGACGGCCGATATCGAGCGCCTGGCGCCTTTTGGCAACGGCAACCCGCCTTTGACTCTGGCGACGCGTAACTTGAAAGTGGCGAGCGGCAAGGGGCTGGGCCGCCGCGGCGAACATCTGCAAGTTGAAGTCGAGGATGCGGGTGGGCGGCGGCAGCGGGTCATCTGGTGGCGCGGCGCCAAAGCCGACTTGCCGAGCGGGCGCTTCGACCTGGCTTATACCCTCCGCAGCAGCCGCTACAAGGGCGAACGGGAAGCGCTCGTCGAATGGCTGGACTGTCGTCCGCTCGACGCCGCGCCAATCGATGTCGAGGCGCCGGCGCCCGCCTACGAGCTGCAAGACTTCCGTCATTGCGCAGAGCCGCTGAACATGCTGGCGCAAGCGCGGGAAGACTATCCGACGGCGACAATCTGGTCGGAAGTGGAAGCGATCGACGGCGCTGTCGATCGGCTTCAGCTTGCGCCGAGCGAAACGCTGATCGTCTGGACAGTACCGCCGGCGGAGGCGGTTTGGTCGGCGGCTTTGGCGACTGTCAATCCAAGCCGGCTGATTCTTTTTGGCCTACGAGCGCCGACCGAGAAACTGCCGGCTTTCCTGGCGCGTTTGGCCGCGCTGGTCAAGTATGCGGTCAAGCGCAAGCAGGGCCTGGCCGGGCTGGAGACTTTGGCGGCGGCCATGGGCGAACGAGAGCGCAGCGTCTCCCTCGGTTTGCAAGTGCTGCGCGCAATGGGTAAACTGGATTATCAAGTGGGCGCGGGCGGCGACTATCGGCTGGCGCTGGCGGATGGCGCGCCGGGCGACCAACTGGACGCGCTGCAAAAGCGGCTGAGCATGCTCCTGCGCGAGACGCGCGCCTACCGCAATTATTGGCTCAAGATGAAGATTCAGGAATGACGATATGGCTTTCGAACAATCAGTATCATGGTGGTGCATCGCAAGGGACAACAGCGACCTGGTCGATATGCTGGGGACATGCAAAGCGATCGGCTACACAGGGATGGAGCTTGTGCCGGTGGAGCAGTTCCAGCTAGTGCGCGATCAGGGTATGAAAATCGTGACGCATCAATTGCACGGTCCGATTCCGGTCGGCATCAACGATCCGGCGAATTGGGATGACATCAAGCGGCAGGCGGAGGCCAACCTCAAACTGGCGGTCGAATGGGATATCCCCTTCCTCATCGCCTTCAGCGGCAATCGCGATGGCATGGATGACGGGCGCGGCGCCGAAAACGCCATCAAACACCTGGAGCTGCTGGCGCGCGACGCTGAATCGGCCGGGGTGGTCCTGATCCTTGAATTGCTGAACAGCAAGGTCAATCACCCCGACTATATGTGCGATTCCACGGCCTGGGGCGTGCAAGTCGTCTCGGCGGTGAACTCGCCTCATGCCCGCTTGCTTTACGATATCTATCACATGCAGGTGATGGAGGGCGATGTCATCCAAACCATACGCGACAACCATCAATGGTTCGCCCATTACCACACGGCGGGCGTGCCCGGGCGCAATGAAATCGACGAGAGTCAAGAACTGTATTATCCGGCGATTTGCCGCGCGATCGCCGAGACCGGCTTCACCGGTTATGTCGGGCAGGAGTTCCTGCCGCTGGGCGATTGGAAGGCGACATTGCAGTACGCTTATGAGGCCTGCAACGTAGATTTGCTGTAGGGGCGACTGACGGTCAGTGTCTACGCGACCCGGTGAGTCGCCCGCTTTTGACGAAACCGGATCGCCTTAGTACGAGCCCCGATGCGGGAAGCGCCGCAGCAGCCCGGTCGGTTTCCGATACTGCTGCAGCAGGGCGATGCCGCCGACGATGATGACCATACCGACCAGCATCGTGCCCGTAATCTCCTCGCCCAGGAACAGCACGCCGCCGATGCCGGCCACAATCGGGATGATGTAAGTCGTCATCACCGCCGGCGTGGCGCCAAAGCGCTTGATATTATAAAAGGACAGCAGCAAGCCGAGAAAGGTGCCGACGACCGCCGAGTAGATCAGCGCCAGGACGCCCGCCCCGTCTACCGCGCTGACATCAAAGCCGACAGTCAAGAGCGAGAAAGGCGTCACCGCCAGCGCTGTGGTGAAGATGCGGATGCTGCCGACATCGTAGGCGTCATAACCGCGCAGGTATTTCCGCGCGTAAATGATCATCACCGCGCTGAAGACCATCGCCACCAAAACGAGCAGGTAGCCGGTCGACGCCGAAGCGCTTGCTTCCGGCAAGCCATCCTCGCCGCTTATCGCCAGCAGCAGCGCGCCGCCGAGCGCCAGCGTCACGCCGAAAGCCTTGCGCCGATTGAGCAGCTCGTCCGGCAGAATGAAATGCGCCAGGCAGACGGTCAGCGCCGGTCCGGTCGCCAGCAGCAAGGACGTTACCCCGCTCGACTGATATTGCAGCGCGCTGATTACGCAGACCATAGGCACAGCCGTGCCAAAAACGCCGAGCAAACTGGCGCGCTTCCATACTTCAAAATCGCGCGGCAAGCGGCGTCCCGTAGCAATGGCATAGACCAGCAGCGCCATGACGCTGGATATGATCATGCGGATGCCGATGTAGGTGGTTGGGTCGAATTGACCCAGGCTGAAGCGGGAAACCACCATTGACGAGCCGAAGAAGAAGGCAAGCAATGCAATATAGGGTAAGGCGGCGATATTCAAGTGAAGGATTCCCGTGAGAAGTGGCAAACAGGCAGGGAGTATACATTGGCGAAGAGAGGAAATGCCATGCGCAACGTCGGATCTAACACGCAGTCGGCATGAGAGTGCCGCCAAATCAGAGCTATTCGATTAAGGTGTTTCTTTAGAGGGCAACGCGGCAAACCCGATTAATGTTCAAGAACTCAGCGGGCGAACAGGGCCAGAATATCGGGTAAACCGCCGCTCGCAGCGATAATCATTCCAAGTACGATTAGCAGGCGAAGATTTGCAATGTCTTCTTTTGTGGCCAGGTTTTCCTTGTTGGCTTCGAGCGCGGCGACGCGCTCACCAAGACGATCAGTGTATTCTTGTGATTCTGTTGATGCTGCCATTTGGATGCTCCAACCTACAAGGTAGGCCACCGATATAGCAGGCATTTTCGAGGTCTATACAAATACTACGTGAATTGTAGCAGTTGTGCTCAACAGTCGTCAACGGCAAAAGCCTCCGGATGATTTAGCTGTCAACAGTATCCTATAACCGCCGGCGGGGCGCCGCGTAGGCCTCCGGCGTGCCCATTTTGTCCATCCAGCGGACGAACTTGGCGTGCATCGCTTGGCAGATGTCGGGCCGCGCGGCCGCCAGATTATGCTGATGCGCCGGGTCATTGACCGCGTCATAGAGTTCAACCGGCTCGCCTTCCAGGGCGTAGAGGAAATCCCATACGCCATCGCGGATGGTGCTGGGCGAGACCTCGACTACAACGCGTTCGCTGTCGTCAACGATGAGCGTGGTGTTGCCGGCGGTATCGGCCAGCGATTGCGAGGTGACCACGATGTCATGCTGGCGGTCGACCTCGCCGCGCGCCAGCGGCAGCAGCGACTGCGCCTGAACCCGGGATGGCTTCTCGACGCCCGCCAGCTCCAGCATGGTCGGCATGATGTCGGGGATGCTGGCCAGGCCGGAAACACGTCGATGCTCATAGCCGGGGATCTTGGCGAAGAGCGGCACATGCGAGATTTCATTGTGCTTGGGCGTGCGATAGGCGATCGCGCCTTGTTTGAAACGCGCCATCGCTTCCATCACCGGAATACTGTTGTCCGGCCAGCGGAAGCGGCTCTTGCCGAAAATGCCGAATTCGCCGAAGTAAAAGCCGTGGTCGGAGACGAAGAGAATAGCGGTGTCGTCATAAACGCCCAGGGACTTTAGCCGGTCAATCAGCAAGCCAAACCAGCGATCGACCATGGTGATTTCGCCCATGTAAGTCGCTCTGCCGATCTCCAGATCGCGCTCGCTATAACCGGCGTCTTCCCAATCCCAATAAGCCGGGTAGACCTGCTCGCCCTGGTAATCCGGCAGGTAGGGTTTGACGTAATGGGCCGGCGGATCCCAAGGTTCATGTGGGTCCCAGGCGTCGATGTAGAGAAAGAACTTTTCGTCGTAGTGCCGTTCGAGCCAATCCATCGCCGCTTTGAAAGTCTGGGGCGCGAAGCGGTCATCTTCTTCTTTCCACAGGCTGGTGACATCGGGCCGCCCGGCCGCCTCGCGCTGGCCGCGGATCCAGATGAAATCATCGAAGCCGCGGTCATAGCCGTAGCCATTGCGTATGAGGAAGGGCGTATCGGCCACGCCCATCGTCGTATATCCGGCCTTGGTCAGGGCGCCCGCCAGCGTGAATTCGTCCTGCGGCAGCGGCCCCCAGGTCAGGTAGGTGAAGGTGAAGCGGCCGGTGGCGATATCGGCGCGCGTCGGCACGGTCGGGAAGGAGGCGGCGTGGCAATCTTCAAAGACGATGGCTTCAGCCGCGAACGCGGTCAGATTGGGCGCGATCACTTGCTGATTGCCATAGGTGGGCAGGTAGTCCGCTCGCAGCGTGTCGGTGACCACGCAGATGATGTTCATATTGCTGTTCTCCTAGGCTTTTATGTCAGCAGGATTTCCTGCTTGTCAACCAACTCGGAAAATGTAGGGGCGACTCTGTGAGTCGCCCGCCAAGGCTTTAACTTCGTACGGGCGAGCCGTCGGCTCGCCCCTACAAGTCCACTTGCCTTGTATCTAGCCCTTAACCGCGCCGGAAGCCAGGCCGCGAATCAGATACTTCTGGAAGAAGATGATCACCACCAGGATGGGCAGCGTCGTTGACACGGATGCGGCCGCCGCCAGTGTGACATGGCCGGGGTCTTCGCCGCCCGTCCATTGCGCAATGCCGACCGGCAGCGTCCAGTTGATCTGCGTCAGGATGCGCGCCAGCAAAAAGTCGTTATACGCCAGCAGCAGCGTGAACAAACCAGTCGTGATGATGCCCGGCCACATGATGGGCACGATCACCGAGATGAAAGAGCGCAGCCGCCCGGCGCCGTCAATCATGGCTGCTTCTTCAATTTCGACCGGGATCTCCATGAAGAAGCTGCGCAGCATCCAAATGGTGAAGGGTTGGTTGACCGCCACCAGACAGAAGATCAGCAGAATATGGGTGTCGTACAAGCCGGAGAGCTGCCCCAGGTAGTAGAAAGGCAGGACCAGCGCCAGGCTCGGCAGCGAGCGGAATGCCAGCGCGATCACCAGAATGTAGACCGAAACCACGTGGCGGTAGCGCGCCAGCCCGTAACCGGCCAGGGCGCCGATCGTCAGGGATACACAAAGGGTGCCTATCGTGACGATCACGCTGTTGATCAGGTAGTCGTAGAATTCCGCCGTGTTGACCACATCCGGCAGCGCCACCGCAACCAGCACGCCCGCCAGGATACAGCCCATGTAAATCAGGGAGTTTGGCGCCGGGATGCGGTTGGCGGAGAAGCCAATCGCCACCAGCAGGAATATGAAGATGACCAGCGCCAGGCCGTATGGCGCGAAGTCCTCCGGCCGCATGTTCAGCCAAAGCTCCGCGTAATTGTCGCCCGTGGGACTAAAGGTGAAGCGCGGGATTCTGGCGTTGGCGTCCTTCGGCAGCTTGATGGAACTCATGATGGTCCAGACGAAGGGCAGAACGTTGTAGATGGTGAACAGGGCCAGCGCGATGTAAATCAGGAACCGAGCCAGGGGATTGTCTGTCCTTGTCATCAGGCTTCCTCCATTTGCTCGCGATAGGTCATAGCGAGGAAGGGGATCAGGACGACGAAGATGCCGATGACCGTGAGCACGCTCATGGCGTTGGCTTTGCCCAGGCGGCCGAAATTCATCGCGACCTGGAAGTTGTAATACATGATCGTCTCGGCGTCGAAAATGGGGTTCTGCCGCGTCAGGACGAAGACGCTGTCAAAGACGCGGTAGGCGTCCATGATCGAGATCAAGGCGATGAAGACGAAGAGCGAGCGCAGATGGGGGATGGCGATGTGCCAAAGCTGACGCAGCCAGCTGGCGCCATCGACGCGGGCCGCCTCCAGCGATTCCTGCGGCAGCGTCTGCAAGCCGGCGAACAAGACGATCATGGCGAAGGGCGTCGCCGTCCAGAGGCTGTGGAAGATGATCAACAAAGGCACAGTTGTGCTGTTCATGAACAAGCGATAGTCGAAGAGCTGTTGCATCCAGTACCAGTAGGGTCCGCCGCGGTCAAACATATCGCGGAAGATGAGTGTGCCCACCACCGGCGTCATGACAAATGGCACCAGGGCGGCGGCGATGAAGACCCCGCGGAAGCGGCGGACCTGATCCAGCAGCAAGGCGAACATCAAACCAAGCGCGATCCGCAGCGGCACAGTGGCGGCGATGAATAGCAGGGTGAACTCCAGCGAATCCCAAAATTCAGGATCCGCCAGCACTTCTTGATAATTCTGAAAGCCGATCCAAATCGGCGCGTCAAGATTGCGGAAAGTAATGTAATGCAATCCCAGAACGATGGACGCCAGCAGCGGCAGTGTCATCAGCGCCAGCATAATGAACACGCTGGGACCAACAAAAAAAGTAAAGGTTCCTTTGGTCATAAGCGGTCTCCAAATATTATTGCGCGGGCCGGCGACGGTGGAATGCCCGAAAGTATAGACAAAAGACCCCTCCTCCCGCGCGGAAAGAAGGGGTCAAGACATGTTTAGCGAACTAAACCTCGATGAAGCCCTGGGCGGTCGCTTCTGTCGTGTAAGCGGCGGCGGCGGCGTCCAGCAATTCTTGAGCGGACATTTCGCCCCGGATGATCTGCGGCAGCCACTGATCCCAAACCGGGTTCAACACAGCGCCGATAGCGGGTACAGGCGTGCCCTCGACGCCGCCACTGATGGTGGCGAAGACAGCCGGCAGATAACGCGCGTCAGCATTGGCAGCGACAGCCTGGCGGGTGATGACGCCGTAGTTGGCGCCGCGCAATTGGCTCTCCTCATCCAGCGCTTCCAGGATGACCTGGAACACAAGGTCGGGGTCGTCATCGATATTGGCCGGGATGCCCAGGCCAGCGCCGGTGCCGCCGGTCGCGCCATAGAGGCCGTCGGCCGTGGCCCTGGGGGCGGGCGCGAATTCGATTCCGCCGACATAATCCGAGAAGTCCGGATCATCCATGGCGGCGGCGCGGCTGGCCCAGGTGAAGGCCATCGCCAGTTCACCGGTGGCGATGCCGATTTGGCTGTCATCAATGCTGTAGGTCAAGCCTTCTTCGCCCATGCAGGCGTCGGCGATCTCCACCAGCTTCTCGAGCGCCATCACACCAGCGTCGCCGTTGAAGGCGGGGGTCATGTCCTCATTGAGCGGCTGGCCGCCAAAAGCGAGCAGCATATCGCCGAACTCAATCCGCCAGGCCCAGCCGGCGTGCAGTTGCGTCGTGAAGGGGATCACGATGCTGTCTTCAGCTTGCAGCACTCCGCAAGCGGCGATCACATCATCCCAGGTCTCGGGCACAGCGATGCCATGCTTGTCAAGCAGGTCGGGGCGGTAGAACATGTGGCGCGTGTTCTGCTCCATGGGCAGGCCGTAAACCTGGCCGTCGACCGACATGTCGGCGAGCCCGAGGATATCGGAGATCTGGTATTCATCCTCGTATTTGGCGATCAGATCGTTGAGCGGCATCATCCAGCCTTGTTCGACGTAGGATTCAATATCGCCTTGCGTTACCATGATGATGTCGTAAGGCGACGTGCCGCCAGCGCCCAGCGCCAAACGCAGTTGATCATGGGCCGCGCCCGAATCCAGGAGCTGGGTGTTGACATCGATATTGTCCACATCGTTGCAGGCTTCGAGTTCATCAGCATAGAAATCGATGATGGGGTAGGTCCAGCCGATCATGTTAATCTGCGCGGCGGATTCCGGCGGCTCAATCATGCAGCCGGCCATATCCTGCGCGGCGACCGGCAAAACTAGCGCCAATAGCGCCAAAAGTAGAAATGCCTTCTTCATGGGATTTACTCCTTCGGGAATGTATTACGGAGATACGACACGAAAAAGCGCGTATACTCTGACGGTAAACGCACTATCTCATCAAGTGTAACGCATGGCAGAGAATACGCCAAACTATAGCGCCAACAGTGGCCGGTCTGTATCGGAGCCGATGGGCGGCTCTTGATAGAGCGCGCGGAAGCGAACGGAGAGCCAATGATGAACAGCAAGCATGATGCAGCGGAGATCGCCGCCGAAGTCAACGAGCGCGGCTACTGTTTCATCCCCTCAGTCATCAGCCCGCAAGAAGCGGATGAAGCGCGCCTAAAGCTGGAGCGGCTGCTGGCGGATGAAATGACGGACGAGATCCGCGCGGCGAAGACGCAGCGCGTCGGCGGCATCGCCTACAAAGACCCGATATTCGCCGAGCTGCTGGCCCATCCGCTCATCGTATCGATCTGGAAAAGTTATCTGGCTGACGACGCTGTGATTTGTTCGACCTGGTCGGCCAATACCGCCTATCCGGGTTACGAGAAATATGGCTGGCATCCGGATTATCCCTACTGGTGGATCAACCAGCCCTGGCCGCTGGACAAGGTCTGCGGGCAGACGATATGGCTGCTCGACGACTTCACCGAGGAAAACGGCGGCACCGGTTATATGCCAGGCAGCCACTTGAAAGGATGTGAGCCGCCAAAGGCGTGGAATGAAGAGTGGCCCGCTGACGCCCAAATCCTGACCGGCGAACGCGGCGGCGCGCTGGTCTTTCATGGCGCGTTGTGGCATACGGCGCGGCCCAACCGCAGCGACAAAGCCCGCAGCGCCCTGCTGGGCATGTACACGCGTCCCTTCTTCCTGACGCAGGAAGACATGCTGGCGCAGCTGCACAAAGTGGAGAATCCGTCAGAGTTGCTGCGGCAGCTGATGGGCGGGGCGCGTCATCAGCCGGGCATCATCGGCGGTTGAGCGCCGCTTGCGCTAGATTCCGCGGAAGTCCCGATACCAATCCCAAGTCTGTCGCAAGCCCTCGCGGATGGATACCGCCGGCGCGAAGCCAAGCAGTTCGCGCGCCTTGCTGTTGTCGCAGAAGGTGATTGGCGGGTCGCTCGGCGGCGTCGGTACTTGCACTGTATTGATACGATTGCCGGCATTTTGCTCAATGATCGCGACAAAGTCCTTCAGTGATATGGGCGCGCCGCAGCCGAGATTGATGACCTCGTATCCGAGCGGCTTGTCGAGCGCGGCCAGCACGCCCCGCACCGTATCGGCGATATATGTCCAGTCGCGGTGGATTTCGCCGCCGTTGAAGAGCTTGATGGTTTCGCCGGATTGCGTCGCATCCATCAGGCGCCAGGGCATCATGTCGGGGCGGCCGGCCGGGCCGTAAACATTGAAGAAGCGCAGGGCGGTCACCTGCATGCCGACGAGGTTGTGGTAGCTGTGCGCGAGCAGCTCGGCGGCGCGTTTGCTGGCCGGGTACGCCGCCAGAGGCCGGTCGGCGCTGTCGGTCTCGACGAAGGGCAGTATCTCAGTCTTGCCATAGACAGAGGATGTTGAAGCGAGCACGAATTGATCGATATCGGCGCTCGCCCCTGCTTCCAGCAGGTTCATGGTGCCGGTCAGATTGACGTCCATGTAGAGGCGGGTTTGGCCGACGCTCTCGCGTACGCCGGCCATGGCCGCCAGGTGCGCCACGCGTGTGATGCGCCGTTCGCTAAAGATGCGATTGAGCAGATCGACGTCGCGGATGTCGCCTTTGATAACGGTGCAGTTGCTGTATTGGCCGAGGGCGTCGGCATTATGTACTTTGATGGCGGGGTCGTAGAAGTCGTTGAAGTTATCGAGGACGATGACATCGCCGCCGCGCTTGAGCAAGGCTTCGGCGACATGACGCCCGATGAAGCCGGCGCCGCCGGTGACGAGATCGGTCATGCGGTTGTCTTTCGCATCGGTTGATTCAGCCTGTCCTAAGAATACACGCAAGACCGACGCATTCATCGCCTGAGAAAAAGAAAACCCGCTCGAATTGGCGCTTGCGCCAGCCGCGAGCGGGCAAACCTGTTCACAAATTCACTGCGAAGTAGAAACTAGCTGGACCCGCGACTGACCTCGGACTTTACCTGCGGCTGGCCACCGGATTTGTCCGCCTGAGTGTCCTTATTCTTTCGCCGATTGTGGAAATGAAGAAAAGCGAAGATGGCGATATATCCTGTAGTGAGCATAACAATGTATAGTATCATCCACTCATCAAGCCATGTTGGCATTGTATCTCTCCCTTACTGACGCACGATTTGTGTACGCCTCAGCTTGTATTGTAGCCAACTGCACACCACAAATGAGAATAGCCCAATGCCCGCGCCGAGTTCGGCGATTGTTGCTGCCGGTATATCAGGCGCGCTTGAGTGTACATTCGTTAAGATTACACCATAGACGACGGCGCAAAACAGCATGGCAGGCACTAGGAGAGCAAGTACAGACAATGGCGAAGACAGGGCGTAATTCTAGTTAAGATATTTCTTTAGGTCAACTGCGCCCGCATAGATCAGGATCGGATGCGCTGACAACCGAAAGCAGAATCGACTCCAGCTCGCCGACAGTCTCGATGCGCACCAGACGGTTGCGGATGCGCGCTGAACCCGGCGCGTCCAGCTTGTATTTGCTGATCTGCCCGCGCATTTCGCGCAGGGCGACTCGCTCGGGCAAGCGCGTGTTCTCCAGCGTCAGCTTCGCATGGCGGAGCGCGATCAGGGCTCGCTCGGATCGAGAGGGCTCGGGGAGCTCAATGCCCGTTTCCAGATAATGGGCGATCTGCCGGAAGCGCCAGGGGTGGCCGAGGGCGGCGCGCCCGATCATCACGCCGTCGCAGCCGGTGCTGTCGAGCATGCGGCGGGCGTCGGCGCCTGAATGCACATCGCCGTTGCCGATGATGGGCATGTGGCGCACCGCGTCTTTGACGGCGGCGATCACCTCCCAATCGGCCTCGCCGCCATGCCCTTGCCCGGCGAAGCGGGCATGCACCGCCACCGCTTGGGCGCCGACCGCTTCCGCGGCCGCGGCAAAGGGTATCGCCGTGACGACGCCATCCTCAAAGCCGCTGCGCACCTTGACCGTTACCGGCGCGTCCACCGCTTTGACCACCGCCTCAACCACAGCGGTCGCCGCCTTGACATCGCGCAAGAGCGCGGCGCCTCCGCCTCTCTTGGCGATCTTGGGCACCCAGCAGCCCATATTGATATCGACGATGTCGGCGCCATGATCGACCACGACGCGGGCCGCCTCGGCGACAGTTCGCGGGTCGACACCGAAGAGCTGCACCGCAATCGGGCGCTCGTCGCGCCGCCAATCGAAACGCTGCAGCGCGCGCTCCCGCGAGTTCTTGACGATGTTGCTGCTGATCAACTCGGTGCAGACCAGCCCGCAGCCGCCCAGCTCGCGACAGAGACGGCGCAAGGCGTAATTGCTGTGCCCGGCCATCGGCGCCAAAGCCAGCGGCGTCTTTATCGTGATATCGCCGATTTGCAGCGGTTTCAGCGCGCTTAGAGTCTGAACGAGCACCATACAGTATTTTTCACCAAAGAGAGCAAGCAGATAAGCATCTTGATGATGGCGCTGCGTTGCGAGCGGTTACAGCAATTCTTCCGCCAGAAAGCGCAAGCTGTCCATATCAAAGACACTGACGTTGAGCATCGTTATCGGCGAATCTCGCCAGATTTGCAAGCGATCGCGGATGCGCGCTTTCGAGCCGACCAGGGCGACCGCGTCCACCAGCGCGTCAGGGACCCCCATGATCGCTTCGCCCCTGCGCCCCTGCAAATAGCAATCCTGAATCGCGTCGGCCGCTTCCGCGAAGCCATAGCGGCAAGCCAGGTCGTAGTAGAAGTTCTTGCCCCTGGCGCCCATCCCGCCGATATAAAGCGCGAGGACCGGCTTGATCTGGTTGCGCGCCGCCTCGAGTTCATCGTCCATCACCACCGTGACTGTTGGCGCGATGTCGAAGTTCGCCGCGCCCTTGCCCTTGCCCGCTTTGGCGAAGCCCGCTTCGACTGCCGCGCTGTAGGTCTGCTGATAATGCGCGGGCGAGAACAGCATAGGCAGCCAGCCATCGGCGATCTCGGCGGTGAGTTCGACATTTTTGGGTCCAATCGCCGCCAGGTAGATGGGCATGTCAGCGCGGCCATGGAGGATGCTCTTCAGTGGTTTGCCCAGCCCGGTTGCATCGGCCCCGCGATAGGGAATCTGGTAATGCTCGCCTTGATGAACGAGTGGCGCGTCGCGGGCCAGGATTTTACGCATGATGGCGACGTATTCGCGCGTCTTCGTCAGTGGCTTGCCATAGGGCTGCCCGTGCCAGCCTTCGACAACTTGCGGACCCGACAAGCCCAGCCCAAGCAGGGCGCGGCCGCCGGAGAGCTGATCGAGCGTGATGGCGGTCATGGCGGTCATCGCCGGGCTGCGCGCCGGCATCTGCATAATGCCGCTGCCGAGCTTGATAGTCGACGTTAGCGCTCCGATCCAGGCCAGCGGACTGACGCAATCCGAACCGTAGGCTTCCGCGGTCCAGACGGCGTAATAGCCGAGGCGATCGGCCTCCTGAATCAGAGCCAGCGGCAACTCAATGCGCGCCCCCGAGTAGCCGATGTTCAGTCCCAAGCGCATGGCGGGCCTCCAAATTCCAACTTATCGATCCCATTGATACGGCCCAGGCAATGCCTAATCGCTTGTCCGCCGCCGCTCCAGCCAGACCCGCACCCGTCTCACCACCCACCTCATCCCAATTATCATGGTCGCGGCGAGAGAATTGAAGGCGACATCGATGAGCTCAAAGACGCGGCTGGGCAGCAGCGCCTGAATGCCTTCGTCAATCCAGCCCAGGCCGAGCGAAATGAACAGCGCGAGCAGGGCGGGCGCCGGCACCGTGCGGCCGTTGTCGCGCCGCTCCAGCAGCGCTTCATGCACCAGGGCGGCCACCAGCGCGTATTCGAACAGGTGGCTGCGCTCCTCCCATGAACCCAGCCGCAGCCAGGCCAGCAGATATACGGTGAGGATGCCCAGCCCAACGGCGATCTCGGCGCGCGCGAGCCGCTTGTCTATGAAGAATACAGGAATCAGGACCAGCAGGACGATGATGGCGAAGACGAGGTTGTTGCCGGCGCTGTTCAAGATTTGTTCGCCGAGCGCGGCCACGATCGCCGGCGCTTGCCCCAGGGTGGCGTAAATCGCCGCCAGCACTATGGCCAGCGCGCCCCAGAGCCGCCGCTCCCGCCTGGATGTGAAGAAGGAATTCATAATCGCCGAAGGAATGCGCCGACGCCATGGCGATTGTAACTGAATGTCCAAACTAATCTAGAGCATGCCATGTTCGGCGGCAAGCGCGGCAATAACTTCCGTTCACAGGGGCGAGACTTGTCTTGCCCTAAGACACGCCCTATGACAAGCATGGGCGACCCAATGGCTCGCCCCTACAGATTCCCATTTATGAGGAGGAATCATAATTCTGAGTGAGACAAGCTGTGACGCGCGAGGGGCTGTCGCGTAAAATTTGCACAACATCCAGATTCATTGCGTTTCAGTCAGGCAGCGCCTTTGACTTATCCTCGCCCTGGGGCTAATATCCGCTACTGACTGGCAAGCCCGATAGACAAGAGACGACAGGATGAATGGAAAAGAACTGATAAAAGCTTTGCGCGCCGGGCAGCGTGTCTACGGCACGGCGATATACTCGCCCTCGCCGATCTGGCCGCGCGTCGTACAGAACCTCGATCTGGATATGGTCTTCATCGACACCGAGCACACGCCGCAGGATCGCAGCGTGATATCCTGGATGTGCAACGCATTCGCCGCGTTGAACCTGGCGCCGGTGGTGCGCATCCCGGAGCCCGATCCCTACCTGGCGCAGATGACGGTGGATGGCGGCGCCCACGGCATCATCGCGCCCTATGTCGAACATCCGGAGCAGGTCAAAGAGCTGGGCGGCGCGGTCAAGTTCGGCCCGCTCAAAGGCGAGAAACTGCGGGCGGCGCTGGATGGCGAGGCTGAGCTGGAGCCGGCGCTGGCGGATTACCTGGCGGCGCGCAATGCCAACAAGGCCCTCTTCATCAATATCGAGAGCGCGCCCGCATTGGAGCGGCTGGATGAGATCCTGCGCTCGCCCTGGATCGACTGCGTGCTGGTCGGCCCGCATGATCTGTCTTGCAGCCTCGGCCTGCCGGAACAATATGACCATCCAGTCTTCGATGAGGCGATTCGCACGATCATCAGCAAGTCGCGCGCGGCCGGCGTCGGCATTGGCATCCATCACAACTTCACCCACCATGAGATCGAATGGGTGAAAGCGGGCGCCAATCTGGTCATGCACAGCTCCGATATCTCCTCCTTCAATCGCGCGCTGACAGCCGAATTCAAGCGCATCCGCCAGGAGACCGACGATGTCGGCCAGATCGTCGACGAAAATGTGCACTTCTAGGTCCATGCATCTCCGAAAGAGGATTTGACTATGTACAGAATCTGGTTTGAATCCACCGTGCCGGATCAATACCGCGATATGTTTGAGGCGATCGCCGAGGGCATCTGCCCGGGCGAGCATCTCGAGCAGGACCCCTTTCACAAGCTGGAGGACGCGCATGGGGTCATTGCTGGAGGGCGCGCCTTCAACGGCGCCATCATGGACCGGGCGCCCAATCTCTTGATCATCGCCCGCACCGGCGTCGGCTATGACACGCTTGATGTGGAGGCGGCGACAGCGCGAGGCATCGCCTGCGTCAACGCGCCGGACGCGCCGACAGTGTCGACCGCTGAACTGGCGATCACGCTGATGATGACGGTGGCGCGGGCGGTCAAGCAAATCGAAAACGAACTGCATCGCATGCTGGAAAGTGGAACGCGCAGAAGCCTCGCGCGCGAATATGTGGCTTTGGAGATGCAAAACACCCAGCTCGGCATCGTTGGCCTGGGGCGGATCGGCGGGCATGTCAGCGGCATCGCCAAAGCCATCGGCATGAAGGTGGTCGCTTATGACCCCTATATCGCTGACGAGCGCTTCGCGGCGCTGGGCGTCGAAAAGGCGGGCTCGCTGGAGGCGCTGCTGGCCGGCTCGGATTTTCTGACGCTGCATCTGCCGCTCAATGACGAGACCTACAAGCTGATGAACGCCGAGCGCTTCGCCCAGATGAAAGCGGGCGCTGTCTTCATCAATGTGGCGCGCGGCGGGCATGTCGATGAAGCGGCGCTGACAGCCGCCCTCGATAGCGGGCATCTCTTCGGCGCTGGCCTGGATGTGACCGATCCGGAGCCGCCCCTGGCCGGGAGTCCTTTGCTCGGCCGCGAAAATGTCGTCATCACGCCTCATATCGCCAGCTCCACGGTCGCTGGCCGGCCGCGCCTGACCACCCATGCGCTGGAGCAGGTTGTGCAGGCCCTGCGCGGGGAGCGACCGCCGCATCTGCTGAATCCTGAAGTATGGGATACGGTGCGGGCGCGCTGGCAGCGGATGCAAGGTTGATGCCTGATGCCCGCCTTTGAATCCAGCCGCGTCAAGGCGGCCTACGATGTGCTGGCGCCGGATGGCTCCGAGATTCGCCTGCTGCATAGCCTGGACGGCGCGAGCATGGTGCATTGCGCGTTGCCGGTCGGCGTTGTCTCGATTCCGGTGCGGCACCGCACGGTGGAGGAAGTCTGGTATTTTCTAAGCGGGGCCGGGCAGGTCTGGCGCAAACAGGGCGAGCGCGAGGCGGTGCTGGATGTTGAGCCGGGCCTCAGCTTGACCATCCCGCTGGGCACAGCTTTTCAGTTCCGCAATACCGGCGCGGCGCCGCTTGAATTCATCATCGCCACGACGCCGCCCTGGCCCGGCGAAGATGAGGCGGTCGTCTTGGCTGCCGGGCGCTGGGCATGGAAAAACAGTTGAATCTTATTGAAGGCCGTAGGGGCGAGACGGTGGCTCGCCCTATTGCGCAGCAAGGCGAGCGAAGACGAACAGCAGATGGAACGTGAACCAGCGAGCGCCGTTTACATCTTGCTGTTTGTGCCGACTGTATTAATAGCATACCGCTGGCTGATGCCCGGCCTGTCAATGGCGGGCAAGCGCCTGGCAAGCTTGATGCTGGCGGCGCAGATCTTTGTGATCGGCATGGCGCTGCTTAACCAGCCCTCCACCAGCTTCGAAACCTGGCTCTGGCATTTGGATCGCGAATGGAATATCCCCTCGACGCTGGCGGCGCTGCAACTGTCGCTGGTCGGTTTTGCCGCGCTGTTGAGGGCCATCTTAACCCGCTCAAGTAGTGCGTGGCACAGTCTCTATTTCGCCGGCGTCGGTTTGGTCTTCTTGTTCTTGTCTTATGATGAATATGCCATGGGGCATGAATCCATCATCGGCTGGCAAGAGAATTATATGGCGCTCGGCGCTGTCCTTGCCCTGTTGACCTTGGCGCTTGCCGCCCGGTCGCCGCGGCGCGGCTGGCGCTGGCATGCCGCTTTTTTGGCAGGCCTGGGTTTAAGCGCGGTTGGCGCTTTAGTTGTCGAAGCGCCTTCCAAATACAATATCTCATTCATCGCCTATGGCCCGTATCGCCATTGGCTGGAAGAATCGCTAGAGTTCCTGGGCGTCTGGCTGGCGCTAGTCGCCATATTGGGGCATCTGTCAGCTTTAGCGCCATTGCCCCGCTTTTGGCGGCGAGCCTACACCGCCCTGTCCCTGCTTTGGCTTCTGCTGCTCGCGCTCGGTGGCGTGATCATTCCGATTTCGGCCTATGCAGGCCGCTCGACGCCCGCCGACGTAGCATACGATACGGATGTTCGCCTGCTCGGCTATCGTTTGGAAGATAACCAACGGCATTTGCATCTCTTTATGTCGGCGGGCCGCTGGGATTTTTTCGGGCGCGGGTTGAGCGGGTTGGGGTATTCCGTTCAGCTCTTGGACCAGGTCGATGGCGGCAGCGTCTTGGGCCGCGATGCCTACAGCCATCAGCGCTTCTTTCTGCTCGCCCCCGGTTACGCGCCGGTTTATCGGCAGTGGATCGACCTCGGGCAGCTTGAGCGCTTGCCGGCGAACCGCGCCTATTGGCTCGTCCTCACCTTGTGGCGGGATGACAATGAGGGCTACGCGCGTCTCGGCATTTTGGGCAGCGATCTCGATTTGCTGAGCGAGGATCAAGCCATCCTGGGTGAAGTACTTGTGCCTGCGGATACGCCGGAAGCGTCGCCCGCGGGGGCGCCCCTGGCGCGCTTCGAGAACGGCTTTGCCCTTGACGCGGTTGAAATGCCCCCGCTCGCCCGCGCGGGAGAGGCCTTGCCCATCCATTTCTTCTGGCGCAGCGATGTTGACGCTGACGAAGACCATGCCCAATTTCTGCATTTGGGTCATGCCGAGAGCGGCGAATGGTGGGTCTATGACCAGCAGCCACTGGGGCCGCGCTTGCCGACCCGCTTGTGGTACAGTGGGCTGGCCGACAGCGAATTGTGGCAGGCGCCGCTGCCGGCCGACCTGGCGCCCGGGCGCTACAACATTTTTACCGGGCTCTATCGGGCGCGGGATCGGGAGCGCGTAACGGCGACCGGCGCGGAAGGAGGCGCCTTCCTTGATGCGCGCGTGCCGCTGGGGAGTTTGCTGATCGAATGAAGGAGCGCTGGATTCTGAGGTTGCGCATGCGTCGCGATACAGGAAAATCTTGTGTTTACGCTGTCCTGTTGCGGTGAACCTGGTATATTCCAGCCGCAATCATGCCGAAAATTGTAGGGGCGACTTATCATGTTGCCCGAAAACGCATCCTTTCGCTACGACGGGCGACCAGGTTGGTCGCCCCTACAGAATGCCTTGTTGCGGGTTAACGATCGGGTGTCAGCCTTGGTTCGCCCACACTTGCCAATGAATTAAGCGTTCTTACATGCCCGAAGCGCAATAGCAGGGAGTCGACGCGCGAATGGAGATTCCAGCCAAAGCCCTGAGCGGCGTCATTGTATTTTTGCTGTATTGCCTTGCCGGCCTGTTCGTGTCCCGCCGTCTGTTGCCGCGTTTGCCCCGGGCATTCATGCGCCTGGCCTGGTTGCTGCTGGCGGCGCAAGCGCTTGCGATAGGGCTGGCATTTTTCGTCGCCCCCGCGACCAGCTTTCAAGATTGGCTTTGGAACCTGGACCATGAATGGAATATCCCGGCCACGCTGGCCTCGATCCAGTTGGCGCTGGTCGGCGTTATCGCGCTGTTGACGGCTGCGTCTGGCGGGGCCGGGCCGCTGCCGAATCGGCTCTATTTTGCCGGCGTTGGCCTGGTCTTTCTTTATTTGGCCTATGACGAATACGCCTTGATTCATGAATACATCACGCATTGGAGCCGGCTCTATGTCGGGCTGGGCGCGGCGGTTGTCCTGGCGACGCTGGTGATGGCGGCGCTGTCCCCGAAACGGCGCCGGATTTGGCATGCGCTGCTCGTGGCCGGGCTGGCGCTGAGCGCGAGCGGCGGCATCCTCATTGAATTCCGCTGTGCCGACCCGGTCTTCGCTGTCATCGGCAATTGCGCGCAGAAACATCTGCTGGAGGAATCGCTCGAGCTCCTCGGCATCTGGCTCGCGCTGGTCTCCATGATGGGCTGCTTCACCGAGTTTTCGCCCAAGCCCGGCGCCGTCGTGCGCCGCATCATCTATGCCTTTCCCGCGCTCTGGTTCCTGCTGCTGGTCGTGAGCCCGGCAATCAGCCCCGTTGATGTATACAACGTTGGCGCAAAAGCCGCCGCTGTTGAGTTCGAGTCGGGCCTGCGCCTGCACGGTTATCTGTTGGAAAATAACAAGCGGCATTTGCATCTCTTCATATCAGCGGGCCACTGGGATTATTTTGGGCGAGGGCTGGCCGGGCTGGGTTATTCCATTCAACTGGTCGATCAGGCGGGCGGCAGCAGCGTCTTGGGCCGCGATGCCTATTCTCATCGCCGCTTTTTCCAGCTCGCGCCCGATTATGTGCCGGTGTATCGGCAGTGGCTGGATATCGGGCCGGCGCGGGCCCTGCCGCCAAACCGCGCTTATTGGATTGTGCTGTCGCTCTGGCGGGCTGACGGGGATGATTACCGGCGCCAGCGAATCCTGGCCAGCGACCGCCAATTGCTCAATGACACACAAGTTGTCTTGGATGAGCTGGTCCTGCGGGCAGAGGCGCCGGGGGATAAGCGCCCCGCTCCCTTGGCTGCATTTGACAATGGCTTCGCGCTTGATGCCGCTGCAATGCCGGCCAGCGCCCGGGCCGGTGAGACCCTGTCCATCACTTTTAGCTGGCGCGCGGAAGCGGCCGGCGCCGAGGACCTCACGCAGTTTCTGCATCTTAATCACGCGGAGCGCGACGAATGGTGGGCCCATGACCAGCCGCCGCTGGGGCGCCGTTTGCCGACGCGCCTTTGGTATCGCGGCCTGGCCGACAGCGAGACCTGGCTCGCGCCGCTGCCGCCCGACCTGAGGCCCGGGCTGTACCGTGTCTCCACCGGTTTGTATCGCGCGCGCGATCAAGCGCGTCTGCCGGCGATGGGCGCGGACGGGGGCGCCTTGCCCGATGCGCGCGTCATGCTGGGGGAGCTGCTGATCGAGTGAGGGATGGCAGCGGACGAGAAGCGCAGGCGTCGCGCCCACGCTTCCCGCAGCCGATTGGGAGGGTAGATCGCTAAGCGTCGTCGGGTTCGCCTGGCGTTTGCAGGGCGACATCTTCGGTCTCGGGCTGGACGCCGGCGTCGGGCTGGCTGCCGTCATAGACACCGCGGAAGCTGAAGAAAGCGCCATGCCCCGGGCGCCAATGCCGCCAGCGCCGCGAGCGGTCGCTTAAGTCGGCCTCGAAGGCTTCGGTCAGCGCGTCTTCGTAGCGCGCTATGCGGGCGGCCGCCGCCTCATTGATGCCGTTCGTCGCCTGCTCCACGAGCGTCGACACAGTCGTTGGCACGTCGCCCTCATTCGCTTCAATCAGGCCGGCGATCGTCGAACCTTCCAGCAATGCTCTATTCAATTCAAGCGCTGCCAGTCCGGTCGCCTGCATAATAGTCTCGTCCATGCCCCAGACGCCAAACGTATCACGCACTGGATTGCGCCGCCGCCACCAGGGGAAGCGCCGCCGGTGACTTTCATCCATCGTCTCATTGAAGCCCGCTTCCAGGCCATCAATGGCAGCCGCCGCATTCGCCTGGATCGACTTGGCCGCCTGCGCCAGCAGAGCCGCGCGGACGCCCTCGACATCGCCGCCATTCGCTTCGATGAGTTCGCTTAGGGTCTGGCCGTCCAGCAGCGCCGCGCGCAGGCCCTCGCCTTCCAGGCCGGTCGCTTCCTGGATGATGGGGTCGGCCAGCAAGACACTGGGACCGCTATGCCAATATCCGGCGACCGCGTAGCCTCTCGGGCCGGGGTCATCGCCGGCGCTCACGCCAGCTGTCAGCAGCACGAGCAGCATAAACACTAGGGTGAATCGTTTGATACTCATATTGCATGGCTCCTTTTGGCATCGTTTGCCAATGTTGCGGGCGATAATTTTCGCCCGTCACTTGGCCGCATTGTCGAGGCGGGTTATTGTCAATGTTTTGGCCGCCTGCAAAATGATTGTAAAATCAAGCGAGCCTGCGCGGCGCCCGCGCGCAGGTCATGATTCACCTGATTCATTTGCGCCTGCTCGATGTCAAAGGCAACACCGTCCATGCTTGACATTGACATTGCCATACCCGCCCAATCTTTGAACCTTGTCTATATGCTTTTGCTGTACGCGCCTGCCTGCCTCGTCTGTTACTGGAAGCTGATTCCACGCCTGTCCCTTGCCGCGCAGCGCCTGTTAAGCGGGATGCTGCTGGCGCAGGGGCTGGCGATCGGCGTCGCTGTTCTGCTGCCAGCCGCCAGCCTCTGGTACTGGCTCTGGGATTTGAACCGGGAGTTCAATATCTCCAGCACGCTGGCATCGACGCAGCTCGCGCTGGTTGCCTTCCTGGCGCTGGCTTCCGCCTGGCTGCTGCGTTCCCGCGCCGGCGGGCAAAGGCTTTACCTCTGCGCGCTTGGCTTGATTTTCTTGTTCATGGCGGTGGATGAGTATTACGCCTTGCATGAGGGCTTCCGGCATTGGAAGCGATATTATGTCGCTGTAGGCGCGGCGCTGGCGTTGGCGACCCTGATTCTGGCTTTGCGCTCTCCGCGGCAGGCCAGGGCATGGCAGGTCTGCTTCTTCGTCGGTTTGGGGCTGTCTGGCGGCGGGGCCGTCTTCTATGAGTTCCTCACGGTGGTGGATGTCGAGCTGGGCATCTTGCGGCTGGAGGGTTCGCTGGACTTCAGCCTCTGGGAGGAGATCACTGAGTTGCTCGGCGTATGGCTTGCGCTGCTGGCGGTGGCGGGCCACTTCTGCGAGGCGCTGCCCCGGCCGAAAGCCCATTTCGCGCGCCTGCTTTACGCGCTGCCCCTCGTCTGGCTCGCCCCGCTTTATGCGAACGCCCAGCTTCCGGGCCTTGAACTGCGCTTTCTCGCCCAGCCGGCCGCCGTTGAGTTTGAGCTGGACGTGCAGCTGCGTGGTTATCGCATCGACAGCAGCGCCACCGACGCCATCCATCTGCGGCTGTTCACCGCGTCCAAGCGCGGCCGCTACAGCGGGCTTGGCTATACGCTCAGCCTGGTGGACGCGGACAGCGGCGAAACGGTCGCCAGCCAAAGGGCGCGGGCGGCGGCGCACAATCGCCACTGGATGCTGCGGCCAGGCGCATTGCCGCTATACCCGCAGTCGCTGACGCTCGCGGTCCCCGAGGGGGCGCGGGAGAAGGGCGCGTTTTGGATCGTACTGTCGCTCTGGCGCGAAGCGGGCGATGAATTCGCGCGGCAGCAGGCGCTCGCCAGTGACCTACCGCTGCTTGATGATACAAGCGTCATCCTGGGCGCGTTGGGCGGGCCCGCCAATGCTAGCCCCGTCCCTCCCCCAGCACGTCAATGAATTTGATCGTCGCCTGGATGCCCTTGGCGAAGTTCTGCAGGTAGATATTCTCGTTGGGGCCGTGGGCGCGCCCGCTCTTCAGCCCGTAGCTCATGATCACCACCGCGCCCGCCACCTTGGCGCATTCCACGCAGATGGGCACGCTGCCGCCGGAGCGCTCATAGACCGGCTCGACGCCCCAGGCATGTGTATAAGCTTGGGCCGCCGCGGCCATTGCCCGGCCCTCCACATCCAGCAGGACGGCTTCCGCGCCCGGTTCGCTCGGCCGGATATCGACCGTGACCGTCTCCGGCGCGATGTTATGAATATGATCCATGACGCATTGGAGCACGCGCGCCGGGTCTTGACGCGGCACAAGGCGGCAGGTGATCTTGGCGAAGGCGCCGGCCGGCAGCACCGTCTTCATGCCAGCGCCGGTGTAACCGCCCTGGATGCCGTTGATTTCCAGCGTCGGGCGCGCGCCCAGGCGCTCCGGCAGATTGTATTCGGCTTCGCCCCAGACGGCTGGCGCCGCCACCACATCATCCCACTCGGCTTGCAGGTAGGGCGCGACTTGCTCCAACAGGGCGCGATCTTGCGCGGTCACGGCCGCCACATCATCGTAAAAGCCGGGCACGCTCACCGTCCCGTTTTCGTCGTGCAGCTGCTCAATGATTTCGCAGAGCGCCTGTATCGGATTATGCACCGAGCCGCCCCAATGCCCGCTGTGCAAATCGCTGATTGGCGCGGACACATGCAGCTCCAAGGCGGCGATCCCGCGCAAGCCATAAGTCAAGCTCGGTTGATCGGGCGCCAGAATCGCGCCATCGGAGATCATGGCGATATCGGCGGCCAGGCGCTCGGGATGCGCGGCGATGAAGGCGTTGATATTCTCCGAGCCGGATTCTTCCTCGCCTTCCAGCACAACCTTGATGTTGACCTTGGGCGCGTCGGCGGCTGCCAGCCAAGACTCGACCGCTTTCAAGTTGGCCATGACATGCAGCTTGCTATCGACCGCCCCGCGGCAATAGAGCCGGCCGTCTTTTATCGTGGGCTCGAATGGCTCGCTGTCCCAGCCGTCAGCGACTTCGGCCGGCTGCACATCGTAGTGGCAGTAGATCAAGACGGTGGGCGCGTCGGGGCCGGCCCCATCCCATTCGCCCAGCACGAGCGGGCAGCGCCCCTCCGGCATCAAGATGACTTCGGCGCGCTTCATGCCGATCCGCAGCATCATCGCCTTCAGCCACTCGGCGGCCCGCGCCACGTCAGCCGCGTGCTGTGGCTGGGTGCTGATCGTGCGGATGCGCAGCAAGTCCTGATATTCCTCGAGGAAGCGGTTCTGGTTTGCTTTGGCGTATGCGTATGGGTTGCTCATTTCCTGCCTCATGTATGCGCTCGGTTAGGTAGCTGTGCCCGCGCATGATACACGATGCGCTTGCGGATTCGTATCCAATTTTGGCCGGCCTAGTATTATTCACGAAGATGTCCGATAATACGATGTCCCCAATTTTGTAAACCACCGAGAAAACACTAAACCCTATGTCATTTCACAACCTAGAATTGAATAGCGCCATGCTCCGCGCCGTCAAGCGGGCTGGCTATACCGAGCCGACGCCAATCCAAACTCGCGCCATCCCGCAGATTCTGCAGGGCCGGGATTTGATCGGCTGCGCCCAAACCGGCAGCGGCAAGACAGCCGCCTTTGCCTTGCCCATCTTGCAAATGCTGGATCCGGTCCCTGGCCGGCGACCTGTGCGCGTGCTTGTGCTGGCGCCAACGCGCGAACTGGCGGCGCAAATCAACGACGAGTTCGGCAAATTCAGCCGTGACAGCTCGCTCAGGAGCGCGGCGATCTATGGCGGTGTCGGCCAGCAGCCCCAAGTCGATGCCCTTAAGCGCGGCGTCGATGTGCTGGCGGCGACGCCGGGGCGCTTGCTGGACCTCATGAACCAGCAGTTCATCCACTTGAATCGGATTGAGTACTTTGTCCTGGATGAAGCCGACCGAATGCTGGATATGGGCTTCATCCATGATGTCAAACGCGTGATTAAGCGCTTGCCCGAAAAACGCCAGACGATGCTGTTTTCGGCGACTATGCCACCGGCGGTTCAAGAATTGAGCCGGAGCATGTTGATTGATCCGGTCAAGGTGGAGGCGAATCCGCAAGCGACAACGGTGGAGAGCATCGCGCAGTCCATCTATTTTGTTGAAAGCGGCAATAAACGCGCGCTGCTGAAACATATTCTGCGCGATCCCGCTTCGGAGCGCGTATTGGTATTCACGCGCACGAAGCATCGCGCCAATAATCTGGCAAAGCAATTGAACCGCGCTCGCATCCCGGCGGAAGCCATTCACGGCAATAAATCCCAGACTGCGCGAACGCGCGCGCTGGCCCAGTTCAAGTCTGGCCGCACAGCTGTCCTGGTGGCAACGGATATCGCTGCGCGCGGCCTGGATATCGATGCCGTGACCCACGTCATCAATTTTGACCTGCCGAACATCCCGGAGAGTTATGTGCATCGCATCGGGCGGACGGCGCGGGCGGGCGCATCCGGCATCGCTTATTCCTTCTGCGATGTCAGCGAACGGAAGTACCTGCCCGAAATCGAAGCGCTGATACGCAAACCCATCGCGGTTGTCAGCGAGCATCCCTATGTGTCTGCCATCGAAGCGCCGGGCCCGGCTGCCACTGTGAATACGCCGCCAAACGGCAAAGGACGCAGACGACGGCAGCGATCTAGGGGAGGCCGGCAAAGGCGCAGCGCCTAGGCTGCCGACCCAATACATTCGCCCGTCGACGTTGCCGCGCGCTAATTCCGGCGCGCCGGCGGAACGGCAGACCGTGTATAATGGCGCTGTCGATTTTGGGCTGGCGGTCGACACACGCGCCACACAGCAACGGCTCACGCAAAAATCCTTGCATCCCGCCCTGCCGTAGCTCCCCCTCCCTGACTCGTCGGGGAGGGGGCCGGGGGGTGGGGTTGGCTGTTGGCAACGTGATGAAGGAGCGGCTTATGAGCGATGTTCAGCAGCCGAAAGTCGTCGTGATCGGCGCGGGCAGCCTGTTCTTCGGCCGGCAAGCGATCTGGCAAATGGTCCACTCGCCGCAGCTCAACGGCGGCACGCTGGCCCTCGTCGACAAGGATCCGCAGCGCCTGGAGAAGATGGGACGGCTGGCGGAGCTGGCGGTCGCGGAAGCCGGCGTCAACTTGCGCCTGGAGACCGCCTCCGATTGGGGCGCTGTCTTGCCCGGCGCTGATTTTGTCGTGCTCAGCTTCGCCGCCGACACCGTGCGCTACCGCGGCATCGATTGCGCAATCAGCGAGAAATACGGCGTGCGCATGTGCAGCGGCGACACCATCGGCCCCGGCGGCATCTTCCGCGCCATGCGCGAGCTGCCCCTGATCATGGATTGCGTCGCCGATGTCGAGCGCCTCTGCCCGGCCGCCTGGGTCATCAACTACATCAACCCCAGCGCCGTCCATGGCATGGCGATCGCCCGTTACGCGCCGGCGGTCAAGAGCTTCGCCCTTTGCGATTCGCTGCACATGCCCCATGTCAAGATTCGTTATGCGAAGCATGCGGGCATCATCGACGCGGCCGACGAATGGACAGCGGAGTTGGATGCTGCCTTCGACCTGCGCATCGCCGGCGTCAATCACTTCACCTGGATGCTGCGGGGCGCGTTCGAGGGGCGCGATGTCAGCGCGCAAATCGCCGATAGCCTGCGTCAAGACCCTGCCTATCAAGGCATGGACGGCGACAAAGGCGCCAAAGCCCTGCACAACAACGCCATCGCCTGGCAGCTGTACGAGATCTTCGGTTATGTTCCCGTCTGCGTTTCACATACCAAAGAATACCTGCGTTTCTACCAGGGCCATGGCGTCCTGCCCGATGCGATTCCGCCGCTCAAAATCTGGGAGACGGAGACGCGCTATGCCCGCCATGAGGCCATGTGGCGGGGGGTTGACGACTATGTCAGCGGCGTGAAACCGATGGGCGACTTCATGACCGCCTATGGCCCGGACCATGCCACTGATGTCATCGAAAATATGGTGGGCGGGCTGGGGCGGCCCTTCTACATCAACACGCAGAACCGTGGCGCCGTCGGAAATATGGCGGACGTTGCTTTTCTGGAGTTGCTCTGCGATTTGGATATGGACGGCCCGCAGCCACGCCCGGTCGGCGACATGCCCCGCGGTCTGCGCGGCCTGCAGGAAATCGTGCTCGATACGCACGAACTGACTGCGGAAGCCATCGTCAAGGCCGATTATAGGCTGCTGCGGCGCGCGCTGATGACCGACCCGCTGACCAATTCAATCGCCGATGCCGACGCCATCCTGGGCGAGCTGCTGGCCGCCCAGCGCGATGCCCTGCCCGATCATTGGTACATGGACGGCCGCTCGCCGGCTTTCGTCGGCTGAGGCATCCCGGTCGCCGCTGAACGAATCGCGGCATCGGCAACGACCAGCGACATATAACCATCCCACGCTGAGGGGCCGGTCGCTTCAGCGCGCGCAACGTGGTCGATCCAGCCCTGGACTTCGTCGATGTAGGCTTGCGCGAAGCGCTCTGGCCAGTTCGGCGTGATCGCCTGCGAGACCGTTCCCGCTTTTCGCAAGGCGGGGCTGGGATGATCGGCTGTCGTCAGCTGGCCAAGCTCGCCGGTGACTTCAACTATTACTTCGTAGCCATAGCCGGAATCGCCGTTGTATTCCAGGCTGCCGAGCGCGCCGCTGGCAAATTGCAGCTGTAAATCCGCCAGGCGAGCGCTTCCCGGGCGGGCCGGGTTGACCGGAATCCACTGCACATAGGCGCTGCTGATCTCCTCGCCCATGATCCAGCGCGCCGAGTGAATATCGTGGATCAAGGAATTGGTGATCACTGACTCAATCGTCAATTCACGGACGAATAGGGGATTTACGTGCAGGCTGCGGAATTTGAGCGCCGCGCCGACTGCGCCGCTCTTCAGCAGGTCGTATAGGTCGCGATGGGCATGATCATACTCGCGCATGAAGCCGACCTGCACGAGACGCCGCCCGGCTGCCAGCTCAGCATTGACGACCCGCTCGGCATCTGCCACGCTGGTCGCCAGTGGTTTCTCGCAGAGTACAGGTTTGTCCGCTTCGATGCAGGCGATGGTGATATCGGCATGGGTGGCGTCGGTCGAGGCGATCAGCACCGCGTCCACCTCGGGGTCGGCGATTAGCTCGCCCGCGTCGCTGAAGACACGCGTGCCATCACAGGCGGCCGCAACCGCGTTAGCCCGCGCCCGGTCGATATCCATCACCGCGACGACGGTCGCGCCCGGCGTCCGCCGCATGAGATTGTCGGCGTGAACGCCCCCGATAGCGCCCGTTCCGATGACGCCGACTCTTATGGTTTCGCGTCCCAAATCGCTTTGCCTTTCTCGTTGCGAAAGCCCGCGTTTCAACTGACGATGGATCGCGCCGATTCCCGCAGGACGAGCGCCGGCGCGCAGAGCAGCCGCTGTTCCCGCAGTTCCGCATTTTCGGGATTATCAATAATCCGCAGCAGCAGGTCGAGCGCTTCCTTCGCCATCTCTTCGCTCGCCAGGCTCACCGTTGTGAGCTCGGGGTAAATGATGCGCGCGTCATGGTGATTGCCATAACCCAGCACCGAAATATCCTCGGGCACGCGCAAGCCCAAGCGATAGAGCGCCTTGACTACGGCGGCGCCAAATGAATCGTTGGTGCAGAAAATCGCCGTCGGCGGCTCCGCCCCGGTGACCGCTTTCTCCACGTGCGCCGAGACCTTGCCGCCTACATCGGCGTCGCCGGCGATATTTGCCGGATAGGGGATGTGATCCAAATCGAGAAGCTGCTGAAAAGCCGGCCCCAGGCGGCGGGCGATGTAGCGCTGATAAAACTGTATGCGCCGCGCGTCCCAGCGCCAGGCTGGGCTGCCGAGGCAAGCGATCCGCCGGTGCCCCAAGTCGGTCAAATGGTCAAGCGCCAGCTTGACGCCTTGAGCCTCATCGACGCTGACCAGCGGCAGCCACTGTTCGTCGCCCGGCAAGACATGCACATGCGGCTGCGCGAAATCCCGGCTGGCGAAGGCTTGATAGCGAGCGAGATCGCCCAGGAACAGGACACCGTCAAACAAGTGGCTCTGCAGCACACTCAGTTGGCCGGCGATGGCGTCGCTGCTTTCGCGTGGAGCGCCGACAAACAGATCGATATTCCGCTCTTGGGCGACCAGTTGAATATGATGGGCCAGCCGGCTCATATAGGTGCCGCTCATGGCGCTGTTGATAGCGCCGATGATGCCAGTCCGGTTCGAGCGCAGGGCGGAAGCCAGGGGGTTGCGCTGATAACCCAATTGCTTGGCAACATCGAGCACAAGGGCGCGCGTCTTGTCGCTGATGCGAATATCGCCCCGCTTGTTGTTCAATACGCGCGATACCGTCGTCGGGGAAACACCGGCCGCCGCGGCGATATCGGTGATGCTCGCATTATTCTGCCGCCCCATAGCGCTGCGTCCGCCCTCTTGATCGATCCCGTCCGATTATAGCATCTCGATATCCGCTATCACCGGATAATGGTCGCTGGGGTAAACCGGCGGTTGGGCGTCCTCAATTATTGCGCAGCATCGACAGCGGATGCGCCGGCTGTTCCCCCGCGTCAGGATCCAATCAATGCGGAGATTCAGCGGCGGCGCGTTGCTCATGAAGCCGTGCGCTGTCGAGACGCTCGGGGCATCGGCGTTGCCGGCGGCTATGAAGGCGTCGCTGTAGCCGCCCGCCTTGAATATCTCGTAGACATTGTTGCGGTAAGCGAAGAGAGACCAATTCTCATCGGCCAGCCGCTTCTGCTCTTCCGTGAGTAATTCGCGCCAGGCTTCGCGGTAAATCGTAGCCCGGGAGTTGAAATCGGCCGCGAGGACGACGGGCAGCCGATCTTGAGAGATTTCGCCGAGCTTATGCAGAATCAGCCGGGCGCCGCGGATCCGGCCGATTTCGCTGTCATGTGGCAGGTGGGTGTTGGCGAAGACGAAGGCCGCCCCATCACGCCGGTCGCGCAGCGTCATCCAATGCAGGCCGCGGCCATGCCCCATGCCCCAATCGAGGCCGTATTCCGCCGGCTTGGAGTTGAGGAAGAAGGCGCCCCCGTTCATGCGCTCGAAGCGGCGCGCCCGCCAATAAATCGCGCAATGGTAGCCGCCTGAGTCGCTCTCGCGGGCCAGGGCCGGTCCCGCTTCGTAGGCATAATCGGTCAAGTATCGGTCGTATTCGCGCTGATTGCCGGTCTCGTATTCCTGAAAGCCGATGATATCCGGCGCCGCCCGCTGGATGACCTCGATATTGAGGGCGGCGCGCCGCGGCCAGCTGTTGACGCCATCGTCATGGTTCGCCCCGCGAATATTGAAACTCATCACCCGAAAACCAGCCATCGACCGCTCCTCTATTGATTAGGCCCCTCGCCCCGGCGAAGGCGAGGCTCGTCATAATGCGCCGCTTGCTCACTTCTCGCGCGAAATGGCGAAACCCCGCATGAAGTGCTTTTGAAAAACCATGAAGACGATTAAGGGCGGGATGCTGGAAATGACCGCCCCGAGCATCAGCGGTCCCAGATTCTGGGCGGCCAGGCCCTCGCTCTGCGTGATGAAACTCAGCCCGACCTGCACGACCTGACTGGCGGGGTCGGTGATGATCATCAGCGGCCACAGGTACAGATTCCAGCCCACCAGGAAGGAGATGACGAAGAGGGCGACGATGGTGTTCCAGCTGAGCGGAATCAAAACGTAGGCGAGATATTGCAGTGGATTCATGCCATCCATCTGTGCCGCTTCCGAAAGTTCCGACGGGATCGATTCAAAATGCTGGCGGAAGAGGAAGGTGCCGGCCGCGCTGGCCAATGACGGCAGTACCAGGCCGGCGAAGGAATTGCCCAAACCCAATGTGACGGAGACGACGCGGAAGAGCGCGATGACCAGTACCTCGCCCGGCATCATCAGCGTGAACAAGATGGCGGCGAAGGCGAACCATTTGCCGCGAAAGCGAAAGAAGGAAAAAGCAAGCCCAGCCAACAGCGACAGCGCGGTCTTGCCCAGGGCGATCGTTAACGAGGCGGCAACGCTGTTGGCGAAGGTAATATGCAGGCGACTGGCGATGACTCGCTCCAGGTTTTCCGCGAAGGATTGGCCCGGCGCCAGCGGGTTGGCCAGCGTTTCGCCCAGGGACTGCGTGCTCATCATCATCGCGTAGTAGAGCGGCGTGCCGAGGATGATGACCGCGCCGATCAGAAAGACGTGATACCGCCAACTGCCCCGGTTCTGTTTGTCTTTGCGCATGGTCAGGCTCTTATGCTTGCGCGTCGGTCCAGCAGGCGAAACTGCAAGATGGCCAGCAGGCCGACGATCGACATCAGAACAAGGGACTGCGCCGCCGCCTTGCCCAGGTCTTTGTTGCGGATCCCCAGGGTGAAGATCTCGTAAACCTGGTTGGAAGTGGCGCCGCGGGGCCCGCCGCCGGTGATTTTGTCGATCAAGCCGAAGAGGTCAAAAAAGGCGTAGGTGAGATTAAAAAAGAGCAAGAAGAAGATTATAGGCGCGAGCATCGGCAGCGTGATATGGAGGAAGCGCTGGCGGGAGTTGGCGCCATCCACCGATGCCGCTTCCAGCAGATCTTTCGGCACATTCTGGAAGCCGGCGATATAGAACAGGATATTGAAGCCGAGGATATTCCAGGTCGCGGCGATGACAATGGCCCAAGGGGCGACCGCGGCGCTTTGCAGCCAGGGTATCTCCGGCAAGCCCATGCCAGTCAGCAGATTGCTCGCCAAGCCGACGCGCGGGCTCAGGATCGACAGGAAGATCGCGCCGGTGACAACAGCGGACAAGGCATAGGGCCAGATCAACAAGGTGCGATAAACGTGCGCCCCGCGGAAGCTGCGATGCGCGATATTGCCGATCGCCAAGCCCAGCAGGTTCGCCAGTGCGACAATGCCGACAGCATAGAAAAAGCTGACGCCCAAGAGCGGGATGTAACTGACATTGTCGAAGCCGAATATGAGGCCGTCGCTCAAGATGGTGTAGATGGCGTTTTCCCGCTGCCCGGCGATGAGCTGCGCGAAATTGTCGACGCAGACCGGCGCCGTCTTCTCGATGCCCAGGCGCACCAGCCGCGTCGCCAGCGAGAAGGTCTGCAGCGCCGGATAATAGACAAACAGGGCGATGGCGATCAAGGTTGGCGCGAGCAGCAGCCAAGGCAGCCAGCCCCAGCCCTTGAAAAAGCGCGATGAATGCTCCTGCGGCGGGATAATATAACCGGTGCGCTGGACTTGCTCGACCAGCAGCCGGACGACCAGCAGCGCCGCCCAGATCCCCAGGACGACGAAGCCAATGCCGACCAGCAGGGCCGCGTTCAGTTGCGTTTCCCGCCCGAGAAAGCGCAAGCTGAACATAAAGCTGTGCTCAGGCTCGAAGGCGCAGTATCGGAGCGGAATCATCGACAGTTGCGGCCCCAGAAAGCCGGCCGCCGCCCCGAGCAGCGCGCACCGGCGCCGATGACGGGAACTGTCCGGGAAACTTCGCCAAAACACAAGAGCGCCAATACAGGTCGCGCCCAAGCTGATAATGAGGGGGAGCATGTCACTCGCCTCTGGACTTTGCCCGAAGCCGCAGGCTGCTTACGATGGCTGCGGAAGGGAGAAACCAGTCCACAGCCATCGCTCGCTTGCGGAAGATCAAGCCGCTATTCGCCCGCGACAAGCAGGTTGTACTCTTGCAGGATGGCGCTGGCATCAGCCGAGGCTTCAGTCAAGGCCGCTTCGATATCGGCGCCGTCGAAGATGATGGCTTCCATCGCCGAGGACAGCACATCGCGCGTCTCCAGGAAGGTCGGCAACAAAGGACCGACGCCGTTAGTCGCCCGGCCGGCGGCGAATTGGCGCGAGGCCGTCTGGAACACCGGGGGCCAGTCGCCTTCGCTCAGTACGGCCGCTGTGCTGTTGCGCACCGGGATATAGCCAAAACTGAGATGATATGCCGCATCATTCTCCGGCAGCACATTGAATGCCATGAAGGTCAGCGCCGCTTCTTCGACTTCGGGCGCCAAGCCGTCGCTCAGGTAGATCGTGCCGCCGCCGATGCCGATGCTGAAGTATTCACGCTCGCCGTTGTGGGGCAAGAATCCCGTGCCCAAAGTGTAGCCGTTTTCGCTCAGGGCATTGTTCAGCGTTCGTGTGCCCGCGCTGGACGAGGCGGCCGAGAATGCCAGGTTGCCGGTGGCGAAGTCCGTGAGCGGGGCGTCGCCGGGGTTGGCGCCATAATTGACGAAATGGCCGCGCTCCAGCATTGAAATCCACCAGGTCATCAGTTCGATGCCGGCTTCGCTGGCGAGCAGAACTTCATCGGCGCGGCCCGCCCGTCCATTTTCCATGTTGATCATGTATTCGCCCGCCTGCGCCATCGGGTTCTCAAACCACCAGGGGTTGACCCGCCAATAGGCGCAATGCGCGTCAGTTTGCGCCAAAATGGTTTCGCAAGCCGCCTCCAGTTCTTGCCAGGTGCCGGGCAAGGCATCCAGGTCCGCCAGGTCTGTGGCGATGCCCGCCTCCACCAGCAGGTCCATATTGGCGAAGAGCAGGGGCGCGGAGGTATTCCAGGGCATCGAATAGAGCTGACCGTCGATGGCGTAGTAGGCGTAAATCGCCGGGACAAAATCGTCCAGGGCCAGATCAATGCCGTTGATGGCGCTGCGGCCGCCGAGCGCTTCCCAGAGCGGCTTGAATTTGCCGCTGTCGCGCAAAGTCTGCGTCAGGGTTTCCGTCCCTTGCACCAGGGCCGGGTTTTCTCCCTGCTCACGGGCGAGCAGATAATTCTCCCAGATTTGCCCGTAGTTGTCGAAGGGGCGCAGAACCAGGTCATACTCGGGAAAGCGCTCTTCGAATGCGGGCTCGATGTGATTGGTCATGAACTCAAACTGCCAGCCGCCCAGCATCAATTCAATCTGGACGCGCTCCGCCTGCGCCAAACTGGCTGACGCGCCCAAAAGAACCAGGACGACACACAATAGAATTATGGGTCGGAAACCGATCATTTTATGCATTTCAGTCGCTCCTTTTCTTGATGCTATCCATCGAGAAAACGCTAGTTGCCACTTGTGATCGAAGCAATGAGCCTCCTTTCCACGATGCTTGGCCGACGCAAAGGCCAGCCCGCGCGCGCAATGATAACGATAGACGTGTAACGTTTGCGCTGATTCAAGCTTATCCCGATCCGACCGGCATGTCAAGCGATTCGGAAGCAATCAACGGGCGGTTCGCATCAGACCAACCCTGTAGCTGGCTGTGCCTACGCGCGGCGCGGAAAGGCCTGCCCTTGCGAAAGCGCGCATTCGGGCGACTCAGGGAGCGGCCCCTGCCGGCGCCTTTGCTTGACAGCGTCGGTCGCAACTCTTATGATGATGCGCGACCTTGTCCACCAGCCCGCCCGAGGAACGCCCGCCCATGACAGCGCCGCCCATCTTGTTGGCAGTTGACATCGGCGGCACCTTCACCGATCTCGTCGCTCTCGATCTGGAGAGCGGCCGCGTCATCGTCGAAAAGCTGCTTACCACTTATCCCGATCCCTCGGGCGCTGTGCTGGCCGGCGTCCGCGATCTCTTGGAAAAGTCGGGCCTGGCGCCCGGCTCCATCCGCTACGTTGTGCACGGGACGACGCTGATCACCAACACGCTTATCGAGCGCAAGGGGGCGAAAACAGCGCTGCTGGCGACAGCCGGCTTTCGAGATGCGGTCGAGATTGGCAACGAGGGCCGCTACGATATGTACGACCTGGCGCTGAAGAAGCCGCCGCCGCTGGCCGAGCGCCGCCTGCGTTATGACCTGCCGGAGCGCATGCTTGCAGACGGCCGCGTCTGGCGCCCGCTGGATGAAGCTCGCCTGCGCGAAATCTGCGCCGAGCTGCGCGCCGAAGGAATTGAAGCGGTCGCTGTCTGCTTCCTGCATGCCTACACCAACCCGGCGCATGAATTGGCGGCGCTGGAAATACTGGGCGAGCAGCTGCCGGCGGTTTCGATATCGGTCTCCCATCAGGTGGCGCCGGGCATGAGGGAATATCCGCGCGCCTCGACGACCATCGCCAACGCCTACGTCCAGCCGATCGCCGAGCGATACATGGAGCGGGTCGCGGCCGGCTTGAAGGCCAGCGGCATCGACGCGCCTTTGAACATCATGTTGAGCAGCGGCGGCACGACCACAGTAGATGCGGCGCGCGCTTTTCCTGTGCGGCTGGTGGAGAGCGGCCCGGCCGGTGGCGCTCTGGCCGGCCTTTACTGGGGACGGCTATTGGGCCAACGGGACGTGCTGGCTTTTGATATGGGCGGGACGACGGCGAAAGCGGCATTGACGCGGGCTGGCGAGCTGGCGATCAGTCATCAGTCGGAGGTGGCGCATGTGCACCGCTTCAAGCGCGGCAGCGGCTTGCCCTTGATGGTGCCGATGATCGAGATGATCGAAATCGGCGCTGGCGGCGGCAGCATCGCCCACTTGAACGCGCTCGGTCTACCCGCTGTCGGCCCCCAGAGCGCCGGCTCCGCGCCGGGCCCGGCTGCCTATGGGCTCGGCGGCTGCGAACCCACAGTCACCGATGCCGACCTGCTGCTCGGCTATCTCAATCCCGATTATTTCGCCGGCGGGGACATCCGCCTGGACACAGCGGCGGCGCGCCAATCTTTTGCCGAATTGTCGGCGGCGCTGGATCTGTCGCTTGACGGCATGGCCTGGGGCGTGCATCAATTGGTCAACGAGAACATGGCGGCGGCGGCGCGCGTGCACGCGGCTGAGCGCGGGCTGGAGATCCGGCGTTATTGCATGGTCGCCACCGGTGGCGCCGGGCCGGCGCATGCTTGCGGCGTGGCGGCCGGGCTGGGCATCAGCAAAATCATCATTCCGCCATTGGCCGGCGTCGGTTCCGCTTTTGGCTTCCTGACAGCGCCGATCGCTTTTGACTTCACGCGCAGCTATGTCGCCAGGTTGGACGCGCTGGATCTAGCGGAACTTAATAAGATCCTGGCCGAATTGGAGCGCGAAGGCAGGCGCATCGTCGAGGCGGCCGGCGTGCCGTCGCCAGAGATCACTGTGCGGCTCAACATCGATATGCGCTATGTGGGGCAGGGTTATGAAGTGCGCGTGCCCTTCCCGATGGAAAGGCTGAGCGCCAATCACATCGCCCGAATGCGGCGCGTCTTTGAAGACGAGTATCGGGCGTTTTATGGTCAGCTGGCCGATGGCGTCCCTATCGAAGCGGTGAACTGGCGCGTCTTAATCAGCGGGCCCAGGCCGATCATCGAAAGCGCCCGGCCCGATGCAACACCGAATTCTTGCGACGAGCCGGTCGCATTTCGGCCGGTCGCATTTCGGCCGGTCCGTTTCGACGCCGATCAAGCCCCGCAGGATACGCCGGTCTATCGCCGCGAGCGCCTCGGCCGGGCATGGTCGGCGGCGGGCCCGCTGATCATCGAGGAGGCGGCGTCGACCACGATCGTCCCGCCTGGCTGGGCGGCGCAGGTGGCGGAAGGCGGCTGCCTGCTGCTAACAAAGGGTAATGCGAAAATGGAGTCTGCGCATGTGTGGTAGTGTACAAAAGCCAAAGGGCTCGCCGTATTAGTCGCAAGCCCCTTAGAGTCGCGGGATTTCCCAAGCGGGTTCCCTCGCCTTCCCCCAACCCCGTCTGTCCAGAGCGGTCTAGGGGTCAGTGCTGGACCTTACCTGCACCCATACATAATCTAGCAAAGACTGAGATACCTTGTCAATATGAGCACTGGCCGAATCTTAGAATCAAACTATTTTCCGAAAACTTGTCGTGAGGTATTTGAACGGCATTGGCAGAATCAGATTCAACGGCTGTTGCAGCACCCCGATGACCACCCAGCGGCACTGCTGAGCATGATAGCATGTATGGAATTGGCGTTTCTATGCAAGATGAATCTGCCCTTGTTTCCTAAGAACCGCAACTTGTACCCCAGGGCAACTCGCATTATCGAGGAATTCTTTCCCAAACGGGATTTCCCGGAGGCTCCCCAACTGGGTAGCAAGTTAGCGAATGGACTGAAGCACAATTCATTCATTCGCCCGGGCGTTGGTCTGCTCGACAAAATGGACGGGCAGTATATTCCTGAACCAATTGAGCGCGAAGGCAAGTTACTATGGGTAGCGCCCACGGCCTTTTGGCAGCACATAAAGCCGCAAATCGCGGCGATCTACAAGCAAAATGATTGCCCATACCACGCAATCCAAAGGTGAGCAGGCATACATGATCGACCCCATCACACTCGAAGTCATCTGGAGCCGGCTCATATCCGTAGTCGATGAGCAGGCGGCGGCGCTGATCCACTCTTCTTTCACCACCGTCGTGCGCGAGGCGGGCGATCTCTCGGCCGGCGTCTTCGACCGCTGCGGCAATATGATCGCCCAGTCGGTCACCGGTACGCCCGGGCATATCAACACGATGGCGAATTGCGTGCGCAAGTATGTCGCGCCCAGTTATCCCATCGACAGCCTTGAACCCGGCGATACGCTGATCACCAACGACCCTTGGGAAGCGTCGGGCCACCTCTTCGATCTGACCATCGTATCGCCCGTCTTCTATCGCGGACGCGGCGTCGCCTGGTTCGCCAACACCTGCCACGCGGTCGATATCGGCGGCGCGACCATGGGCGGCGATGCCGGCTCGCTCTATGAAGAGGGGCTGGCGATCCCGCTGATGAAGCTCTTCAAGGCGGGCGAGGCCAATCGCGAGCTCTTCGATATCATCCGCGCCAACGTCCGCGTGCCCGACCAGGTCATCGGCGATATCTACGCCCAGGAAGTGGGCAATCAAGTTGGCGCGCGGAAGCTCATTGAAATGCTGGATGAATATAATTTGCCCGATATTGAGGCGGTGTCGGCGCAGATCCTCGACCGCACGGAGACGGCGGTCCGAAAAGCCGTCCGCGCTCTGCCCGATGGCTGCTACCGAAACAGGATCACGATCGACGGCTTTGACGAGCCGCTGACCATCGCCTGCGCCATCACTGTGGACGGCGACGCCTTGACGGTTGATTACGCCGGTTCGTCGCCCCAGGTGGACCGCGGCATCAATGTCGTGCTTAATTACACGCATGCCTACACGACTTATACGCTGATGGCAGTTTTGGCGCCGGGCATCCCCAATAACGAAGGCGCCTTCCGGCCCATTGACGTGCGCGCGCCGCTCGGCTCGATCCTCAATTGCCGGCGTCCCGCGCCAGTCAGCGCCCGGCATCTCATCGGCCATTTTGTCAGCCAGCCGCTGCTGACCGCTCTGGCGGAAATTGTGCCGGAGCAGGTGATCGCCAATGGCTCGGCCGGGCTCTGGAATACGATGATGGATGGCATGGACGAAACGGGTGAAGAATTCGCCTATATATTTTTCTCGGCCGGTGGCATGGGCGCCGCCCACGATCGCGACGGGCTCTCGGCGACGGCTTTTCCCAGCGGCATTATGGGCGTGCCGGTGGAAGCGATCGAGACTGCCGCGCCCCTGTTGATGCATCGCCGCGAACTGCGGCCCGATTCCGGCGGACCCGGGCGATTTCGTGGCGGCTTGGGCCAGGTGATGGAGCTGGAAATTATCACCGGCGCGCCAGCCAACCATTCTTGCATGTACGACCGCACAGGCAACCCGGCGCTGGGCCTGCTGGGCGGGAAAGCAGGCGCGACCGGCGCAGTGCGGCTCTCCGATGGCGGGCGTCCCCATCCCAAAAGCCACTACCGGCTGGCGCCCGGTCAACGCGTGGTTCTGGAATTGCCCGGTGGCGGCGGCTTCGGCCCGCCCTTCGAGCGCGCTGCCGAGCGCGTCCGGCAAGATCTGCTGCAAGGTTACATATCACATGAGGCGGCTGAACGCGACTTCGGCGTAGCCATTGACCCGGCGACAATGACAATTGACGCGGCGGCGACCGCAGCGCTGCGAAAGGAACGGGAGGCATGATGGCAGAACAGTATGATGTGATCGTGGTTGGCTTGGGCGCGATGGGCGCGGCGGCGCTTTATCAAGCGAGCAAGCGCGGCGCAAAAGCCCTCGGCATCGATCGCTACCATCCGCCGCACACGCTGGGCTCAAGCCACGGCGATACCCGCATCACGCGCGAGGCTATCGGCGAAGGCGAGTTTTATGTGCCGCTGGTGAGGCGCTCGGACCAGATCTGGCGCGAGCTGGAATCGCTCAGCGGGCGACGGCTCTTTGAGCAAAGCGGCGGCCTCATCATCGCGCCGCCGAGCGCAAGCGCGACTTTTCATGGCGAAGGCGATTTTGTCGAGGCGTCGGCGCGCGTGGCCATGCGCCACGGCATCGCGCATGAGGTCATCGACGCCGAGGAGATTCGCCGGCGTCATCCCCTGCTTAAGCCGCGCTCCATCGACCGCGCTTATTATGAGCCGGGGGCGGGCGTCCTGCGCCCCGAACGCTGCATTCAGACGCAGCTCGACCTGGCGCGTCAAGCTGGCGCCGCCATTCAAATGGGGGAGAAAGTCACCGGCTATGAGGCGACCGACAATGGCGTGACCGTGACCAGCGAGCGGGGCCGCTACTGCGCCGATAAGCTGATCCTGGCGGCGGGCGCCTGGATGGCCGACCTGCTGCCGGGGGACTGCCGCGCTGGGTTGCGCGTCTGCCGGCAAGTGATCTACTGGTTCGAGGCCGAAGACATCAGCCAATTCGATCCGCAAGTCTTTCCCTGGGTCATTTGGATCGGCGAGACGCTGGAGGAATTCTGGAGCACCTTTCCAGCGCCGCCCGATGGCGAGGCGGGCGTCAAACTTGTTACCGAGCAGTACCATCGCGCAAGCCATCCCGACGCCGTCGAGCGAGAAATCGCGGCGGAAGAACGCGCCGATATGTACTATCGCTTGACCGAGCCGCGGCTCAAGGGCCTGCGCGATAATTGTCTGCGGGCTGATGTCTGCATGTACACCGTCACGCCTGATGAGCATTTCCTCATTGATTATCATCCGGAGTCCGAGCGCGTGGTCATCGCATCGCCCTGCTCCGGGCACGGCTTCAAGCACTCGGCGGCCGTCGGCGAGACTCTGGCGCAAATGGCGCTGGACGGGCGGACCGAGTTCGACATTTCGTCCTTTAACCTGGCGCGTCTTGCCGGGTCAACCACCGTCTGACCCCTACACACTTCATCTGCTATGAATTGTAGGGGCGACCTATCAGGTCGCCCGCAAGACCTGAGCATAGAGGAGAAACACCATGCAACTATCGGGCAAAACCGCCATTATCACCGGCGGCGCGAATGGCATCGGCGCGGGCTGCGTCCGCCGTCTGGCAAGCGAAGGCGCCAATGTCGTCATCGCCGATATCGACGATGGGGCCGGGACGGCGCTGGCGGCTGAACTGGGCGAATCGGTCATCTACGTCCGTACCGATGTGGCCCAGCGGCGGTCGGTCGAGGCGCTTTTCGCCCAAGCTGTTGATGCCTTCGGCGCTGTCGATGTGCTGGTCAACAATGCCGCCTTCGTGCACAAGCCAGGCGTCATCGCCAACTTTCTCGACTACAGCGACGAATCCTGGCGGCGCACGCTGGATGTGAATCTGACCGGCATGTTCTATTGTTCGCAGGTGGCCGCCCGTCTGATGGCGAAACAGGGGCGGGGCGGCGTCATCATCAATATGAGCAGCGGCGGCGCCTCGCGCGCCCACCGGCACATGTTCGGCTACGACACCAGCAAAGGCGGCATCGAAGCGGCGACGCGGGCGATGGCGCTTGACCTGGCCGGGCTGAACATCCGTGTCAACGCGGTCGTGCCGGGCAGCACGCGCGTCGATCAGGGCACCGCCGTCGGCGATGCGCCGATCCCGCCCGCGGATGTCATCCCGTTGCCGCGCCAGGGCCGGCCAAGTGATATCGCTGCCGCCGTCGCCTTTCTCGCTTCCGATGACGCCGCTTACATCACTGGCACGCGCATCGTGGTCGATGGCGGCATGGACGCGCAGCTGCGCAGCCCGGCGGTGGATTACGGCTACGATTTCAGCGATCACCTATAGTGAGCCGCGCGCTATGCGACGGTAGATCCAGGGCGCGGAATCACTGGCTCACGGTTCTGCCCGTCTCATCGCTGCGATAGCCGCTCCGCGCGCCCAAATCGCGCTTGAAAGCGTCGTCCTGCAAAACGGCGAGCAGGGCCTGCATCGCCTCTGTGTCCAAATGCCGCCGCGGAATCGCCAGGTCGAAGCGCTCCCAGGTGATGCCGATGAAATCCAGCCCCATCGCCTCGGCCGCGCTGCGCAAGCCCATGCCACAATCGCCGATGCCATCCGCCACCGCCGCCGCCACCGCCAGATGCGTATGCTCTTCATGCTCATAGCCGGCGATCTCTGCGGATGAAATCTGATGCTGCGTCAGCAGGTGATCGAATAGCACCCGCGTGCCCGCGCCCCGCTGCCGATTGACATAAGTCGCGCGCCGCAAATCGGCGATGGACACGATGCCCAGCGGGTTGCCCGCCGGCAGGATTAGGCCCTGCTCGCGCTGGGCGAAGGTCAGCAGCTCGATCGGCTCCTGCGGCAAATAACGCTGGAGGTAAGGCACATTGTAGGTTTCCGTTTCGGGGTCGAAAAGATGACAGCCGGCCAGATGCGCTTCGCCCCGCCGCAGCGCCAGCAACCCCGCAAGCGAACCGACATTGACCGAAACGAGCCGCTGCTCCGACCGGCGCAGGCGCAGATGCGTCGCCAACAGGTCCAGCATCGGGTCATGGCTGCCCATGATCATCAGAGTCTGCTTGATGAGGGAAAGCGGCCGATACAGCGATATCGTGAGCGCGCCGCCGCGATCGACGCCCTCGTGGAAGCGCGGGATATGCGCCAGCCCATCAGCCTGGACCAGCGATGTGATGACGCCGGCGCCCCGCTGCAATGGCGTCGCTTGCAGGCGACCATCGAGCTCCGCCAGCGCCACGCGGACGAAGTCATCATCGCCGAGCGGCGAGTTGATCTTGCGCGTCGCCATCGCTTCGACAACTGGCAATTCTCGCGCGGCCAGACCGAGCCAAGCTCGCAACAGCGGCAGGACAAAGAGCTCGCCGGTGAGCGCGGCGCTGACGGGATAACCGGGCACGCCGATGACCGGGGTCCCGGCTGCCATGCCGATAATCACCGGATGGCCCGGCCGCACGGCGATGCCATGCACCAGCACTTCACCCAGTGAGCTGATCGCAGCGGCGGTGAAATCGTGGCTGCCGGCCGACGAGCCGGATAGGGCGAGGATCAGATCAGGCTTGCTGGCTGCCGCTTTGGCCAAGGCGTCGCGCAGGGCGGCGTCGTCATCGCCGACGATTTCGGTCACGTGCGCTTCAGCGCCGGCTTCGCGAATCTGGCTGCTGAGGATGAGGCTGTTGTATTCGATCAGTTGACCGCGCGCCGGCCTCTCGTTGAGGGGGACGAGCTCGCTCCCGGTAGGGATGATGATGACGCGCGGTTTGCGCCGCACCTTGACAGTCTGATGGCCGCAGCCGGCCAGCGCGCCCAAATCCACCGGCCGCAGCGCATGATTGACCTGCAATATCGTTTCGGTCGCCACCATATCTTCGCCCATCAGGCGCACATGCTGCCAGGGCGCCGCCGCCGCATAAATCTGGATGGTCGCCTCATCAGGCTGGTTGGTGGCTTCGATCATGATGACCGCGTTGGCGCCGTCGGGCAGGGCATCGCCGGTGTTGACCGGAAAGGCGTCAAGGCCGAGGCGCAGCGACAGCGCTCGCGTCTCGCGCGCTGACACGGTGTCGGCCGCCGAAACCGCGTAACCGTCCATGGCGGCGCAGTGAAAATGCGGCGACGACAATTCCGCCTGCACCGGTTCAGCCGTCACGCGGCCCAATGCCTGGCTAAGGGGAATGCGCTCGCCCGCCAATGGCGCGGCCAGGCCGGCGCTCTCCAGGGCCACTTGCAGTTTGGCGCGCGCCTCCGCCAATGGGATGTCTTCGAGGTAGATATGTCGCTTGGTCATCGGCTGTTTCGCGCTCAAAAGAGCTCTACATCGACGATGCTGCCGGCGTCATAACCGCCCGTATTCAGCGGCACGCAGAGCAAGCCGTCGGCATAGATCAGCGTGAAAATCAGGTTGGATTTGCCGAAGATCGGTTCCGCCATCGTCTTGCCGTCGGCGCGCTTGCTTAATTTGACCGGCGCCCAATCTTCGCGGCCGCTGACGGAAGCGACGCGCTGGGACAAGCTGGCTCGGATCCTTGCCGGCGCGGGCGGCGTCTGCCCCTGGAAGCGAGCGACGAGATGGGGCAGCAGCTGCCGCGCGACAAGCAGCGCTGATACTGGATTGCCCGGCAGACCGATGACCGGCTTGCCCTCACAGACGGCGATGATCGTCGGTTTGCCCGGCTTGGTCGCCAGCCCATGCTGCAAGACGCCGGGCGCGCCCAGCCCGTTTATCACATCGCGGGTATAATCGCGCGCCGAGACTGAGCTGCCGGCGCTCAAGAGCAGGATGTCGCAGGCGGCGAAACCGGCTTCGGCCCGCCGTCGGTAATCGGCGATGCTATCAGCGGCGATGCCCAGCCGCAGGGGCGCCGCGCCAAGTGTTTCCGCCTGCGCGCTCAAGGTATAAGCGTTGATATCGCGCACCATGCCCGGCGTCAAATTGGCCTCCGGCTTTGCCAGTTCATCGCCGCAGCTGAGGATGCCGACGCGCGGCCGCGGCAGCACAGCCGCCTCGGTGATGCCCACCGCCAGGGCGCCGCCGATATCCTGTGGCCGCAGCCGATGCCTGCGGGGCAGGACAATGGCGCCCGGCATGACATCCTCGCCGGCCTGGATCACATTCTCGCCCGGCGCGACCGCGCGCAAGATTTCGACATCGCGCCCGCCGATGCTTTGCGTCTGCTCTAGCATAACAACAGCGTCGGCGCTCGCCGGCAGCATGCCGCCGGTGTGGATCAGCAGCGCTTCGCCCGCGTCGATATCCAGCTGCGGCGCCTCGCCCATCTTGAGCTCGCCGCGAACCTGAAGAAAGGCGGGCAAGGATTGCGTCGCGCCGAAGCTGTCGGCCGCGCGCAGGGCATAGCCGTCGACCGTGCTCTTGCGAAAAGCGGGCGCCTGTTCGGGCGAATGCAGGTCAGCGGCGAGGATGCGGCCCAGCGCGGCGGCGGTAGCTGTGATCTCCGCACGGGGTTGCGGCTGCCAATGCGCGTCCAGCAGCTTCAGCGCATCGGCCACCGGCGTGACCTGGAAGAATTCGGGCGCGGGCATTACGTCCTGATTCTGATTCAGAGCAACATTGGAAAAAGTTTACCACAGAGGCATAGAGGCACAGAGATTGTCGAGCGTCAACAGGATTGCGGCAACTAATCCAGCCCCAGCCGCCAGCCATTGGTGTACAGGCGCATCCCGCCGCTCCGCACGTAACCGACTACGCAGATGCCCCAGGCTTCCCCCAGCTCGACGGTGACGCTGGTGGGCGCGGTGCGGCTCGCCACCAGCGGAATCCCCATGCGCCGCGCCTTGCCCAGCATCTCCGAGCTGATGCGCCCGCTCGTCAACAAGAGCTTGTCGGCGGTGTCGATGCCATCCAGCAGCGCCTGGCCCGCCACTTTGTCGACCGCGTTGTGCCGCCCGACATCCTCCGCGCTGACCAGCAATCCGCTTTCATCGCCGAGTACGGCGGTGTGAACGCCGCGCACCGCATTATAAAGACGAGCGGCGCCCTGCAGCGCGCGCATCAAGCGCAGGATGAGCGCCGGCGTTGTTGTGTAGTTGGACTCAATAGCGGGGAAGGCTTTGGAGAGTTCCTGGCCGGTGACGCCGCCGCCGCATCCCGTCGTCAGGATCATGCGCCGCGGCAGATTGACTTCATCACGCGTCAAGAATACATCGGCGACTGCTTGACTGCGGTTGAGTTGCAGCAGGGCGATTTCGTCGGCGGAGTCGATGACCGCTTCGTTGTAGAGGAAGCCGACCGTCAGCGCTTCCAGCTGCAGCGGGCTGCACATCATGGTCGCCAGGGATTCGCCATTGACATAGATCGACAGCAGCTGCTCATCGATCACGCCGCCGTCAACTTGCCGAACGCGGTCGCCGTCGATGACCTGATAGGTGAAGGGTATGGCGCCCGTCAGTTTCTCCCGCGGTTTACTCGCCATCGCTGTTTTCTCGTCCGCGCTTCCGCCCTCGCCGCGTCATTTGCCACATGTCGTCGGCGCTCCAGCCTTGTTGCAAGCCCCATTCCAGCTTTGGCTTGAGGGCGCCGGTCGGGCAGACGCCGATGCATTGGCCGCAGAATACACAGGGCGACTCGGTCATCGAAATATCGAAGGCTGTCGCGACTGAGGTGTCGTGGCCGCGGTTCTTCAGCGTCAAGGCGAAGGTATACTGCGCGTCTTCCGCGCAGACCTGCACGCAGCGCCAGCACAAGACACATTGCTCATAATCGCGCACATAGAATGGATTGTCATCAATTAACGTATGTTCACGTACATTGGCGTCCGGGAAGCGAGCCTCGTCGGCGGCGTAATCGGCCATCATCTGTTGGATATCCGGCGCTTCGCTCAGGTTGACCGAGGCGTTCAGCATCTCCAGGATCGTTCGCCGGCTGCGCTCGACCCGGTCGTTGCGCGTTTCTACAGTGGAATCGGCTTGGCACTCGGCGACGCAAGCCGGCTGCAAGACGCGCCCGCCGTCGACATCGACCACGCAGATGCGGCACAAGCCATTGGGCGAAGTCGCTTCGTGATAGCAGATGACGGGGATGTCGACGCCTGCTTGCTGGGCCGCGTCCAGCAGCGTCGCGCCTTTGGCGACTTCGATTTCGTCGCCGTTGAGTGTCAGCTTGATCGTGTTTTTGACCATTGATCCGCCCTTTCATTGTCAGGCATGCTGGTCTTCCCCTCCCTGATGCATCGGGGAGGGGGCTGGGGGGAGGGGTTTGAACAACCCCGGAAACTTCTCCAGCGCGCTCAAGACGGCGATCCCCGCCGTATGCCCCAAGCCGCAGATGGACGCCTCGGTCATCGTCATGCCGATATCCAGCAGCCGCTCGGCGTCGTCCGCCTGCGGCGCATCCAAGCGCTCGAGGATCTCCACCTGGCGCTGCGTGCCCAGTTGGCAGGGGAAGCACTTACCGCAGCTTTCATGCTGGAAGAAGCGCCCCAGCCGCTTGAGCACATCGCGCAGATCAACCGACTGATTGAAGACCATGATGGCGCCGGAGCCGAAGGTGCTGCCGGCATCGCGCAGGTCTTCGAATGTCAGCCTGACGTCTATGTCCTCCGGCATCAGAAACGTGCCGGCCGCGCCGCCCATCAGCACCGTTTGCAAGTCGCCGATGAGGCCGCCGCAGACGTCGTCGAGGAAATGACGCAGGCGGATGCCCGGCTCAATCTCGTAGACGCCGGGGCGCCTTACATGCCCGCTTACCGACACAAGCTTGGGGCCAGCGCTGCCGTCGGTCCCGATCGACTTGAACCAGTCCGCGCCCTTTTCAATGATGCTCGGCACGGCGCAGAGCGTCTCGACATTGTTCACAGCGGTTGGTTTGCCAAATAAGCCGAAGGTAGTCGGGTAGGGCGGTTTCATCCGTGGGAAGCCGCGTTTGCCCTCGATCGCCTCGAAGAGCGCGGTCTCTTCGCCGCAGATATAGGCGCCGGCCCCGCGCCGCAGCTCGATGTCAAGCGCGAGTTCGCCCCCCATAATCGCGCCGCCCAGGAGGTTCGCCTCTTCCGCGTTTTGTATCGCCGCCGCCAATATCGCTGTCGCCTTGGGGTATTCGCCGCGGATGAAGATGTAGGCTTTGTCCGCGCCCACTGCATAAGCGGCCAGAGCGATGCCTTCGAGCAGCAGGTGCGGGCGATGCTCCATCAGCACGCGATCTTTGAAGGTGCCCGGCTCGCTCTCGTCGGCGTTGCAGACGATATATTTGATATCGCTGTCCGTGCCGCGCGTGAACTTCCACTTCAAGCCGGTGGGGAAAGCGGCGCCGCCACGCCCGATCAGGCCGGAAGCTTCCACTTGGGCGATGACGTCTTCGGGCGTCATATCGGCGAGTGCCCGCCGCAGCGATCTGTAGTCGCCGTATGCCGCCAGCGTCTCCGGCGCGGCGCTCAGCGTCGGCTTGAGCAGCGCCGAATCAGCGTCTCCCGCTGCTGTGAAGTAATCGCCATGCCATTCGCCCAGCAGGCTCGCGGCCGTGACAGTTGGCAGCGCGACATCGGCTTCAGCGCGCGCGCTGGACAGGGCCGCCGGCGCATAATCGCACAGGCCGAGGCAGGGACTGTGCTCCACGGTGTATTCGCCGTCCGGCGTCGTCTCGCCTTCATGGATGCCCAGCCGCCCGCACAGGTCATGTAAGACAGCGTCCGCGCCGGCCAGCGCGCAAGTCGGATCGGTGCAGACGCGGATGATTCGACGGCCGGTTGGTTCATCGTGGAAGAGCGTGTAAAAGCCGATGACGCCGAAGATATCGGCCTCTGGCACATGCAGCGCGTGTGATATGCGATGAACCTGCTCGGGGCTGATGCTGCCGCAAGCGCCCTGCACCTCCCAGAGAACCGGCAGCAGCGCCTCGCGCCCGCGACCGTCATAGCCAGCTAGAATCGCGTCGAGTTCAGATTGAATCGCCATAGCCACATTGTATCAGATTGTGGCGAGCATTCTGCGGGTTTAGCGGGGCGCGCCGAGCAATCGTTCCGCGTCCGCCAGTTCCGCCGGCGTATTGAGGTTGGTGAAACAACAACCATCGGCGTCAAATGTCGCGTAATCGCTTTCGTCGAGATAACGCACGCGCATCTGGTCGTAAAAGCGGATGATCTTCAGCCGGTCCGCCGCAAGCCCTTCCGCGATCGGCTTGATGCAAGTTTTCTTGTAAATCGCGTGCAATCCCTGCGGGTAGCCATCGACGCGCGGCACGACGATGTCGGTGTCATCATCAATCTGACTGATCATGAATCGCAGCAGGTCAGCATTGACGAAAGGCATGTCGCAGGCCAGCACGAGCGTATTAGGGCGCTTGGCCGTGATGAGGGCGGTGTAGATCCCGCCGAGCGAGCCCTTGTCCGGCAGGACATCGCGATACATCGGCAGACCAAGATGTTGGTACTGCGCCGGATTGTTGGTGATGATGATGGTCTCGGCCTGGCCCAGATCGGCGCTGCGCTGGATGACATGCTCAATCAGGGGCTTGCCGCCGAGCTCAACGAAGGCTTTGTCGCGCCCCATGCGCCGGCTTTGCCCGCCGGCGATGATGGCGAGGGTGATGTCGGCTTCTGACTTTACTAGCCTTGTCATGACTTGGAAATGTCAGAACGAAGCACCTCTTCAAGCCAATCCAAAAGTGGCGGAAGGTCTTCAGCGGCAGTTTTCCACATGATTTCAACGTCGATCTCAAAGTAGACGTGAACCAGAAAGTTTCGCATATCCGTAATGTCTCGCCAGGGAATTTCTGGGTGTTCAGAGCGAAAGCCGTGCGTAAGGTTATTCGCCGCTTCACCTATATCCTGAATAGTCTTGGCTAAGCCATTCCGAAGGATAAGACTTCTCTCAACAGTCTCACGATCCGTGTTTTGTACAAAGTTAATGGCTAGTTGCGCTGCGTCAAACATATGCTGTAGACGCAGACGATCATTTTCACGGCTCCTGCGCATAAATGAGCCTAGCGCTTGCCAAGACATCTTGTCGGATATAACGACTCAGAGAATTAGGCGTTGCCAAATCGACAGTTCGTCCCACAATCTCGCTCAACTCTCGCATATGCCGCGCCATTGAAAAGTAGCCAACAGGCGCATCGCGCTCGTATTCCACCAGAAAATCAATGTCGCTCTCCGGCGTCAATTCATTCCGCGCGGCCGAGCCAAAGACCGAAAGACGCAGTATTGGCTGCGCCTCGCAATAAGCGCGGAGGGCTTCCACGGGCAGGTCAATAGCGACGGGCTCGCTCATGGTTTCAGGTTGTCCAATCGCTTGTGTCAGCGCTAGTCATCTCCAAGTATGCGTTGCAATTCCGCAAGCAGCAGTGGAACATATTCAGAGACCGTAGTCCAGACTATATCCAAATCTACGGCATAATAGACATGAACCAATTTATGCCGCATACCGATGATATCAGCCCATGGAATGGCGGGGTACGCTCGTCGTGATTCCGCCGTGACGTTGTTCGCCGCTTCGCCTATGACTTGCAGCGTTCTGGTCAACGCCGAACGCAGGGCTACATTTTCGTCGAGGGAAAGGCGTGTTTCACGGGCGGCAATGCGCTCGGAGGTTTGCGCCCAATCCAACATATGACGAAGACGGGTCGGATCATTCGCCAGCGTCTTCGGCAAAGACAAGTGTCGCTCCGGCAAGGATCTGCTGCTTAGTAGTCGGTTCAAGTTCGTTTGGCGTACGCAAGTCAACTGCGCCGCCCAGAATCTCGCTCAATACGCGTTCTTGCCGCGCCATATCTACATATGTTACGGACGCATCAGGACGATATTCTACCAGCATTCCAGTTTCCGTTTCCGGTCGCAACCAGGCAGCAAAGCCTGATCCTAGCAGTGATAACCGCGTAATTGGCTGCGTCTCGCAGTAAGCGTAGATTTCTTCGACCGGCAAGGCAAGGGCCACTAGGTCGCTCATGAGCTTCCCTACACATCAACTAATCAAACGCTCGGCTATTCTAGCGTAAAACAGGCTCAATGCACATAGCGCACGGGGTCTTTGATCGCGCCTTGCTCCTCAAGGATTGTCGCGGCGCGCTCCACCTTCTCCAGCTTGACCGCCGCCATCTTGAAGTCGGGGATTTTCGCGCGCGGGTCAACCTTGTCCAGCGTCAGCAGGTTGGCTGCCGCCTCGACGAAATGGAAGGGCAAGAACAGCGTGCCCGCCGGCGAGCGCCCGGTGACCATCACCTGGCATTCGACCGCGCCCCGCCGCGATGTGATGCGCAGCCAATCGCCCGAGACGACAGCCAGCGCGCCCGCGTCCGCCGGATGCATTTCGACGATGGGCACGGGAAAGGCTTCTTCAAGGCGGGAGCTGCGGGTCATCGTGCCGCCATGCCAGTGGAAGAGCACGCGCCCGGTCGTGAGGTGATAGGGGTACTCGTCGTCAGGCAGCTCGCTGTCCGTGCCGTATTCCAGCTCCCAGAATTTGCCTTTGCCGCGCGGGAATTCGTCTTCAAATAGATATGGCGTACCGGGGTGTTCAGGCGCCGGGCAGGGCCAATGCACGCCGCCTTCTTCCTCCAACCGCGCATAAGTGATGCCATAGAAGTCCGGCGTTAAGGCGCGCATTTCTTCCCAGATTTCTTCGGGCGATTGATAATCGAAACCGGCGCTTGCCTCGACGCCGAGGGCAGCCTCCATCCGTTTCGCCAGCGCGCAGACGATCTGCCAATCCGGCAGCGATTCGCCGACCTGCGGCAGCGCTTGTCTGACGCGCTGCACCCGCCGGTCGCTGTTGGTGAAGGTGCCTTCTTTCTCGGCAAAACTGGCCGAAGGCAGAATCACGTCCGCCATCTCGCCGGTTTCGTTCATGAAGATATCGATGCAGACCAGCAAATCCAATTCTTCCAGCGCGTGCTGCGCATGAGAGAGGTTCGGCTCGCTCATCATCGGGTTCTCGCCCAGGACGATCATCGCTTTAATCCGCCCCATCAGCGCGCCGTCGACCATTTCAGTGACGGTCAAGCCCGGCTGCGGATTCAGCTCTGCGCGCCAGGCCGCTTCAAACTTCCCTCGGATCTGGGCATCGGCGACCGATTGATAAGCGGTGTAAACATTGGGCAAGCCGCCGCTATCTGAGCAGCCTTGCACATTGTTTTGGCCGCGCAGGGGGTTGAGCCCGGTGCCCGGTTTGCCCGCATGCCCGCACATGAGCGCCAGATTGGTCAACGACAGCGCATTGTCGGTGCCATGCGTGCTCTGGCTGATGCCCATGCCCCAATAAAAGGCAGCGCGCTCGGCGGTGGCGTACATGCGCGCGGCCCCCCGGATATCGTCGGCCGGCACGCCGCTTATCGTCTCGGCCCATTCCGGCGTACAATGTTCCAGCGATTCGATATAATCCTCGAAGCCTTCGGTGCGCGCCTCGATGAATTCGGGATTGAAGAGATTCTCGCTGACGATGACATTGGCCATCGCCTGGAAGACGGCGACATCGGTGCCCGGTTTCTGCCGCAGCCACAGTGTCGCGAAGTCGGTCAGCTCGATCTGGCGCGGATCAATGACGATCAGCTTGGCGCCGTTGGCCCGCACCGCCTTCTTCAGGAACAAGCTGATGACCGGGTGCGTCTCCGTGGTGTTGCTGCCGGTGACGATGAAGGTATCAAGGTGCTCCATTTCGGCGATGCTGTTGCTCATGGCGCTGGAGCCGATGGCCAGCTGCAAGCCGGTGACGCTGCCGGCGTGGCAGAGGCGCGCGCAGTGATCGACATTGTTCGTCTTCATCACGGCGCGGACCCATTTCTGAAAGACGTAATTGTCTTCGTTGGTGGCTTTGGCGCAGGCGTAGGTGGCGACGCTGTCGCCGCCATATTCGCTCACAATCGACGCCAGGCGTCCGCTGATAAAATCGAGCGCCTCATCCCAGCTGGCCTCGCGGAATTCCCCGCGCGCGCCATCGCGGAGCAGCGGCTTCTTCAAGCGGCGCGGATGGGTGGCGAAATCCAGGCCGAAGCGCCCTTTGACGCAGAGATTGCCGAAATTTGGCGCGCTGTCAAATGGCGCTTCGACGCGGTAAATCTGCTCGTCTTTGATGTGCAGATTCATCTGGCAGCCGACGCCGCAGTATGGGCAGGTGGTGCGTACAGTGGTGTCGGGATGCAGGGCGGTCATGGTGCATCCTCCAAAAGCCTGTCACTATTATCATTATAGCGACCGGCGATACCCTTGCCAACTTGGGCCTTAGCAGCCAACTGCAAACGCAGCTTTTGAAATTGCGCGATCAGACGCTAAAATAACGGCAGATGCTAGCGCGCCGGTGGAAAGGAATCCGATTGTGAGCTATCTGGCGAACGAAGCCCTGCCCAAAACCATGCCCGCCATCGTCTGCCACGGCGCGGAGGATTACCGGCTCGAAGAATGGAGTGTGCCGCAACCCGGCGCCGGCGAAGTGGTCATCCGCGTGCAATCGGTCGGCATCTGCGCCAGCGACTTGAAATGCTATCAGGGCGCGCCGCTGTTCTGGGGCGATGAGTCGCGCGAGGGTTATTGCCAGCCGCCAGTGATACCGGGTCACGAATTTGTGGGCGAGGTGGTTGCGCTGGGCGAAGGCGCCGGCGAGCAATACGGCTTGCAGCTGGGTGATACCGCCGTCTCCGAGCAGATCGTGCCCTGCTGGAATTGCCGCTTCTGCAATCGCGGGCAGTATTGGATGTGCCAGGACAAGCACGATGTCTACGGCTTCCGCCAAGCCACCATCGGCGCGATGGCCGAGTATATGCTGTTCCCGGTTGGCGCGCTGAATTACAAGGTGCCGGATTCGCTGCCGGCGCATCACGCCGCCTTCATTGAGCCGCTGGGCTGTTCGATCCACGCGGTGGAGCGCGGCGAAATCACCTGGCATGATGTGGTTGTGATCGCCGGCTGCGGTCCGCTCGGGCTGGGCATGGTGGCGGCGGCCCGCTTGGAGAATCCGCGCTTGTTGATCGCCATCGACCTCAATGACGAGCGGCTGGAGATCGCCGAGCTCTGCGGCGCGGACATGAGCATGAACCCGAACAAAATCGACGTAATCGACGAAGTGCTGAAGCTCACCGACGGCTATGGCTGCGATGTCTACATGGAAGCGACCGGGTATCCCGCCGCCGTCACCCAAGGCTTGAACATGATCCGCAAGCTGGGCACCTTTGTCGAGTTCAGCGTCATGCGCGAGCCGGTCACCGCCGATTGGACCATCATCGGCGATACAAAGGAACTCAATATCCACGGCTCGCATCTCAGCCCTTACACCTATCCCATCGCTATCGACATGCTGAGCAAAGGCCTGCTGCCGATGGATCGGATCATGACGCACCAACTGCCGCTTGCCGATTTTCACGCCGGCATGGACCTGGTCGCCGCCGGCGCCGATTCCGTCAAAGTGACGCTGACGCCTTGACCCCCCTCGGCCACCCCATTGCAACGGGGGGAAGCGAAATTTGGCGCGCCAAAGGCAAGTGTAGGGGCGACACTTGTGTCACCCTTTGAAGGAGACAACAATTGACTCAAGCACTTCAAGGCAAAGTCGTCATCATCACCGGCGCCAGCTCCGGCATCGGCGCCGCCTGCGCCCGATTGCTGGCCGAACAGGGCTGCAAACTGACGCTGGCCGCCCGCTCGGTCGAACAGATGGAAGCGCTCGCGGCCGAGCTCGCCACCGAAACGCTGGTCCTGCGCGCCGATATGACCGAAGCGGCCGATATCGCGAACATGGTGGCCGGTACGCTGGAACGCTTCGGGCGCATTGACATCATGCTGGCGAACGCCGGCGCCTATATTCCCGGGCAATTCGCTGAAGGCGACATGGACGCCTACTCGATGATGCTAAAGCTGAATATCGATGGCGTCTTCCGCTGCGCGCATGCGGTCATCCCGGCCATGCAGGCGGGCGGCGGCGGCGATATCCTGGTCACCAGCTCGATCTCCGGGCATATCGACATCGTCGGCGAGCCGGTGTACAGCGCCAGCAAACACGCGGTGCAGACCTTCGTGCACACCCTGCGGCGGCAAGTGGCGGGCGACGGCATTCGCGTGATGTCCCTGGCGCCGGGGCCAGTCGCCAATCCGATGCAGCGGCTCTACGAAGAAGAAGAGCAACGGCGCGCGGTCGAAGTCGCCGGTTCGCATCTGGCGTCGGAAGATTGCGCCGAGGCGATTCTCTTTATGCTGTCGCGCCCGCCGCATGTCACCATTCGCGATATAGTCATTCTGCCGCAAATCGACCGCGTCTAGGGCCGTGCTATCAGGTCGCCCGTTGAAGGCGATACTGTAGAGGCGACACTTGTGTCGCCCGCTTGAAAGGAAATTGCAGGGCAAGGTCGCGTAGACACTGACCGATGGCGATGACTCGCCGGAAACGAGACGAATCAATGCCAGACCCGCTAATGAATAAAGTCGTTATCATCACCGGCGCCAGCTCGGGCATTGGCGAAGCCTTTGCCCGCCACCTGGCCGCCAAGGGCTGCAAACTGACGCTGGCCGCGCGCTCGGTCGATAAATTGGAAGCGCTGGCCGCGGCGCTGGATGCCGACACGCTGGTCGCGCCCGCCGATATGACCCAGCCCGCTGATATTGCCAACATGGTCGCGCAAACGCTGGAGCGTTTCGGGCGCATTGACGCGCTCTGCGCCAATGCCGGCATCTACGTGCCCGGCGAGTTCGCTGATGGCGATATTGAAGCGCTGACCCGTATGCTCAACATCAATGTTGATGCTGTTCTGCGCTGCGCTCATCAAGTCATCCCGCAAATGAAGCGGCAGGGCGAAGGCGATATCGTCGTGACGAGCTCGATTTCCGGTTTCATGGATGTGCATTGGGAGCCGATTTACAGCGCGAGCAAACACGCTGTGCAGACCTTCGTGCACACGGTGCGGCGTCAACTGGCCGGCGACGGCATTCGTGTCATGTCCCTGGCGCCGGGGCAGGTGGCGAATCCGCTCTGGGGCTTCCACGAGGCGGCCGATATCGAGCGCGTCTCCGCCGGCGAGCGCACACACCTGACCTCGGAGGATTGTGCCGAAGCCCTTGCGTACATGCTGTCGCAGCCGCGCCACGTGACCATCCGCGACCTGGTGATCCTGCCGCAGAATCAGGTCAATATCTGAGGAGACTTCCACTTATGACCGAGTCACTCGCGGGAAAAGTCGTCATCATCACCGGCGCCAGCTCGGGCATTGGCGCGGGCGTCGCTCGTTTGCTGGCTGAGCATGGCTGCAAACTCACTCTTGCCGCCCGCTCGCTCGACAAGCTGGATGCGCTGGCGGCTGCGCTGCCGGCTGAGTGTCTTGTCGCGCGCGCCGATATGACCGTCCCCGCGGATATAGACAGTATGGTCGCCCAGACGCATGAGCGCTTCGGCCGGATCGATGCGCTGATAGCCAACGCTGGCATCTTCATCCATGGCGACTTCGTGGCAAACGAGATCCAGGACATTTCCGACATGCTCACGATCAACGTCGACGCGGTCATGCGCTGCGCCCACGCCGTCATCCCGATCATGCAAGCGCAGGGCGCGGGCGATATCCTGGTGACCAGCTCGGTGGCCGGCCATGAGAAGCTGCATCGCGGCCCGGCTTATGGCGCGAGCAAACACGCGATCGAAACCTTCGTCAATACGCTGCGCCGTCAACTGGTTGCCGATGGCATCCGCGTGATGTCGCTGGCGCCGGCGCGCGTCGCCAACGAACTCTGGAATTTGACCGATCCGGCCGAGATTGAAAAGGTGACGGTGGGCGCGCAGCATTACTTGAAAGTGGAAGATGTGGCGGAGGCGGCCCTCTTCATGTTGTCGCGGCCGCGGCGCGTGACGATTCGCAATCTGGTCATCATCGCGAAGCAGCAGGATGTTTGAAGCTTGGCGAGAAATGGTGTCGTTGATTATCCACGAAACATTGTAGTCGGCGGAGGGTGCAGCCCGGTCTTTTTCCATTCCCGTCGGGCAACAAGCATTCTATGTTGATTCATATTTAGACGGCTGATCGTCGCGCGACCAACTGAAGTCAAGCCAACGATTTCGAAACTGTCCTCACTCCAACGAAAATGTTCATTCCAGCGGTCGCTTCGCGGGTCATATAGGCGGGCTTCAAGTCGCAATACCGGGTCTTGACCGGTCTGAAAGTTAAGTTTGTAACTGTTGCAATTGACACAAGAGAGACAGAGATTTTCCTCAACGGTGTCGCCGCCAGCCGATACCGGGACGATGTGATCCACGACCATCGACACTACGATATTCTGTTGTGCCTGGCAGTATTCGCACTGCCATCGCGCCCGATCGCCAACAAGCTTGCGCAGTCAGATTGGAGTCCGCGGCATCTATTCCGCCTCTGCTTTTGCGTTAAGGTATACGTCAATGTCGTGACCACGTGCCTTCAGCAGCACCAAAGCCCGCGAACGCAGAAGCATTTGACGGTCAACCAAGTGAACAAAATACGACAACTCGGCGTTTTCTTGCTCTGTGAGCTTTCCTTCCGAACCGCGATACAACAGTTCACGCATGCGATCGTCTTGCGACTGGGTCAAGCGTTGATAAATCAGCGACCAAAGTTGCTCGTCAGTACAATCGTTTAGTCTGTCCAGCAGATACTCAACCTTTGAGTCGTTACCAAAAAGGAGCGCCAAGCCTTCCTGCAAAATAGATTTTACGCTGCAGTTTTCGCCCTCAGCGATGACCCGTACGTATTCTTCAATTTCTTGAGCAATTTCCAACTCCATCGTCGACCGTTTCATCAGCCACTAACCTCAGCCATCGTTTCCAATGATTATACCGAAAGCCGAACCGCCTTGTCATTATGCGCCTCAGCCCAACAGCCTGCGCGCCGCCGCCAAACTCCGCGGCACACCGTGCGACAGCGCTTCCTCCCCGCCTTCGTATTCCAGCGACCACCAGCCAGCGTAACCCGCGCCATCCATGACCGCGCGGATCGCCGCGAGCTCGACCAGGCCGTCGCCGATGACGCACCCGGTCAGCAGTTGCCCGTCCGGGGCCGCGAAAACATGCCCGGCGTCGTCGCCCTTGGCTGGACGCATATCCTTCAGATGTACCAGCGCCACCAGATCGGCCAGGTCGGCCGCCGCTTCAGCCGGGTTCTGGCCCACGGGCAAGAAGTTGCCGGTATCGAGATTGACGCGCAAAGCCGGCGAGCCGACCGCGTCGATGATGCCACGCACTTGATCGCTGCGCCCGGCGAACTGCCCGTGGTTCTCCAGCGCCAGGGTGACGCCCCGCGCTTCAGCATAGGCGGCGCCGGCGGAAAGCCCTTCCAGTATCCAGGCCCAGCCCTGTTCCTGTGTGACATCATCGCGCGCGCTGCCGCTGAAGACGCGCAGAATGCTGGTTCCCAACTCCAGCGCGATATCGACGCCGCGCTTCAAATCCGCCAGCTCCCTGGCGCGGTCGCTCTCCGCGGGCTGGATGAAGTTATTGCTGATCGAAAACACAGCCACCTCCATCCCGGCCGCGGCGATCCGCTCCTTCACCTGGGGAATCTCACGCTCGGCGTCGGTCCAAAAGATATCGAGCAGCTCCACGCCGGCGACGCCTTGCGCCGCGGCATAATCGACGAATCCCATCAAATCGAGCTGGCCGGCCTGGACCGCTCGCACACAGCTGTACATGCTCAAGCTCAGTTTCACCGCTTCACTCCTGCTGATTCGTAAGCCATTTCAATCACGCGCATCACCGCCAGGCCATCTTCGCCGCTGACCAGCGGACTGCGCTTGCCCGCGATGCAATCAAGGAAGTGCGCCGCCTGCCGCGCGAAGCGGTCGGGCTCGTCAAAACTTTGCGCCGTCCAATTTTCCTCATCCGCCAGCTTGTATTGCAGCCCCGTTTCGGCGTTGTAGTCGATGAGGGCCTGGCCTTCCGTGCCATGAATCCGCAGGAAGGCGTCGGCAACAGGCGTTACCCAGCTGCAATTCAATGTGCCCAGAACGCCGCCGCGGCTCCGCACAAGAAGCGAGGCGCTGTCTTCCACCTCGATCGGCAGCGTGGATGACACAGAGGCGCGCGCCGTTTCAATCTCGTCGCCGGTCAAGGCGCGGAAGATATCGATGCAATGCACGAGCGTGTCGATCAAGATGCCGCCGCCGGCCACATCGGCGTCGGTGAACCAGGACTTGCCCGCCCGCGCGAAGCGAAAGGCGAAGCGGTTTTCGATTTGAACGAGCGCGCCCAGCTTGCCGCTTCGAATGAGGTCTTGCGCCGCTAGCAAGGGCGCGTGGAAGCGATGGCAGAAGGCAAATTGCAGCAGAAGCCCACGCATCGCGTCGACGATGGCTTGCGTCTCAGCGAGCGTGCGCGCCGGCGGCTTTTCGCAGAGCACGGCAATACTGTGTTTTGCCGCCGCTTCAACAAAGGGAATCCGGAATTTCGGCGGTGTGCAGAGGCTGATGGCGTCGGGCCGCAGCGCTTCAATCATTGTGACGCCGTCTGTGAAAGCGCGTCCACCGAACTCGTTGGCGCGCGCATCTGCGGCGCTCTCATCAACATCGGCGATGCCGACAATCTCGCAGCGCCCGGATTGCCCGGCATAAGCGCGCAGGTGCGCCCCGGCGATGCCGCCCGCGCCGATCACCGCAACTCTCGCTTTGCTCATTGACCATTCCTTAAGCATTGCCAGTTCATATATTCAAACTGGACTCGTGCAACAACTCCGTGTTGGCGTCACCCTCTCCCGAAGCGTTGTGTCTACGCGCGCTGATTCTTCGGATGCCCGCCATAGAGATGGCGGGAGGGGGCCGGGGGGTGGGGTTGACAGTCCTCAGCCCTTCAGCCCGGTCAGCGCGATGCCACGCACGAAAGTCTTCTGTGTGAAGAAGAAGAGCACAAGCGTCGGCAGCATCGCCAAAGTCGACGCGGCCATCATCAGCTGCCACTGTGCGCCGTACATATTCTGGAACAGCTTCAAGCCCAGCGAAATCGTCCAATCCTGCTGATTCTGCAAATAGATCAGCGGGCCCAGGAAATCGCGATAAGTCTGCACGAAGGTGAAGAGCGCCACCACCGCCAGCGCCGGGCGCATCAGCGGAATCATGATATGCCACAATATGCCGATTTCGCTGGCGCCGTCGATCTTGGCGGCGTCGCTCAATTCCAGCGGGATGGTGAGCAAGAATTGCCGCAGCAGGAATACGTACAAGGCGTTGCCGAAGAAATGCGGCACGACCAGCGGCAAGAAGGTGCCCACCCAACCCAGATCGCGAAAGATCAGGTAGAGCGGGATCAGCGTTACCTGCGATGGCAGCATGATCGTGCTCAGATAAATGAGAAAGATGATGTTGCGGCCGGGCCAGCGAATCCGCGCGAAACCGTATGCGATGAAGGTGCAAGACAGGACCGTGCCCAGCACCGTCAAGCCGGAGATGACGATCGTATTCCACATATAACGCCAGAAGGGGATGTAGGTGGTGGACTCGCCGAAGTTCTGCCATTGCGGGTTGGGCGGGAAGATCGGCGGCGGTTGCTGGAAGATTTCCACATCGGTCTTCAACGCGGTGACGATGAGCCAGTAGAGCGGAAAGATATAGGCGACCGCCATGATGATCACGATGGTATAAGCGATCGTCCGCTTGATGCGGTCCTGTACGATGCGGTTTTCCCGCCAGTGGATGCTCGCCGTCATCAATCAATCTTCCGCATGGTAATAGACCCAGCCCGCCGTCTTGAACAAGATGACGGTGGCGATCAAAACGATCATGAACAGTATCCAGGCTTGGGCGCTTGCGTAACCCATCTTGAATTGCTGGAAGGCGGTTTGATAAAGATACATCGAATAAAACATCGCCGAGTTGGCGACGCCGCCGGCCGAGCCGTCGCGGTTCGCCGTCATCACCCAGGCTTCGGTGAAGTATTGGAAATAGCCGATCACGTTGACGATGATGGTATAGAAGATGACCGGGCTGATCATGGGTAGTGTGATTCTGAAAGTCTTCTGCAGCGCGTTCGCGCCATCCAGCTCGGCCGATTCCAGCAGATCGTAAGGCACATCCTGCAAGCTCGCCAGATAAATCAAGATCGTGTTGCCGCCGAACCAGGCGCCCATGAATATCAGCGATGGTTTGACCCATTTGGGGTCGCTCAGCCAGCCGACCGCGGGCAGGCCCAGGAACTTCAAGAATTCGTTCAAGATGCCGAATTGACCATTGAAGATCCAGAGCCAGACGATGGTTGACGCGACCACCGGCGTGATTGACGGGATGTAGAAGATGCTGCGATAAAGCGACAGCCCTCTGATCTTTGTATTGAGCAGCAGCGCCATCAGCATGTTGAACACGAGGTGAATCGGCAGGCCGATCAGCACCATGTAAAGCGTATTGCTAATGCCGATGCGGAAGACGCGGTCGCTCTCGATGAGGAATTTGTAATTGTTCAAGCCGACCCAGCGCGGCGGCTGCAGGATGTTGTAGCGCGTGAAGCTGTACTGCAGCGACTGAACGATGGGACCGATGTTGAAGACGAAAAAACCAATGATCGCCGGCGATATGAACAGCAAGCCGATGATCAAAGCGCGCCGCTGCTGCTTTGTGAGCCTTGGTCGACGAATTGCAAAGGCCATTAGGTATGGTCGCCCATGAGAGAAGTTGTAAACACACGCGCGGCAATGCCACCGCCCACGCAGAATACGTTGCGTCGAGCAGCTTCTAGCTCCCCCTCCCTAGCTCGCTGGGGAGGGGG